>CAZTXO010000295.1:0-1501 GCA_964617515.1 uncultured Saprospiraceae bacterium | reverse complement strand
GCAGTTCGAACTTGTACTGCTTCACCAGGTCCCAGAACCTGGTGCCCGGCGCCCGGTTCGAGGGGCGCGATGGCGCCCTCCTGCGCTATCGCACCCGGGACTCCACCGCCGCCATCGTAGGGCTCGGCGCGGCGCTCGAGTCATCGAACGCCACCCTCCTCGACCTGCGTCTCAAGCGTCCCACCCTCGAGGATCTCTACATTCAACTCCTTGGAGACGCCGCCCTCGAGAAGACCGCCCCGGAGGCCGCCTGATCATGATCTTCCAGAGCTACCGCGCCCTCGTCCGAGCCCAGCTCACCGCCTTCCTGCGTTCCAAGGCGGCTCTCTTCTGGTCCGTGGCCTTCCCCCTGGGCTTCCTCTTCCTCTTCGGCGGCGTCATGGCCCGCGGCAACGCGCGCGCGGCCACCTTCATGCTGCCCGGCCTTCTCACCACCATGCTCATCTCCGGGAGCCTGTTCGGAATCGTGATGCCCATGGTCCTGGCCCGCGAGACCGGGGTTCTCCGCCGGTTCCGGGTAACCCCGCTGACCGCGCCCATCGTCATCGTGGCCCACGGCACCACCGCGGTGGTCCAGAACGCGATCACCTTCTGCCTCGTGCTCATGGTCGCGAAGCTCGCCTTCAAGACCGAGATCATGGGCTCGCTCGGAGCCCTCGCCGTGGTCTTCCTCTTCGCCGCCTTCTCCATGGTGGCCCTCGGCCTCCTGGTCGGGAGCGCGGCCCGGGACATGCGATCGGCGCCGCCCATCATCAATCTCCTCTTCTTTCCCCTGATGTTCCTCTCGGGTTCGGCGTTTCCTTTCGCCCTGCTGCCCGACGCGATGAAGCGCTTCGCCCGCTTCCTGCCCACCACCTACATCGTGGAGGCCTTCCAGGGAATCATCGTGCGCGGCGAGGGCTTGTCCCTGCTCCTCGGGCCGCTCGCCACCCTGCTGGCCCTCGGCCTCGTCGGCCTGACCCTCGCCTCGATGTTGTTCCGCTGGGAAGGCACCGAGCCCATCTCGAGGCGCTCCCTCGGCCTCATCCTCGGGTCTTTCACCATCCTGATGGTGGGGACAGGCTTCGTGGCCCCCGCCTTCCGCATGGGCGAGCTGCCGGGCTCGCGGGCCATCGAGCCCGGGGACGCGAAGGGCAAGGTGAGAGTCCTGCGCGGCGCCACCGTGCTCGACGGTCTCGGCGGCCGGATCGAGAACGCGCGGGTCGTGCTTCGCGACCACAAGGTCGCGGAGATCGGCCTCGACCGCGACGAGGATTCGCTTCCCGCGGGCGCGGAGATCGAGGATCTTCACGGGCGCTTCCTCATTCCCGGGCTGTTCGACTCCCACGTGCACCTCGGCGGATCGGGCGGCGTGGGAAGCAGTCTGGTGGAACGATCGGAGGAGCGGGAGGTTCACGACCTCGGGGCCTACCTCGCCTCCGGTGTGACCTCGGTGGTATCGCTCACCGACGACCCGGAATCCCTTTCGAAGCTCCGGTCCTTCGTGGCCTCGGCGCAGCAG
>CAZTXO010000294.1:0-1505 GCA_964617515.1 uncultured Saprospiraceae bacterium | reverse complement strand
GAGAAGCTAGGGATACCGGTCCGCGATCTGAAGCGATGGCGAATCGAGAACAAGTACACTTGGCACGAAGTCGAGGACTTGAAGACGATGCAGCTAGTTCCAAGCCGAATCAACAACCCTGTGTTTCCTCATCTGGGGGGTGTCGGCGAGATTAAGAAGGGAGCCAAGCCCTAGGACAATGCCAGAGGCGAAGCGTCGTCTGGATCCGATTGTCGGGGATCTTTCTTTTGTCAACTTCTGGGAGCTCAATAGCGAAATCTCCTTCGGGGGTAAGCGGTACGCGGTGCCTTTCGCATTCGAAGGAGAGGAAGAGGACGAAATCGACGAGGGCCAGAAACGCGCATTTCTTGCCTTCAACCGAGACTCGGTCGCGATCATGGCAGCGGTCGAACGCGCCACTCTGGATCACTACCTAGGTCGCCTTGAGAGCCTTCGGCGGATGTTCGGCCCAGATGCCGACGCCCTTGCCCCACGCCTGGCCGAAACCGACGAGATCGGCGTTGTGGTAACTCCGACGAGCGTGTGGTTTCCACGCGATTCCCAAAGCACGCGAGAAATGGCGCTCCTCTTCGACTGTAGTTGGGACCCAGGGCATGGCCTTGCCGCGAGGGTAGTCGACTCGGAGGTCGTCGAAGTCGGTCCCCAAGACATCGTGTTGTAGGCGGAGTTTGCGTTTCTTCAACGCTCACTGGAAACTGAGCACTTTCGCTCGTCGAAAACTGAGCTGTCCTCTCCGCGGCGTCCGCACCTTCTTGAGAGCGCGTGACCGCCTTCGAACTGACGGTTGCGAGACGCTTGGACTCCTTGACGACCTGGCGGAGAGCAGTTTCTAGCCGAAAGCATGCGGAGTCGGGGGGGGGCCGCGCGACTGGGCACACTTCGGCTTCTTGCGCCGGAAGCCATGGGGCTCCGGTCGTTGTTTCATCGGCCGGCGGTTGAAGCGGGGTCGGGCACGCGCGCGAGTCCAGAGAATGACGGCCAGGAAGAGTCCGATCAGGGCGAGGAGAAGCATCCGATCAGTCTCTCAATTGCGGGCACGGATCGGTGCCGCCTCGCAGCTGCGGTGCGGCTTCGCGAGGTGAACGGGGAACAGAAGGGTTGGACACATCGAAGCGACTCAACCCGCGACCCGACGATGAGCACCGAATAGCCGCGCGGGCCCCTGGGTGCCGAGCGGTACTCAGTCGCCCCGGTTGCTGCGAACTTCCGCGATCTCGCGATCGCTCCCTGCCGCGGTCATTTCGCCTGGCGGGAGCGTCTTGAGGAGGGCGAGGAACTTCGCGGGATCCCCCTTGCCCGGCGCTCGGGCCAGCGCGACCCTCAGCGCGTTCGAGAGCGTCCGTCCGCCTGAACCGAAGAGCTGTGGATCTTCGCCCGCGACGTCGTCGATCTTCTTTGGGGCGAAGGAGAGGCGAGTTCGAGGCATGAGCCTCGACGGCTCAACTTCGACAAAGAGTGGAAAGGAGAAACCGTCGAGGAGTCGCGTCTGCTCTCTCTCATCGCAC
>CAZTXO010000293.1:0-1506 GCA_964617515.1 uncultured Saprospiraceae bacterium | reverse complement strand
TATAGAGAGAGACAAGGTATCCAGGAGGTGCCGCGATGTTACGCGAACGATATGAGGCAGATGCCGAATTCTGGGCCCTGATTGAAAAGTTAACCATCGAAATGGAACCGGAACTGGCGGCAATCGACAAGTTGCTGGACGACGATGAACTGTACAAGCTCATCAAGCACGATTTTAGCCAACGCTATGCAAAGACACAGGAAACCGGTCGGTATTCAAGTCCCGTCGAAGTGCTGTTGCGCATGTTAACCGTGAAACGACTCTACAGTTGGACATACCGCCAGACGGAATGGCATGTGCGAGATAGTTTGGTGCTGCGCTGGTTCTGCCGCATCTACTGGGCGGCGGTGCCCGATTACTCCACGGTCGATAAATGGGCGTTGACGCTGCGTCCGGCAACGCTGCATGCCTTCAACGAACGGGTCACTGACTTAGCCAAGCAACTCAAAGTCACGCGTGGGCGCAAGTTACGTACCGATGGAACCGTGGTCGAGACGAACATCCATTATCCGACCGATAGCAGTTTGTTGGCCGATGGGGTGCGCATCTTAAGTCGCACCCTCAAGCGGGTCCAAGCGGTGGTCGGGGAGGCGACTGACCAGACGAAGCAACTTTTTCGAGACCGCAGTCGCAGCGCCAAGCAACAGGCCCATCGGATTGCGAACGCCGCTCGCCAACGCAGTGTGACGGCCAAAGCACAGCTGAAAACCGCCTATCAGCGACTCGTAACGGTAACGCAGGCCACCGTGCAGCAAGCCCAAGCGGTGGTGACGACGCTCAAGACCGAGACGAGTCAAACGGCCCAGCGCCTGGTTGAGACCTTTGAAACCTATCTGCCGCGGGTTGAACAAACCATTGACCAAGCGGTTCGCCGCATCTTCCAGGAGGAAGTGCTTCCTGCCACCGCGAAGATCGTCAGCCTCTTTGAGGCCCATACCGCCATCATTCGGCGCAAGAAACCGGGCAAAGAGACCGAGTTTGGTCATAAAGTCTGGTTCGATGAGGTCGATGGCGGCATCGTCACCCGCTGGCAACTCCTGGCAGGCAACCCGGACGAAGCAGAACAGTGGGCACCAGCCATTGACCATCACATCGCTCAATTCGGTCATCCTCCCTGGCAGGCCAGCGCCGATCGCGGCCTCTACTCGGCAGGCAATGAAACCTATGCCATCAACCACGGCGTTCACCACGTCATCTTGCCTATGACCGGGCGCAAGGATGACGCCCGTCGCCAACATGAACAACAATCCTGGTTCAAACACGGTCGTCGCTTCCATGCCGGCGTTGAAGGACGCATCAGTGTGCTCAAAAACAAATACCAACTCGGTCGCGCTCTCGACCACGGCGAAGCTGGCTTCGATAAATGGGTTGGCTGGGGCGTCATTGCCAACAACTTAACCCACATCGCAGCCAAACTCGCCGCATAACATACGCTTTGAGGCGAGAACACTAGCGAAGCTACGCCCATTTCTCCCTCTCTCGCGTTTCGCAACAAGAACTAGCTAG
>CAZTXO010000292.1:0-1508 GCA_964617515.1 uncultured Saprospiraceae bacterium | reverse complement strand
GGGGCGGGGCCCACGCCCGAAGACCACGAGCGTACCCAGTCCACCCTGGCCCTGCAGGAGGGCGCGGTCCGGGCCGTCCTCCTTTCCGCCGCGGCCCTCGTCCACTCCGTCCCCGCTCCCGACCAGATCGAGCGCAAGCGTCTCCATGTTCGCGTGGGCGAGGAACTGCTGGTGGACATGCTCTTGGAGCACCTCGACGGCGCGGGATACCGCAGAGAGGATCCGGTGGTGGAGGCCGGGTCCTTCGCGCGCCGCGGCGGCATCGTCGATGTCTTTCCCCCGGGTCGCCTCTGGCCGCTGCGCATCGAGTTCTTCGGCGATCGCATCGACAGCCTGCGCGAGTTCGATCCCTCCACCCAGAGGCGACGCCACGAGATCGATGAAGTGACCCTCCTGCCCTTCGGCGTGCCCGAGGGCGGGTCGCGGCTCGCCATCCCCCAGATCCTGCCGCCGCACTGGCTCGTGGTCATCGACCCCGAATCGGTGTTCGCGGAGATGGAACGTGCGTTGCACGCCAAGACCGCGCTCCATGCCGATCTCGATCCCGAGGACCCCCGGACCGCACAGGCCTTCGAGACCTTCGTGGACCCGGAGGTCGTTCGCAGCTACCTGACCCGACCGGAACGGACCGAGCTCCACGAGCTCGCGCCCGCCGGACCCTCGATCCACATCGGCTCCCGGCCGGCTCCTCAATATCGCGGCGATCTCAAGCAGCTTCGGGAAGACCTCAAGGCGGGCGGGGGAAAGACCTTCATCCTCCTGGGCACGCCCGGCCGCGCCCAGCGTCTGGCCGAGTCGCTCTTCGAGGGCGGCATCGCCACCGGCGAAGAGACCCAGGTCGAGGTCGGAGCGGGACATCTCTCCCGCGGCGTTGAGTTCTCCCACTCCCGCCTCCGTCTCCTCGCCGATGGCGACGTGTTTCCCGAGGAAGTCCACGTTCACAAGCGCCGCAACGTGGTGCGCTCATTCCTCTCCGATTTCCGCGACCTGAAGCCCGGGGACTACGTGGTCCACGAAGACCACGGCATCGGGCGGTTCGTGGGGCTCGAGAGCCTGAACGTCCTGGGCTCGGACGCCGAGTTCATGGTGGTGAGCTACCAGGGCGGGGACCTCCTGCGCGTCCCGGTCGAGTCCTTCCACCGGATTCAGAAGCACCGGGCGGCGGAGTCCTCCAATCCCGCCCTCGACAAACTGGGCGGGACGGGCTGGACCAAGACCAAGTCGCGGGTGAAGCGGGCCATGCGCGACATGGCCGCCGAGCTGCTCAAGGTTCACGCCGAGCGGAAGACCCGACAGGGATTCGCCTTCTCCCCCATGTCGCCGTGGATGTCCGAGTTCGAGAACGCCTTCGAATACGAGGAGACGCCCGACCAGCGGAAAGCCATCGATGACGTCTTCGCCGACATGTCGTCCCCCACGCCCATGGACCGACTGGTCTGCGGCGACGTGGGCTACGGGAAGACCGAGGTGGCCATGCGCGCGGCCATGAGAGCGGTTGCGGATGGGAA
>CAZTXO010000291.1:0-1509 GCA_964617515.1 uncultured Saprospiraceae bacterium | reverse complement strand
CACGAATGCTCGAATTAAGGACGAATGGAAAACGAAGTATTGCCACGAATTCACGAATTTAGGACGAATGGAGGACGAAGAAGGATTGCCACGAATGCACTAATTTAGGACGAATGGAAGACGAAGATGGATTGCCACGAATGCTCGAATTAAGGATGAATGGAATGCGAAGAAGATTTAAAGACCTCTTGAATTTATTAATTCTTAATTTTTAATTATTAATTGATTTTGCTTCATTCCACAATACATCCATTTCTTCTAAACTCATATCCTCCAATGGTTTTCCGGCATGTTGTTCTATGTATTGAAATCGGTTTTTAAATTTTTGATTTACTTTTTCCAGGGCGGTTTCAGGATCCAGCTTTAAAAAGCGTGCATAATTGATAAGTGCAAAAAAGACATCGCCCAATTCCAATTCGATTTCTTCGAGCTTGGATTTAGAATTGACTGCAGATTTTAATTCATGCATTTCTTCTTCTACTTTGTCCCATACCTGATCGATGTGTTTCCATTCAAAACCGACCTGTCGGGTTTTGTCCTGCATGCGCAAAGCTTTTACCATGGCTGGCAAACCATTTGGAACGCCTTCCAGTAAACTCTTTTTTCCTTCAGCTCGTTTGAGTTTTTCCCAATTTTGTTTTACCTCTTCTTCGTTTTCTACTTTCACATCTCCATAGATATGCGGATGCCGGTGAATGAGTTTTTCAGAAATCGTTTCAATGACATCTTGCAGTGTAAATGCATTTTGTTCTTTACCAATTCGTGCATAAAATAAAATGTGGAGCAACAGGTCACCCAATTCTTCTTTAATGCCTTTATAATCTTCTTGCAAAATTGAGTCTGCAAGCTCGTAGGTTTCTTCAATCGTTAAGGATCTAAGCGTATGTATGGTTTGTTTTTTATCCCAGGGACAGCCTTCCCTAAGATCATCCATAATTTTTACTAGATTTAAAAAAGCTTTTGCGAGTTCGGACATGCTAGGAATTAAACCACAAAATAAAGCAATTTATGAGGCTAAAGGCTGTTAGACTTTTAGGCTGTTAGGCTGTTAGACTGTTAGACTGTTAGGTTGTTAGACTTTTAGGATGTTAGACTTTCAGGATGGTAGGTTGATGAAATTTATCAGATCAATAACTCAATTTTAATGACTCCAGACTACTAATTGTTGAGCATTGATTTTGGGCTTTCTCCTTTTCAAGGGAACAGGTGGCCCATTTTTTCGCGTTTTGTCTCCAGATAGGTTTTATTAAATTCATTGGGTTGGGCGAATAATGGGATCCGATCTATTACCTGAATGCCACCTTTTTCTAAAGCGCTTACTTTTGCTGGATTGTTGGTGAGCAATCGGAGTCGGTTAATATTTAGGCTGCGTAGTATTTCGATGGCTTCGTCGTAGTTGCGAAGGTCAGGACCAAATCCGAGGGCTTCATTTGCCTCAACGGTGTCCATTCCCAGATCTTGTTTTTGGTAGGCTTCAATTTTGTGGTGAAGCCCTATGCCACGTCCTTC
>CAZTXO010000290.1:0-1514 GCA_964617515.1 uncultured Saprospiraceae bacterium | reverse complement strand
AGTTACAGTGAATTCCTCGCTTGCGGCGGAGACCGCACCAACCAACCAGACGATCACCGTGCCCGGTCTGCAGACGCCCAATGGGCTAGCCGTGCATGGCATCAATCGCCGCATCTATGTCACCAGCCGAGACAACGGCAGGCTCTATATGCTGGACCCAGACACCTACGGTTTGCTTGGCCAAGCTGTTGTGGGCAGCCAGCCCTGGGGTGTAACGGTCGACGACACCACGAACCGGGTTTGGGTGGCCAACTTTGGCAGTGGCACGCTCAGCGTGCTGGCTGCCGACACCCTGGCGCTGTTGACCACCATCCCCATGAACCCCGGGGCACAACCTACCTTTGTGGGCATCCTGCCGGGTGTGCAGCGCGTCTTTGTGGCCAATCACGGCACAAACACAATCGCCGTGATCAACAACAACACCTATGTGACCGAAAAGGTGGTCACCCCTGGAGACACGGGCGCCTGGGGACTGGCGGTCAACCCGAACTTGAACCGGATCTACGTCACCTTTCGCGAATCCGCCACCCTGGTGACTTTGGAGGCTGACCACGGATGGGAGCCACAACCGGGTGCAACCTTCCAACCTTGCGGCGCCCATCCGGCAGCGCCTTACGGTGTGGCCTTCAACCAGACCACCAACAATCTCTACCTGGCGTGCGCACCTGCCGGGAGTGTTAATACGGCCGTGATCTACCAGGCGACTGATACGGGACTGAGTGAAGTGAGCCGCCAGCCAATCGGATCAGGGGGTCCCAACGGTGGCGGGGTGGCCGTCAACCCGGCGAGTCAATACGCCTTTTTTACCAACAGTACGGCCAATACCGTCAGCATCATCGGGTACCCTGGCAACCAGGTTATCAATCATGAGCCGACCGGCAACGATCCCTTTGCAATCACGGTGGATTCCATCGGTGGACGAGTGATCGTCGGCAACCGAGGCGACAACAACCTGACCATCTTTGCCGATCCCTATCTGCCGGCGGCCGACAGGGTGAATGGCATAGCCGTCAACCCGTTAGATGGCAAGGTCTTTGTCACCAGCCGTGAGAATGGATTACTGCTGCAGTTGAATGGGACTGGCAAGACTGACCTCACCGGAGCAGCGATCGTTGGCAGGCTGCCGTGGGGAGTGGCAGTCAACCCCACGACTGGCCGGGTCTATGTGGCGGACTTCGGTGGGGGGGATATACGCGTGGTGCAAGCCTCCACGCTAGCCCCCCTTGGCTCGATCCCGGTCGGGGGCGAGCCGACCTTTGTCGAAGTGAACACGGCCACCAATCGCGTCTTCTCATTGGCACAGGCACGCCCACTTGGGGGCACCTCTGGGTCTGTGACGGTTTCTGTGAGGTGTGTGCCAAGGATCTATGGAGCGACAAGCTCATCTGCAAGCATGAGACGAAGGTTCCGGCAATCCCCATGCTCGATACCCTGGGGGATGATACTGTGCCGTTGCGCAGCGGGGCCGGCTACGAACCCCTATCCAAGATGTTGAACGACGGCCAGTACTACTT
>CAZTXO010000289.1:0-1516 GCA_964617515.1 uncultured Saprospiraceae bacterium | reverse complement strand
GGGGTCTTCACGTTGCCCACGAAGGTGATGGCGGAACGGGCCGCGAAGTCCTTCGGGTCCTGCCAGGGCGCAGCCTTGAACCAGGTCGGCTGGAAGAGCACGAAGTCGGCGGTGTACCAGAAGCCGGACCAGTCGGCGATGGAGCGCTGCGAGGCCGCGGCCTTGAAGCGCTGGTCGTGGGTGACGATCCAGTTGGTGAGCACGCCGCCGCCGCTGCCGCCCGTGACCGCGAGCTTGCCGGGATCCGCCCAGCCCTTCTTCACCATGTCGTCGACCCCGAGGAGCAGGTCGGTGGCGTCGTCCCCTGGGTAGTGGTGCTGGATGATGTTCGCGAAGTCCTGACCGTAGGTGGTGGAGCCGCGCGGATTCGGATAGAGGACGAGGTAGCCCTTGGCCGCCATCCACTGCATCTCGTGGAAGAAGGTGTGGCCGTAGGCCGAGTGCGGCCCTCCGTGGATGTTGAGGATCAGCGGGTACTTCTTCGAGGGATCGAAGTGCGGCGGCTTCTGAACCAGGGTGTGGATCTTCTTCCCGTCAAAGCTCGTGTACCAGACATCCTCCGCGGGAGTGAGATCGAGCTGCTTGAACAGCTCGTCGTTGAACGAGGTCAGCCGGGTGGCCTTGCCCGTGGCCGCGTCCACCGCGTTGAGGTCGCCGAGCACCACGGTGTTGGAGATGAGCGCCACCAGCGTCTTCGCATCGCCGGACGCTCCGTACTGCATGACGTCCTGGTCTCCGGTGGTGAGAGGAGTGACCGCGCCGGTGCGGGAATCGATCCGCTTGAGGTTCGCCCGGCCCTGCTCGCCCACCTTGAGGATGATCGAGTTGCCGTCCGCGCTCCAGACGATGCCGCCGTTCGAGCCGCCGCGCGGGGGCGCCTGATCGCCGCCCACTCCCCCGCCGATCTCGAAATCGTAGGTCGCGGTCAGGTTCTTCGGTGCGCCGATGGCTCCGTTGGTCACGTCGCACATGAACAGGTCCGACTGGTCGTAGGAGCGGGTCGGCTTCATGTTCTTCGTACCCGTGAACGCGAGGCGCTTGCCGTCGGGCGAGAAGTCGTAGTCCCCCATGCCGCCCTCGAAGTCGAAGGCCAGCTTCGACTCGCCGCCTGTGGCGGGCACCGACCAGATCTGGCTGTGCGAATCTTCGTAGTAGGGCTCCTTGACGTGCAGGGAGCGGTAATACAGGGTGGCCCCGTCCTTCGAGTAGAGGGGTGCGCCCGCGCCGAATTCGTCGTTGGTGAGACGGCGCGGCTCGGTCACCGAGCCGTCGGAGAGGGAGACCGCCCAGATCTGGGCCTTGCGGGTGGGATCGTTGTACCCGCCCCCGTTCGAACGGTAGACCGCGCGCGTGATCACCTTGACGTCGGACTCCTTCGCAGGCTCCTTCGGAGGATTCTTCGCGAGCTTGAGGTCCTCGTCGGTGGTGGTGCTGGTGAAGATGATGGTCTTGCCGTCGGGCGAGAAGGTGGCGGCACCCGCACCCTTGGGCAGATCGGTGATGGCCTTGGGCTCAC
>CAZTXO010000288.1:0-1516 GCA_964617515.1 uncultured Saprospiraceae bacterium | reverse complement strand
CTCAGCCATTGCTGGCTAATTTTCTAATCATTCTCTCATCAAATTGGTGAGTTTTCTGACCTTCTTTATTACGTTATTTGTTTAACGATTACGTTAAACTAAGCTCTGAATGAGAATGGGAGTTTTCCTTCTCGAAAATGGCTTTGAAAAACTCCGGTGCTCATTGCAACCGCAGTGTAGATGATCAATTTCCTACAACAGAAGAAGATGGAGGTCTGCCCGACCATGAAAGTAATGCGTTCTTTGACCGGCTTAATGGTAGTGTTTGCCTTGCTTTTGGGCGCCGTACACCCTGTGCTAGCCCAGATTCCCATCCCCGGGCCGCCCAAAAGCGGTGAGGGAGAAGAGCAGAAAGGTAGTTTGCTTGACAAACTCCAATTGCTGCAGCCGATTCGCAATCAGCTTTCCGGCTCAACCTGGCTGATCGCCAAAGGGATTGACAACCGTGCGCTGATCGAAGGCGAAAGCTTTCTTTCGCCAGAAGGGCCAAATTTGGCTGCCGCCGACAGCCCGCTCAATGTGAGCCCCAGCAGTCCAGTGTTACAGGCTAGCGGTGCCGGCGTTTTGGTGCCTTATCGCAATCCAGCTCCAGCCTTTAGCCGCAACTTGCTGGTCACGCGTGACTTTAGTGGGCGCACCTTGCAGACCGAACCCAGCCTGGCGGTCAATCCGCAAGACCCCGATCATCTGGTGTTGGGTACCATTGACTACAACTTTCCCAGCAACAGCGTCTATGTAAGTATCGATGGCGGCATGAGTTGGGAAGGCCCCAAACAGACCAAATATCTGCGCGATGATCTCGGCTCTGGCGGCGACCCAGTGTTGGCCTTTGACAACAAAAACAATGTCTTTATCACCTCTATCTCGATGGGGGTAAAGGATTATTCTATCGGCTCAGCCGGCGGGGAAGCGTTGGTCTCTAGCATTGCCGTGGCCGCTTCCAACGATGGTGGGTTCACCTGGAATGAGCCGGTCTCCAGCGCTCGCAGCGAGATCAAAACCGATCTCCGCTTGGATTCATCTGGCCATGTCCAGGGCACCATCAGCTTTGGTTTTTTGGATAAGCCGTGGATTGCGGTAGGGCCTCATCCAACCATTGAAGATCAAGAAATGCTCTATGTCACCTATACCGAGTTTGTCACCCGCTACAATATCCTCTACATTGGGGACTTGCCGGTGCTCGGCGTTCCAGAAACGCTGACTACGCCCAAATTGGTTTCATCGTCCGATGGGGGCCAAACCTGGTCTGATCCTGTGGCGGTTGGCCCCACCGTGCGCAGCACCATCGGTGAAGGCAGCAGCGGTGAGCAGGAAGGTGGGCCGATCAATCAAGCTCATCCCGACAATGCCCCGGTAATCGCCGGGGATGATGCTGACTATCGGGCCAAAGTGCTGGCCGCCGTGCCCCAACAAAGTGAAAGTGAAGGTGAAGGCAAAAAGCGGGTCATTCAAGGGCCGATGCCGGTGGTGGATTCCAAGGGCATTGTCTATGTCACCTGGCTCGACAGCACCGATG
>CAZTXO010000287.1:0-1517 GCA_964617515.1 uncultured Saprospiraceae bacterium | reverse complement strand
CATCGCCAAAGTCCCAACTCCAAGCGGTGATATTGCCCGCTGTGCTGGTGCTAAAATCGCTAAAAGAGGTAAAACCCGTATTGGTTGTAGTGTATTGGAACGCTGCCGCGCAACTGCCAATAGTAATGGTTTGGCAGGTGGAGTCGGTGCAAACGGATACAAAGTCATTGTTAAACGTTACGCTATAGGTAGTGGTTAGGCAGACTTGGTAGGTGTCTGTTCCATAAAAATGTGTTGGATTAGTTTCAGAACTGTTACTGCCATCGCCCAAATCCCAGAAATAACTCACGTTCACGGAATTGGGTGGTGTGGGGCTTAGGTTGGTGAAAACAACTTCGTTATCGTTGTTATAGTTAATGGTGTAGGTCAATTGAGGTTGGCATTCGGGCAAATTAATAGTAATGATTTGGCAAATATCATCGCTGCATTGCGTATCGGTTGTAATGGTTAAACAAACATTATAGTCACCTGCTTCGATATATTGTATGCTTGGATTGGAGAGATTGGAAGTATTACCATTACCAAAATCCCACGCCCACGCCACGATATTGCCTATGGTGGTAGTGCTTTGGTCGGTAAAGTTCGCCAAACCGCTTTCGTTCACATTAGCTTCAAAATTGGCGTTGCAACCGACAATGATGGTTTGGCAGGTGGAGTCGGTACACAAAACGGTGTTGTTGGTGGCAGCAGTAGTGGTGATGGTTAAACACACTTGGTATTCCCCTTCGGCATAGATGTGTGATGTGTTGGTAGCGGTGGAGAAAGTGCCATCACCAAACTGCCATTCATAGCTAACCAAACCGCCAGAAGCAGTAGAAGCATTCGTAAAAACGATATTAGCGCCGTTGGGAGCATAGGTGAAGTTAGCTTGGCAGGTGTTGATAGTTATGGGAACATCTTCGCAATAAGTATCAGTACAGTCTTGGTCGGTGCTAATTGTTAAACAGACCGAATAAGTGCCGCTTTCGGTATATTGGTGGGTAGGATTTTGGGCAGTTGCTGCACCACCATCGCCAAAGTCCCAACTCCAAGCGGTGATATTGCCCGCTGTGCTGGTGCTAAAGTCGCTGAAAGTGGCGAGACCTTCGTTATTGCTGGCATATTGAAAAGCAGCAGTACAGTCGTTGATAGTAATGGTTTGGCAAGTGGAGTCGGTGCAAACAGACCCACCTGCATTGTCCAAAACGTTGATAGTTAAACAGACTTCATATTGCCCTGCGGGAAAACTGTGGGTAGGGTTGGTATCAGTAGAAGTGGTGCTGTCGTCAAATTCCCAAAGATAATTGGCAGTACCTAAATTGTCTAAATAGGTGGATTGGTTGGTGAAAATGATAGTGGTACCTGATTTCGCCGATACGCTTGTTAGTTTGCGAAGTGCATGAGACATTAAGCGTGCCTGCACACCAATCTGCGCATCTCCCATCTCTCCCTCAATTTCACTCCTCGGAACAAGAGCTGCCACTGAATCAACAACGACCAGGTCCACACCTCCTGAGCGTATGAGCGCCTCGGTGATC
>CAZTXO010000286.1:0-1521 GCA_964617515.1 uncultured Saprospiraceae bacterium | reverse complement strand
GCCTCCACACCCCGGTCGCGATGCGGATGCCAATCTCGCGCGCGTAACAGATAGATTGCAAAACTCGGAGTGCGTCACAAGGGCGAGCCGTGCGGGACTCGGCCCGGCTGGGTGGTCGGTCCGGTCGACGAGTCCGTCAGACTGACCCATGCCTCCAGCACCTTGGTCGCCCGGTTGACCTGGGCGCGGACCGTGATCCTGAATTCCGTTTCGTCCGTGATGAGGCGGATGTTGCGCTGGCTGAGCTCGTTCTTGTAATTCTGCAGGGCCGTCGTCCCGCCGCCCACGAAATAGGCCACCTCGCGTCCGAGATAGTCGAAGAACTCGTCGCCTTTGGTGAAACGCTTGCCCTTGATCGGGTCGTCCCGGAATTCGAAGAATTTTTTTCGTTCCTCGTCCGTCATTTCGGGGACCAGGGCCTTGAGCATCTGGTCCTCGAGGGTGTTGATGTTGATGGAATTGGAGAGGTTGGCGGTGATCGACCGGGAAAAGAGGTCATACAGCCGCTCGTCCATGGGCGGGATCATGTGCAGCTCGGTGAGCGAATAAAAGGGCGCGCCCTTTCTCTGTTTCTCGAATTCGCGGAAATTGCTCCTGGACTCGTAGGTGGGGTCCGCCCACGCGATGATGTTTTCCGTGAGATCCTCGATCCGGAAATCCCGATATTCGGCTGCGAAATCCTCGTCGGCCTGGACTTTGGACTGCAGGATGTTCGAAAAGATCTGAACCAGGTTTCGTCGGGCCGTTTCGGGATTGAAGACCGGCGTCTGCGGCTGGGCCTGGTTGGGCTGATTGGGCTGCCCCTGATTGGGTTGGTTGGGTTGCTGCTGGGGGGGCTGCACCTTGTGAAAGGATTCGAGGATCAGGTTGATGTTGAATTTGGACGATTCGGACGCGATTTCGGCCGAAAAAGTGCCGGCAATGCCCGAGGCGGCCTGGAATTTCTCGATGGAGGTCTTGTCTCCGCTGGTCAGACCGGGAAGTTCGGTGGGAAGGGGATAGACAAACGGAAAGCGCCAGATCTGTTCAATCAACTGGGGCGGCACCATTCCGGAGATCGATGGATTGCTCCCGATCGCTCCGAGAACCTGCTTGTAGGCCTTGAGACGCAGCAACGACAGTTTGAGGGCGCTCTTGGCGGTGTAGAACGCTGAGATCTCATCCAGGCGGTTGTAGGCCAGACGCTGGTTGACCTGCGCGACGTAGGTGAACTCGGTCACCAGAACGGCGAGGTTCCCGATGGCGGAATGCACCATGAAGAGGGCGATCCCGCGGCGGTTGGCGGGATCACGGGTTCGCTCAGGTGTTCGGCGAAATGCCTTCAATCGGCACCTCCAGGCGGAACCGGTATTGCCCTTCGAACTGCTTGCGCTCTCCCCCCGTCACGTCGATGGAGAGTTCCACCAGATCCGGAAAAATGTTCTTGGTTTCGGAGTTGTCGGAGTCCCAGTTGTCGAACCAGGTTTCCTTCTCCTTCCGGTAATACCGGAATTTGAGCTTTTTGATCCCGTGAAGTAGCGG
>CAZTXO010000285.1:0-1521 GCA_964617515.1 uncultured Saprospiraceae bacterium | reverse complement strand
GGAGCGGCGCGCCTCCAAGAAGGAGATCTTCGAGCTGTACGTGAACGAGATCTACCTCGGCCAGGTGGGCTCCTTCAACATCAACGGCATGGGCGAGGCCGCCCGGGTCTTCTTCCAGAAGGACATCGCCAACCTGTCGGTCACGGAATCCGCCCTGCTCGCAGGGATGATCCAGTCGCCCAATCCCTACAACCCCATGCGCCACCCGGACCGCGCCCAGACCCGGCGCAACGCGGTGCTGCGGGCCATGGCGGACGAGGGCTTCATCTCGGCCGACGACCTCGCCCGTTTCTCCGCCGAACCGGTGGAGGTACGCTCCAAGTCGAGCCCGGGCCTGGACGCGCCCTACTTCATCGACCTGGTCCGCCGGGACCTCAAGACCAAGTTCGGAGAGAGCGGCTTTCACAATCTGAAGGTCGAGAGCACCCTCGACCTGCGCCTGCAGCGGGTGGCCCAGGAGACCCTGGAGGCCGGCCTCACCGAGCTCGACGCGAAGCTCAAGCGGCCGGACGGCATGAAGCTGCAGGGCGCGCTCATCTCCCTCGATGTGAAAACGGGAGGGATCCTGGCCCTGGTGGGCGGCCGTTCTTACACCCAGAGCCAGTTCAACCGGGTGGTCCAGTCGCAGCGTCAGCCCGGCTCGACCTTCAAGCCTTTCGTCTACCTGGCCGCTTTCGAAGCCACCCTCGATGACCCGGCCCTGCCTCCCATCACCCCCGCCACCGTGGTCGACGACTCGCCCTACGTTTTCTTCTACGAGGACAAGGAGTACATCCCCCAGAACTTCGAGGATGAGTACCTCGGGCCGGTGACCCTGCGCCGCGCCCTCGCCAAGAGCCTCAACGTGGCCACCATGAAGGTCGCGGAAATGATCGGCTACGCGAGGATCGCCGACCTGTGGAAGGAGCGGATGAAGATCACGAAGACGGTGAAGGCGGTGCCCTCGGTCGCCCTCGGATCGTTCGAGGCGAGCCCGCTGGAGATGGCGACCGCCTACGAGATCCTGGCCTCCGGGGGCTTCAAGCGCGAGCCCTTCGCGCTGTATCGGGCCTCCACCGAGGACGGCACCGCGTTCGAACTGACGGGCGTGCAGTCCGCCACCCGCGTGGTCCGGCAGGAGACCACGTACCTCGTCACCCGGATGATGGAGAGCGTCCTCAACGAGGGCACGGGCGCGGCCGCGCGATCCATGGGGTTCACGGTGGAGGCCGCGGGCAAGAGCGGCACCACCAACGACACCCGCGACGCGTGGTTCGCGGGCTTCACCCCCGACATCGTGACCATCGTTTGGGTGGGCTACGACGACAACTCGCCCATCAACCTGCCCGGCTCACGCGCGGCCCTGCCCATCTGGGCGGAATTCATGAAATCCGCGGTCGCGGGCCTCGGGAATCGCGGCTTCCTGCCTCCCGAGGAGGGTGTGGTCTACGTGGACATCGACAAGGCCACGGGCAAGCGGTTCAATCCGAACTGCGGCGGCAAGCCGTTCAACGAGAGCTTCCTGGTGGGCACGGAGCCCAT
>CAZTXO010000284.1:0-1521 GCA_964617515.1 uncultured Saprospiraceae bacterium | reverse complement strand
TCAGTAGAATCCGTGCTAAATTCAATTGTATTAGTAGTTTCATCAGAGAACTGAATATCCGCCAAACCTTTTACAGCGGGCAATGCTCCACCAAGAAAACCGATGTGCCGGAGCTTGCCTTCGGAATCAAGAGATATACTCCTTTTCTTGTAAAGTTTATTAGAAAGAGCTTCCTTAAACTCCGGGATTAAGTCTTTAGCCTTAGCAATAAGCCTATCACCAACAACTTTAAGGGACTCAACCCAGCCGAAGGCGGGGGAACTATCAATAGGGTGACCGATAACAATCGGTGCTTCCTGGATTGAAGGATCATAAGACTGAGCGATAAAATTCAGATCATCAAGAGAGTAATCTTTAGTGATCCCTTTGTCAGAAGTATGTGATCCGGTTTTAAATATTTCAAATTCCATTTTATTGAACCTTAATTATTAATGAAATAATAATAATTACTTTATTATATATTGCAAAATAAATAAATAACCTAATAAAAGCAAATAATATCTTTGAATTACTTAATAAAATATTTATTTTTGCATTGTTAAACTAATTAAATTAGGCAAATGAAATTGAGATTGAAATGAATAAAAAACCAAAGAAAAAATTAGAATTAAGTGAGGAGCAAAGAATAGAAAAGCTTGCTTCCTATGGATTAACAAATAAAGAAATTTCCGAAGCATTGGGTTATGATGAAAATACCTTAAAAAGGAATTTTGAGATTTTTCTTATAAAAGGAAAGGCTAATCTTAAAGAGAGGTTAAAGAGAAAGCAGATACAAGTTGCGATGCAGGGAAATGTTACAATGCTAATCTGGCTCGGGAAACAATATCTCGGACAAACTGAGAAAGTGGAAGAGAGCGGAGAACTGAAACTGACTGTAGTTAGAACGATCACCCAAATGAATGAACCGGAATGGGCAAAGAATTAAAATTAGAAATAAAGTACCATCCTAATCAATCAAAGATATTTTTTGAAAGTGATGCACGATATAAGATCATCGCCAAAGGAAGAAGATTCGGTTTGACGAGGGGCTTTGCAAATTATGTTATGGAACAGATGATCGAAGGTGTTACACCTGTACTTTGGGTTGATACCATTTATGGAAATATCGAACGATATGTCGAGAGATATTTTATGCCAGTACTTAGAACTATACCGAAAGAATATTATAAGTACCGGGCTAACAGGAATGATCTTAAGATCGGGAAGAGTATTTGTGATTTTAGGAGTGCGGATAAGCCAGAGAATATCGAAGGCTTCGGCTACGCGCTCATTGTTATTAATGAGGCGGGAATTGTACTTAAGAATAGAAGGTTGTGGACTGAGAGTATTATGCCTATGATTATGGACTTTAAGGCGAAGGTGCTGATCGGCGGAACGCCAAAAGGAAAATCGCTTAAGAAAACGAATGAGAAGCATTTGTTTTATGAGCTGTTTCTTAAATGTGAAACGTCAACCGGCAAAGGTGAAACGGGAAAGAACACACTCCTTTTGTCCACTGACAAAGAAAACAACACACCCCTT
>CAZTXO010000283.1:0-1527 GCA_964617515.1 uncultured Saprospiraceae bacterium | reverse complement strand
ACCTGGCAAAGCTGCAGGCCCTCGGCGAGGAGCTTGCAGCCGCCACGGCCGCGATTACACAGTTGCGGAGAAGCCTCATCGACGCATTGGCTGCCATGGGGGAGCGGGTGTACAGGCTGGAAGCCATCGAGGCCCACTCCCGGGCGGTTCGTGCTGTCGACCACCTGATTGCGCATCTGGACCTCGCGACGCTGATCGAGGCCGCCAAGCGCTTCAAGCGAGTACGAGCTGCGCTGCCCGCCGACTCCGAGGCCGACCACGCCCCCACGCTTCCGGCCGACCTTTGGCCGCTCATCCCCGGCGATTTCGTGTCAAGCCAGGGAACCCGACGAATCGAAGCGCTGACCAGCCGCGAGAGCATTGCTGCCGCCGGCCGGCGAATGGACCTTTGCATCGCGGGAGGCTCGGAGCTCTCAAGGACGGTTCGCGACTGCCGTAAGTCCACGAGCTTCATGGTGCTGGTACTCCACGGCGCTTCCCGCCAGCCCCTGTCGCTCGCCGAGGTCCGTCTGCACTCCACCTTTCGCCGCGACCGCCACGAGCTGGTCGTTCATCAGCACAAGGCGCACGGCAACTCCACACCTACGTCCACCTGCAGGCACGCGCTGCGCGAACTGCTCGAGCAGGCCGCAAACCCTTCTGGCAAGAGGCACATCGAACTCGGACTCGAGCGGGTGCGGGCTGCCAGGCTCGCTGCGGGAAGGGCGAAGTCGCTGGCGGATCACAAGGTGCTCGTCGAGGCTTTACGCACGTCCGTCGGCCCGGCCCGATACGACGCGGCCGCCATCCGGGTCGCTGTGGCGACGACCATTCACTCCAACCAATCCTGAACACGGTGATGTCCCCGCTTCGCCCAAGGATTCTGCTAATTGAGGACAATAGCGGTCGGATCGAGCTCTTCCGCCGGTGGCTGGAAGATTCACACTTCGTCCTGATCGAAGCGACCACGGGCGGACAAGCGATGGGAGTCGTAAGCCGGGGGGCCGAGGGCATTGCGGGAATCTGCCTCGACCACGATCTGAACACCCAGCCAAAGACGGACATGGACTCACGCACCTCGGGTTCGGACATCGTCACCGCCATATGCAACCGCTTTCCTCGGACGGTGCCAATCCTGGTGCACAGCATGAACACCACTTACGGGCATGAGATGCACAAGCGGCTCGAAGGCGCGGGCTTCAGCGCAACGCGCATCCGGATGGCCGATCTCGATGCTCTCCGCTTCGCAGCCTGGCTCGAAGAAGTGCGGGACAATTGGGTTTGGACAGGACAATGAGTACTCCTACGGGAAATACATGCAGCTCGCCACCCACATCGTTACCGCTCTGACGTCAGAAATCTCCGACCATCTTGCCCGCGGCGGCAATTTTCCACTCCACGTACGGACCAGGAGCTTCTCATTCCAGGTGTCACAGGACCGCATCGATGGGGAATTGCTCCTAGCCGTCCTTACCGTCAAGGGGCAGGACTTTCGCGTGTACCAAGCCAAGAACCCGTAGATCCCCACGCAAGAACCCGTAGATCCCC
>CAZTXO010000282.1:0-1528 GCA_964617515.1 uncultured Saprospiraceae bacterium | reverse complement strand
AGGACCCCGATGTGATAGGGTGGACGTTAGGTGAAGCGAATGGAAAATCGCTCCATAGAGGGTGAGAGGCCCGTAATCGAAAACCGAAACACGTCTAGGGAGTTCCTGAGTAACACGATATAAGTGAAGTCTCGTGTGAAACCGCGCGGACCACCGCGTAAGGCTAAATACTAATTGGCGACCGATAGTGAACAAGTACCGCGAGGGAAAGGTGAAAAGCACCGCTGTGAGCGGAGTGAAATAGAACCTGCAATCATGTGCCTACAAGGTGTCAAAGCCCCGCAAGGGGTGATGGCGTGCCTTTTGCTTAATGAGTCTGCGAGTTATTGTCAGTGGCAAGCCTAAGCCCTTCTGGGGTGGAGGCGAAGCGAAAGCGAGTCCGAAATGGGCATTTCAGTCGCTGGCAGTAGACCCGAAGCCGAGGTGATCTACCCATGGTCAGGATGAAGCGCGGGTAATACCGCGTGGAGGTCCGAACAGGTGAACATTGAAAAGTCCTCTGATGAACTGTGGGTAGGAGCGAAAGACTAATCAAACCCCGTGATAGCTGGTTCTCCCCGAAATAGCTTTAGGGCTAGCCTCGAGTGTTGATGCGTGGAGGTAGAGCACTGGATGAACTAGAGCCCACACCCGGGTATCGAATTCAATCAAACTCCGAATGCCGCGCAATAGAACTCGGGAGTCAGTCGGCGAGGGATAAGCTTCGTCGGCGAGAGGCAAACATGCCAGACCAGCAGCTAAGGTGCCCAAATGACGTTCAGTGGAAAGGATGTGAAGATACTTAGACAATGAGGATGTTGGCTTAGAGGCAGCCATCATTTAAACAGTGCGTAATAGCTGACTCATCGAGTGTTTTCGCGCCGAAAATGATTGGCGATAAGCGTCATACCGAAGCTCTGGAGTGGAATCGGATCCGTCTGATTTCATTGGTAGGGGAGCGTCGTAGCAGCGTTGAAGCGGGGGCGGAAGCACCCGTGGAGTTTCTACGAGTGAGAATGCAGACATGAGTAGCGATAAGCCAGGTTAGATTCCTGGCCGCCGTAAACCCAAGGTTTCCTGTGCAAGGTTCGTCCTCACAGGGTTAGTCGGGACCTAAGTCGAGGCCGAAGGGCGTAGACGATGGACAGCTGGTTTAATATTCCAGCACCGGCTTTGGTTAAAGTAAAGGTGACGTGGGTGCGGAGATGGGCGGTCGATTGAAAGTGACCGTCGCGCAAGCGGATGTTGAGGCTACGGCCAAGACAGATCCATTAAAGCAAACACCGAGAAAAGCCTTTGCCCCTTTCCAAGGTCGCCCGTACCGTAAACCGACACAGGTGGGTGGGTAGAGTATACCCAGGCGCGTGAGTGAAACCTCGTTAAGGAACTCGGCAATCTAGCCCCGTAACTTCGGAAGAAGGGGTGCCCTCGCAAGAGGGTCGCAGTGAAATGGGTCAACCGACTGTTTAACAAAAACACAGCACTCTGCTAAGTCGTAAGACGACGTATAGGGTGTGACACGTGACCAATGCGGAAAGATTACGGTAAG
>CAZTXO010000281.1:0-1537 GCA_964617515.1 uncultured Saprospiraceae bacterium | reverse complement strand
CGGCATTGGCCGCAAACTGTGGCAACAGTTGCATCACCGTGCCCAGGCCAGGCAGATTCGCCAGCTGCGTGTCTTGTCTGACCCAAGGAATCAGCGCGTTCAGCATCTGATCCAGGGCAGTGGTTATGCCTATCGAGTCGGTACAGACTACGACCTAAATGAATTCATCGTTTTCCTGGGTGAGCCGCCGCAACGAACCCAGGCATCCCAACGGTTTGGCAAATTTGGCGGGTTGATTCTGCAACGGCTCTGGCGCCAGCAAGCGGCCCATGCGTTTGTGCAGGCTATGGATGTGTAGACTTTACAATAGCGCTTCCCGGCAACCAAGATAGAGATCGAACAGAGAAGGGGTTCAAAATGAGGGTGCAGATTAGACGTAACAAGTTTTTCACACTTTTCTTACTATTCAGTCTTTTGACTGTGCAAATGTTTGATTCATCTGTGGCGAAGGCGGCGCAGCATACCCAATCCGCGGCTCACTCAACCCCCGCTGACGATGCCCCGCAAGAGGCGATTGCCTATGTGGGGCCTAGCCGTGACAACGAGCAGATCCGCCTGATTAACCCCGACGGCAGCAATGATCGTCTGCTGTGGCAAGTGTCGGCTGATACACCGCGGGTAAATGGCATTGGGGAACTCAGTTGGCGGCGCGATGCCGGCGAACTGGCCTTTGACAGCGGTCATGACTGGCAGCGCTCTCTGTACGCGCGTGATATTTATGGCGTAGCCACAAATGGCGCAAAGTTGCGGCGCTTGACCCGCCCACCTAGCGCAGGGGACGGCGCCCATCCAACCGGCACAGTTACCTTTTGGCTCACCTCTTATGCCTCTGGTGATGTACAACTCTACATTGAAGGGGCCGACAACGCGATCAGTTTTCCAGCCAAGTTGGGCTATGCTTATCAGATCACCCAAACCGTGGCGGATCTGGGGGACAATGTCCGCCAATCGATCCGTCTCTATGACCCCAATGATCTCACCACGAATTGGTGTAATTACAACGAAGAGGCTTGGGTCGATGTGGTAGCAGGTCAGACGACTGACGCCGGCACCATTCGCTTTGGGGTGGCGGATGATTATACGTGCCCGCAGGCAATTCGGCCAGCCTGGACACAAAACGGCAACGATCTGCTCTACCTGGCCGCCGAGGCAACGCAGCTTAGCTTTCAGGAGGAAAACAATATCTGGCAGATCACTGCTGATGCGCCACCCACGTCGCCTGGTACACGCATTCTCGACTATAGTCAATACCTGCTTGAGGGACGCGTCTTTCTGGCCAAACCTGGACCCACACCGGATACTGCCGATCAACTGCTGGCCGCTGTGCAAGAAGATGCCGGCCATTCCAGTATATTTCAGGCGCCGATAGGGGATGCTGGTCAGCGTGAGTTTTTCGATCTGGGAGCCTGCAATCTGACATGTTTGGTCACTGGGTTGGCCTGGCTACCCGATGGATCTGGCTTTGTCTTTGCCCGCTACGAAGAGTGGATCGGCGCCAGCGCCATCGAGTCCGGCAGCGCCGTCTATCGCTATACAT
>CAZTXO010000280.1:0-1538 GCA_964617515.1 uncultured Saprospiraceae bacterium | reverse complement strand
TGGTGTAGACGCCAACCTGCAAAACAGCAATGTGGTAGGCAGCGCCACCATCAATGCCAAGAACAACATTTGGGCCAGCGCCGATCCCAACCAGGTTGAACTGACCGTTTGGCACGCCTTGGATGACAACGGGTTAGGGGTGGTCGATTATATGCCGCTGGGCACCGGCCCGCTGGAACCACCGGCAACGCCCAGTCCAACGCTTACCCCTACACGCACACCCACCCTTACCCCGACCATAACGCCAACGGGGACACGCCAACCAACCGCAACACCAACCGGCTCGGAAACGGCAACCCCGACGCTCACCGATACGCCAACGGCTACGCCCACCAACGTGGGCAACCAGATTCCGTCAAATCACACCTACTTGCCGGTGGTGGTGCGTTAGGCCAATCCCAGGAATATACTGCGGTTGGGTTAGAAGTGCGCTTTTTACGACTGGATAAAAGCGCACTTCTAACCAGAGCAAAGTATAACGCCCCCGCACAGGCCACAAACACGTTGGTTAACCAGTATAGAACTGGCCGGTGCGGGGACGTTTGAGGGATTTTACTCTTTGGAACGACCTGATAGAGAAATCATTTAAAAGATGCAGTTCAGTGCGCACGGGGCGTGCCTACGAAACAATCATGCGACTTTTATTTGTTTTCTCTATTAGCGGTGAGCAGAAGTTAATGGTTGGATTTACCCCGCCATGCATCAATAGGTTGCCGATGAGTGAAGGCAGGTACGGTAATGGGCAGATGCTTCGCTGCCCATTACCGTACCGCATTGGCCAACAAGGTGAAGAGAAACAGGCCAGTCAGGAAAAAGGAGACAAAGGGGTCTAGCGGCCCCACATTCAAAGCAGCAACGATCATGCCGACCAGGCCAATGATCCCCAAACCCGCAGTGTAGATGCCCAAGATAATCCGAGCGCGCCCGGCGCGATTGAGCGTGGCAGCTAATGGAATCACCATCAGCGCAGCCCAGATGGCAGCCACAATAGCCAGTGCGTTGTCAGTGACCCAGCCAAAAGCAAAAGCCAAGAGCGCCAACAAAAAGAGACCACCCACCACGTTGGCAATCCGCACCTGCACATCGGAAAGCACCAACCGGCCAAAGCGATCCAGCCGCAAGAGCAAATTAAAGAGCGTGGTGCCAGTCCAACTGAGATAAACAAAAACCAGGTAGAGATAGCTAAGTGGGGTGAGAATCGGGCTGAGGGCTGGGTTGCTTTCGGAGAGGCTGGAGACAAATTGTGCGCCAAAGTAAGCGCCCATGATCACCATCCAGCGGGCCTGCCCACTCAGGCGGGACATCCAGAAAAAGTATTGCAGCAGCCAGCGATAGACCACGTTGCGCGCCTTGAGCGCTTCGACAATGCCCTGGCGCGCCCAGGCCATTTCCGGGTTCAAACGCAACGCTTCGCGGAAGTGCAACATGGCCTCTTGCGGATTGTTGCGTTCCATTTCCACCCACCCCCGATTAGCATGGGTGTAGGCATTTTCTGGGTCACGCAAGAGGGCCGCCTGCAACGCAGCCGAGGAATCATC
>CAZTXO010000279.1:0-1543 GCA_964617515.1 uncultured Saprospiraceae bacterium | reverse complement strand
CCGCCGAAGCCGCGCTGGAAGAGATGGCCTTCTTTGCAGACAGCAATGATGTGGCCCTCTTTGACGAAGAGGCCGACCTGGACGACGATCTGGATGATGAACCCTGGCATAGCCGAACCCATGATGACGATCTCGGTGAGTATGAGCGATGAACCTAAAGCTGAAACGGTTGGTACGCACCAATAGTTCGGAGCAATACGCGCTCTTTGACCTGGATCAAATGACCAGCGAGCGCCAACCGATGACTATTGGGAAATTGGATCTTCATTACACCAACGAGGGCGTCTACGGTACGATTCTACTTTGGGATGAAGCTTCTCGGCAGTTAAAACCGCTGCAGCGACGTGACTTTATTCGGGCCTTGCTCACCGAAATTACCCAACCCATGGGGGTGCCAAACGAATTTGTCGTGGAATTTTTTGCCCCTACCCTGGAGCAATACGAAGTCTTTCACAATGTAGCGATTACGGAAGAAGAGGCAACGAATCTAACCGGCACTGAAGATGGAACCTTGGCGCCGGTGAACAGCCCTCCGCTCCGCATGCAGGGACGCTGATCAGAGGTTCAACATGACCACAGCAGATGACCATGAGGAATTCCGTCGTCAACTCCGCGCCAGCGCACGTCTGTTACAGGAAAATCGCCCGGGCGAGGCCCTTGAGCTTTTACATCCACTCCACAAGCTTGCACCCGCTGATCCTGATGTTGCGATTAACCTGGGTGGCGCTTATATCCTACAACGCAAATGGAATCGAGCGGTTGCTGTACTGAGTAAGGCCGTAGAAGTGCATCCGCAAAATGTTATGCTCTGGATGAATTTGGGTGCGGCCTATTTGGGGAATTTGCAACTGGCCGGTCCGAAACATCAAAGGGACGCCATCGCCGCCTACAAACGAGCCTTGGAGATTGACCCGCAGGCGCCCAATGTCCACTATCATTTGGGGTTAATTTATAAAGAACGTGGCGAACTCGAAGAGGCACTGACCTACTTTCAGCAAGCCTATGACATTCAGCCCCGGGATCGCGATGCCCACTATTGGGTGCAACGACTAACTACGCTGCTGGCTCAAAACCGGCCTAATGACGAGGCGACTCAGTAACTCAATGAGTACAACGACACCTACCTGGGAGACACCCACACCGGGCAAGTGGCGCGAGAATCCGGAGCGCCTGGCGTGGGTGGTCATCTTGATCAGCTTCGCCTTCTTTTGCATGTTGCTGATTGTTATCCCTGTTGCCGTACAATACGTTGTACGCTACACACCGGTTTGGGAGCAGGCCTGTCTGGAATCCACCTTGGGCACTACGCTGCTTTATACCGCGGATACCGGGGAGCCCAAAGCCATTACCGTCAAGACCAACAGTGACGCCACGCCTGATACCAATATGTTGGCCACCTGTGATAAGGTCAATGAGAACGACCGAATTGTGGCCGTGAATGACACGCAGGGTTCCCTGGAGTTGATCAGCACAGAGAAGCCCGATGCCAACGAGGTGCTGGGGAGCGTTCCGCTTTACTCCAACACCAATCTCCGTGTCGTAC
>CAZTXO010000278.1:0-1545 GCA_964617515.1 uncultured Saprospiraceae bacterium | reverse complement strand
GTCAGTTTCTTCGTCCGAGGGTTTTCTGAAACCACGCCCTTCCGAACCGGCGCTTTGGGCAGCGCGGAAAAATTCGGGATCAAGGCGGGCATAGTCCGGCAGATGGGTAAAATCCAGTTCCTCGCTGTCAAAAATGTTGGCAGGGTTGCTGCTTGACCAGCGCCGCGTCACCAGGTTGATAATTGGCAATTCGTCCAGGCTTAAAGGTAGATCAGCGGTAGGCAATAGGGTTTCTGCGAGTTCCTCATCGTTGTTCGCCGTGGTCGTTAAAAGTGCGGGATCGAAAATTTTGGGTAAACCCTTGAGACGTTCATACAGCTTGGCCAAGAGCTGCCCAGCTTGTGCCAAGGGTAATTTGTGGCGCACTGGCGTGTCGGATGAATCCCACAGCTTTTTCAAGGCCACAAAATCCCACTCAGCGGCCAATACACCCTCGCTACGCAGGTTGCCCATCTCCACCAATACGCCATTGAGGCGTGGGGTCAACTCTTGGGGTGCAAAAATGGCCGATTTTCCGATAAAGGGTTCGCGCTCGCCACGGCTTAATTCGTTATGACCCACCAAAAAGCTCACCAGACCAAAAAGCTGATTGTCCTGCATACGCGCCAACATCCCGGATCGAATTTTCTGGTAGAGCACGGGGTTGGGACAACCGGCCAGCGTGACGAGGATTTCAGCGCCCTGGTAGGCCAATGCGCGGCCAACTTCTGGATAGAGCACATCGCCGCCGACCATGACACCCAAGGCGCCCACTTCGCTGGCAATCGGTTTCCAGCCATCACCAGGTTGGGCCAGATCTTCATCCTCGGGGTGCAAAACCACCTTGGCCTGATAGCCCAACAGCGAGCCATCACGCGCAAAAACGCCCGCCAAATTGCGTACCACCTGGTCAGCAGGATCAGGCAGATAGGCGCTTGGGGCCACGATGATCACACTAAATTCGCGCGCCAGATCAGCAAAAAGATTGGCGTAGGCATCCCACGCTTGCTGCGGTGTAACATTTAGGAAAGAACGCAAGCTGGCCCGAAAATCGGCGCCGACCGTAGAAGCAGCTTAATGGGCAACTGTACCAGCCACCCGCTGCCATTGTGAAGCTTGCTTGCGTCGCCCGCGATCCGCTACCTTCAGCAACGTGGCCCGAAAATCGCGCAGCATCGGCGGAGCGACCATCACCCCAGCCAATTCAGGGAAAACCACCAGGTGGGCGTGTTTGGTTTGGGCAATCCGTAAGAACCGACGCAAATCTTCGCGATAATCATCAATGGTTGCATGCATCCGCAACCGTTGCTGCACACAAGCTACAGTGACTCGATCCACACACTCTCCTAATTAACAAGAACAACAGATTGTGTATGCGCCTTGGCCATGAAATCTGCGTTATGTTCCAAGCACAGTCTATCATAGATGTAAAAGTTACGCACGTTGCTAAATAGCAGTCACGTCCCCTAAGGGACAAACCTTTTGAAAGTAGCGCCAATTCACATGGTTTTACACGAATACAACTGGGCCATTGTCAAGGGTGATCTCGATCAGGGGCAGGCATTG
>CAZTXO010000277.1:0-1552 GCA_964617515.1 uncultured Saprospiraceae bacterium | reverse complement strand
CGGTGGTCGCGGAAACCACGGCCCTCGGCGCCGCGTATCTCGCGGGTCTCGCCACCTCGGTCTGGGCCGTCCTCGACGACATCCAGAAGCTGTGGGCCCTCGACCGCACCTTCACCCCGAACATGGACGCAACCAGGCGCGAATCTCTGTACGCGGGCTGGACGGACGCGGTGTCGCGGACGCGGTCGAGATAGCGAAGGCGGGATTCACTCCCGCCGGAGCGCGGGGGTGCCTGGGGGCTGAGCATGGCATCAGGCCGTCTCCTGCGGCCCCCCGCGGAACGCTCGCCCATCCCCGTGGCGAAGGCCCATTCCTGGCTCGAGGGCGGGCTGCGCGGGCCCCGCTCCTGGCTCACCACCGTGGCCTTGATGCTCATCGCGGGCGTGTTGTCCCTCGCCGCCGCCCCTGGTTCTCCGCGGGCCGGGGACGGCGAGGCGGACGGGCCGATCAGCGGCCAGGGAGAGGCTCGATCCGCACCCAGAGCAGGGTCAATGGGGAGGGGTCGATCGACGCGCCCGCGGCGAGGAAACGAAGTTCGGCCACGTTTGACGAGAGGGCGGAGCGGGCGTGGATGTCGACGCTCGCGACTCGAGCCTCCTCGGCCGGGATCAACCCGACCTGAAGGTCATCGAGCAGGATCCGGACCTCTCGGCGAGCGCCCCGGGGCTCGCCCAGCCGCATAACTACGTGGGCGCCGACCCCGGTCGGAATGGGAAGACGCAGCCGGGCCTCGGACGCCGTGATCCGGACCGTCGCGGCCGCGCCGGCGGGCCGGCTCCAGGCCCATCCCCGATCGAAGAAGAACCCGGCCCGCGATCCCGGTTCGATGAGCGCGGGCCTGCGCTGCTCGACCGCCTCGCGGACCCGTTGCCAGTCCAGCCAGCGGAAGGTCCATCCTCCGAGCCCGAAGAGCAACACGCCGGCCGCCAGATATCGGACGAGGGCGAGCGTGGACGCGCGCCGGGAGTCGGGAGCGAGCAGGCCTCGGGCCAGCCGCACCCCGCCTTCCGCCGCGACCGCGGCCGCGATGAGAAAGAGCGGATACACGGGCAGGGTGAATCGCCACTCGTCACCCCCCGGGATGTTCCAGGTCCAGGCGTACGGCATGATCGCGCACAGGAAGGCGAGAATGACGATCACGCCTTCGACTCGCCACAGCAGCAGGGTCAGGCCGGCGAGCGCGAGGAACCTCGCCGCCTGGTCGAGGCCGGGGAAGAGCGCGCCCAGGCCGAACCACTTGTTGTCGAACGGGTATGAGGTGAGCCCGGTGAGACCTGTGGCCACGAATTCCCAGGGCAGGAACAGGGTCGAGAAGAGCTGCCCCACCCCTGGAACCCCCGGGCGCCCGGCCCGGCGCGAATAGAACGCGGCATGAGCGTTGACCGCGTGGAACGCATCGCCGTAGGCGATGGCGCAGGCGGCCATGAAGGGCCCGGCGAGAAGAAGCATCCACAACAAGGACAGGCCGGCGCCGCGGGCGCGGGCGGACCGGGGCACCGGGGCGGGCAGAAGCACGACGGCCAGGAGCCCCGGAATCAGGAACGAGAACGAA
>CAZTXO010000276.1:0-1564 GCA_964617515.1 uncultured Saprospiraceae bacterium | reverse complement strand
AGCACAAAGAGCCATTCCACCACAAGTTCCCAATATTGGCAACTCAGATTCTTTTAATAATTACATTAAACTATAAGAGGATTCATTTGGAATTTGAATAAGATGATCAATTTGATTTTTGTCTCTTATATAAATAGTAAGCCATTCCATTAATTCAAAATTTTATAAAGGTTAATGGATTGGATCATAAATTGTTTATGCCTGTTACCGTTGTATATTTAAAACTGGGTTTCTTGCCTTCATTTATTATTTTGTAGGCAGATTGCATCATAAGTGTAGCTTCATGAAACCCGCAAAGGAACAATTTTAATTTTCCTGGGTAATTATTAATGTCTCCAATGGCGTAAATACCTGTAATTTTAGTGCTGTAATCCAATGTGTTTACATCAATTGCATTTTTATTTATGTGAAGACCCCAGTCGGAAATAGGACCTAATTTTGGACTCAATCCAAACAAAGGAATTAAATAGGATGTCTCAATTTCAATAGAACCTTGTTCCGTGCGGATAACCAAGCTTTCCAATTTTTGATTTCCTTTTAATGTTTCTAGCTCGGCATTCAATATGACTTTAACTTTTTTTGCTTGCTCAAGTTTTTTGAGTTTTTCAACTGATTCTGGGGCAGCCCTAAATTCAGACCTCCTGTGAATTAAATAGATTGAAGCCGCGATGTCTGCTAAGTAAATACACCAATCCAATGCAGAATCTCCTCCTCCGGCAATGGCAATGTGCATGCCCCGATATTTTTCAGGGTCTTTAACAATATAATCTACGCCATGATTTTCATAGTCCTCTAAATGTTCTAATTCAGGTTTTCTTGGTTCAAAGCAGCCTAAACCTCCGGCAATAGCTATTACTTTAGATTTGATCCTCGTTCCAAGATGAGTTACGATTTCAAATCCTTCAGATCCATGATTTAATAAATATTCCGCACGCTCACCCAAAGTAAAGCCGGGATTAAATGGTTCAATTTGCTTTAACAAGTTGGTTACCAATTCACTGGCTAAAACTTCAGGATACCCTGGAATATCGTAAATTGGTTTTTTAGGGTAAATTTCTGACAACTGCCCTCCAGCCACAGGTAAGTAGTCAATTAGATGACATTTCATTTTTAACAATCCTGCTTCAAAAACAGCAAATAATCCGCAAGGTCCTGCCCCAATTATAGCAATATCGGTATGAATCTCCATTTTGAATCGCAAAGCTAAAGAAAAACAACCCGTCTCCCAATTGCTACGTATAGACTATTCAGGATGCGTTCCTGGTTTTTAGTTAAATTTTTTCTAATCTTTGTTAAACGATTTCATATAATAACAGTCTTAATTCATATAACTTCAATTTTTATCACTTAAATTATTTTTCCAATGGATAGAAGGAACACATTTAAAAAATTCCTAGGGGTAGAAGCAGCTGCAACTGTAGGAAACCGCCGTCAGGAAGATGCATTGCCTGTAGGTGGGGGCTTAACTCCCTATAATGGGACTTGGAACGATGCAACTGCAGCGCATTTGCTGAGGCGTGCAATGTTCGGGCCAACACATTCGCAAATATTGGATGCCGTAAAA
>CAZTXO010000275.1:0-1565 GCA_964617515.1 uncultured Saprospiraceae bacterium | reverse complement strand
ACAACTGCGTTGCAAGAGTGGGCGGATGTCCTGATAAAACTCCACATTGACCACGCTGCTGTCAACTGTGTGCAAAGTTGGAGTGTCATCTTCTGCTTTGCTCACCAGGGGAGTGTTCTGCGTCAAATCCCACACCGCGTAATCGGCCTGGGCGGCCGCTGTATTGTCAAATGCCAGCGGCTGCTGACTATGAGCATGACAGCCGCCACAATCGGCGCGTAGCTCCCCTGGGCGCACCTGATGCCAGGTTTGCGCCATGGTCAACACCATGCCGTTGTGATCTAGCAACTGAAAGGTAAAGGGGGTGTCGGCTGGAATTTTGGCCAGGAAGCTGGTGTCGGGATTGCCTTCGCTGTCCAGAATTGGCTGCTGGTTGGCATCAAACTTGCGCAGGGGAATCTCGCCCAGAATGCGCAGCTTTTCGTTGATGTGATTAAAGAAGTGTTGCCCTTCGTGTGGTCCATAGCTGCGATGGGTATTGGGTTCCATGGCCAGCAGGCGTACCGCCCAGATGTCGTCGTTGCTATATTGGCCTGCATCTGCACCCTGGGTAAACCAATTGTTGTTGGCGTCATTTTGGCTGGTGTTAAAGACATCCAGGCCATTATAGGTATCGCCATTCTTGATGCCCGGAAAGCCCGGAAAGCTCTCGCGTTTGTAAAAGCTGCTGGTGCCCACTAGACCATAGGCAGTGCCGGCTGGCAGAGCCGCATGGACAGAGCCATTGTTGGGCAGCCAGGGCAGCTCTGTTGGCTGATCAACGTCATGAACTGCCCGGTAGGTGACCAGTGGGCGCGGCCAAACTTCATTGTAGGCCGGGTCATTTTTGATCAATACCAGTTCGTCCGGGCTATTGACTGGATTGCCGCTGGGGATCAAGTAGAGCCCAGAATCTGGGGCCGGCAGGCTGACCGGACGGTTGAGCGCATTCACTGGGCCGGCTGAATACGCTACCAGCAGATCGTTGTCCGGTGCAGCGGCTGGGTGAGAAAACTTGCCCACATAGCGACCGTCGATCAATGGCGACGCTTCGTCTTCGGCGTTGGTAAAGCGCGAGAGTGAATAAAGCCCACGTGTGGTAAACGCCATGTAGAGCGGATAGATCTGGGGCCCGCTTTGAAAGACCAGGGTTTGGTCAATCGGCGGATTTTCACTCAAAAAAGCGCTGTGAAAACGCGGCTCCCCATTGGGGGGATGCACTGGGAAGCGATAGAGTGCGCCAAAACCGAAGTTGTTGAGGTTGTAATAATCCTCTACCACAATATCTTCATCGCTGAGCTGGGTGACAAAATGGAAGGCATCCGGCCCCTTAAAGGCGCTGACCAACGGCTCCCAGTAGCGCCCATCCGGCCAGATGGCCCACACGCCCCACAGCCGCTCATCGCGCATGCCCTGGCTTTCGTAGCTGGAGAACATAATCCGCCCATCCTTGAGCGGCGTGGGATGCAAGGCGCTGCTAATGGTCATGGGCGCAATCCAGGTGACATTGGCGCCATCTTCATCCATGACAAAGAGTTGCATGGTTGGGGTGCTAAAGCTTTTGGTGGGAACAAAGCCGTTGCGGT
>CAZTXO010000274.1:0-1571 GCA_964617515.1 uncultured Saprospiraceae bacterium | reverse complement strand
TCGCCGCCCTCCTGGCCGCGCGCCTCGCCGCGGCCGGCCTGGAGCGGAGGGGACCGGTCATTGGAATTCATCCCGGCGCAGGACGCCGGATCAAGGAGTGGCCGGTCGAGCGCTTCATCGAACTGGGCCGAAGGCTCATGAGCGAGAAGGGCGCGGTGCTGGTTCTCTCCGGCTCTGCGAGCGAGGCGAACAAGGCGGAAGGCATCCGCTCCGCCCTTCAAGGAGCCGTGCTGGATCTTTCCGGAGGTCTGGACCTCGGAGCCTTCGCCGAAGTCATGAGTGCCTTCGACGCCTTCATTTCCGGCGACACCTCGGCCATGCACTTTGCCTGCGCCCTGGGCGTGCCTTCGGTGGCGATCTTCGGACCCTCGGACCCGCGCCGATATTTCTCCGGAGGAGACCGGGGTTTCGGTTCCGGGCGCCGGCACATCGCCCTTGCGCCCGCGCTGTGGTGCAGCCCCTGCAACCTCATCCGGCGCCCGCCCGAAGAATGCGACTCGGCGCCCATCCCCGAGTGCCTCGCTCAGGTCACGACCGCAGCGGTGTTCGACGCGGCCGCGGACGTGCTTTCCCATCTGCGCGCCTGATCCCCCTCGGGATCAGGGGGTCGGGCTCTCGCGGACTTCGTGGGCGTGCTTCCTCGAGCCCTCGCCCTCCGCGCCGTAGTACGGTGAGTAGTACCGGCCGTAATAGTAGGAGTGCCGGTGCAGGTCGACCCGGTTCAGCACCACGCCCAGCACGGCCGCCCGCACCGCGCGAAGCTGATCCGCGACATGGCGGACGGCCTGCCGCGGCGTCTTGTCCCCGGAACACACCACCACGATCCCGTCGGCCAGGGTGGCGATGACCGAGGCATCCGACAGGCCCAGGGCGGGCGGGCAGTCGACGATCACCCAGTCGTAGCGGCCCCGGGCCTGCTGGATAAGGTCCTTCATGGCTTCCGAGCCCAGCCGCTCCGCGGAGAGATTCTGCGGTGTGCCCGCGGGAACCACCTCCAGACCCCGGACCGGCCCCGCCCGCGCCACCAGGTTCACCGGGCCCTCCGCGGAAAGAAGCCCGGACAGGCCCGGGCTCTGGGGGACGTTCAGCAGCTGATGGACGGACGGCCGCCGCAGGTCGGCATCGATGAGCAGGACCCGGGCCTTGTTCTGGGCGAAGAGTATGGCGAGGCCGGCCGCGACCGTCGATTTGCCTTCGCCCGGCGACGCGCTGGTGAAGGCGAGAACCCGGGGCCGGGCCTCCGCGGAGCCATAGATGAGGTTCGTTCTCACCACCCGCAGGCTGTCGGCGAGCCCGTTCTTCGATTCACCGATGGCGGGGGTCAGGGAACCCTGGGGGAGTCTCCGGATGAGAGGGACGATTCCGAGGAACGGAAGTCCGAGCCCCTCCTTCACGTCCTCGGGCGACTGGACGGAATCATCGAAGCGCTCCGCCATCCACGCGAGCAGCAGACCCCCGATCAGGCCGCCGATCAGGGCGTAGAGAAAGTTGCGCTGCCGCTGGGGTGAGACCGGAGTGGGGACCGGGCGGGCGTTCTGGACCACCTGGGCATCGAGAATGGTCGGCGAGAC
>CAZTXO010000273.1:0-1576 GCA_964617515.1 uncultured Saprospiraceae bacterium | reverse complement strand
CAAGAACGGTATCCCGCCGGGGGTACTGGTGCACGACCTCGTCATCCATCCGCGCGACAACGATCTCGTCCTCGCCACCCACAATCGCGGGATCTGGATCCTCGACAACGTGCAGGCCCTCCAGGAACTCTCCCCCGAGGTCCGCGCGAAGGCCGCCCACATCTTCACCATCGAGGACGCAGAGGAGGTCCGCCTCTCGAATCCCAAGGCCCACGCGGGCGACATGATCTTCCGCGGCGAGAACCCTCCCAATGGAGCGATCATCGACTACTGGCTCAAGTCCGCGAATCCCTCGTCCATCGCGATCACCATCCACGATGCCGGAGGCGCCGAAGTCGCGAAGGTGGAGCCCGCGAAGAACCAGGGCGTCAACCGCGTGGTCTGGAATCTCCGCCACCTGAGCCTGCCTCCCCAGACCTACCGCTACATGGGCTCGGAACGGTCGAGGCCGATCCCCGGAGCGCTGGCCCTGCCCGGCGAATACACCGCCCGCCTGGTGGTCGACGGCCAGACCGTGGAGAAGAAGTTCAAGGTGATCGAGGACCGTCGTCTCACCGTCACCCCCGCGGCCCGGGCGGCCTGGAACCAGGCGCTCAATACTCTGGCCTCCTCCTATCGGACCGCCACCGACCTGATCGACAAGACGAAGAACGCCGCGGACAAGACGCTCTACGAGACCGCGGTGCAGGCGCAGGCGCGGATCGCGGGGGTTTACGGCAACGTCAGCGCGTCGACGGGGGTTCCCACCGCGGATCAGCAGGCGCAGATCGCCGCCCTCTCGAAGTTCGTGGCCGAACTGGCGGCGAAGGCTAAGCGGTGATGCGGAGGCTGCCCCTTTACGTCCGGGTCATCATCGGAGTCGTCCTGGGCACGGCCTGCGGCCTCGCCTTCGGCGAAGGCAACATCGTCCTCGGCCTGACCAACAAGCACCTCGGCGATCTCGGGCTCCTGGTCATCCGCCTGCTGCGCGCCATGGCGGTGCCGCTCATCTTTTTCGGAGTGGTGGACGCCTTCGTGCGCTCGGAGATCTCGGGGAAGCAGGGAGTGAAGCTCGTCGCCATCTGCGCCTTCAACGTGAGCGTGGCCTTTCTCATCGGCATGACCCTGATCAACGCCTTCAAGCCGGGGGCGGCCTGGAAGGACCGCCTCGACGCCATCGAGGCCGCCGCGGACAAAGGTGCGGCGCGGAAGGCGCCCGAGGGCACCAGCCTGGACCCCATGAAGAACCTCTCCGGCTACGTGCCCGCGAACCTCGTCGATCCCTTCCAGAAGGACAACGGCAACGTGATCAGCGTGGTCTTCCTCGCCATCCTGATCGGGATTTCTCTGCGCCAGCTGATCGCGAAGCACGGCCGGGATTCCGCGGTGTTCCGGCTCGCCGAGATCGCGGAGGGCGGTTTCGAGGTGCTGGTGGGCGTCCTCGCCATGGTGGTGCAGGCCATTCCCTTCGCGGTGTTCGGCGTGCTCGCCCAGGTCATCGGCAAGGACGGCACCAAGGTCTTCGGGGATCTCGGGGTCTACGTGGTGGCCATGGTCGCGGGTCTCTCCGTTCGCGGCGATCATAGATCGGCCGCGG
>CAZTXO010000272.1:0-1576 GCA_964617515.1 uncultured Saprospiraceae bacterium | reverse complement strand
AAATAGGAATTGACTTCTAAAATGCCTTAATGGATCCTGTTCGTCCATTTTTTGGGCAGCTGCTCTGTTTAAATCCATAAATTTAAAAATTCAAAAATAAGAGATTTAGGATGAAAGAGGCTTTTGATTTAATAAAATTCATGAAATCAAAACAAAATTCCTGCATTGGAAATGATATAATAAAGGTTATAAAACCCGCATTTTAGAAATCGGATTTGTCCAATCAAAAGGAATGAACTGTTTTTGAGAAAGATTGAACAAATGTATTTACGCTGCTACAAATAATCCATTTACATTTGTTCAATGGATTGGCATTCTGCACAAGAAGGTTTTGCAAGTTATTTAAAATTGGAGCGCTCCATGTCCAAGCATTCAGTTGATGCTTACATGCGCGATCTTAATAAATTACAATACTTTGCAGAATCAAAAAATCCTATGTTGAGACCAGAATCGATTCAAATGGATGATGTTGAAGATTTTTTGTCCTGGCTGCAACAATTTAACTTAGAAGAACGCTCTCAGGCTCGAATACTTTCCGGAATCAAGGCATTTTATAAATATTTATTGATCGAAGAACTCATAGAAAAAAATCCGACTGAACTCATTGAAGGACCCAAACTCAAACGAAGCATACCAGATGTTTTGCATATTGAAGAAATTGATGCGATTATTGCTTCCGTTGATTTAAGCAAAGAGTATGGGCATAGGGATAAGGCTATTTTAGAAACATTGTACTCATGTGGTTTGCGTGTCAGTGAATTGATTGAATTATTGTGCTCCAATGTTTATGAAGAAGAAACCATTATTAAGGTCATAGGAAAAGGCAATAAAGAACGATTAATTCCAATAGGTCAGGAAGCTTTGAATCAAATTAAATTATATAAAATATCATATCGCAACAGTTTGCCAGTAGTAAAAGGATATGAAGACCATTTATTTTTAAATCGATTTGGGAAAAAATTATCCCGTACTTTGATTTTTCAACTAGTCAAACAAAATGTTTCTAAAGCGGGTATAAAAAAACAAATAAGTCCGCACACATTTAGACATTCATTTGCCAGTCATTTGGTAGAAGGCGGTGCAAATTTAAGGGCCGTTCAGGAAATGTTAGGTCACGAAAGTATAAGCACTACTGAAATTTATACACATTTGGATTTAAATTATTTACGTGAAACAGTATTGCAATTCCATCCAATGAACAGAAGGAATTAGAATGATTCAATCCTGCAATGGTTCAATAAGGAAGCTAGAGGCTAAAGGCTAAAGGCTAGAGGCTAGAGGCTAGAGGCTAGAGGCTAGAGGCTAAAGGCTAAAGTAATAATTATACCATTGTACATTATAATAAAATTATAAATAATTTTAAATACGCCGAGTTTTTTAGAGCAATTACATTGTAGCATTACAGGATTGTAGAATTGCAGCATTGTAAAATTGCAGCATTGTAAAATTGTCAATTTCGTTTTCTTATAAAAGTAAGAATCAACAAAAGGATTGAACAAATTTTAACCACATTTACCATTAGAAACAATATAAAAGAGGGACGTTCAGCATCTAATGGTTCACTCCAATATCTAAA
>CAZTXO010000271.1:0-1579 GCA_964617515.1 uncultured Saprospiraceae bacterium | reverse complement strand
GCACCGTTCCTATTTCAACTTTGGTGCTTCCAACAAACGTTTTACCTCCTTTGGCGTAGAAGATGGCGAGATGAACTACTTTTTGTTTGGTGGCAATTCTATTCGTCAAATCATCGAAGACTACACCTGGCTAACGGGCAAAATGTCTTTGCCGCCTTTGTGGAGTTTGGGTTTGCAGCAGTGCCGCTACAGTTATTATCCTGATACAGAAGTGTTGCGTGTGGCACAAACATTCCGCGAAAAAGATATTCCTGCCGATGTCATGTATCTCGATATTCACTACATGGATAGGTATCGCGTTTTTACGTGGCATAAACAATACTTTCCCCAACCCGAACAATTATTAAACGACCTCCAAGAAATTGGTTTCAATACGGTGGTCATTCTCGACCCCGGCATTTGCTGCACAGCCACAGACTATCCCGTATTGGACGACGGCATTGCCAACGACGTGTTTGTCCGATACAACGATGGCGAAAACTATAGCGCCGATGTGTGGCCCGGTACTTGTTTTTTTCCTGACTTCACACGTCCCGAAACGCGCCAATGGTGGGCAAAACACCTCCAAACTAATATACAACAGGGCATCAAAGGTTTTTGGAACGACATGAACGAACCTGCTACGTGGGGACAGTTTATGCCCAACAACTTGTTGTTTGACTATGACGAACACCCCACCACACATCGCGAAGCCCGCAATGTGTATGGTATGCAAATGGCTCGAAGCACCTACGAAGCCACTTTACAAGCCGACAAAGGCGAGCGGTATTTTGTGCTGACACGGGCAGGCTTTGCGGGCATACAGCGCTACAGCGCCGTTTGGACGGGTGACAATGTTGCCAGCGACGAACACTTTTTGGCAGGTGTTCGCCTCCTCAACAGCATGGGACTCACAGGCATCGCTTTTTCGGGCTATGATGTGGGAGGTTTTTGTGGCGAAGCCTCGCCCGAACTATTCGCTCGGTGGATAGCTGTTGCGGCTTTTTCGCCTTTTTTGCGCTGTCATTCGATGATCAATAGCCGTTCGGCAGAACCTTGGGCTTTTGGCGAAGAAGCCACCGAAATTGCCCGCAACTATGTTAAACTGCGCTACCGTTTGTTACCTTATTTGTACAGCTTATTCTACGAAGCCACCCAAAATGGTATGCCCATCGTCCGTTCGTTGTGCATCGACCACCCTCATGACCCACACATCTACGACCCTACCTACCAAAACCAATACTATTTTGGGCAATTCTTCTTGGTAGCTCCAACCATTTCGCAACAAAACATCACTAAGGTGTACTTGCCCGATGCCCAATACTACGACTTATATACCGACACCCCACATAGCGAGGCATTCCTAAAACACGACTCTCCCAAAGAACGCTTACCCGTCTTTGTCAAAAGCGGAGCCATTGTGCCTATGCAATCGGTGGTGCAGCACACACAAGAAAAACCCGACACCACGCTCGAAATTCATCTATACTATGCCGCACCCGACCAAACGGACTCTGCTTTTGAGTACTACGAAGACGATGGCAGAAGCATAGACACCCATCAACACTACCGCCGAACCTATACCTACGCGCCCGTCCAG
>CAZTXO010000270.1:0-1580 GCA_964617515.1 uncultured Saprospiraceae bacterium | reverse complement strand
TTTCTTCACCCTTCAATAAATTGTGAAGACGGGCACCCGGATCTTGCGGAGTATGAGTCCCGAATCGTGCGCAGGTTCCAAGAAATACCGCTTGAAGTGATTGCGAAATCGAGCTTTGGATTCGGAGATGTGAATGGATGTTTAATTTTTCGCCGCTGGCATCAATAGCCGACGGCGCTTTTAAAAGGAGTAATATGGAAGACGCAGTATTCAAAGAGGTTATAGAACTGGTGGGCCCTTTCGCGAAAGATAAAGCTTCATTGCAAAAAGCCAACAACCAATCGAGCTTTTTAAAAGATTTGCAGGTGAGCTCGTCCCGTTTGGTCGATATCGTGCTGGCGATTGAAGATAAGTTCGGGATTGAAGTTGGCGACGACGAGGCTGACAAGATTTCAACTATCGGATCGGCAGTTGAGCTCATTAAGTTGAAACAGGCAGGACAGGCTGCGTAGGTAGGTATTATGGCGAACGTTGCCTCCCGGATTTCTGTGAGTCCATGTCGAAGCAAGAGCGAACCGGACCGGATGGCGCCGGACACGACGCTTCCTCGAGCACAGCGAATGCTTGGATGGATCTGCATGTTTCCTCTAAGCCTTGTGATTATCGCGTTACTGCGATGGCGTGGGCGCTATCGCATCAAGCGACATGCCGAGATTCGCCGCCAATTCCGCGAAATTGCGGAATGTAAGCAGTCGCTACTCGTGTGCGCAAATCACCTGACGATGATCGATTCGGTCATTCTCATTTGGGCGTTTGCCTCGCTCTGGAGATATGCAATCGATTATCGTTTATTCTGCTGGAACTTGCCCGCCGTCGAGAATACACGCAAGCACAAGAGCTGGCGCGTCATCACCTATCTCAGTAAGTGCCTCCTGATTGACCGGCTTGGAGGTGCTGCGCATACGGGCTCCGTGCTGGCGAAAGTTTGTAATCTATTGCGGCGGGGGGAATGTGCAATGTTATTCCCTGAAGGTACGCGCAGCCGTACCGGTCGAGTCGATCCAAGTGCCGTTACGTACGGGGCAGGTAAGATTTTGCAGGAAGTGCCGGATTGTCGTGTCCTATGTGTCTATTTACGAGGAAAGGGACAAGAGACATATTCTGACTTTCCAAAATATGGAGAAATTTTTGAAATCGATTTAGCAGTAATTAAGCCGGTATCAACACACGGGGGTCTTCGCGGAGCGCGAGATCTGTCGCGTCAGATTGTGGAGAAGCTCAAGATTATGGAGGAGCAACGCTTTGAAGGTAAGAAGCAGCTTGACGATCGGTAACGATATCGTTGACTTCAGAACACTCGAACCCCCGCTTCATCCGCGCTATCTCGAGCGCGTGTTTACTCCGAAAGAGCAGCACTGTATTGGCACGAGTGTTGAAGAGCTATGGGTGCACTGGGCAGCAAAAGAGGCTGCGTATAAAGCTTTGAAGCGCTTAGAGCCGGGACTTCCATTTATTCCACGGAAGTTTGAGTTGCATCGTGAGCGCTCAGTCGTTACGCAAGGCAAGTATGAGCTTTACGCACACTGTCGTTTAGGTCCCGACAGCGTAAATGTCAGTTGCGTAAACCACGAAACCTTTCT
>CAZTXO010000269.1:0-1586 GCA_964617515.1 uncultured Saprospiraceae bacterium | reverse complement strand
ACAATGAGCTGTCGTATGCCACCTGTGGGGGATATACAGCATCGTCTGCAACGCCTCACCACCAAGCAGACAAAACCGCGCAAACGCTACCGGTTGCCGGCGCCATTGCCAGGACTTACCATCCGTGAGCAAGAGGTGGTAAAAACGCTCATGGAAGGCCACAGCAACAAAGAAATCGCTCGCCAGCTCTTTATCTCAGAGCGCACGGTGCAAACTCACCTGAGCAATATCTTTCACAAGATGAAGGTGACCAGCCGCACCGAAGCTGTCCTGGTAGCCATGCGCGACGGCTGGCTGACGATCTAGATCGACAAGGAGAGGGGAAGACAAGGAGATAAGAGGTGACACCGCATGGCCTTGTCTCCCCTTCGCCTTGTCCCCTTTGTCTCCGTATTTCCCCTACTTACTGACACTCTCTGCCACTATCTCAGCAATCTCATCGGGGTGGCGGGCAACACGAGCGCCAGCCGAAGTGAGTTTGGCAATCTTCTCGGCAGCAGTGCCTTCACCACCGGAAATAATCGCGCCGGCATGGCCCATGCGCCGTCCTGGCGGGGCCGTTTGCCCAGCAATAAAGGCAGTCACTGGTTTTGACATGCGGGCGGCAATAAAGTCAGCCGCCTTCTGTTCATCCGTACCACCAATCTCACCGATCAATACCACCTGCTCGGTGGCCGGATCATCTTCAAACATCTGCAAGACATCCAGGAAGGTGGTGCCGATAATTGGATCACCGCCAATGCCAATCGCCGTACTTTGGCCAATCCCCCGGGCGGTGAGGGCGTAGACCACTTCGTAAGTCAAGGTGCCCGAACGACTAACAATGCCGACAGTGCCCGGTGTGTGGATATGGCCGGCCATAATGCCCACCTTGGCTTCGCCAGGGGTGATCAACCCTGGGCAGTTCGGCCCAATCAGGCGCGTGTTGGTCATATCCAGATAGGTGCGCACGCGCACCATGTCCAAGGCCGGAATATTTTCGGTAATACAAATAATCAGTTCAATGCCTGCATCGGCAGCTTCGATGACTGAATCCGGCGCACCGCTGGCCGGCACAAAAATAATGCTGGTGTTGGCGCCAGTGGCAGCCACTGCCTCTTTGACAGTGTCAAAAACCGGCACATTTTGCAGCGCCCATTCGCCGCCGCGGCCCGGCGTGACGCCAGCCACAACCTGCGTGCCATATTCTTTCATCTGTTGGGCATGAAAGGTGCCCTGTCTGCCAGTGATGCCTTGCACCAAAAGACGTGTATCTTTGCCAACGAGGATGCTCATGCTTGTGATCCTTTCGCGGCAGCGACGGCCTTCTGGGCAGCGTCGGCCAGACTGGTGGCCGTGATCATCTGGGCTTCTGCCAAGATACGCCGACCTTCTTCTTCATTGGTACCAACCAGGCGCACCACAAAGGGCACCTTGACGGTGATGGTCTTGGTGGCGTCCAGAACGCCACGGGCCACTTCGTCACACCGCGTAATGCCGCCAAAAATATTGATCAGCACAACTTTCACCCGTGGATCGCGCAGGATCACCCGCAGCGCGGCGGCAACCTTGTCTGCCGAAGCGCCACCGCCTACATCAAGGAAGTT
>CAZTXO010000268.1:0-1593 GCA_964617515.1 uncultured Saprospiraceae bacterium | reverse complement strand
ACCTTTTTGCCACGCGGCGGTGCCAACAAAGAACGCTGGGAACGTTTAGATGCAGCCATCAATGCGCTGGAAAATGTGCCACCGGTAGAATTATTTAAGATCGGCGATGTTTATTTTGTGCGCGATGGCAACCATCGCGTCAGTGTGGCGCGCGCCAATGGGCTGAGCCATATTGAGGCCCGCGTAACTGAGGTGAAAAGCCCCATTCCGTTGACGGTGGATGACTTCGAGCGCGATCAATGGTTGATCAAGGCGGAACGGGCCGAGTTTATGGCCGATACCGCGCTCGATGACCTGCGCCCAGCGAGCAACATCCAGGTCACTGAGCCGGGCCGTTATGAAATCATGCTTCATCATATCGAAGTCCATCGTTATCTGCGCAACCAGGAGTTAGCCCACAGTGGAAACCAACATGGGCTAAGCTGGGCCGAGGCCGTGATCAGTTGGTATGACAATGTCTACATGCCGTTGGTCGAAGCAATGCGCAAGTACAAATTGTTGGACAATTTCCCAGGCCGCACCGAAGCCGATCTCTACTTATGGATTGCCTATCACCGCGAACGGTTGGCGCGTGAATATGAGCTAGCCCCGCTGGATGCAGAAACAGCCGTCGCCACCTTTGTCCGGGCCCACAGTGGCGATCTGTTGGAGCGCACCTGGAGAGGTCTACGATCAGGGTTGCACCGCTTTATCATTCACGACGAAATTCCATTAGGCATGAGTGAAGAAGAATTTGAAGCACTGCGGGCCCGCCACGACGCTGGGGATATTTCACTTTCCGAAGCTGAAAAAATTCAAGCCGAAACTGCGTAACTTTCTGCCAGTACGGGTGTCTTACTCTATAACAACCTACATTTAGTTTGTAGAGACGTAGCGTGGCTACGTCTCTACTTCTTTGTTGCCCTATTTTGTGGTACGATAAAATAAAATCTTAGTGCGTGTTCTTATAGAGGAAGAGTTATGCTTCGCGTCAAAATCATTTGTACTATTGGTCCAGCCAGCCGCGATATCACCGTGCTCACCAAAATGATTGAAGCCGGGATGAATGTTGCTCGGCTCAATCTTAGTCATGGCACCCATGATTATCACAGTGAAACCATTGAACGAGTACGTTCGATCTCCGAGCAACTGCAGAAGCCAGTGGCGATTCTAGGTGATTTGCAAGGACCGAAATTGCGCATTGGCAAAATGCAAGAAGGTGGCGTGCCAATTCGGGCCGGTGAACAATTGCTCCTCACCACAGAGGAGATCATTGGTGCGCCCGGTCGTATCCCCATTCAATACAAAGATCTGCCGCGCAATGTGCGTCCAGGTGAACGCATTTTGCTCGATGATGGATTATTAGAGTTGACCGTTCTCGATACAACGGAGACCGAAATCCACACCAAGGTGGTCATTGGGGGAATATTGTATGATAACAAGGGGTTAAACCTGCCCGATGCCTCATTGGATATCCCTGCGCTGACCGAGAAGGATCGCGAAGATGTAAAATTTGTTTTGGGTCGGCAAGTCGATTGGATCGCGCTAAGCTTTGTCCGCACCGCCACCGAAGTCGAGGAGTTAAAGTCAATTATCCAGCGCGATTCGTCCTTT
>CAZTXO010000267.1:0-1593 GCA_964617515.1 uncultured Saprospiraceae bacterium | reverse complement strand
TGACTCGACCGCTGGCAACGTTGTGGATAGTTTCCCCAATTTGAAACGCGCCCGTAGCCGGATTGGCGATAGCGGCGCTGGCGGCGACTACATCCGCGCCGGTAGGGGTGATGGCGGGCGGCGTCCAAATTGGGCCACTGTTTTGCAGATCGATCCGGTTCAACCCAGTCGCCATGGCAAGGCCACCACAGCTAAAGACACTGAGCACCAAAAAGGCTAAGGCAAAGCCCGGCCAAAAGAATGATCGGCCACGGCGCACCGTGGCACTCGCTGCTATAGGCGGGGCAGGAGCGGGCAATGGCTCGTTCAGATCAGTAACAGTTGGTAGATGATCAGCGCGTTGTTCGCGATCATCATAAATTGCCACTGGGCGTAATGCTTCTTCTGCTCGGCCTTGGGCAGAAGAAGCTGGTCGTTCTGCTGAAGATTTTGGGCCAGAATTCATAGCTCAACCAAAGTGAATAAAAATGCCAATCGACGTGGAACCATCGATTGGCATCGGTTAACAAGCGTCCTAGAATCAGTAGAGCGCAGTTGCCAGAGACAGTGCCGGGTACAACCACTTCACCGGCGCCTGGTGCGTCAACAGCGTTGCGGTCTACTGAGAATAGACGTAAATTGTAGTGGATTGTTTCCCTAAGCTGGCTTAGGAGGCCAAACCATCTAGGACACGCAAAACCCCAACCGCATTCCCCTGCATGTCCAGGCTGGAATGTTGCAGCAGAACACTGGCATCCCGACCATCTTCCAGCCTCAAAGTTAATTTTAAATCGCGATGCAACTCTAGCATGGTCCGGCTGGCGTTGAGCTTCTTCGCTTTGTAGGTCACACGATGCGGCGCACCTTTATGATTATCATTCATGGTGACAATCTGAACCTCGTCCAAAACGGCAACAGGATCGCTTTGATCCTGCAAATAAAGCATTGCTTTCATGTAACGTTTTGCCCCTTGCCAAAAATGATGCAATATGCATAATCAAATTTTATATCTATTATAGTCGAATGGGTTTCGACCAACAAATTGGCTATGGTACGCCTGTTCAGGAGCCTGTAATTTTCAAACAGGCTCGTCCTCCTGCTCATCCTCATTCTCGTTCTCGCTTGTGCGTGACGAGCAAGAGCAAGAGGACGAGAACGATAGTTTTCAAACAGGCTCTAAAGATCATCTGTGCGCTGCTGCCTTTCCTGGTCTACCCACCTGTGGTATGATAACGGCAGATAAGCAACAAGTACACCGATGGTTGGCCGGTCTCCCACAATTTATCAATCCCTAGAAGCCCACGAGTCTTAGCCGTAGGGTAGTCACAATTACCCCGTAGAGTCAAACTATGCAAACCTCAACCGATCTACTGTTGTGGTCAATCATGGCGCATCTTGTGGCTGATTGGCTTCTGCAAACCGACTGGATGGCGATTAATAAGGTCAACCTGCGTCACCCCGCGTCTTGGACGCACGCAGGGATTCATACGCTATTTTTCTGGCTGATCTTTCCCTGGTGGTTAGCCTTGCCGATTGGCGTTAGTCACCTTCTGATTGATACGCGTAAACCAGTTGGTTGGTGGATGCGGGTGGTGAAGGGGGCAAAAAATAACG
>CAZTXO010000266.1:0-1602 GCA_964617515.1 uncultured Saprospiraceae bacterium | reverse complement strand
ATAATCTGCCGGGTGCTTAAGCCGTTGAGTTGGGGGCGGCCATTTTCATCCAACTGACAGGCGGCGCCTTGGCCACGCTTCGGGCCGCGCACAGCCCAGATCATAAAGGCCACCACAAAATAAAAGGAAAAGGTGACGGCCAGCACCGACTCAATGGTGTTGTAGTAAGCCGACACCCACGAGCCAATAAAGGTGCCAGCAGTCAAGGCGGCAACCGCTGACATGCTCAGCGGCAGGTGACATGGACAGAAGATCATGGCGGAAATCGGCCAAAAATTCTGTTTCAAAAATGTTTTCATTGCTACCTTCTTTCGTATAAACTTTGCTCTGGTTAGAACTGCGCTTTTTCCCGCTGGTCCAAAACGCAGTTCTAACCTAACCGCAGTATCACTACCGCCAGCCCGCCTAACTTAGGCAGAGGGTGGCTTGGTTGTAACACTGCTTCGGAACATCCACTAGTGAAACGTGCGCAGCCGCAAGGCGTTGGCAACAACCCAAACGCTACTCAGGACCATGGCAACAGCGGACAAAAGCGGGTGTAAATAACCGACAACAGCCAGGCCGATGCCAACCACATTGTAGATAAACGCCCACAGCAAGTTCCACTGAATGGTTCGGTAGGTGCGACTCGCCAGGGCCAGCAGCCAGGGGATCTGTCTAAGATCAGTGCCGAGCAGACTGACATCGGCGGCTTCGCGCGTCACATCGGCGCCACAGCCCAGGGCAATGCCCACCGAGGCCCGAGACAGCGCTGGCGCATCGTTCAGCCCATCCCCAATCATTGCGACAAGGCCGTCCGCTTCGGCCGCGGCGATATGGTTGACCTTGTCGGTAGGTAACAACTCGGCGCGTACGCGCACCTGCAAACGTTGCCCCAAGGCCGCGGCTGCGGCTGCGCTGTCGCCGGTCAGCACGGTCAGATCAAGCTGGCGTGCGCTAAGTTCTTGGATGGCAGTTGCCGCTGACGGGCGAATGGTCTCGCGCAGCGCCAGAAGACCGCGCACCTTGCTTGCCCAGGCGACAAAGACCAATGTAAAACCCTCGGCTTCTAGCTGCTGGCGCTGTGCAGCTAAACTCGGCGAGAGGGTCAACGCTTCTTGGTGCAGCAAACGCCAATTGCCAATCAACAATTGCTGTCCGTTGACCACACCGGTCACACCCAGCCCTGGCCGATTGTGAAAGGCATCAACTGGCAACAGCGGCAGCGATTGGCGCTGTGCGGCTGCCCGAATTGAACGGGCCAGCGGGTGTTCAGAGGCTTGCTCAACTGACGCCACCCATTGTAACAGTTGGTCTGGCTCGACAGTTTCCGCTTCGTCCAGAATAATGCTGGCCAAATCGCTGTCACCGGTAGTCAGCGTTCCGGTTTTGTCAAAGAAGATCTGGCGCAGGCGAGAGAGTTTTTCCAGCGTAAAGCTATCCCGGATCAAGATACCGCGCTGAGCGGCCCGGCTCAGACCAATCCAAACCGTCAACGGCGTGGCGATACCCAACGCACAGGGGCAAGCGATCAAGACAACCGAAAGGCTGTTGAGCAGCCCGGCTTCGTAGCCGATCTGCCAACGCCAATAGGCGAAGGTGACCACAGCAACAGCCAAAACC
>CAZTXO010000265.1:0-1610 GCA_964617515.1 uncultured Saprospiraceae bacterium | reverse complement strand
ACGAAACGGTTTGGCGGTCTTACGGCGGTGGGCGCAGTGGATTTGCAGGTAACGCAAGGCAGCATTGCCAGCGTTCTTGGCCCCAACGGCGCCGGGAAGACCACCATTTTCAATACCATCACCGGCATCTACAAGCCCGAAGAAGGCGAAATCTACTTCGATGGGCAGCTCGTTCTGGGCAAACGCCCCGACCAGATCACCACCCTGGGCATGTGCCGCACTTTTCAAAACATCCGCCTCTTTCACAATATGAGCGTTGTGGAAAACATCATGGTGGGCGCACATACGCAAACCAAGAGCACGGCATGGGGCGCCGTCTTCCGCACGCGCAGTTTCAAGAAGGCGGAAGAAGAAACTCGCGTAGAAGCGTTGCGGCTTCTCCGCTATGTGGGTCTGCCGCCAGGACTCGGCGATCAACTTTCCAGAAATCTCCCCTACGGCCAGCAGAGACGCATCGAAATCGCACGTGCATTAGCCTCTAAGCCAAAATTGATTCTACTCGACGAGCCGACCGCCGGCATGAACCCCAATGAGACCGAATCGGCCATGACGCTCTTCCGCCGCCTGCGCGACGATCTGGGCATCACGGTGGTTCTCATCGAACACGACATGAAGGTGGTCATGGGCATTTCCGAGAAGATCTCCGTCATCGACTACGGTCAGAAGATCGCCGAAGGAACGCCGGCAGAAGTGCGAAAGAATGAACGCGTCATCCAGGCATACCTGGGGCGGCACGCCGAAAGCACCAAGCTGTCACTCAACTGAGAAAGGGCACGTTGATATGGGTACGCCCGTCCTGGAGCTGAACGACGTTCACACCTACTATGGCAAGATTCACGCGCTAAAAGGCATCACGCTGGCCGTCGAACGCGGCGAAATCGTCACCCTCATCGGCAGCAATGGCGCGGGCAAAACCACCACATTGCGCACCATCTCTGGTCTGTTGCGCCCGCGCCAGGGCACAATCAAGCTGAACGACGAATCGATCACGACCACGCCCCCCCACAAAATTGTCGCAAAGGGCATCGGCCATGTGCCTGAAGGCCGCGGGGTCTTTCCTGCGCTCACTGTGCTGGAAAACTTGGAGATGGGTGCATTTCTCTTGCGCAACAATGCAGAATTTGAGCGCCGCATCGAACTCGTCTTTTCTGTTTTTTCTCGCCTCAAAGAACGCATGCACCAAAAGGGCGGCACTCTCTCGGGTGGCGAACAGCAGATGCTGGCCATTGGCCGCGGGCTGATGCAACAACCGGCGATCCTGTTGCTCGACGAACCCTCCATGGGGCTGGCGCCGCTGCTCGTTGAAGAGATCTTCAACATCATCCGTCGCCTCAACAGCGAAGAGGGAACGACGGTGCTCCTGGTCGAACAGAACGCCCAGGCCGCCCTGCAAACAGCCAATCGCGCCTATGTTATGGAGACTGGCAAGATCACCATGAGCGGCGACGCGCAGCAGCTTCTCCATGACCCAAAGGTGATCGATGCGTACCTGGGCCTGTAATTGACCGGAGATCTGAGATTGGAGATTGGTGAGTAGAGATTGGAGATCGTCTGACACTCTCCACTCTCCATTCTCCACTCTCCACTCTCCATTCTCCACTCTCCACTCT
>CAZTXO010000264.1:0-1621 GCA_964617515.1 uncultured Saprospiraceae bacterium | reverse complement strand
AGCCGGTGGCTGTGGTGGTCAACCCAGTGACCAACAAAATTTATGTGGCCAACCGCACCGGCAACAGCGTCACTGTGATCGACGGCGCTACCAATCTCACCACGACAGTGAGCAGTGGGCGGGCCCCGGTGGCGCTGGCGGTCAATCCCGTAACCAACAAGCTGTATGTCGCCAATCACGACAGCAATACCATCACCGTGATCGACGGGGCAACCGGTCTGCCGGCGACCCTAGCGGTGGGCAATGGGCCAACGGCGCTGGCCGTAAATTCGGTGACCAACCGCATCTATGTGGCCAACCAGGCCAGCAACAACGTCACGGTGATTGATGGAACAGCCGGCGTCATTGCCAATATCGCGGTCGGCAGCAACCCAGTTGCTATTGCGCTCAACCCAGTGACCAACCGGGTCTATGTCGCCAATCAAGGCAACAATACCATCACGGTGATTGACGGGGCCACCAACACCACCAACGGGATCGGCGTCGGCGTCAGTCCGAGTGCGCTGGCGGTCAACCCAATTACCAATCGCGTTTATGTGGTGAACAGTGCTGATAATACAGTGACGCTGATCGATGGCGCCACTAATACCCCCGCCAGCATCCCGGTGGGCAGCAACCCGGTGGCCATTGTGGTGAACACGGTGACCAATCAACTCTATGTGGCCAATCACGGCGGTGTAGACATTACGGTGATCGACGGCATCAGCAACAGCGCCGTGCGCACCATTGCCACTGGCGATGCTCCGGCGGCTGTGGCAATCAGCCTAGTAACCAACAAGATCTACGTGGCCAATTCCGCTGGCAGCGCGGTGACCATGATCGATGGCACCTCCAACTACACCCTCAACCTGGATACCGGGGCTGGCCCGCTGGCGTTGGCAGTCAACCCAATTACCAACAAAATCTATTCGGCCAATGCCACAGCCAACACGGTTACGGTGATCGACGGCGCTACCAATCGCACGGTAGCCTTTAGCGCGGGCAAACAGCCGGCGGCGGTTGCTGTCAACTCGGTCACCCACCGGGCGTATGCGACCAACGCCCTGAGCAACACGGTAACGCTCATTGATAGCTTGACCAGTGACATTCGCACCTTGGTGGTAGGAACGACACCTGGGGCGGTGGTGGTCAACCCGTTGACCAATCAGATTTATGTGGCCAATCGCGGCAGCGATGACGTTACGGTCATTGATGGCGCTACAGAAAGCACCAACGCCATCCCCGCTGGTGTAGAACCGGTGGCCCTGGCCTTGGAGCCGGTTACCAATCGGCTCTATGTGGCCAACCAGGGCAGCGACGATGTGACGGTCATCGATGGTGTAACGCAAAATGTCGTAGCCACTATCATCGCTGGGGCTAGTCCGCGGGCGCTGGGGCTGGATTCTCAATTAAACCAGATCTACGTGGCGAACTACCAAAGCAACAACATCACGGTTATTGATGGCGCTACCTTGCAGACGACCTTGCTGGCGGCTGGGGTCAATCCCATGGCGGTTGCCGTCAACCCAGTCACGCACAAGGTCTACGTTGCCAATGCCACCAGCAACGATCTCACCGTGATCGATGGCCTGACGCTGACGACCAGCACACTGAATATAGGATCATCGCCCACCGCACTTGA
>CAZTXO010000263.1:0-1621 GCA_964617515.1 uncultured Saprospiraceae bacterium | reverse complement strand
TTTTTCTTTTTTTTTCTCGATGGGTGCGCCGCCAAATGGGGACAAAAGATTGTTGATGATGCCGTTGGAACTGCCCAACGCATAGACGACGTAGGCAACCACGATCCATGAGATAAAGTAGGGTAGGAAGAGGATTGAGTGGTAGGCCCTGGCCCAAAAGCGGTTGGTTAGTTCAAAGATCATGACCGCCAGCCCCACGGCACAGACCAAACCCACAGCCATAAAGAGCAAGTTGTACAGAATTGTGTTACGCATGTACATCATGGTATTTTCGATGTTGGTGGGCAACATCAGGTAGCGGAAGTTGTCCAGACCTACCCAGGGACTGGTGAAGAGGCTGTAGATAAATTTGTTTTGAATCCAGAAGTCGGCGGGCGGTTTTGCGAGGCGGTACTCTTTGAAGGCCATGATAATGCCCGGCATAGGCAGATAGGCAAAGAGAAAAAGCCAGATTGCGCCAGGCGCAACCATCAGTAAGTAGGACAGATTGGTGGATACTGCATCCCGCCCCCAACGCTTTTTTTTGGGGGTTTTTGCGCTCGGGACCGACATGGCAGAGGACGCGACTTCAGAGTTCACTGTCATTGATAAACTCCTGATTGTGTTGTGGTGAAGTGACGACTGCATTATGGTAGAAAACCTTCTTACTGTCAAATTTAGCCGTCAAATTTAGCCGTCAAATTTACAATATCTTCGCCATTGTGAACAAAGCGCCGAATGAATTGGGTGTATTCAAAGTTAGTTACAGGGGGTCGATTCGTAGGGGCTTGAACGGCGGCGCCAGAGTTTCGGCGTGATAAGTAAGTGAGTTCGCCGCCGTTCAAGCCCCTACAGCGGATCAATTTTGAATACACCCAATTGAAAAGTGATTTCATGCACAGGAGGCCATGTCGTCCATTATGAAGATCACCAAACTGGAAACTATCTTCGTTCGCCCGCGCTGGCTCTTCCTCAAGGTACACACCGACGAGGGCATTGTGGGTTGGGGCGAGCCAGTGGTGGAAGGCCGTTCGCAAACCGTGGCCGCTGCTGTGCATGAGATCGGTCGCTATCTCATCGGCCAGGACCCCCGGCGCATTGAGCACCACTGGCAGGCCATCTATCGGGGGCAATTCTATCGGGGCGGGCCGGTGCTGTGTAGCGCGCTTTCGGGCATCGAGCAGGCTCTGTGGGACATCATCGGCAAGTGGTTGGGACAGCCGGTCTATCAACTGTTGGGCGGCGCTGTGCGCGACCGCATTCGCGTCTATGGCTGGGTGGGCGGCGAGAGCTTTGGCGACTACATCGAAAGCGCCCGTGTGAGTGTGCAGGCCGGTTTCACCGCGCTCAAGACCGGCGTCGAAGGCCCGCTGCGCATCGTGGATACGCCGGCGCGGGTTGAGGCCGCCGCCCAACGATTTGCTGACCTGCGCGCGGCGGTCGGCCCGCATGTGGACATCGGCATCGACTTTCACGGTCGCGTCAGCCCGGCCATGGCGGTACGCCTGGCTGCGGCATTGGAGCCGTCGCACCCCTTCTTTATCGAGGAGCCTGTGCTGCCCGAAAATGTAGACGCCATGGTCACGGTGGCGCGCAGCACCACCATCCCCATTGCCACGGGCGAGCGGCTCTTCACCAAATG
>CAZTXO010000262.1:0-1626 GCA_964617515.1 uncultured Saprospiraceae bacterium | reverse complement strand
ACCAGGCCGGCGGCGCGCCGATCGTGCTGCAGGGCTACCTGATCGGCGCCCTGATCCTGGGCGAGCACATCGATCAGCAATTCGTCGAAGGCCTGCGCGACTCGTTCGAGAGCGACTTCGCCGTACTGATCGACCGAACGGTCGTGGTCTCGACCCTGGGCGAAGCCCGGCGGCTCGACGGCGACCTGCGCTCGCTCGTCGCCAAGGCCGGCGCTGCGCCGGACGGTCCCGTGGTCGCGAGCCTCGGCCGCGAGGAATTCGTCACGGCGGCGCTCCCGTTGGGGACGGACGGCGCCGGGCACGGCGCGACGCTGCTGCTGCTGCACTCGCTCACCGAGGCCTTGACCGCGTCGAACCGGTCGCTGCGCGCCATCCTGGTGAGCTGCGGTGCCGCCGCGGTGCTCCTGACCGCCTGCGCCGCCTGGTGGATGTCGCGCTCGGTCCTGCGCCCGCTCGACGACTTCGTGCGCTTCATGCGCGCGGTCGCGGTCAGCGCGGATCATGGGCGCAGGTTCCAGTCCAGCGCGTCGTGTGCGGAGGTCGATACGCTGGCCGACGCCTACCACCACCTGATGGCCTCGCTGCAGGCGCACGAGGAGCGCATGCTCCAGTCGGCGCGCGAGGACCTGGATCGCCTGGCGCGGCTGAAGGAATCCGAGAAGCTCGCGACGCTCGGGCGCATGCTCTCGGGGGCCGCGCACGAGATCAACAATCCGCTCGCCGGTGTGGTCGGGAACCTGGAGCTGCTGCTGCGCTCGGAAGGGCTCGACGGCGACGCCCGCGCGCGGCTCGAACGCATCCACGCCAACGGCCTGCGCGTCGTGTCCCTGCGCTTCGATCCCTGCTTCTCCGGGAACCCCTGCTATCCGCAGATCCGGCTCGTCTTCCAGGGCCTGTCCGCGAACGGCGGCAGCGCTTTCGATGGCGCGTTTCATGCCCTCTACAACCTGACCGCGGACGAGTTCGCGGCGGTGACGGCGAGGCTCAAGGCTCTGGGCGCCTCCGCGCCGGAGAACCAGGGGGTCACCCGGCTCGAGGTGAGCCCGTCGCTTCTCGCCCAGGGGATGACTGGCGCCTATGCCGCCGGTCTTCGCGACCTGGTGGCCCAGTACATCGGAGCGCCGAACCTCGCGCGGCTCACGTTCATGACCCGGGCCGGAGGCGGGGGCGACCGCTGGGACTTCGGCGGCTTCAACCTCAAGGACTTCCAGCCGGGCGGCGCGTTTCCCATCGCCGGGCTCGATGGAGGCGTTCTCCTGCAGACCGTGCGTGAGGGCGGCGGTGGCGGTGGGCGAGGCGCGCAGGCCTACGCGTACGTGGTCACCCCGGATGTCCTGCACGGGGAATTGGCGCTGGTGCTGAGCTCGGGGGCGGCGCAAAACGCCTCCTCCGCGGATCGACAGCGGGCCATGGACGCCCTGACCCGGGTCGAGAACCCGTCGCTCGAATCGCCGGACACCGTGGATTGCGCGGCCTGCCACCTGGCCAACCGTCTCCGCGGCCATCTCCAGACCACGTTCAGCCTGAGCTCCAGCCTCAGCTACGCGGGAACCGCGGAGGCCACGCGGCTCATCGGCGGGTCCGACGGGGACAAGGACAATCTTCGCGGGTTCGGTTACTTCGGGG
>CAZTXO010000261.1:0-1628 GCA_964617515.1 uncultured Saprospiraceae bacterium | reverse complement strand
TGCTCAGCAGATTGACCAGTGCGGTCAAGCAAAACTCCCTGACGTTGGAAGAAAGGGTTATGCAAGGCTTGGCGGTCGAAAAATTCCTCAATCCCATTGGCGATTGATAGCACTGGCCCACCGAGACGCCTGACTACAGTACGCAGCGATGATTTCCATGATTTGGTTTTGCGGCCACCCTTCGTTTTTTTAGAGGTTGATAATACGTTTTTCTGCGCTTTGTCTTTTGCACCCACTGCACGACCAATCTGTTTTAGCCAGGTACGGAGCACATTGTTGGCGCTATAAAACTTATGCGCCATAAAATAGTGAACTGTGGGTCGATCCTCTGACGGCACGGCTGTGTGCATTTCACCGGATAGAGGCGTTAACCAAAATCGTTGAGTTGTGCCCTGCGGTTGAATTAAATTGTGGAGATTCTGCCCGCCCCGTAGTGGATCGGTGAGGCCACTATATTCATAATAAATCAATCCATCAGGCTTGAGCAGACGTGACAATTCATTGGTTAATAATTGATCACGCATGATCCAGTCACAGGCGCGCCGATCCGCAATGAATAGCAAATCGACCGACTGGTCAGCCAGTGGCAAAGTTGGTGTTTTGAGGGTATTATGCCAACAGAGATTCTCTAAGGCTGCCGTCGGAGTCGCCTGGATGGCCTGATCATCAGCGAGAATGATATGAACGGTTTGGCTAACACTGGCTAACGTGGTTAGCGTGGTGAAAGGTGGTGCTCCTATACAGATTACATCGGTTAGTTCGAGTCTTGGTAAGATAAATGACCAATTAGCCCCTGCGACTTTGCCTTTTAAATTGGTGCCTGGCACAAAGGTCGTTGCAAGCGTCGTCTCAAGCATGCACCAATCCTCACTCTCCCAAAATTTTGCCCATGAGTGGAATGCGCAGCAACTCAGGGAAGGTTTGTTTTACATTTAACATATGACGATTCAGCCGGAAGACCAAGATCGAGCCAACTGCGGCCAGGGCGACACTGGCATAGGGTGGTGCATTGGTAAGCCATTGAATGAGCCATAGCCCAATTGCGGTCAATGTGATGATCATATAGACCCGGAAATAGCGCCACTCGAAGAGGTTGATGCCGGTGCCCATGCGCAGGCCAGCTTGTTTGAGAATATTATGCAGGATCAGCGTGCTGGTTGTCCCAATAGCGGCGCCGAGTGCCCCGTAACGTGGAATAAGCCAGAGATTGGCCAGAAAATTGGCGACAACGACCAAAATGTTAATGACCACGACATAACGCACTTTGCCAAACACCTTTAAGGTTAAACCATTTTGACCAAGCGCAGCATTGAAATAATAGGCAAAAGAGAGCAAAGCCATGATCAAGGCGGAATCCGCATACCGCTCGCCATAGAGCAAGGTGGTAATTGGCCCAGCGAGTGAAAAGGTCAAGACAAAAATCGGGAAAGATGCCACGGCCACCCAAACGGCATTTTGCCAATAAAGGTTATTGATGCCCTCGCGGTCATTGCGGGCAAACATACGGGCAGCAGCCGGAGTGAAGAGCAAGGCAAAGCTGGCCAGCACCATTTGGTTCAATTTGGCAGTTGGCTGGACGGCACGTAGCCCAGCAATGCTCAACGTGCTGAAAAAATATTGAACCATCA
>CAZTXO010000260.1:0-1634 GCA_964617515.1 uncultured Saprospiraceae bacterium | reverse complement strand
GCTCGTGCTTTGGTGTCCAAGGGAAAAGGGATTTTAGCCGCCGATGAAAGCAACACCACCATCAAGCGGCGCTTTGATCTGGTCAAACTAGAGCCGACGCTGGAAAATCGCCGCGCCTTTCGTGAATTGATGTTTACCACGCCTGGGGTGGCGGAATATATCAGCGGCGTCATTCTGTACGACGAGACGATTCGCCAGAGCACACAAGATGGTCGGCCCTTTCCGCAGGTGCTGGCTAGCCAGGGGATGATTCCTGGGATTAAGGCCGATACCGGTTTGGCGCCATTGGCGGGCTATCCCAATGAACAGATCACCAAAGGGCTAGATGATCTGCGCGAGCGGTTGACCGATTATTACAAGCTGGGCGCACGTTTTAGCAAGTGGCGGGGTGTGATTGCCATTGGTCCTGGTCTACCTTCGCGTGCCTGTATCGAAGCCAATGCCCATGCCCTGGCTCGTTACGCCGCCGTCAGTCAGGAAGTTGGCCTGGTGCCAATTGTTGAGCCAGAAGTGTTGATGGACGGGGATCACACCCTGGCGTGCTGTGAAGAAGTCACCACAACCACCTTGGAGATGCTCTATCGGGCCTTGTTTGATAGCAATGTGTTGCTAGAAGGCACCCTGCTCAAGCCGAACATGATTCTGCCTGGGAAAAAATCCCCACAGCCAGCCACCATGGAGCAGATTGCTGAAGCCACTATTCGCTGTTTTCGCCGCACGGTGCCAGCCGCCGTGCCGGGAATTGTCTTTCTTTCGGGTGGGCAAAGCCCGGAAGAAGCCACGGCGAATCTCAATGCCATCAATGCGCTTGGCGCACACCCATGGGAAATCAGTTTTTCCTATGGCCGTGCCCTGCAAGAACCCGTATTAAAAGCCTGGTTGGGGAACCCGGCGAATGTTGGTGCAGGCCAGCAAGCCTATCAACAGCGTGCAAAATTGAACAGCGCGGCGCGTAGTGGCGCTTATACGCAGGAGATGGAAACTGCGGTATAATGTTTGGCCCATGATCTTTAGGTCAATCGGTAATCCAGGTGGCCGGGGAGCGGCTAACCATTGGAAGACATTATTCTGCCAGAAGATGCAAATTAGGGTACAAAAGACGTGAATTTCGTTTGACTTTTTGCAAAACTAACAGTATAGTAATGCCATCATCTTGTGCGTCCGCAGCCATTTTCTCTTGTGCAACCGATTGTGTCAAAGGCTCTTTCAAGTAGCCTCTAGGGGACCAGCGATAAAAGGAAGCAATAAATGTCAATTGCTCTCTATAAGACTGATTTCTACGCTTGGTTAAACCACCAAGCCGATGCGTTGCAGGCTGAGGAATTTGATAAACTTGATATAGATCACCTGAGCGCGGAATTACAAGCGATGGCGCGTGGCGAGAAACGCCAGGTCGTGAATCGTCTGCGTGTACTTTTAACCCATTTGCTCAAGTTGACAGTTGAATCAGCCTGTGATCCAATGCGTGGCTGGCGCTCGACCGTACGTGAACAACGTCACCGACTCAATCGGCTTCTGGCTGATAACCCTAGTTTGCGTCTTGATATACCTGTCATGCTCCAAACTGCTTATGAGGAAGCCCGTGGTGACGCGTCCGATGCTCTGAATGTGGATGTCGCCAGGTTGCCTCTGGA
>CAZTXO010000259.1:0-1636 GCA_964617515.1 uncultured Saprospiraceae bacterium | reverse complement strand
ACCGCCGTATCAGCTTGGCGATGTTTGCCTGCGCTCCATCCGACGCTTTGTACCCCAAGGTCGCCGTCAAAACCATGATGTGCCAGGCGCAATCCCACGCCTCTTCCAGCAGCACCTCATCAGAAACGTCATGCTCGTGCCAGTAGCGCTTCTTCACCTTGTTCGCCAGTTCGCCTGCCTCCCCGGCTAGGCTCAGCGCCAGATACACCACCGCTTCTGAGGGCTCGGCAAACTTCTGCGCCGTGCGCAGCGCCAACTCCTGATACAAATCCAGCGTCATGCTCATCTCATCCCCCATCCTTCGTAAAGACCAACGGCGACCACTTCGCCGCGTTGACGATGCAGTCATCGCAATGCTCCGCCAGCAAACTCATCGCCCACGTTGCCTCCCACCGATCCTTGAACTCCCGGATCTGCCAGTGGCACTTGCAATTGACTCGACATTCCGTACTTCCGTCGCCCGGATACTGCGGCAGCGCCGGCATCCCGTAGCTGGTCTGCTTCCCCCGTTCAAAAGCCTGCGTGCTCGCCGCCATATACAGCCCCGCCCGCGCCCGCGCCTGCCCTTCCGTCAGCTTCCCCGCCTGCAAATCTTCGGCGAACCCCTGCAGCCAGGCGTACTGGTCGCGCACCATCCGCCCCACCCGGCCCCAGTCGCTCTGCGTCATCGCATTGCGCCCGCCCCTGGCCGCCATGTACTGTCCAGCGAACGCATCCTTGACCAACTCCCGCATCTCCCGCGTCCACCGCTGCACCGAAATTTCATCGGCGAACAACCTCTCGGAAAGGCGATCCGACCGCTCCGTCAGCCGGTCCACGTACTCATCTCGCAGCCGCCGCAACTCCTCCTGCCCCACGAACCGCCCTGTCTCCCGATTCCGATACCGCTTCGCCCGCGCTTCCCACACCCACCCCGTCCCCTCGCCGTCCCGACGCCCCAATCCGCTCATCCCAGCCATCCGCCCATTCTCTCCCCCTCCCTGCGTCTCCCCGTCCCCCTCCTCGACCTCCGCTTCCAACAGCCCGACCACTCCCTCATCCGCCATTACCTCATCCCACAGCGCGCTCGCCCGGTCGATATCCGACTCATCGAAAGTTACCTCCTCCGGCAACTCCGGCAGCGCCTCATCCTCACCCAGCAACCGCACCGCCCGTCTCCCCACCACCCGCCACTGTCGCCGCCTTCCCGCTCTCCCAGTCTCCGGGCTTCCCGGTCCCTGGTCTCCCACCGCTTCATGCCCCGTGATCGCTTGCGCCGCCTCATCCTGGCTGATCCAGCCTTCATCTCGCTTCCGCGCAGCATTCTCGATCTCCACCTTCTCCGTTTCCGCCTTCTCCTTCCGCAGCATCTCATTCAACTGCGCAAACCGCACCTCCACCACCGCATCGATCCCCTGCACTCGCAGCGCCATTCCGAACAGATACCCCAGTAAGTTCTCCGCCAGATGCTGTAGCGCCTGAATCCCGGCGCTCTGAATCTCCCACTGCCAGCGCGCGTGCGTCTCAGAAACCGCCTCATTCGAAGCCATGAAGATCGGCATCGTCTTCAGCGCCCGGATCGCCATCCGCTCGATACCCCGAATCAGCCCATCCACTGCCCCCAGGCTGTCGCTTCCCACTGCACCAACCGGCCGGT
>CAZTXO010000258.1:0-1637 GCA_964617515.1 uncultured Saprospiraceae bacterium | reverse complement strand
TGCAGCCCCACCGCCTCCGGAGCATCGTCCCGATATCCGCCCGAGACCGCGCCCGCCAGCCGGATCACCGCGGGCGACACCTTGTCCCCCACCAGAGCGTCCACCGACTTCAGGAAGGTCGCGCGCTCCGCGGGAGCAAGCGCCGCGAGACGAGCCGCCCGCGGCCGGAAAGGACTCACCTCGCCGATGGCCGCAAAAGCGCGCAGGAACACATCGACCTGATCCAGCTCCGGCCGCGGCACCCGAATCCCCTTCCCGGCCTGCGCCTTCACATTCTTTACGATGGTGTCGAGGAGGCCCGGGACCTCGGCGAGGCGCGCCAGGAACCGGTCGCGGTCGGCCGCGGTCCCAAGCGGCATGCCGGTGAGGATCTGTCCCACCCCGCCAAGCGGCGACAGGTACGGCGTCACCTGGAAGCGATAGTAGAAGTTCTTCGGGGCCTCGACGCGCAGGGTCAGCTGCCGGGTGAGGACGTCGAGCGAAAGGGTCTCTTCGTGGGTGAGTTCCGTCCGCTTCACCGGAGCGAGCCGGGCGAGCAGACCGCTCGCCTCCCGGGCGTCCCGCTCCTCGCCGGCGAGGGTGACGTCGGGGAGCTTCTCGATGGGCAGGCCCAGCTTCAGCCGCCGCATGGGCACGTCGCGGGTCAGGATCTGCAGGTAGGCATCGCCCACTTCGCGCACCAGCCGCGCGGACGCGGTCTCCGCCGCCGAAGTCAGGGCGGAAAGACCCAGCAGGGCCAGGGCGAGCGCGGATCTATTCATGGAACCTTCCTTTCTCAACTGCCTCAAGTTTCATGACAGTTCACCTTGAACGAAGTATTTCACGGGACGAGCGATTCGAGCCGTGCGCGCCGAACCGCACAGCCCCCTCCCGGAACAGCTAACGTTGCCTCGGCCCACCCATGACCTGCCCCCGCTGTGCGACCGACGTTCCCGAGGGTGCGGTCGACTGCCCGGCCTGCGGAATCATCTTCGCGAAATGGCGGGCGCCGCGTACGGCCCCGGAAGCTGGCGGCCCCGTCTCACCGGCGAGGCCCGCGGCGGTGGCACCTCCCGCATGGGCGATCAGCACGCCGGCTCCGCCGCCGCCACCGGAGACCCTGGGGATCACGCACGCAGGCTGGCGGGCCGCGGGAATCGGGGCGGTGATGGCCGGCCTCCTGACCTTCTTTCCTCTCATCTCCTTCTTGCTGCATCCCCTCAGCACCCTGGTCCATGAGATCGGGCACACCGCGGTCTATTGGGTCTTCGGCTATCCCGCGATTCCCGCCTTCGACTTCGTGAATGGAGGCGGGGTCACCATGGGCGATCGTGACCGCTCATCCGCGGTGGTGGCGGCCTGGGTGATGGGCGTCGTGATCCTCGCCTGGTGGCAGCGGGAGAAGAGGGCGGTGCTCATCGCCCTGGCCGTGGTGGCGGTCCTCTACTTCTTCATGTTCAACACCTGGCGGGAGCGGTTCGCCATCACCATCGGCGGGCACGGGGGCGAGATCGTCTTCGGCGCGCTCTTCCTGTATCGCGCGCTCACCGGGTGGGGCTGCAAGATCGAGACGGAGCGGCCCCTGTACGCGTTCATCGGCTTCATGGTGCTCTTCAACAGCCTTCGCCTCGGCTTCAACCTGGTGAGCAACGTCCTCG
>CAZTXO010000257.1:0-1641 GCA_964617515.1 uncultured Saprospiraceae bacterium | reverse complement strand
TGTGCTGCTTCAGACGGAATTGGAAAAACCGGGCGAATGGCTAACGTATAAGGCCATAGCAACGGAATCCAAAATATGAGTCAAGAACGACGGCACTTTTCACCGCAGGACAAAGTCACAATTCTTCGGGAGCATCTGGTGGATCGCAAACCGATCTCCGAGATTTGCGAGAAGCACCAGATCCAGCCGACCCTGTTTTACAACTGGCAAAAGACCTTCTTCGAGAACGGCGCGGCGGCCTTCGAACGGACGGGTGCGCCACGCAAGAGCTCGGCTGAGCTCAAAAAGATCGAAAAACTGGAAGCCAAACTGCAGCGCAAGGACGAAGTCATGGCCGAGCTGTTGACCGAGCACATCCTTTTAAAAAAAGAGATTGGGGAGAGCTGAAGGGAACCTGGGTGCCACACGATGTGCGCGATCAGATTGTCGATTTCATGAAGAAGTGGTCCGATAAAACGGAGACGCCAGTGACCGGCATGGTCAAAACCGCGGGTCTGGGTGTCAGCAAGTATTACCACTGGAACACGCGCTACGGCAAAGCCAACGAGCACAACGCGCCGGTGCCGCGCGATCACTGGTTGGAAGCGTGGGAGAAGGACGCGATCGTCAAGTTCCACGGCGAGTATCCGCTGGAAGGCTATCGGCGCCTGTGCTTCATGATGCTGGACCGGGACGTCGTGGCGGTCAGTCCTTCAAGCGTTTACCGGGTCCTGCACCAGGCTGGTTTGATTCAGCGACACGCCCGCCCGACCCGAAAGGGCACGGGTTTTGAGCAACCCCTGCAACCGCACGAGCACTGGCACATCGACGTGTCGCACCTCAATATTTGCGGGACGTTCTATTACCTGTGCAGCGTGATCGACGGCGCCAGCCGTTACATCGTGCATTGGGAAATCCGGGAGACGATGAAAGAAAGCGACGTGGAGATGATCCTGCAGCGGGCTCTGGAACTATTTCCCGGAGTTCACCCGCGGATCATCAGCGACAACGGCCCGCAATTCGTGGCCAAGGACTTCAAAGAGTTCATCCGTCTGGCGCAATTGACGCACGTGCGGACCTCGCCGCATTACCCGCAAAGCAACGGGAAAAAGGAGCGCTGGTATCAGACGCTCAAGCGCGAGGCCATCCGCCCCAGGACACCGTTGGGCCTGGAGCAGGCGCGCCAGGTCGTGGGCGAGTTCGTGCAGCACTACAACCAAGTGCGACTGCACAGCGCCATTGGCTACGTGACGCCCCAGGACAAACTGCAAGGGCGTCAGGAACAGATCTGGCGTGATCGCGACGCCAAGTTGGAAGCGGCCCGCGAGCGGCGACGGCAGAAGCGCCAGGAGCAAATGGCACTGAGCGCATGAAAAAACTGGCCACCATGAACAGGGCCCATTACAAACCAATTGTTCAGCCGGAGGATACGGCTCTGCAGGGATGCAACCGGAGCGCCGCGCTGAACTCGAATACCGCAGGCCGGAGCGGCTCGAATGAGCTGCTCTGGCCGGCCATCTGCGGGTTCGATCCCAAAGCGAAAAATCCCAGGGGGTTTGGGGGACTGGTCCCCCAAGGCCACAAACAAAACAAACTCGAAAACCCGGCCGCTATTACGTTAAGCTGCCCGCGCAGTTCTCCAATTCACGCTGAACCAGTACA
>CAZTXO010000256.1:0-1652 GCA_964617515.1 uncultured Saprospiraceae bacterium | reverse complement strand
GTTCTGGTGATTCCCGGCAACGTCGGATACCTCAAGCAGTTCTTCTCGGCTCAGCTCTACGTCTCGAACGGGGCTCCGGTGGGGTCGAGACTGAATGTCCGCGACATCGTCGCGACACTCAAGCTGCCGCCCGGCGCCGACCTGCAGCTCGGAACCCCCGACGATCCCCTGGCCCTGCCCGAACTCGAAAGGGACGGACGGGTGATCACGCAGCCGCTCAGCGCGGACGTGCGCGGCCTGGGAACGGACGGCGAGGCCGGCACCAACGATGACGCCGTCGAACTGGCGCCCGCCGAGCAGGGTCAGGCGGAGTTTCTGATTCGCGGAGAGCAGGAGGGCTTCCACCAGATCAACTTCGACCTCACCGCCCAGCTGCTCGGTCTGCCCATCGGGCCGGTGACGGTCAAAGGAAAAGCCATGGGCGGCGTGCTGGTGCGCAATCCCTATTTCAACGTGACCTTCACGGTTCCTTCGGTGGTGAGGACGGGCGAGCACTTCAAGATGCGGGCGACGGTGACCAACATAGGCAAGGGCATCGGCAACGACGTCTCGATGACCCTGGACGCCAGTCGAATGAGCGGGTTGATCCTCCAGGGCGACGCCACGAAGTCGATACCGACTCTCAAGGCGGGGGACGCCAGGAGCCTCGAGTTCGAGTTCGTGGCGCAGCGCACGGGGAAGGTGGTGGCCACCTATCTCAAGTTCGATACCCAGAGCGGCAGCAGCGGAAGGCTGAACTTCACCATTGGGGTGGGCGAGCGAAATGTGCCCCTCTCCCCGGATACCCTGGTGCTCCCCGCCTCGACCGACGGTCTTCCCGCGAACGTAGTGGACGCGGCGATGCGCGTTCTTGGGCAGGCCTGGAGTGTCGCCAACGCCCCCGCGGGCACGCTGCCGGTCGGCGTAACCAGAGTAAGCGGCCAGGTAGCGGTGAAGAAGGCGCTCGCCCTTGCCGAAGCAGGCCTCCGCGTCACCCTCGGTCAAACGAGCGATGCCGCGGTGCGCGACCTTCTCTACGACTTCTATGCGGGAACGCCGGTCGATCCCGGGTTTGATCAGCTCCTTCGCACCACCGAGGCCGGGCACGCATTTGTCCAGGCCGTGGGCGAAGCGCTCTCCGACGCGGCCATGGTCTCGGGAGGCGGGCCGGGATACGAGTTCGAAACGGCCCGGCTGATCGCTTCGTCGGCGCCGTTCGTCTCCTTCGGTTGGGATGGAGTGAGAGGAGACCTGGCCCTCGTCGACAGCGCCGGCCGCACGACCACTCGCGCGACCGACCCGTCGGCGCCCGCCGTTCCCGGATCACAGAACGTCTTCGGTGGCGTGCTGGTTCCTCTCGGTTCCGACATGATGCTGGGGCTCGCGACTCAGCCGTCGTCGGCCCCGTATCGATGGGAGTTCCGCGCGGCCGAGCCGGGGACGGGGAGCCTGTCCTTCACCTTCGAGCGGCCGGATGGCTCGTTCGGGCGCGCCGCGTGGTCCGGCGGGAGCGGTGCGGTGGACATGGCGTCCATCATACGCCGCGGCGGGGCGGCGCTCAAGGATGGAGGCTGTCCGCCCGCGGGGGCCGTCGGCGAGTTTACTCCCGGACGGGGCCGATAGCAGAGATGAGGCCCGTTCCGCACCGGTTACCCGCGAGCCCACGTGCAGGC
>CAZTXO010000255.1:0-1653 GCA_964617515.1 uncultured Saprospiraceae bacterium | reverse complement strand
GGCTTCGACAAAAAGGACTACGACATTGTAAAGGCCTATTGGCAAGCCACGAACATTACACCGGCCCCGGTCGTTGCGAAAACCGAAACGAAGGCAGAGCCAAAAGCGGAACCGAAAACTGAAGCAAAGACCGACGCTCATGCGGAACCGAAAACCGATGCGAAGGTTACCGAACCATCGCCGACATCGGCTAAAGAAGCTCCTAAAACGGCTGCCAAGCCTGAAGCCGTGAAGGCCGCAACGCCTGTGGCAGTTCCGACAGCCGCTGCGTCGCCAAAGACCTTTGAGGACAACTGGCGAAAGGCTGTTCACGACGGCGTCGTTCCGAACACGTCCTCCTCGCCGAAGTCGGTTACGGTTTCGACCGCATTCCTGAGCCAAAGCGCGGCCAAAACGACCGGTGCGGGAAGTCTTGAGATCTCGATCCTGCCTGATCCGAGTGTTTACGACGGCCGCTTTGCGAATAACGGCTGGCTGCAGGAACTGCCGAACCCTCTTAACAAGATCACCTGGGAAAATGTTGCTTTGATCAGCCCGAAAACCGCTGCCAGATTGGGGATCAATAAGAGCAACGATCCACGTGACCAGGTCGGCGGATCGCAGGGCACCAGTTTTATCAATACAAAGGGCGGCAATCAGTTTTCCGACACCGTCAAGCTGACATATCAGGGAGCAGACATAGAAAAGCCGGTCCCGATGTGGATAACGCCGGGACAGCCGGACGATGTGATCACGATATTCATGGGCTATGGCCGGACGCGTGCCGGCAAGGTCGGTACCGGACTTGGTTACAATGCGTTCGACGTGCGGCGCAGCGATGCTATGGATCACGGCTTTGGCGAGATCGCAAAGCGTGGTGAAACAGCAACAGTGGCTTCGACGCAGATCCATTTCAACATGGAAGGCCGCGACCTGCTCCGTTCGTGGGATATCCATCATTTCGAAGAAGAGGTGCACGGCGGCGAACAAGAGGACATGTATCCGCTGTCGATGTATCCTCGTGAGCCGTATCAGACGCTGTATAACCAGAATACGAAATGGGGAATGTCGATCGACCTTAACTCATGCGTCGGCTGCAATGCGTGTGTGATAGCCTGCCAATCGGAGAATAACATCCCGGTGGTCGGCAAAGAGCAGATAAATCGCAGCCGTGAAATGCACTGGCTCAGGATCGATGCGTATTTTGCTGGCGGAGACATTAATGACCCGGAAGGCCCATATTTCCAGCCGGTTCTGTGCCAGCAGTGCGAACAGGCACCTTGCGAAACGGTCTGCCCGGTCCACGCCACGGTTCACAGTGCCGAAGGCCTCAACGATATGGTCTATAACCGCTGTGTCGGAACGCGATATTGCTCTAACAACTGCCCGTACAAGGTTCGACGATTCAACTTCCTGCTCTATCAGGATTGGAACACGCCGCAATACAAGCTGATGCGGAATCCTGAAGTGTCGATCCGAAGCCGCGGTGTGATGGAAAAATGCACCTATTGCACCCAGCGGATCTCAGCGGCGCGTATCGAATCGCAGAAGGATGGGGCGCGTAAGATCCGCGACGGCGAGGTCAAAAAAGAATGTCAAGAGGTTTGTCCGACCGAGGCAATCGTCTACGGCAATCTTAATGATCCGGAAAGCGCAGTAAAAAAAAAAAAAAAA
>CAZTXO010000254.1:0-1656 GCA_964617515.1 uncultured Saprospiraceae bacterium | reverse complement strand
GCTTCACGCCGCCGGTGCCGCTGTACGGCGCGACCTCGTCGCCTTCGCAGGCCGTCTCGGCCACCGAGGTGTTGAGCACCGCGTAGCCGGACATCGCCGTGCCGAAGTAGATCTCCTGCCGGTCGACCGGCGCAATGTCCGTGGCGTAGACCGGCAGTCGGCTGCTGCCCTCCACCTGTGCGGCCGGAGCCATCACCACGCCACAGCCGTGGGTGTTGATCAGGTGCGTGCCCTGCCACTACTTGTTGCCGACCTGGGTGAGGTCGAGTTCGCGAGCGCCGATGATGACCTGCCGCTCGACGCCGTCGATGACATAGCGGTCGGGGTCGACGTCGGTGACCTTGGTGTTCGGTTGCCCCTCGTCGGCCTGGAAACGGGCGATCATGCTGTCGATCGGCTTCAGCAACCTCGCGTCCTGCAGCGCAGCGACGTTCTGCTGCAGGTCGTTGCGGGTGAGGTCGCCGAACTGCACGTCGCGCACCTCGACATTGTCGATGCCCAGCGCATGACGGGTCGCCTGGATGTTGTAGGCGATGTACTTGTCTTCCTTGTCCTTCTGGTTGGGATTCACCACCAGCGACTGCACCACTGCCGGATAGATCATCCCGCCCACCAGCGCCATGATCGCCCACAGCCCGGACGCGACGACCGCCGGGCGCCAGTAGTCCGTCTTCAACGTGCTGAGGTACAGCGCTGCCGTGGCGAGGGCCACCATCGCCAGCAGCACGACGGCAGGAAGTTCGGCCTTGTCGACCGCGTAGGTGATGCCGCGGACCGCGCCGCGGTTGGCCGTGGTGAGCTCGTAACGCGTCACCCAGTAGTCGGCGGCCTTCAACACCGCCAACACGCCCAGCAACACTGCGAGGTGAGCCTTGGTGGCGCGTCGCACCTTGGGCGACGGCTGCAGCACGATGCCGCCGGACAGCACATGGTCGAACACCACCAGCACCGTGATCACGAGGAAGACGACGAACAGCCAGTCGATCACGAAGGTGACGAACGGCAGCTTGAACAGGTAGAAGCCGACGTCGTTACCGAAGTGCGGATCGTTGATGCCGAACGACTTGCTGTTGTTGAACATCAGCCACTCCTGCCAGTGACCGATGGTGGGCAGTGCTGCGAGGATGCCGATGAACAACGCGAGGCCGATGCGGAACATGCGCAGTCGCTTGCCGAAGAAGGTGTGGAACCGCTCGACGAGAGGGTGCACGTTGGCGGCGAACGACGTGGGAGCGAGGCGGTCGGCGATCAGCAGGTTCAGCACGGCCAGCACGATGAACGTGCCGGCGAACATGCCGAACAGGATCAGCTTGGCGTTGAACACACCCCAGAACACGTCGGAGCTGCCGACCGAGTCGTACCACAGGTAGTCGACGAAGAAGCCGGCCACGAACCGTGCAGCGATGATGCCGACGACGAGCAGCACCGCGATGGCGATGAGCACGGTGCGGGCGCGGTCGCCGACACCACGCGATCCACGAGAGGTCGGCTTGCGGGGAAGGTCAGAAGGATTCCGCACGCGGCGAAGGCTAACGCGGGGCCAGCTGCACCATGCAGCGGCATCCCTCGTGAGCCGGCGCACACACATGGTCCGTGGGGAACGGCTCGCCCGCGCGGACCACCCCACCCAGGGTGTTGTCCTCCGCGTCGGCACAG
>CAZTXO010000253.1:0-1656 GCA_964617515.1 uncultured Saprospiraceae bacterium | reverse complement strand
AGGCCGAGCAGCATGAGCGCGCGGAGGAGGAAGAGAGGGGAGACGCCCACCGCCTGCATGGCGATGAGCTCGCTCTCGCTCGCGAGCCGCCCCAGGCCCAGGAGCACGGCCAGCAGGAAGGCCATGGGAATGGTGAGGGCCAGGAAGCTCGGCAGGATATTGAAGATGAGCTTGCCGATCACCGCCCAGGTGGCGCTCTTGCCCACCAGAAGGTCGGAAATGTCGGCCAGGTGGGGGATGAGCAGGACGAAGGTGAACAGGACGAGCCCGATCAGGAACGGGGACGCCACCTCCCTGAGCACGTACCGATCGAGGATGGTCGGTCGCAGGAGGAGCTTCGGCTTCATCGAGGCGGAAATCGTAGCAGGCGGGTCCGACTCAGGCCCTATTAGAATCGCGGTCCCTTGAGCCTCCAGGTAGTTCGCCGGATCCATTTCAGCGCCGGGCATCGCCTGGTCGGCCACGAGGGCGCGTGCGCCTATCTGCACGGCCACAACTACCTCGTCTTCATCCACGCCACCGGCGACCTCGACCCCGTGGGGCGGGTGATCGACTTCGCGGTGCTCAAGGAACGGGTGGGCGGATGGATCCTCGAGCACTGGGATCACGGTTTCATCGTGGCCGCGCACGACCAGGACGCCCGCCGCGCGATCGCCGCCTTCACCAGCGGCGGCCTGAAGCAGAAGACCTTCGTCCTCGACCGCAACCCCACCGCGGAGAACCTGGCCCATTTCCTCGCCACCGAGGTTTCGCCCCGCGTCCTGCACGGCACCGGGGTGAAGGTAGTGAAGATCGTGGTGCAGGAAACCGAGAACTGCTTCGCCGAGTGCGTGGTCGAATGACCGCGCCGCGAAAGGCCCGGGTTTCCCGGCCCTACATGGTCAACGAGATCTTCTTCTCGCTGCAGGGCGAGGGCGCCCGGGCGGGCACACCGAACATCTTCGTCCGCTTCTCCGGCTGCAACATGCGCTGCGACCTGGAAGCGGGGAAGTCCTCGCCCGGCGGCTTCGCCTGCGACACCGAGTTCGAATCGGGCCATCCCCTGACCGCGGCGCAGATCGTGGTTTCGGCGAAGAAGCTCGCGCCCCGGGCCGGAGTCGGGGTGATCTTCACCGGTGGCGAGCCCGCGCTCCAGCTGGACAAACTCCTGGTGGACGCGCTTCGCAAGGCCGGTTTCGGGCCGCTCTGCATCGAGACCAACGGCACCATCGACGTGGCCCCTCTCGGCCTCGACTGGATTTCCCTGAGTCCCAAGGTGGCGGAGCACGCGGTCCGGGTGGCCGCCTGCTCCGAGATCCGATACGTGCGCGGCTACGGACAGGGGATCCCGCGGCCCCGCGCGAAGGCGGAGCGGAAGTTCATCTCGCCCGCGTTTTCCGGGGAGTCCCTCGACCCCGACACCCTGCGATGGTGCATCGACCTGGTCAAGGCCAACCCGGAATGGGCGCTCTCCGTCCAGCAGCACAAGACGTGGGGAATCCGCTAGGGGCCCTGAGACTCCGGGCCGGACCGGGGTTTTACCGCCCGCGGCCGCGGCTACAATCAGGCCATGTCAGAGATCCATACGCTTCTCAAGGAAGCCCGCCTGTTCCCGCCTCCGCCCGCGTTCTCCGATAAGGCCCACGTCAAGCACCTCGAGGAGTATCGGGAGATGTA
>CAZTXO010000252.1:0-1656 GCA_964617515.1 uncultured Saprospiraceae bacterium | reverse complement strand
ATTCTCAAAAAGAAACCGAATTAGGAACGGATATTAATGGATATTCATTTGCAGCAGATGGTAAAAAAGTCATGGTTGCCGCCAATCGGAATTTCTACATCATCGATATTCCTGCAGCTAAACCTAATCTGGAAAGTCCTTTAAATCTGGAAGACATGAAAATGTGGGTGGACCGCAGTGCAGAGTGGAATCAGATCTACAACGAATGTTGGAGACAAATGCGTGATTTTGTATATGATCCAAACCTTCATGGAGTAGATTGGAAAAAATTAAAAGCCAATTATGCGCAGTTATTGCCTTATGTAAATAATCGCACCGACCTGACCTATATCATCGGCGAATTAATTGGTGAATTAAATCTCGGGCACTCTTATGTGGGTGGAGGTGATTATCCAAAAGCAGATCGCATTCCCATGGGTTTATTGGGAGCTGAAGTAATTAAAGATGCGTCTGGTTACATTAAAATCAATAAAATTCTGAAAGGGGAGAATTGGGATAAAAACAATCGTTCGCCATTAACTGAAATTGGTGTAAATGTGAAAGAAGGTGATTTTATTCTTGCGGTCGATGGAAATTCAACCAAGGATGTTGCAGATTATTATCAATTATTGGTTGGTACCGCTGGCAAACAAGTTCGATTGAAAGTCAATTCAAAAGCAACTGAAAGCGGTTCGCGTGAAGTCACCGTAATTCCGGTTGCAGACGAACAAAAATTATATTATTACAGCTGGGTACAAAAAAACATTGCAAAAGTAACGGCAGCTACCAATGGCAGAGTGGGATATTTGCACATACCCAACATGGGATCAGAAGGACTGAATGAATTTGTTAAATACTATTATGCACAATTAAATAAAGAAGCCTTAATTGTTGATGACCGGGGTAATGGCGGAGGAAATGTTTCTCCGCACATCATTGAGCGTTTGCGCAGAGAACCGGTACAAATTACCGTAAGTCGAAACGGAAAACCAACTTATGAGCCCACCGAACAAATCATAGGTCCAAAAACTGCCTTGATCGATGAGTATTCTGCAAGCGATGGCGACATTTTTGCATACCGTTTCAGAAAGCATAAATTAGGAACTATTATCGGTAAAAGAAGTTGGGGTGGAGTCGTTGGTATCCGTGGAAGTTTGCCGATCGTTGACGGTGGTTTTTTAAATCGCCCTGAATTTTCCAGGTACAATGTAGAAGGAACTCAATGGGAAATTGAAGGCCATGGTGTTGATCCGGATATTGTTGTTGAAAATGATCCATACAAAGCATTCATTGGAGAAGATCAGCAATTGGATAAAGCGATTGAGTTGATTAAAGAACAAATGAAAGGAAAATCTTATCTGGAGCCGGCACCGCCTGCCTATCCAAAGAAATAATGCAGACCTTCTGACCCTAAGGAAAGTGCTTTAACTCATAGAATGGATTAAAGCCCCTTTCAAGGGGTTTGGGGTTCGAGTAAATTTGAATGATTCACAAATGCAACAACATTTTGAACCCCCTGCCCTCTTGGAAGGGGGTTTAAATTTTACCAAGAATCAAAAGCCCCTTTCAAGGGGTTTAGGGTTCGTTGAAATTTGAAAGAATCTCAAAATCAGATTTATCGCAAATTTTGTCTTTAAATCAGCTGTGTTGGTCGTCGTTTTAGCATTCAATATCTAA
>CAZTXO010000251.1:0-1659 GCA_964617515.1 uncultured Saprospiraceae bacterium | reverse complement strand
CCACCTCTTGCTGGGACAAAAACATGGAGAGCAGCATCACCGTGGTGGGCGCCAACGGCAGCGTGAAGGTGGGCGGACAATACATGAATGAAGTGGAATATTGCCACGTAAAAGATTACAAGATGCCCGAGCTGGAACCCACCAACCCGCCAAATGATTATGGCCCCTACAAGGGCAGCGCTGCCAACCATCATTATATCATTCAGAATGTGATTGATACGCTGCAGGGCAAAGCCTCGATTGATACCAATGCTCTTGAAGGATTAAAGGTGGTGGACATCATCGAGCGCATTTACGAGCAGCGGGACGTGGGGAAGATAATTGGTAACCGGTGATCGGTAACCGGTAATCGGTAATTAGTAATCAGTATTTGAAACAGATTATGGATTATGTAAAAAGCTTTAGAGAATTGGAGGTGTACAGACTTTCGCGGCAACTCTCAAGAGAAATTTTCGAGACTTCTAAAAAATTTCCAAAGGAAGAAATGTATTCTCTCACAGACCAGATGAGAAGGTCATCGCGGTCAGTTGGGGCACAAATTGCGGAAGCCTGGGCGAAAAGAAGATATGAGAAGCATTTCATAAGCAAATTAACCGATGCCGATGGCGAGCAGCAGGAAACTCAGCACTGGATTGAAACCGCTTCAGACTGCGGATATATTTCCAGGGAAGCATCAGATAATTTTTTACAGCAGTACGCTTCAATCGGCAAAATGCTCAACTCAATGATAAATAAAGCGGAAGCTTTTTGCAACACCAAGTCACCGATCACCAATTACCGATAACCGATTACCAACCACAATGACCTACATCCATCCTTCTGCCTACGCTGACGAGGGCTGCACCATCGGGGAAGGCACCAAAGTGTGGCACTTCTGCCATATCATGCCAAAAGCCGTGATCGGCAAGAATTGCAGCCTCGGGCAAAACGTGTTTGTCGCCAACAGCGTAACGATTGGCAACAATGTGAAAATCCAGAACAACGTGTCGCTCTATGAGGGCGTGGTTTGCGAAGATGATGTGTTTCTCGGCCCCTCGATGGTGCTCACCAACGTGATCAACCCGCGCAGCGGGGTGGAGCGCAAAACAGAATACAAGAAGACGCTTATAAAAAAAGGTGTATCCATTGGCGCCAATGCCACTATCGTGTGCGGCATCACGATGGGCGAATACTGCTTCATCGGAGCGGGTGCAGTGGTGACCAAAGACGTTCCCGCCTATGCGCTGATGGCAGGCGTGCCTGCCCGGCAAACGGGCTGGATGAGCCGCCACGGGGTGAAACTCACTTTTGACCAATTGGGCAAAGCCGCTTGCCCTGCAACGGGCGAAGGATATGTTTTGGAAAATGGAAAAGTGCGCCCTTTAAAGGGTTGAAACAGCTTACCATACCTTCCCCTTCAGCATCGGCACGAACTTGAAGCTGTCATATTCTTCCTGCTCATATTTTCCGTCATCAACCTTGATGATGCGCTGCATGTGCTGCACGGTGCCTTTGCCATAAGGCATCACGAGCATGCCGCCAATCACCAGTTGATTCAGCAGCTTCACCGGCACCTCGGGCACGGCAGCGGTGATCAGCACTTTATCGAAAGGGGCATAGGAAGGCAAGCCTTCAAATCCATCGCCATAAAAAAATCTGATGTTGGGAATATGCATTGCT
>CAZTXO010000250.1:0-1659 GCA_964617515.1 uncultured Saprospiraceae bacterium | reverse complement strand
TTGCCTCCTTAGCTCAGTTGGTTAGAGCGTCGGACTGTTAATCCGCAGGTCCCTGGTTCGAGTCCAGGAGGGGGCGCACAAAGGTCGTACATCCATACGACCTTTGCGCTTTATGGCCAGTTGTTACATTCTCTTTTCACCCCGGATTCAATCCTATTATGTGGGCCTTACCACCGAGCCCATCGAAACCCGCCTGTCGCGTCACAATGAGAACTATTATCCAGACAAATGGTCTTCCCACGGCATTCCCTGGGAGATCTTCCTGGTGATTGAATGTCAGGATCTCACCCAGGCCAGGAAAATTGAAGCTCATATCAAGCGGATGAAAAGCAGGAAGTATTTGGAAAACCTCAAGCGATTTCCGGAGATGGTTCTGAGGTTAAAGAATCGTTTTCCGGGGTTGCCGGACACGGAATCCGCATCCCGATAGCTATCGGGACTGGTTCGTTCCGATACCCATCGGAAAGGAGGGGGCGCACAAAGGTCGTACATCCATACGACCTTTGCGCTTTATGGCCAGTTGTTACATTCTCTTTTCACCCCGGATTCAATCCTATTATGTGGGCCTTACCACCGAGCCCATCGAAACCCGCCTGTCGCGTCACAATGAGAACTATTATCCAGACAAATGGTCTTCCCACGGCATTCCCTGGGAGATCTTCCTGGTGATTGAATGTCAGGATCTCACCCAGGCCAGGAAAATTGAAGCTCATATCAAGCGGATGAAAAGCAGGAAGTATTTGGAAAACCTCAAGCGATTTCCGGAGATGGTTCTGAGGTTAAAGAATCGTTTTCCGGGGTTGCCGGACACGGAATCCGCATCCCGATAGCTATCGGGACTGGTTCGTTCCGATACCCATCGGAAAGGAGGGGGCGCCAACAAAAAAAGAGGCCGCAGTTGCGGCCTCTTTTTTTTATTTAAGCTCTGTCATCGATATATCCTGTCTTCGTCTTCACGCTGAATCCCTTTTTCTCCGGCATGGTCCGGAAAAGGAAATCCCAGAAAGGAGAAGAAACTCCATAAGCGGAATGCGGCTGCTGATAGTGATGCAGGGCATGGTGGATCCAAAGAAATTTCAGGAAGTTTTTGGGCGGGGGAAAAGCGTGTACCGAATAGTGAACACACAGGTAAGTGGCATAACCTGCCACAAAACCGCCGGTAAACGGGATCCCATATTGGCCTAATAAAAGCCGGTACAAGACAAAAAAGCTGCTGGCCAGGGCAAGGCTCACGATGGGCGGCATGGCCAGCCGGGTCTTGTCCTTCGGAAAATCATGATGGGATCCATGCAATACATACTGCAGCCTTTCCTTTGCCGGCGTATTCGTTTCCATGTGGAATGTATAGCGATGGATCAGGTACTCCACCAGGGTAAAGGTCAGCAGTCCTGCAAAGAATAGCAGGAGACTCGCCCCGGTCGAAACAATTCCATAGTAAATGGTATAGGTCAGGAGAATCACCGCCAAACCATAAAAGATCGAAAGCGGCCAGGCGATGTGCGTATGTGTCAACTTCTCGAGGATCGGGTTCTGAAAGACCCTGTTTTCCGTTTGAGGATGTTCATATCCCATGACTATCAAGATTTTATACAAAAATAAGGATTTTCAGGATACCGGTGACCTGCTCCCACCTCCCGCCATCTGGCATCTGGTATCTGG
>CAZTXO010000249.1:0-1668 GCA_964617515.1 uncultured Saprospiraceae bacterium | reverse complement strand
AATCTTCCGGGAAGGGATCACAGATCGCTTCGTATGTCCAGCTATTCCTGACCCCTTCCCGGAAGATGACTCGGCGATAACTCCACTTTTCAACATGATTGTAGTATAGCAATACAGCATAGCCACAGAGAACACAAAAAAAGGCGTTTCTTGTAATGCGCTACACCAGCAAATGGTTCTTCAGAATCTGTGGATTGGTGGTGTTGCTGGGCTTTGGCCCGCTCGGTTGTATACAACCAGCAGCCCAACCAGCGCCACCGATCAGCGTTGCTGGAGAATACAGCACCGCAGTCACCTTGACCGATGACAACAGTTGTGGGTCGGTAGAGGTACAGTCCTTGCCCACCACGATTGACCAGGAGCCAGGCGCAACTCCGATGACCTTTACCCATGCCGGCCATAGCTATGCTGGAACGATCGAGACCAACGGCCACTTTGACACTGCGCCTACACCGCTGACAATTGGTCAGGCAACCTACACCATTACTGTTCAAGGCCAATTTTCGCTCAGCGGGTTTGACGCCCTGACCACCGTGGCCGTTAAACAACCACAAGCACCACAAAATTGTCGCTACGTGGTGCGCATGGTGGGCAGCAAAACCAATGGCACAAACACAATTCCATAAATGACCGAGATCCAGATCCGCCCCGCTGTGCTACCACAAGATTACCCAGCCATTGCAGCAGTGCTAGCTGCCGAAAGCCCCGGATGGGCGGCGACCGCAGATGAACTGGCCTACGAAGATGCACATCGGGAGCCGCACGATTACCATGCCACTTTGGTGGCAGAAATCAGCAATGGTGCCGGAATAGTGGGTGTCGCCTTTGTGGGCCATGAAACACTGGCGCATCGGGAAGGCAAATTTCTGATCTGATCAAAAACGTCGAAGGTCTACACACGGAGATGACAGGCGTATTGCGTGCCTACCGAGGTCAAGGCGTAGCAACGTTGCTCAAGCTGGCTGCCATTCGCTATGCCCAAACCCAAGGCAACCAGCAGCTTAGCACCGTAAACGATGCCGTGAACACGGCGATGATCCAGCTCAATGAGAAGCTTGGCTTTCGTCCTACCGGTGGCATGATCCGGTTTGTCAAGAAGATCGCATAAGGCAAGCATGGCAGCATCGCATGAACAGTCCCTCTGGGCAAGTGCAACCTGGCTGGAAGAGATGCACACCTGGGTTCAGACCAGCCTGAATGGGCAAGGCCACCAATTAACCGGATCGCTGGAAGAACCGCTGATTCGACCCTGGTCAGCCATGATCCGGGTGTCCACGACCAACGGTATCTGCTACTTCAAAGCCACAGCCACTGCGTTTGCGCATGAGCCAGCCTTAACCCAGGCGCTGGCGCGCTGGTATCCGGCAGACATTGTGCCGCTGGTCGCCGTTGAACCAGGGTGCGGCTGGCTGTTGATGTACGACAGCAGCCCCACCCTGCGCAGCCTGTTACAGGCAGAGTTGAATCTTACCCACTGGCGGCAGGTTTTTCATCGCTATGCGAAGATTCGACAGGACTAACAGAATTTACAAAATTACCTGCTCGGCTCATTTTGTAAATTCTGTCGAAAAATTTCTCCTATCATCTACAAATGTAGGTAGACCGATTGGTTTTATACCCGCAATGCTCAATCACTTTGCTGTATAGGAGTCTTCATTCCCATGCAAC
>CAZTXO010000248.1:0-1672 GCA_964617515.1 uncultured Saprospiraceae bacterium | reverse complement strand
AGGATATGGTGAAAAAACTGGTGGCGGGTCCTGGTGTGTACATCTGTGATGAATGTATTGAGTTGTGCAACGACATTATTGAAGAAGAGCTTTATCAAACCACGGAACTGGAAGAGGGCGGCAAAGAAATCCTGACCCCCGAAGGGATTAAAACCTATCTGGACAATTACGTCGTGGGTCAAGACCACGCCAAGCGGGTTCTGTCCGTCGCGGTGTACAACCATTACAAACGGGTGCGGTCCCGCAAGTCAGAAGATGTGGAACTTCAAAAGAGCAATATTTTGTTGATTGGCCCCACCGGCAGCGGCAAAACCCTGCTGGCCCAGACCCTGGCCAAAGTTCTGGATGTGCCTTTTGCCATTGCAGATGCCACCAGCCTTACGGAAGCCGGATATGTGGGTGAGGATGTGGAAAACATTCTCCTGCGCTTAATTCAGAACGCAGATTTTGATGTGAAAAAAGCCCGCGAAGGCATCATTTACATTGACGAAATCGACAAAATTGCTCGCAAGGGTGACAACCCCTCCATTACTCGTGACGTGAGCGGGGAAGGGGTTCAACAGGCCCTCCTGCGAATCCTGGAAGGAACCGTGGCCAATGTGCCCCCACAGGGTGGGCGCAAACATCCCAATCAGGAATTCATCCAGATCGATACCAGCAACATCCTGTTTATCTGCGGGGGAGCGTTTGACGGAATTGATGACATCATCCGCCGCCGGATGGGGGATCAGGTCATGGGTTTCAGGGCAGACCACAAAACCAAGTTGGAAGCCAAGGACGAGCTGCTGACCAAACTCATCCCCCAAGATTTGCTCAAATTTGGGCTGATCCCGGAATTTGTGGGGCGTCTGCCTGTGGTGGCGGCACTAAAACCCCTGAACCAGGACGCTTTGGTAAACATCCTCACCGAACCCAAAAACTCCTTGGTGCGCCAGTACAAAAAGCTGTTTGAAATGGATGGGGTCAAACTCAATGTGCTTCCCGAAGCGGTGGAGGCCATTGCCCAGAAAGCGCTTGCCCAAAAGACGGGCGCCAGGGGCCTTCGCTCCATCCTGGAATCCATCCTTCTGGAAATCATGTATGAAATTCCCAGTGATAAAACCCTGAAAGAGGTGGTTATTGACCGGGAAGTGGTGGAACAGGGTAAAGCACCCCTGACCACTCGCAAGAGTGAGCCTCCAAAAAAGAGCGTGATGTAACTTGGCCAAAATCAGCAGGTTAAAAAAATCTGCGCCACCCTCCTCCCTGTCACTTCCGGTGCTGGCTCTTCGTGATGTGGTGGTGTTTCCTGGAATGATCCTGCCCCTGTTTGTGGGTAGGGAAAAAAGTATGGCGGCGTTGGATGCGGCCATGGATAAAGAACGGCTGATCCTTCTGGCTACTCAGATGGATGCCCGTGTAGAAAATCCCGGCGGGGAAGAGCTGTACCCCGTGGGAACAGTGGCGGAAATTCTGCAACTTCTGAAACTTCCAGATGGCACTGTGAAGGTCCTTGTGGAGGGCAAAAACAGGGCAGAAATTCTTCACTTGGACGATGGTGATTTTTTTAATGCCAGCGCCCAGATGTGGGAAGAAAATACAAAACATACCAAACCAATGGAAGCCCTGCGCCGAACGGTTCTGGCCCATTTTGAGCAATATGTAAAACTGAATCAGTCCCTTTCGGTGGAGG
>CAZTXO010000247.1:0-1672 GCA_964617515.1 uncultured Saprospiraceae bacterium | reverse complement strand
TGGAAGTGCGCAGCCGCCGGATCGGAGGGGCTACTTTCCAGATCCCGACCGAATTGCCCCCAAACCGCAAGGTGTTTTTTGGCATGCAATGGATGATCCGTTACGCCCGGGCCAGGGCAGGCAAAGGCATGGCTGAAAAGCTGGCCGCTGAAATCATCGCCGCCCAGAAAGGGGAAGGCGCCGCAGTAAAGAAAAAAGAAGATATCCATAAAATGGCCGAAGCCAACCGGGCTTTTGCCAGCTTCAGATAAATAAAACCATCCATAATCACCCCAGCTCATGGCAGCAAAAGATTTAAGATATACGCGGAACATTGGCATCGCAGCCCATATCGACGCTGGCAAGACCACGACCACGGAGCGTATTCTTTATTATACGGGCATTACCCACAAGCTCGGAGAAGTACATGACGGTGCTGCCACCATGGACCATATGGAACAGGAGCAGGAAAGAGGGATCACGATTACCGCTGCAGCAACCAAAACAGCCTGGAACTGGAATGGCGATGAATATACCATCAACATCATCGATACCCCCGGTCACGTCGATTTTACCGTTGAGGTTGAACGGTCCCTCCGGGTACTGGATGGCACCGTGGCTTTGTTCTGCGCCGTCTCAGGCGTAGAACCCCAGTCCGAAACCGTCTGGCGCCAAGCCGACCGGTATAAAGTGCCCCGCATCGGATTTGTCAATAAAATGGACCGTTCAGGGGCCGATTTTTTTAATGTAGTGGAAGAGGTCCGCACCAAGCTGGGCTCCTGGCCGGTACCCCTTCAGGTGCCTATTGGAGCTGAGCACAATTTTAGAGGGGTGGTTGACCTCATCTCCAATAAAGCCATGGTCTGGAACGAAAGTGACCAGGGCATGACCTTTACCGAAATCCCCATTCCGGAGGACCTGGTTGGAACCGTGGCCATCTGGAGGGAAAAGATGATGGAAGCCGCCGCCGAATACGACGACGACATCATGCAGAAATATTTTGATGACCCTGCTTCCATTTCGGTGAATGAATTGCAGGCCGCCCTGCGCAAGGCGGTCATCGATATGAAGATCGTGCCGATGATGTGCGGTTCGGCCTTTAAAAACAAAGGGGTTCAGGCCATGCTGGATGCGGTATGCACCTTCCTTCCTTCCCCGGCCGATGTGGATGCCGTAGAGGGCATCAACCCTAAAAACGATCAGAAAGAACTGAGGAAACCGCTCAATACGGAGCCCTTCGCTGCCCTGGCTTTTAAAATCGTCAACGACCCCTTCGTAGGGCGTTTGTCTTATATGCGGGTATATTCCGGACGGCTCGAAAACGGGTCCTATATCCTGAATACCCGGTCGGATAAAAAAGAAAGGATTTCCCGCCTGTACCAGATGCATGCCAATAAACAAAACCCCATCGACTCGGTCGAAGCGGGAGATATAGCTGCAGCGGTCGGGATGAAGGATATCCGTACCGGCGATACCCTTTGTGACCCGGACAAACCGATCATACTGGAGAGCATGAAATTCCCGGAGCCCGTCATCGGACTTGCCGTGGAACCCAAAACCCAGAAGGACCTGGATAAAATGGGCATTGCCCTGAATAAGCTGGCTGAAGAAGATCCTACCTTCAAAGTACGTTTTGACGAGGACACCAACCAAACCATCATCAGCGGAATGGGCGAGCTCCACCTGGAGATCA
>CAZTXO010000246.1:0-1683 GCA_964617515.1 uncultured Saprospiraceae bacterium | reverse complement strand
TGATAGGCCGTTGTCAGATCATGGGTGATATAGAGGATGGAAATGCCAAATTCCTGGTTGAGTTTGCGTAAGCTCTCCAAAATGGTGGCCCGCAACGAGGCATCCACCATGGAAACCGGCTCATCGGCGATGATCAGGCGCGGCTTGGTCAGCAGGGCGCGCGCCACCATAATCCGCTGGCGCTGGCCGCCGCTCAACTCATGAGGAAAACGACCTAAGGTCTCTTCTGGCCGTAAACCAACGCCGGCCAACGCAGTCTCAATCAGCTTTGTCTCTTCGGCCTTGGATTTGGCCAAGTTGAATTTGGCAATCGGCACCGTGAGCACATGATCTACCGTATAAAAAGGGTTGTAGACCGAAAAAGGATCTTGGAAAACAGCCTGCACTTCCCGGCGAAAATCCAGCCATTGGGCACGTGCCAGGGTACGTAAATCTTTGCCGCGGTAGAGCACAGCCCCCTGAGTCGGCGCCAGGAAGCCCAACAGAAGCAGCCCTAACGTTGACTTGCCACTGCCACTTTCTCCAGCGATGGCGCGCACGGTTGGCTGATCAATATCCACTGTGAGCGAAAATTTATCCAAGGCTACGGTGCGCTTCTTGCTGAATAGTCCACCACCAAAGATTTTCGAGACGTTGCGTAGTTCGAGAAACGGAGCCATAATCAATGTAGGTGCGGTTTGAAACCGCACGTCCTTTCGCTGCATTTGTGCGGTTTGAAACCGCACCCACAATTATGCATACAAATGACACGCCACGGCATGACCAGGACTCTGTTCGCGCAATCCCGGCACCTGCGCTGGACAGTGCGGCAACACCTGGGGACAGCGTGGATGAAAAACACAGCCGGACGGCGGATTGAGTAACGAAGGCGCAATGCCAGGAATACCTTTCAGGGCGGCTTTGCTTTCCAGGGTCGGCAGACTGCTGATCAACAGTTGGGTGTAGGGGTGCAACGGTTGGGTAAAGATGGAGCGAATCCCGCCCATCTCGGCTACCTTGCCGGCGTACATAACGACCATGCGATCAACAAATTGCACCATCAACCCCATGTCGTGCCCAATCAGAATAATCGACGCCCCTAGCTCGGCCTGCACTCGGTCAATTGTCTCCATTACCTGGCGCTGCACCACCACATCCAGGGCGCTGGTAGGTTCATCGGCAATGATCACCTTGGGGCGCAACGAAATGGCAATGGCGATACAGACCCGTTGCTTCATGCCGCCGCTGAGTTCGTGGGGGTACATGTGCGCTACAGCTGGCTCTAGATCCACCCATTCCAGCACCTCGGCCACCCGCATGTCGTATTGTTTGGCCGTCATTTGAATGCCGTGCGCCCGCATTCCATCGATGATCTGCTGGCGAATGCGCACCACCGGGTTGAGCGAATTCATTGCCCCTTGAGGGATCATGCTGATCTGGTTCAAGCGGGCCTGGCGCATGGCTTCCGGGGACAGTTGCGCCAGATCCAAATCACCCAGCAACATCTGTCCGCCTTCAATGCGCCCCGGCGGCTTGATCATGCGCATCAGCGCCAGCGCCATGGTTGATTTGCCCGAACCCGACTCGCCCACCAACCCCAGCTTGGCGCCGGGTTCCAGGTCAAAGCTGACGCCGTCCACCGCTTTCACTGGCCCACGAGCAGTATGGTAATAAACGCGCAGGTCTTTGATCTGCAAGGCAGGC
>CAZTXO010000245.1:0-1684 GCA_964617515.1 uncultured Saprospiraceae bacterium | reverse complement strand
CATCCCCAAGGATGACTTTGCCAAGGCGATTATGGATGTGATCACTGTGGAAGGCAAGACCATGGCTGTGCCGTTTGATAACCACGGCTGGGTGCAATATGTCAACACCAAGGTAATCAAAGATGCCGGGCTTGATCCGCAAAAGCTGCCGACCAATGCCGCCGAATTTGTTGACTGGGCGCTCAAAGTGACCACAGATGAAGCCGGCAAGCACGCCAACGAAGATGGCTTCAACCCGGACAAGATCAAGGTCTTTGCGCTGCACCAAAGCTGGCCACGCTTTACCATTCCCTCCACGCTCTTCCAATATCAGAGTGGCACCATCAGCACCGATCAAAAGAAGGCGTTGCTCGATAGCGAAGCTTCGACAGCAGCCGTTCAATTCTGGCATGATCTGATGTACAAGCATCATGTTGTGCCGCCGCAGGTGCCAGGCCAGTTAAGCTCTTATGATCTCTATAAGACCGGTTCGCTGGCCATTATGTGGGATGGCACCTGGTCGCTAAACTTCTTCAAGGACAACCCGGACATCAATGCCCCAACGAGCTATGCCACCAATCTGTGCTCACTGGCGCCCGATGGTCACCAGGCCAACAAGATGGATTCGCACATTATGTCGATCCCGCCAGGCGTCAAAGAAGAGAACATGCAGCGCGCTGCCAAGTTGATCAAATGGCTGTCCGATAATGGCACTACCTGGGCGACTTCGGGTCAGATCCCGGCGCGTGTTTCGGTACAGAAGGATCCCAAGGTCCAAGAGATCTGGTCTGTGAAGGCGGCGGCCGATGAGTTCAATGCCATTGGCGTTACCGAAGTGCCCCACAAAGCCTTTATCGAAATTCAGACCGCCTGGGAAGCTGCGGTCAGCGCGGCCCTCACCAATGCGACCCCGCTGGCTGATGCATTGAAGGATGGCAATTCACAGATCCAGTCGATTCTCGACCGCGGTTAGTTGATCGGTGTAGTCCGGTCATTTAATTTCTGATGTTACGCAAGCCTCGATTGAAACCAGACTGGTTTAGAACAAAGTCACATCTGGGGGATCATCAGGCGCTGCGTAACGTGAGTTAATTTTTAGAAATCGTAGTAGCGACTTTAGTCGCCCAGATGACAGCAGTGAGTAAAGTCGCTACTACGATGTTTTAATTTTTACGATTCACCTCAATATTAGGCCTTGCACTTGTGTTCTCTGTGAGCTGACCTTATGACGACTTCCAGTTTGCCGCTAGGCGCCGCTAAAAAGGATGACAGTTGGAAGCAAGTGCGCAAGCAATTGCCCAATTACCTGTTTATCCTGCCTCATTTTGCCGTCTTTTTGGTCTTTTTGATTTGGCCGATTGTGCGTGGCTTGCAGATCAGTCTTTATGACTGGAAGATCATGGGTAAGACACAGCGCTATATTGGCTTTGCCAATTACCATGAATTGTGGAATGCGAGCCTGTGGTGGAAGGTTTTGTACAACACCCTCTACTTTACCCTGCTCACGGTGATTATCAATGTGCTGCTTTCGCTGTTGGTGGCCGCTATCTTGAAGCGGGGCTTTTATGGGCGTGATTTCTTTCGGGTGCTCTTTTATGCGCCAGGGATCATGTCGGTATCGGTGTTGGGCTTTCTGGCCTTGCGCATGTGGGACCAGCAGCGCGGGATCATTAACTATTTTCTGGTCAATACCTTTGACACCACG
>CAZTXO010000244.1:0-1685 GCA_964617515.1 uncultured Saprospiraceae bacterium | reverse complement strand
CAGCTCCCTTTGTGAACGGATAAGATCGGAACGACTGAACAATTCACCCGGGATTGTCCTTAACTCACGGCGGATGACATAATCCTTGGTTTTTTCATTGCCGGCAATCGTTACATTCTTTATTCTTGCCTGCGGGCCTTCAATGATCCTTATTTCATGGTCAATCGTATCATTGTAAACGGCAGTTTCAACCGGCTCTGCCCTGAAAAAAAGATACCCATCATCCATATAAAGGCTGCTGATATCTCCACCTTCCTGTGAGGCTTCTTTTCCCAGCCGCTTATTGAGAATACCAATATTATAGATATCCCCCTTGCTAATACCAAGCAATACATTCAGGATTGAGTCGGAATATTTTGAATTCCCCTTCCAGGTTATGTTGCCAAAATAATATTGCCTGCCTTCCTCTACCTTAAAATCAATATTCATATTCCCATTCTTCGTAATATAGGTAGCCGTATCTACAATCTGGGCATCCCGGTAGCCAATAGAGTTGTAATAGTTGAGGACTTTTTCTTTATCTTCTTCAAATTTCTTTGGATCGAATTTAGCTGAACTTAACAGCTTAAACCTGAACCAGGGATCCAGTAATCTTTTTGTCTTGCTCAGTGAAAGAAATCCCCAGTCTTTGATATATTCATTGAAAGAATAAGTATTTTTTTCACCAAAAGGGCTCATTCCTTTATCCCGGTACATGGTTATCTTACTCATTTCCTTTGTTCCTTTCATCTGCTTTTTCAACCTCAGTCCATCCACATTTTTATTGCCATAAAAACCAATTTCATTGATATGAACTTTTTTTCCTTTTTCGATATAAATGGTCATTGACCTTGAATTCACAAATGAAGTGTCTGTCTGGCTGTCATCAATTCTGACCTGAACATTTCGATAAGCTTTTTCGTAATAATATTTTCTGATTTTTTCGCTTATTTCACGGCGGGTATTTTCAGTAATGATGGTTTGTTTAGCCAGATTGATTTTTCCTAAAAGGTCTTCTTCTTCCGTTTTTTTTATGCCAATGAATTTGAAGTTACCCAAACGGGGACGTTCCTGCACATTCACTTCAATCCACACCTGGTCGCCATCAACCTTGGTTACATAAATCTGTACATTGGAAAAAAGTTTTTGCCGCCAGAGGGCAGCGATTGATTTGGCAAAAATATCCTCACCGGGATGCATGAATTTATCACCCGCCTGCAAATTGGCAATTGATGCAACAATAGCCGTATCCAAAAAACGGATACCCGTAATGCTTACAGCAGCAATAGCATATTCTTTCGGAATTTTTGCATCGGGCCAAGCCAGCAGTTTGGGGTCAACTGAGGTAGGTTTTGTGGTATCGTTTTGAGCATGCAAAGAAGATAAGGATAAAAACGCTGCAATAGCTGAAACACCAAATCTTCTTAAAATTAGTAGCATGGTTGTATTTTCAAAGTCAGTCTAAAACATTGCCGGGCAACCCTTAATCATTAATTTATTAAACCGGGCACCCCCTGTTGAGGCGGCAAAATAACGGTAAAAAATTGAAGTCTTTGTTAAAGAAAAGGGGGAATCGGGTCGTATAGGTCATAAAAGTCAAATAACCGGGGTGAAACAGGTTCTTTAAGTGTAGTTCTCACTGACTTATATGACTCATTTGACTACTCTACCAACTGCTCACTGGTTTTTCCAAACCTTCTTTCTCT
>CAZTXO010000243.1:0-1685 GCA_964617515.1 uncultured Saprospiraceae bacterium | reverse complement strand
TTGGTTTTATACGTTAACGAGATCCCCCAGGCTACCGCTAATTCATCGTGCAAGGGCATGGGAATTTCATTGACGACCATTTCGGGAATTGGCACTGTGGCGCCGGGTTGAATTGTTTCATCCTCAGCCCAAGCCTGCGTCTCATCGGCCAGCCCAGCCCACAGCAAGAACATCAAGAACACCCCAACCATCACTATAGTACGCGCTTGTCGCATCATTCTAAATTTTGCCTCCTCAACCACCTACAAGTCTAACATGTACAGAGCTCGAAACAACTTGTGAAGCGTTTGCCAAACCTGGGCTACAAGGTCGGTAGCCGGTAAGTGTCACGTGCACGTCGATTACCCTACAAAAGGTCAGCGCGTGCCCTACGCTGCTTATAAATCTATTATAATGAAAAAGTGCGGATTTGGTTGAGTGAAATCCTGAAATTTTCCTTGCGATAGAAACTTATCGTCGGTGTGGTCTAACAAACTTGAGGAGAAGCTCGTGCCGCAGTCTGGTTGTTGCGAGGCGAACAAAAAAAGAGAAGCCTTAAAAATTAGCTTCTCTTACAATCGAGCTATCGATTTGCCAGCAGTTGCTGCTAATCCAACAGACCGGGTGACGCAAAACAGGGATCAGGCCGCAGTTTTGCTCTTATTCAGCGCCAACATCAAGCGGCTTTTTCGGCGTGCGGCGTTGTTCTTGTGGATCAAGCCCTTGCTGGCTGCGCGATCCAAGGCTTGCATGGCCTGCTGGATGCTCTCGGCGGCATTGGCATCGCTTCCTTCAATCGCCAAGCGGGCTTTTTTGACAGCCGTGCGGGCGCCACCACGATAAACGCGATTCTTTACGACGCGCTTTTGATTTTGACGATTGGCTTTAATGGCGGACTTTAGATTGGCCATGCGTATATGCTCCTAATAAATGCTGACGTTCGCCCATAAGGGCATTTTCTATGCTTGTTCTAAACTATCAACCGGATGGTTTTCTATCTATTTTACTCGTCCATAGCAAAAGGGACGAATCTATCCACAATCATTCAGTATAGCGCAGCTGTTCGCTTTTGTCGAATTTAGACGTCGGTTAACACATTCATCACAGCTCTGCGAAGCCGATTTTGTTCGGTTGCGATCACATCTTGCATAGCATCCTCAATATAGGGGTAGGCCAGCCAGGCCGAAGCCAAACCAAAGAGGCCACCGGTAAGCGTGCGCCAGAGCCAGTCGCTCTGCCGTAAGCCGATCATCTGTGTGCCGCCATCAAGCGCCATTGGCAATAAAAGTATCAGATACCAGCGCCAGCTCAAGGCGCCCAGACGCCGCCGCACCAATCCAAAGAGCAGCCCCATGAGAAAGACTGTGCCATAAATAGCAATATCGCGCTGGCAGATGGCTACCTTATAGCCCAGCATTGCATTGCCGATGAACTGACGCTGCTCAAAAAGGTTTAGTCCTGTTCCCATGCCATTTTGCTCTAGGGTGAGCAAATTGGGCGTCCAGATGTGCCCAAAAAGAAAATAGCTGTGATCCGGCAATTGGTGGCACATGAACGAGTAGAACGTATAGAGGATTCGGGCTGGAGTGCCATAGCCCCAATGCATCAAGATCGGGGCTAGAAAGGGCAAGCCTACATAAAGCCCCCAGGCCAAATTGAAGATGGCCAACCAATGTTTGGCAATGCTCAAGACCAACCAGTTGGCG
>CAZTXO010000242.1:0-1686 GCA_964617515.1 uncultured Saprospiraceae bacterium | reverse complement strand
CCGCAAGCTTTGGGGACGCCAACCGCCGCTGGCTCCTCTAAGCCAGGCGCCCGCGCGTCCGCAGAACTTGATCGAATTGCGCAATGTGATCAAGCGCTATGAAACGCCGGTCGGCCCCTTTGTGGCCTTGAAAAATGCCAACCTGACGGTCAAGGCCGGTGAATTTGTCGCCGTGATTGGCAAGTCCGGCAGCGGCAAATCGACGTTGATCAACATGGTGACGGGGATTGACCGGCCTACCCTGGGTGAAATTTATGTCGCCGGCACGCCAGTTCATCAGCTTGATGAAGGCCGGATGGCCGTTTGGCGCGGGCAGCAACTGGGCATTATCTTTCAGTTCTTTCAACTGTTGCCCACCCTCACGCTGCTGGAAAATATCATCTTGCCTATGGAATTTGCCCGTCTCTACACGGCGGCGGAACGCAAGGCGCGCGCCCTTGAATTGCTCCAGATGGTGGGGGAGGCCGACCATGCCTACAAATACCCTACAGCCGTTTCCGGTGGTCAACAGCAGCGCGTGGCGATTGCGCGGGCGCTGGCCAACGATCCGGCTGTGCTCGTGGCCGACGAGCCGACCGGTAATTTGGATGCCAAAACCGCCGACGCCATCTTTCAGATCTTTGAAAATTTTGCCAACCAGGGACGCACCATTCTCATGGTGACGCATGACAACGAATTGGCCAGCCGCGCCGCGCGCGTGGTGTTGCTGGCTGATGGGGAGATTGCCGAACGCTCGGTTAGTTACGCCCTGCCGGCGCTGGATCAAAAACAGTTGGTGGAGCTTTCTGCGCGACTGGAACCGGTGCGCTACGCCCCCGGCGCCACCATCTTCCGCCAGGGCGATTCGGCCGATAAGTTCTATATCGTGATCAAGGGTGAAGTGGAAGTGGTGTTAGAACATGCCAGTGGGCAAACCGTGATCAGCGGGACAATGGGGCCAGGTCAATACTTTGGCGAGGTTGGTCTGCTTACTAACCAGCCCCGCACGGCCACGATTCAGGTCACGGCAGCGGCGGAAGCGTTGCTGATGGCATTGGATCGCGATCTGTTCCAACAACTGATGGTCGATTCTGCGACCACCCATCGTGAGATCGCCACCATCATGCGCCAGCGGGTGACGGTCAATCAGTTGATGCGCGTGCTCTCCAAGCCAACCGCGCTTGCCCAACCACTCGATTATACAATCCGCAGCTTTCAACCAGGCGAGATTATCTTCCAAAAAGGGGATGTTGCCGAGCACTTCTACCTGATCTTTAGCGGCGCAGTCGAGATCCTGGCGCCGGAGCAGCCCGATCTGGTCCTGGCGCGCTTGGAAAGCGGTCAACATTTTGGCGCGCATGAACTCGAACTACCTAACGGCAAACGCACCCAAACCTTGCGCGTTGCCAGTGACCTCGAAGGGCCAACCCAGTTGATCACCATTACGCGCGCCCATTTTCACCAACTCCTGCATCAGAACCATCTCGTCGCGGATGAAATTGCGCTAACATTGCACCAACAGGTTGCCAACCAGGTCGTGCTCTAGGTGGCCTTTGCCGGAGGATCAATCTTGTTCAGCAGTGTGCGTGTACGCAAGGTCGTGCGCGATATTTGGGCGAATAAAAGTAAGACGTTGATGATCGTCCTCGCCACCGCGGTCGGGGTCTTTGCCTTTGGCACCCTCTCCCAAACCTGGGCGATTCTAGA
>CAZTXO010000241.1:0-1686 GCA_964617515.1 uncultured Saprospiraceae bacterium | reverse complement strand
AGACGACAGATGACCGTGAATTTCTGGATCACCTCGATTCCATCCGCAATCAAATGGACCAGCTGGATCTGGAGATTCTGGATCTCCTGGCGCAGCGTATGAAACTGAGTGAAGAAATCGGGTTGCACAAAAAGCACAACAATATCTCCATCCTGCAACTCAAAAGATGGAATGAAATTTTAGAAAAGGCCAAAGACCTGGGCCGGCAAAGGGGGTTAAGCGAAGGTTTTATTTCCCATTATCTCAGCGCTGTCCACCAGGAAAGCATACTCCGGCAATCCCAAACCACAGGAAAAGTGAGGGCGAATGAAAATGAAACCCATCCTGCAGACGGGAAGTCAACTGATTCCGTAAAATGAAATTCAGGAGTTAGCCCTAGAGTACGGGCAACAAAATCGCATCCATCATTCCCTTCAGCCGCACAAATCCCAGGATCTGCGCATCTTCTGAACTCATGACAGGTTCATCGTCATCATCCTCGTCGTCAACGGGGAGGATGGAATAGGCGATGAAATCCAGCAGGTCGCTTTCTTCGAAATCTTCGGAAATGGCTTTCATGAATTCGTCCAGATCGCCATCGGCTTTCTCGAGTGCTTCCCAGTTGGCATCCTCCATATCATAGAGCAATTCCTCGTCTTCGATTTCCTTATAGATGCCGTTGCGCTGCAGGGCTTCGAGGCAGATGGTGCCCAGGAAGATGAGGTAGGCGTGGTCCTCTTCTGTGAGTTCCACATCGTCGTCCTCGAGCAGGAGGTATTTGAGGCTTTCCATGTATGGGGAAGGGTCAAGGGACCCGTTTTCGCCCTGCTCCAGGATCTGGTCGATCAGTTGTTCGGTGACTTTCATGATATGCGGGATGTATGAGGGCAAAGGTACGTATTTCTGGAGATGCCAGATTCTCTTGAGATGCCAGATGCCAGACTTACTTGAGATGCCAGATGCCAGACACGGAGATGCAAGACGCATGACACTTGTGAGATGCCAGATTCTCAGATGCCAGATGCCAGACAGGATAATAAAAGTTTATGTCTCAAGTCTGGTGTCTGTGAATCTAGCATCTGGCATCTTCGCGCATGGAATCTCCCTAAGCAATCCTATCCCGAAAACCGTCGATCATCTTTTGGAGTTCTCGAACTTTTACAACGATCGCTTCAAGAATAACCGTGTCAGCCAATTGCTGACGGATGGCAATATATAATTGTGTCTCCAGCTCGAAGGCAGAACCCTGTGCAATGTCAAGAAAATGACCCAATTGCGGATCAGTCCCTCTGCCACAGCCTTCGGCTATGTTGGAAGGAATGGAAACGGCGGATTTCCGCTTTTGTAAAGACATTCCGAACAATTCTTCTTTTGGATAATCCCTGGTGGCTTCATAGACATCATCTACGATATCCATCGCCCGTTGCCAAATAAGCAACTCCTTAAAGTTGTGACGCTTCATGATACTGTTTTTAACTGGTAAAGTAATCTGGACCCATTAGGGCTGAAAGGCTCTGGTGGATCCTATCGGTGTGAAAAATAATAAAAGATGCCAGATTTTCAGATACCAGATGCCAGATACCAGATGCCAGATACCAGATGCCAGATACCAGATACCAGATGCCAGATACCAGATGCCAGATACCAGATACCAGATACCAGATGCCAGATGAAAGATGACAGATGACAGATGACAGATGGTTTAGT
>CAZTXO010000240.1:0-1689 GCA_964617515.1 uncultured Saprospiraceae bacterium | reverse complement strand
TGAGAAAAAGCCCAGGCCCCCTGCGCCTTCGCCCAGTTTGGCGACCAGGCTGACCTTCTCTTCCCCGGTCGCTTCAGTGTAAGAGAGGCGCTCCACGGCAAAGCCGAACGCCGTGAGTTGGCTGGCCAGAAAATCAGAGACCCCAGCATTGCTGATGTTGCTGGCTGAGGGAATGGCGATCAGTTCTTTGGTGAGTTGGGTGACAGTTTTGGACATATATTCCCTGATAGATTTGATGTTGGGTCAACATTCTATGATAAGTCAGAGCATGGATCAACCGGCGGTCAATTCCGCCTTGCGTTGCTGAATCTGAGCAAGAGCAATCTCCAGCGGTAGCACTTGGACAGAAAACGGCCCGTGTTCTAAATCCATATGATTATAGGCAGCTTCCAGCACGGCCAACATGCGCATTGCGATTCGCGCTTGATCGGCAGGGTCATAGCGATTAAAATTCAAAGGCAATTCTCGATAATCGACCAATTCCAGACCGTACAGCGCGCCTTCAATCGTCTTGTGGTAAGGTAGGCCAAAGTCAAAGGTCAAGCTATCCTGGCCGCGCAAAGGGATCGTCAAGGTTGGGATCGGCGCATCGACATCAAATTGATTCACGCGTACTACCCCTTCCATCACCTGTGGGCGTGGGTCTACCATCAAAATTCGATAAGGATGCGCACCCTGCTCGGCTGGGCGATTCCCACGACGGCGGTAGCTCGCCAGTCCCCGAAGGGTGGGAGCAGATTCGTGCAGATAATCCAACTCGATCAAAACAATACCGCTCTCGATGATCTTAAGCCGCTTGTTCAAATACTCCTCGCCATCACGTCCGCCGGGTTTGTTGGATGGCGACAGCAGTTCGATCCAGACCACAGGCTCACCACGCTGCGCTTTTTGTGGCTTCAACTCGTAAAGCTTAACGGCGTTATAGCTCTTTTCAGAAATTTGGCTGGCAAACAGAGTTTCGGGAATCGGCAAGACCAATTCGCCAGCCGCGGCTTGTGCAGACATTGGCGGAAACCCAGTGCGGCTGCGATCCAGGTCATAGAGGGTAATGTCAGATTCAGGAAATTCAGTCGGCTCAGTTTCATCCAGTCGGCGAAGCTGCAATGAAGGTTCAAGCGCAGCCGTATAGCCTATGGGCAACAACAACGGCTTTAAGGCATCAGCCAAATAGACCATGTGTCGGGTATGAAATTCAGCCCAGCCACCCTCGCCCTGCCAGTAGCTATGTAAATGGGCATTCACGCCCAAATATTGGTTCTTGATCGAACGAACAGCTTGCATCGCTTCACCTCCTTCCGTTCTACTTACTGATGTTACGCAAGCCTCAACTAAAATCCGACTTGTTTAGAACTGCGTAACATGAGCTGATTATACCACACAACGCCAATTTTGTTAGGCAGATTGCTCAGCTTCCAGCCTTTGCAGCAGCGCCCGCAGGTAGCCAAAACAATAGGCAAAACCCACGGCGTCGGGTGCCGGACCAACCAGTTCTGGCACATGGTCAGGCATGATCATATAGCCATAACCCACAGCTTGATAGGTGCGCAGCGCGCGCAGCAGATCAATGTCGCCCTCATCGGGGAAGACCTCGACAAAGTTCAGGTAGCCACCCTTGATGTTGCGCAGGTGGACGTTGAAGATCTTCTGGCGTTCACCAAAATAGCGGATCACCTCGAAGATCTGCTCAGC
>CAZTXO010000239.1:0-1689 GCA_964617515.1 uncultured Saprospiraceae bacterium | reverse complement strand
CCGATTCCTGATGAGGAGTCCCAACAGATCCAAGCACTGCGACGATGATTGCGCTGCTTCCGGAACCCAGAATAGGAAACACATCAGTGCGCTGGTAGGAGTGGCACCGCTGAACCGAGACAGCGGACGCAAGCAGGGGGTAGAGACAGATCTGGGAAGGCCGCGTAGCAGTACGTGCCGGACTCTCCATGGCAACGCTGGCAGCAGCGCGGTTTAATGAGGAGATGAGCTCGTATTTGCAAGCGTTACGGCAGCGCGGCAAGCCCTTCAAAGTCGCGATGGTTGCGTGTATGAGGAAGCTCCTGTGCATCCTCAACGCGATGCTCCGCGACGGGCATCCGTCCAAACCTAAACTCCAAACCTAAACAGGAGCTTGACTGGGAACAGATCTGCTGCTCGTGTACAGCTGAAAGCGAGCGCTCGTTGGGGCGATCACGGGACGCAACTACTCTATAGAACTGTGCTCCCGGGCTGCTTGGATGGGGGAGCTCGAAGAGTTCGAAGACGCTGTCGCGCAGGAATCCCTGGACGTAAGTCCATGGTTCATCGCGCCGATACGCATCCAGCAGGGACGTGCATGCAGCCACGGCTTCCATCGCACCCGGAGTTTTGTCGAGAGAGCCACCGATGAGCGCATCTGCTTTTTTGTGCTTGTCGCAATCTTGATGCGTATAGGAATGGAACTCGACAACCGTGCGTTCTTTGGGATGCCGCTGGGTGTGGGCGGTGCAGTAGGAATCCTGGATCATGTGCATCAGGGAACCGAGCGCACGCTGACTCGCGTCGCCGCGCTCTCGGATTCCGAAAAGCTGCATGATGATCGTCTCGTCGCCAGGGAACCAGCGTTGGATCTGCGGAAGTTTCACGTCGCACAGTCGACGATTCCAGGGCTCTTGCTGAACGGCAACCCGGTAGCAAAACTCGGCCCATTCCAAGACCCAAAGCTTGGTCTGCTCTGCCTGCTCACCATCCTTTGTCGCCATCGAGTGAAGAAACTGCAAATCACCGAAATGCGAGCGAGCCAGCAGCCGACTCCCCACGCCAAACACGGCACCGGACTTGGCGTTTCGCTTGGCCTCGTTGAAGGCACTTATGAAGCGAAGTCCGCCAGGAATCGAATAGTTGGCCGGCAGTTCGCTGTCATCAAAGAGCAGGCATTCCGGATCATCATTCCAGAACACCCCACGCGTATAGTCCCACGCATCACCGTCGGTATAGAGGGTGTGGGGACCAATCAGCCCCGCAGCCCGCAGCGCCCTCTCGGTGATCATTTCATGGACAGGATCACCAATGTTTGCAGGACCTTCGACAGCAAAGAAGAACTCGGTCCCATCCTCGTTTAGCCGCGAACAGATTCTGCGTGGCAGACCGCTGGGACTTTGCAGGTGCGCATGCGGGAACTCTTTCAGCAGCGCTTCTTTGTCTTGATCTGACATCTCGGCGTGTTCTTTCGCTGTGATCATTGACCGTCGCCCTTGTTCATCGGTTGGTGTTTGTGAAACATTGAGGGATTGTCTGGCGTGTTGTCTAGACTATCGACCCCGAGGCACGGACGCCCGACGCAATGCATCAAGCGCTATTCTCCCTGCGGTAGCGTAGGCGTCAGCCCACTTTGCCAACTCTGCATGAGATATCGCCGCCTCAAGTAAAATTTGGGACTCCGCAGCGGGGTCGGCAAGGTACCGCAGT
>CAZTXO010000238.1:0-1690 GCA_964617515.1 uncultured Saprospiraceae bacterium | reverse complement strand
TGACCAGGGCCTCGGGATTAACCGCGAAGCCGCTCGCCTTCGCCCGCGCCTCGTCGTCTCCCACGAACGCGGTCCGTCCGGGTGAACCGATCTGCGCGAAGACGCCTTCCGCGCTGTCCGCCTCGTCTATCTCGAACTCCCCCGTCCAGAAGTCCCTGGCGAAAGGCGCCCGCTCGTACCAGTAGTCCTTCGGGGCCCAGCGGACGAGCCGGGGTTTCGCCCCCGGCTTCACCAGGAGGGCGTGATGCGGTCCCTTGAGCGGGCAAAAGCTGGCGAAATGGGGATTCGACCGGAAAGGCGGCTCCATGTCGTCCGCGTAATAGACCATCTGGGATCCCGCGCCCAGGACCAGGGCGTCGAAGCCCGTCTCGGCGAGGGTCTTCGAGGCGGTCGCCGTCATCTTCTTTATGTGTTCGCGGAACAGGCTGGAGAGATCCATGCGCGAACGCTAGAAGGGGAGTGGCGGCGGCGTCAAACCGGGCCGCAGGAGCCATGGGGCTCCCAGGTCACCCCGCCTTCGCGCCCGAGCGCTGCCAGCGCCGCGCGATACTCGGCGGTGTCGATGCCGTAGCGCGAGAGGCGGGGCAGGGCCAGAGGGTCGAGCGGGTCGAAAGGCTGCCACTCCGTGTAGCCGCGGGCCCGCCCCAGCAAGCTGCGCACCGGACCGGCATGGTCGAGGAGGCTGAGGGCGGGATGGTGCCACCCGTGCATCCATTCGGGCGAGACGCGACGCGTCTCGAGCCCGGTGCGGAGGGCCACGTCCACCGGGATCAGACCGCGCACGCACGCGAGCCGCTGGTGCGACAGTTCGCGGAAGACATGCCACTGCCACGTGAGTTGAAGCTGCATGACGATCTGGGCGAGGAAGAGAAGTCCCAGGGCGCGCCGTGCGGGCGCGTCGTTCCGGAACCGAAGGCGGCTGAAGAGCGCCGGCGCGGCCGCGAGCATGGGCAGGACCACGTTGACCACGCGGCCCCGGTACTGGGCGGTCACCCCGATGCTCGTGGGGTCGCTCAGGGCCTGAAGCACTCCGAGCAGGGCCACGCCGCCCGCGATCAGGGGAATCCAGGGATCCGCGGCGCGGGGAAGGAAGCGCGCCGCGATCAGCAGCGCCACCACGAACAGAGACACCTGCACACCCACGCTTCCCGGCTCCAGGATCACCCGCCAGCTGCCCTGGAAGGAAGTGAGATTCGCGGGGTGGGTGGGTCGCAGGATGGATTGCGCGGCCACCGCGGTGGCGAGAATCGCGGAGGCGATGTTCGCCCACAGGAGCCGGATGTAGACCGGCGAATCCTCCTGACGCAGTCGCTGGAAGGCGGCCACCATGAGGACCGGCCCGAGGACGATGGCCGATTCATAGGAGGCGATGAAGGGCAGACTCGCGAAGAAGCCGACGAAAAGCGTGGAGGTCCGCTTGAGCGGATCGATGAGGCCGAACAGCGCCGGCCAGAAGAGAGCCGCCGCGGCCCGCGATTCGTGAATCACCAGGAGTTCCGTGTTCATGAGTCCGGCCGCGAGAGCGGCGAGCGGGTAGACCAGGAGATCCCTCCGCGGCCCCGCCATCCACAGGCAGAGTGCCAGGCTCAAAGGTGCGAGCAGGAAGGGGGGCAGGCCGAACAGGAGCTTCAGGAGCGGGAGGCTGGTCACGCCCGCGCGCAAGGCGAGCCACACCGGCGCCTCCACCAGG
>CAZTXO010000237.1:0-1697 GCA_964617515.1 uncultured Saprospiraceae bacterium | reverse complement strand
TGGTCGCGTGCCACCCCGGCGATCACTGGCGCGGCGCCGGACCCGGTGCCGCCACCCATGCCGGCGGTGACAAAGACCATATCGGCCCCCTTTACCAACTCTTTGATCTCTTCGCGGCTCTCCTCGGCCGCCCGCTGCCCAATTTCGGGGTTGCCACCAGAGCCGAGACCCTTGGTCAATTTCTCACCGATGCGCAAACGTTGCGGTGCATTGGCCAGCATCAGCGCTTGGGCATCGGTGTTCACGGCGATAAATTCAACGCCTTGGATCCCCTCCTCGATCATCCGATTTACAGCATTTTGCCCACCTCCTCCAACACCAATAACTTTAATGTTGGCAAAATTCTCAACAAACTGTGGTTGCGCTGCCTTCCGTGTCATCTCTCACTCCCCCTCTATAAACCTAATTGAAACGATGCCAAATGCTTGATAATTTCAGATTGAAGATGCTGGATTAAAGATTGGTCCTCAATCCAAAATCGAAAATCAAAAATTGTTTCATCCTGGTAGTAAGTTCTTAAGCCACTGCATGGTCTGCCCTACCCATGCTGCATTGCCCATGCCTGTTGGCTCGGCTTGAAAACGGCGATGGATAGCCTGGGCATCCTCGCGTAGACCCCACAGCAACAGACCCACACTAGTGGCATAGGTTGGTGATTGTAGGGAACGACTTAGGGCCGTGATCGGCAAATGGCTACCGGGCGCACCGACCCGCACCGGCATTCCCAACAGATTGCGCCCCAGTTCGGCCATGCCGGGCAACTGGCTGGCGCCACCGGTCAAGACCAGACCGGCCGGGATTTTGCTAAAATAGCCGCTGTCGGTCAATTTGGTCTGGATGGTTTCAAACATCTCCTCGGCACGCGCGGCCAATACCTCGCTCATAAAGCGGCGATTAAAGCCGCGCTCGGCACGTTCACCAAAGACGGTTGCCCATACCTTCTCGTCCTCTGCCACCCGCTCTGAAATCACCTGGCCATAGCGCAACTTGAGCATTTCCGCCGTCTCAAAGGGAGTGTGCAGGATTTCAGCCAGGTCATTGGTCAGATGATTGCCGCCCATATCCAGGATCTGGGTATGGCAGAGGCCATCATTGCGGAAGATGGCAATATCAGTGGTGCCGCCACCAATGTCCACCACTGCTACACCCATCTGACGCTCTTCGGTACGCACAACGGCCTCATTGCTGGCCAGTGGCTCCAACACCAGTTCATCAATGTCAATCCCATGAGTCGTCACACATTGCACCAAATTTTGGATGGCTGTACTGCTGCCGGTCACAATGTGGGCGTCCACCTCCAGGCGATAAGCGCTCATACCCACCGGTTGCTGCACCTCATTCTGCCCATCGACGGTCCAATGGCGGGCAATGGTGTGAATCACCTCCCGGTTTTGCGGCATTGGCACAGCGCGGGCGCCTTCTAATGCCCGTTGCATATCATTCCCGGTGATCCCATTGCGGCGATCCACCGGACTGACGCCTTTGCTGTTGAGCGCAGCAATATGGCTGCCTGCGATGCCAATATAGGCGCTGACCATGTGCTGGCCACTCTCCTGTTCGCAGCGTTCAATGGCCTCTCCCACCGCTGCACTCACCTCAGCTACGTGCACCACCGCCCCGCGACGAATGCCGTGGCTGGGCGCCTGCCCTGCGCCCAGAACCCGCAACACCATACGGCCTAAACTGTCATGGGTGAC
>CAZTXO010000236.1:0-1700 GCA_964617515.1 uncultured Saprospiraceae bacterium | reverse complement strand
TCAAGGGCAGCAGAAAATCGAAATGAATTTTCTGCCCGATCTCTACGTCGATTGCCCCTCGTGCCACGGGCAGCGGTTCAACCCGCAGACGCTCGCCGTGCGCTATCGCGGCAAGTCGATCGCCGACGTATTGGCGATGCCAGTCGCGGCGGCCCGCGAATTCTTCGAGAATTTCGCAGTGATTCATCGCGTGCTCGAAAGCCTCGACGCGGTGGGGCTGGGGTATCTGGCGCTGGGGCAGGCGTCGAACACGCTCTCCGGCGGCGAAGCGCAGCGGATCAAGCTGGCCACCGAACTGGCTAAGAGCGAAACCGGCAGCACGCTTTATCTGCTCGACGAACCGACGACGGGCCTGCACTTCGCCGACATCCAGCGACTGCTTGACGTGCTGCAGCGGCTCGTCGACAAGGGAAACACGGTGATCGTGATCGAGCACAATCTCGACGTGATCAAATGCGCCGACTGGATCATCGACATCGGCCCCGAAGGCGGCGCGGCCGGCGGCCAAGTCGTCGCGGCCGGCACGCCAGAAGAAGTCGCCGCCGTGGAACAGAGCCACACGGGCCGCTTCCTGCGCGCCGTGCTCACGATAAATTAGAAAGACAATCGTAATTCAATATTCATTATTCAACATTCAATATTGTATTTAATATTAAATATTGAATGAGGAATATTGAATGTTGACTTGAGTGACTTGTTGTGACATTGTTCTCACTTGGCCCGGAGTGGCGCCTATGATCCCCCAGAAAATCATCGACCACTTTCGCATCGATCCGGGCGAGAAGGTGAAGCTGAAAAAACGCGACACTGGCTGGGCCGCGACGGACGAACTGCGCGAACTCGGCAAAGATGAAGTCAAGGATCGTGCGAAAACGATCCTCGACGAAAATCTAAAGAATCTCGCCGCGGCGCAAGATCGACTCTATGCCGACGACCGCTATGCCCTGCTCGTCGTGCTGCAAGCGATGGACGCCGCGGGCAAGGACGGCACCATCAAGCACGTGATGTCGGGCGTCAATCCGCAGGGCTGCCAGGTTTACGCCTTCAAACAGCCCTCGTCCGAAGAACTCGACCACTCGTTCCTTTGGCGCTGTCAGAAGTGCGTGCCGGAGCGCGGGCGAATCGGCATCTTCAACCGCTCGTATTACGAAGACGTGCTGGTCGTGAAGGTGCATCCCGAACTGCTCGACAAGCAAAAGCTGCCGCCGGGCAAGCGCGGCAAGTCGTTCTGGCAAGGGCGCTACGACGACATCAACGCCTTCGAGCAGCACCTGGTGCACAGCGGCACGATCGTGCTCAAGTTTTTCATGCACATCAGTAAGGACGAACAAAAGAAGCGTCTTCTCGAACGCGAGCAGGATCCGCGTACGGCATGGAAGCTCACCGCCAACGATTGGAAAGAACGCGAACGCTGGGATGAATACACGGAAGCGTATGAAGACGCGATTTCCAAGACGGCGACGAAACGAGCTCCTTGGCGAATCGTGCCAGCCGATTCAAAATGGTATCGCAATCTCGTGATTGCGCGGACCATCGTGGAGGAATTGCGTCCCTACAAAAAGATTTGGCAAGCCAAACTAGACGCGGTGGGCGTGGAAAAGAAGGCGGAGCTGGAAGCGTATCGACGAGGCAAGAGCTAAGGGGCAGGGGGTAAATCCACTTCCACCATTTGATTCGGTCCCGTGATCTTGCCGTACTTG
>CAZTXO010000235.1:0-1703 GCA_964617515.1 uncultured Saprospiraceae bacterium | reverse complement strand
ATGCACTGTCTGGATGCCTTTATAGCGATTGAAAAACTGCTTTTGAAAGAGCAAGGCATCTTCAAGAATACGATTGTGCGAGGTCCTGTCGCGTTCTTTCCCGACCCGGAAACCAAAGCCGAAGTCCTGCGCATTTTTGTGCGGCTAAAACAGATATGTGGTCCTTGAATCCGGCGGAGGGCTTCTGGCAATCAAGCATTATTGTCCGTTGGATTGCGGTTCACCCTTCGCGTCGTTGAGCCCAGGCTGCGTATGATGGAGCGCCATCGCCGCTGCGGAGACGTGACAAGCCCACTCGGATTTCGGCAAACTCTCAGCCATGAGTAAAACACCGCTGGTTGTGCTGCTCATCGAGAGCTTCAGTTCGCATGGCCGGAATGTTCTGGCCGGTGTTTCCCATTACGCTCGCATGAACGGGCCTTGGTCATTCTTTGTTCCTCCGCGACCGGTCATGGAGCTATCGCAGGCTGATGCGCAATCAGCCAAAGGCACGCGTTCCGCTCATTCAAGAATGAATGATGGCCAGGGGTTGTTCCCGAACATGAAAGAATGGAAACCTTCGGGAATTATTGCGCGGATTGAGTCAAGAGCCGTAGCGGATGCCATCACCGCCGCCAAAGTTCCCACAGTAGGCTTGGATGTGCCAACCGAGATGCTGCGTCAGTTGCGGAAGAAAATACAGATTCACGAAATGCATCCTGACCCCAGGACCTCGGTTCGCATGGCTGGGGAACACCTGCTGGAGCGGGGTTTCAAGTTCTTTGCCTTTGTGGGCTTGCGAGGTTTCAATTACTCGGAAGAACGGGAGCAAGGCTTCTTGCAGTTCATTTCTGGCGAGCGCGGACACTCGTGCGCGGTTTTTAACTTGGTCCAGATAACACGACCGGCCCACTACGGAAAAGACCAGCAGGAATTAGGTGACTGGCTCAGGAAACAGCCCAAGCCGTTGGGGGTTGCTTGCTGTGATGACGAGAGTGGGCGTGAAGTGTTGAATGCCGCCTTGATGGCTGGAATCGCAGTGCCTGATGAAATGGCGGTAATCGGCATGGACAACGATGAATTGCTCTGCAACTTGTGCAACCCACCGTTATCGAGTGTCATCCCGAACTCATGCCGTGCTGGCTATGAGGCGGCCGCACTGCTGGATAGAATGATGGCCGGCGGGAAGCTTTCGCCCCAAAGCACGTTGATCCAACCCACGGGAATCGCGACCCGCCAATCAACCGACGTCGTTGCGGTTGATGATCGAAAGGTTGCGGCAGCGGTGCGTTTCATTCGCGAGAACTCGCACAAACAAATAACCGTGTCAGACGTAATCAAAGCGGTACCAATGTCGCGGACTCTACTCGATTTGCGGTTTAAGCAATACCTCGGTCACACGCCTCACGAACAGATTTTGCGGGTGAAGATCGAGAGAGTTAAATTGATGCTCACAACAACTGATCTGACCTTGCCAAACATTGCCGAGCGAGTGGGTTTTGAACACGTTGAATATATGAGCGTCGCATTCAAACGAACCGTCGGCATGCCGCCCAGCACCTACCGGAAACGTAACGCGGCATTCAGCGCCATAAATTCTGAAATCCGAAAGATAGATGTTGGAAAAACTGAGAACGCCGAACCTCCAAAAGTCTGAACCGACTCGCTAAACCAGGTCGCAGTTCCATGGTAAACGGCTGACATGGGAAGACCGCCTGATAACC
>CAZTXO010000234.1:0-1703 GCA_964617515.1 uncultured Saprospiraceae bacterium | reverse complement strand
AGTTTCGCCGGCGCCACCTTCGCCATCGCCTGGCTGGGCCGGGCCAAGGACATCGCCAGGTTGACCAGGCCCTTGACCTACACCCCCGCTGCCCGTTTTGCCAAAGGTAAAATGAGGTAGATCAACCTGGGGCAAAGGGATGCGCACCAGATCTTTGCCTTGCCGCCCAATCAACTGGCCATCGGTCATATAGCGACGCAGGTTCTGCTTGATCTTCCCGCGCACGATCTGCCGATAGCGAGTGGTGTCTTGTTCGATATTGGACATAATCTTAGATGATTCCTTGCATCTGCCATAGGGGGAAGGGGACAAGGAGACAAGGAGAGCGTATATCTCCTTGTCTCCTTGTCCCCCTCCCCTCTTTCCCGGTCTAATTTGTCTTCACATCGCCTCGCGCAAAGATACTGGCCACATAGTTCAGGACATCGGTGGCACAGATATCACAATAGCCATAGTTTTTGATCAACCGGGCCTTGACCACATCGATCTTCTCTTGGGTTTCGGCGTCGATCACGCTGCTGACCAGGCTGGTCAATTTGATGCTGTCCTTCTGGTCTTCAAAAAGCTTTAGCTCCAGAGCTTTGCGCAGCCGTTCATTCGAGTGCCATTCAAACTTCTTGCCGTCAATCGCCAACGCACCGATATAGTTCATAATCTCACGGCGGAAGTCATCCTTACGACTCTCGGGGATGTCGATCTTGTCCTCGATCGAGCGCATCAGTCGTTCATCAGGTTCTTCGTCGCGGCCAGTAAAGGGGTTTTTTACCTTCTGGCGCAAGGTGTACGCTTTGACGTTATCAATGTAGTTGGCAGCCAGCCGGGAAATGGCCGATTCATCCGCAGTAATGGCGCGCTGCACTTCGTTCTTCACCAACTCGTCATATTCTTGGCGGACTTCATTGAGCAACAGGGCATAGCGTTCCCGGTCTTTTTCATTGGTGATCAGCGAATGGTGTTTCAATCCCGATTCTAACTCGCGCATTACCACAAAGGGATTCAAACAGCCAACCGCGCCGTGGGCTACCAGGGCATTCGAAAGCTTGTCCTGAATATAGCGTGGTGAAATGCCGTGCATCCCTTCCTGGGCCGAAGTGGCCTTGATCTCACGGACTGTGTCTTCGGTAAAACCCGGTAACGCCCGACCATCGTACAATTTCAGCTTCTGCAACAAGTTCAGATTGGCGTTTTTGGGTTCTTCTAACCGGGTTAAAATGGCCCACATCGCCGCCAGTTCCAGCGTATGCGGAGCAATGTGCTTCCCAGAGACCGTGCGATTGTTAAAATCGCGTTCGTAGATCAACACCTCATCATGAAAACGGGTGACATAGGGAACATCGATCTTCACTGTACGATCCCGTAGCGCCTCCATGTATTCATTGGCCAGCAGTTTACGATATTCTGGCTCATTGGTATGGCCGACGATTACCTCATCAATATCGGTCTGGGCAAATTTCTTGGGCTTGATCTTATGCTCCTGCGAGGCGGTCAGCAGATCATAGAGGAAGGCCACATCGAGCTTGAGCAACTCGACAAATTCAACAATCCCACGGTTGGCAATGTTCAGCTCTCCATCAAAGTTAAAGGCACGGGGGTCAGAATCCGAGCCATATTCCGCAATCTTGCGATAGTTGATGTCGCCGGTTAATTCGGTAGAATCCTGATTCTTCTCATCTTTGGGCTGGCAGGTGCACATGACGACCCGG
>CAZTXO010000233.1:0-1705 GCA_964617515.1 uncultured Saprospiraceae bacterium | reverse complement strand
TTGCAGGGCTGCAAGGTCATGTTGCAGGGCTGCAAAGTCATGTTGCAGGGCTGCAAGGTCATGTTGCAGGGCTGCAAAGTCATGTTGCAGGGCTGCAAGGTCATGTTGCAGGGCTGCAAACTCATATTGCAGGGCTGCAAAGTCATGTTGCAGGGCTGCAAGGTCATATTGCAGGGCTGCAAGGTCATATTGCAGGGCTGCAAAGTTGCTCGAAATCCATTAAAAAAACAAAAAAAATCTTTTCATACAACCTTTTGTACAATAATTGCGTCAAGGTAGCGTTATAGCAAAAAAAATCTTTTCATGCAACCTTTTGTACAATAATTGCGTCAAGGTAGCGTTATGTGCAACCCAAAACGAACATCATACAAAATATGAACAGCCTGAATAATCTTATACTTTTTGTTGCTCTACTCAACTTATTGACAAGTTGTAACGGACAGACAAAAGACAACTCAACAACATCAAAAAATACAGACAAAAAAGAACTTGTAGGTGGTGGTTGTGACGGTTGCGAAATTATGTTTGTTGGTATGCCGACAAATATTAAACCTGTGGACACAAGTGCAGGTTGGACAGAAAAAGGGCAAAAATTGTTAGTAACAGGAACGGTTTTTAAACTTGATGGAAAAACACCTGCGCCAAATATTATAATCTATTATTGGCAAACAGACAATAATGGCTATTACTCACCGAAACAAGGAATGGACGAAAAAGCAAAACGCCACGGACACATTCGGGGTTGGGTAAAGTCAGATGAAAATGGTAAATACTCAATTTACACCATTAGACCTGCACCTTATCCAAATGAAAATATTCCAGCACATATTCATACTTCTATCAAAGAACCAAATATTGGAAATGAATACTACATTGACGAATTTGTCTTTGATGATGATAAATTTCTGACAGGTGAAAAAAGAAAAGCACTTGAAAATCGTGGTGGTAGTGGAATTTTGAGAGTTCTAATTTCTGGTGATTTACAAATTGCAGAACACAATATTATTTTAGGGCTTAACATTCCTAATTATCCGACAACAAAGAAAATTGAAAAGCAGTCAGGACTTGAAATTGGCGAAGACAATCCGTCTTTTATTCCTTACCACGCTTTTGGACCAGACAAAGGAACGAGAACTTGCCCAGTTTGTAAATATGGACGGTTTCACGGAATAGTTTACTTTGTTGGCAATAATCCAAATTGGGACGACATTAAAAAATGGCTGACTTTTTTAGAGCAAGAAAGTATGGCACGAAGCAAATATTTGAAAGCATACTTTGTTTATGGAAATGGAAAAGATTACAACAAAGACACACGACAAAAAGAATTAGAAAACATAGGAATTGAACTCAACTTGAAAAATATTGCATTAACTTTTGTGCCTTCAATGACAGACACAGAAAGCGAAGTAAATCTCAATAAAATAAATCCAAACGTCGAAAACACTTTTGTAATTTACAGACATAGAACAATTATAGACAAGTATATTGACCTAAAACCAATAGAAGAAAATTATAAAACTATAAGAGCAACATTAGACAAAACAAAGAGTGAATATTTTAACTTACAAGAACCAAAACACGACTAAAATATGGGCTGCACATAACAAGGTATTGCCAAAAGCGGGGCAGACTTGCTTCTGTGACACTTTAGTGCTTAACCGAACTTTAGTTTTTCAAATCAACAGTAGTGCTGAAACGCCCCGCC
>CAZTXO010000232.1:0-1715 GCA_964617515.1 uncultured Saprospiraceae bacterium | reverse complement strand
AATCCATTTAGTTTGTACTTGTGTTGCTGTTTGCATATTCTATTTAATTTTAAATGTTTAATCTTATTATAAAATGGAACCCAGCGAAACAATTAAAGCTATAATTTAACTGTTCCCGGGCATTTAGCCTTTAGCCTTTAGCCTTTAGCCTTTAATACAATTCCATTTAAAACACAAAGTTCTTATGACTTTAGGCTTGCTAATAATAGAATTCGGTAAAAAACTTGTAATTTCAGGAAATCAGATGCCTCATTTCTTCCCGAAATTCACCCGGTGTCTGTCCGGACCTCCTTTTAAAGACATTGGTAAAATATGCACTTTCATTGTAGCCTAGATCAAAACCAATTTCTGCTATTGTTTTGTCTGTATTTATTAATTGATTTTTTGCTTCTATCAATTTGCGGGTTTCGATAATTTCAGAAACACTTTTTTGTAAAATACTTTGACAAATCAAATTGAGATTTCTGCTGGACATAAATAATTTTTCCGCATAAAATTCTACGCCTTCAGATCGTTGATAGTTTTCCTCTAAAATTTTAAGAAAATTTTTAAAGGTTGTATTTTGAGTTTTTACAAATGAATTTACGTCTTCCTTATTTTTTCTACGCTCAGACTCAATCATAGTAAATAAAGCACTTAACAAATGTCTCCCTACAGCAAAATCCGGTGTATTCTGTTGCATTTCAGCATGCATTAATTCACATACACTGAGCAGTCGGTTAAAACAACTTCCTTCAGGGACTTTAAATGTTGCATGGTCGTGATAATAAGAATACAATTGAAACGTAGTTTCCGGAATAAATTCACTTCGAAATCGAATTACCCATGCCTCACTCTGGTCATTGACTAAATGTGGTATCACCCGATGAATTTTTCCTTTGGTTACAAAACTAACATAGGGTGCCTGATAAATCTCTGTTTTAAAATCAATAAAATGTTCCAGGCTTCCATTGATTCCAATGATTAATTCTTCATAATCATGAGCATGTGGAGGATCTGGTGAGCTGCCTATTTTTAAAGCATCCTCCCTGGATAGTTTGAAAATTTGAAACAAAGAATTGAACATCCAGTTATATACAATCCAAAAAGAATATTGTTTATGGCTTAAATACTTAATATTAAGTAAAAGCTGCACAATAAATTGTCCATGCTGATATTCAATAATTTTTTTTAATTGATAAATCCTTGTTTCCTCTAAATCACATTAAAAAAGTCTTTACTAAAGGTTCTAATCAATGTAAACCGATCCCAATATAGAAACTAGGATTTTAAATTTCTAAGAGTAATTACAAATAGTCCGCTAGACAAAATTAATGTCTCTAAAAAAAGAATACATCAAGCCAGGTTCCAACTGAACTATTTTCCTGAAACAATTACAAAAGACCTTGTCCATATTTTGGCTCCCTTCCTAAAGACCAAATAATTTAATCCCGGAGCAAGCTTGGTCGTGTCAATTTGTTTGTCAAGCTCGACTTTCTGGATATTGTCGAGTAAGGGATTCAATAAGTATGCATAATCATATAAAATGTTACTTTTCACCATAAAAAAATCAGTGACTGGATTTGGATATATTTCAATTGAAACTTGCTCTACATTATCTTCCAGTTTTGTTAAATCGCTGATATTAAAATGCAGTATCTGAGTTTTTTCACAAATACCCTGAACGTTGACCTTTATGTGAATTTGAAGCTCATTCATTGGCACATTTAAAATGC
>CAZTXO010000231.1:0-1717 GCA_964617515.1 uncultured Saprospiraceae bacterium | reverse complement strand
TTTTGAGGGTACCGCGCTTTTCATCTAAACACAGTTTCATGATGTTGCCGATGTATTCCGGTTTTGTGATGATTTGGGCTGAGATATAAGGCTCTTCCACAAATTCCAAAACACTGATATCCGGTAAATCTGCAGGATTTGTTACAATAAACATTTCCGCTTTCTTGCCTTTCGACATGGCGCGGTAAGATACGTTTGGAACAGTGGTAATGACCCCCATGTTAAACTCGCGGTCTAACCGTTCTTGTACAATTTCGAGGTGCAACATGCCTAAGAATCCACAACGAAACCCAAAACCTAAAGCGATTGAAGTTTCGGGCTCAAAGACTAAGGAGGCATCGTTCAATTGCAATTTTTCTAAAGAATCGCGTAGGTCTTCGTAATCATCCGAGTCGAGTGGGTAAATACCGGCAAAGACCATGGGCTTCACGTCTTCAAACCCATGAATAAAGTCGGAGCAAGGATTTAAGACGGTGGTAATTGTATCGCCCACTTTGATTTCGGTAGATTTCTTAATACCGGTAATGATATATCCAACATCACCCGCTTCTAACAAAGGCTTCGGCTCCATTTCCAAACGCAAGACCCCGATTTCATCGGCTTGATATTCTTTATCAGCGTTCACAAATTTGACCTTCTCGTTTGTTTTTAGCCTACCGTTCATTATCCTAAAATAAGCGATGACCCCTCTATAAGAATTAAATACAGAGTCGAAGACCAATGCTTGCAAAGGTGCTTCGGCATCACCTTTTGGCGAAGGGATACGGGTAATGATATTGTCCAAAATGTTTTGAACACCAATGCCGGTTTTACCGCTCGCTTCCAAAATTTGGTCGCGTTTGCATCCAATCAGTTCAATAATTTGGTCGGCTACTTCCTCAATCATCGCTCCGTCCATGTCAACCTTATTGATAATGGGGATGATTTCCAGATTATGGTCAATGGCAAGGTAAAGGTTGGAGATAGTTTGTGCCTGTATGCCTTGAGTGGCATCTACTAACAACAAAGCTCCTTCGCAAGCAGCAATTGAACGAGATACCTCGTAGGAAAAATCCACATGGCCGGGAGTGTCTATCAGATTTAAGATATACTTCTGTCCATCCGAATGGGTATAATTCATTTGAATGGCGTGGCTTTTAATGGTAATCCCACGTTCTCTCTCCAAGTCCATATTGTCTAATAGTTGCGCCTGCATTCTGCGCTCGGGAATGGTTTTGGTAATTTCCAGCAACCGGTCAGCAAGGGTGCTTTTACCGTGATCAATATGTGCAATGATGCAAAAGTTTCTTATATTATTCATCATGCCGCAAAAATACGCTTAATTTACCAAATTAACGCTAATGTTGCCCGATTTTGCCCACAATCGGGAAGAACTGTTGCAGTCATGCGCCATGTTTAATTATTTTAACCATATTCAAATGAACCATTTATGTGCTTCCTTCCCTTTCTATTTTGAAAAATCACATACAATTCTGTGTCATGTGCTATATTTGGTTTCCTTTTTTTAATTGAATTTGCTTTGCAAGATTCAAATTTTACGGAGAACGTTGATTAGCGGGTCATTCTAAAAAACGTTTAACAATAAAACAATGTTTATTTATCTTTTTTTCAGTAACATTTAAGTGTATTTTATATTTAATCGGAGATGTTGCAAAGTGTGCCTACGTAAACAAGGTGAAAAGGTTGCGTTTTTTGACGGTTTTGGGAATAATTATTT
>CAZTXO010000230.1:0-1724 GCA_964617515.1 uncultured Saprospiraceae bacterium | reverse complement strand
TCCGGCTGCAGTTCCCATCCCTCCTGTCGCGACTAAATCTGCCGCTAGACCTAATCCCGTGAATAATGTCCAACGCATCGTTTTTCCAGGCAATTTGTCGACAAAACTCTCCTTCGTTACTTCTTCGAAATATTGCCGGATCAAATTAGTATCCGCTGGTAAGCCCACTATCCATTTTTTAAAACGTCTAGAGTTCTCCAAGACTGCCAATAATTTGTCAATTTCCACAGTTCGGGAATTTACCGCCTCCCGGATTAATTTGGCGTCATCAAATAGGAACTCTACAAAGTTAGAGATGCTATGCTGGTTCCTCATTGTCTTGGTGAGAATATTATCAATCTTGTGTGTAGCTAAAGCTGCACTTAAGGTGTTAGTAGCCAGTTCGGCCGCGTTCTTTGCAGACAAATACAATTCCTCTTCCATATCCAACATATGACTAAGAATATATGCAGGCGTTATCGAAGAATGAGATTGAGGTATGTTCTTGTGATAAAGAGTATTTAATTTCACAAAATCCATGTTTGTAATAACACGAATTCCATCGGAGGTTTTGTCTGTATAAAACCGTATTTGATTTGCCTCACCAAATTCAGGTACCAATGCACGCAAAATCGTCCTTGCGGCTGTATTGACGTACTTCGGATCTAGGAATGACTCCCTAGCGCCATCCAGCACCGTCGTGTCCGGCTGGGTGACCTTGATCTTGTCTTGAAAGTCTTTTGCAAATCGTTTTCCTTTTGAAGAACTTCTCACGACATCTGTGCCGATCTTTACCAGATCATCATAGAGAGTGTGTTGAGGTGACGAAAAATGGACTGCATCGTGGTACTCCTTGCCGCCAATTGTGCGAGTTATTATTCCGACTTTGGTTTCGTCATAGCGAATACCTAGTAGCTCTTCATTTAGAAGAAAAGCAAACCCTTTTTCTCCAAAGTATTCTACAAGCTGCGTAACGACCGCGCGATTAGCGAATACAGTCGTGTGCGCGTAGAACAACATACATTCAACAAGCAATCCGATATCTAACGGAGTCTTGTCGTTACCCTTGTTTTGTTGACAAACGACGATGGATTCAAACATTTACTTGAGTCCTTCTCGATACCTTATGCACGCGCAAGTCTAGGTGATTTTACCGCTATTTGCCAAAATCGCACGCCTGAAATTTGACGGGTGCCAATACCCACAAACGGGCTGTGGCCAAGTATGTGCGCGCTCAAAATTTTGATTGTCCCCGCGTCATCATGCTAGATTCTCGGCCTTAATTCGGGGCGATCTGCGCATAATTTATGCGGATTGCCAAACGAGAAATACATGGCAACAACGACTGAAAACGAATACAAAGACACCGTAAATCTTCCCAACACCGCGTTTCCGATGAAGGCGAACCTGACGCAGCGGGAGCCGGAAATCCTGAAGCGGTGGGAGGAGATGGAGCTATACAAGCTGCTGCGGGATTCGCGCCGCGGTCAGAAGAAGTATGTGCTGCACGATGGGCCTCCGTATGCCAATGGCGAATTGCACTCCGGGCACGCGCTGAACAAGTTGTTGAAAGACTTCGTCGTTAAGTCGCGGCAGATGGCGGGCTTCGACGCGCCGTATGTTCCCGGGTGGGACTGTCACGGTCTGCCTATTGAGCACAAAGTCTCCACCGAGCTTGGTAGCAAGGCGAAGACGATGTCGCAGGCGGAAATCCGCCAGAAGTGCCGCGCCTTCGCGTTGAAGTA
>CAZTXO010000229.1:0-1730 GCA_964617515.1 uncultured Saprospiraceae bacterium | reverse complement strand
AGAACTGGATCATGTCGATCACCAGCACGCCCCACAGCCCCGAGTGCGCGGCGAACACCACGTTCAGGATCCCGCAGATCACGATGGTCTGCCAGGCGGGCAGGCCGAAGAGGATGTTGGCGATCTTGCAGGCCGCCAGCGTCACCATCCCCATGATGAAGCAGTTGAAGAAGAGGCCGAGGTACACCGCGCGGAAGCCGCGCACCACCGAGGCCGAGCTTCCCGAGTAGCGCAGTTCGTAGAACTCGAGGTCGGTGAGCACGCCCGACCGGCGCCAGAGCCGGGCGAAGAAGAAGACGGTGGCCACCCCGGTGAGCACGAAGGCCCACCACTGCCAGTTTCCCGCCACCCCGTACCGGCGCACCTGCTCGGTGACCCAGTTCGGAGTGTCCGAGGAGAAGGTGGTGGCCACCATGGAGAGGCCGGCCAGCCACCAGGGCACGGAGCGGCCCGAGCCGAAGAACTCCGAGGTGCTGCTGCGCGACCGCTTGGCCAGGAACAGCGCGGGAATGAAGCAGATGAGGATCGAGCCGGCTGCGACGATCCAATCGATCCAGGTGATGTTCATGGGATTCAACGGTACTCGAAGGGATCCGGCTTCGCGACGGGAAGCTCGGTCATGAGGCGCTTGATCTGGGCGTCGGTTTCCGCGTCGGCGTCCAGGTGCATGGGGTGGACGGCGGTGCGGCCGAAGGGCGCGGAGAAGATGATCCGGGTCTTGGGCGTCTTCAGCCGGATCAGCCGGTCGACCGTGGTCCGCAGGATTTCCCTGGGCAGGTGCTCGAGCACGTCCAGGGCCAGGATCACGTCGTAGGCGGGATCGGGAGGCAGGGGCTCCACGTCGGTCTTCCAGATCTTGAGCGCGGTGCGGTGCCGCTTCGCCCGAAACGCCGCGAAATCGAGGGAGGTGCCGTCGAGATCGGCCAGGGTCACGTCGAGCCCGGCGCGCGCGAGGGGCAGGGCGATGAGGCCGACCCCTCCGCCGAAATCGAGAATTCTCCGCGGGCGCAGGGCGCGCAACTCTTCGACCAGGGCCTTGTCGCTCTCCCGCTTCTCCGGCATGAAGAGGTGCCATTCGCCGAGCTCGTAGATGTAGCTCGCCGTCTGCTTGTAGAAGTTCGTGATGCGCTCCGGCGTCATCTCGCCCTCCTTCTCCCAGGCCTCCCACTCCTCCTTGAGGGGCTCCCAGCGCCGACGCACGCGGGCGAGGACCTCTTCCCGGCTGTTCCCGGTGAAGGCCATGACGTCCTGCACGTACTCTTCCTGCTCGGGATCGAGACCCGCGGGCGCCTTCGCCTGGGCCGAGGGGACCGGGTTCCCCGACCCTTGTCCCCCCGGGCTCGCGGCCCCGCCGGTCAGGGCGGCGAGGCCGGTCAGGAGAGCGAGCGCGATCAGAAGGCGAACTTCGCGCCCAGCTGGATCTGGCGCGGATCGTAGGTGGCGGTGATGCTGCCGAACGCGGCCGAACTGCGGTTGCCGTTGGGGGCGCGGAAGTTCGTCTTGTTGAGGACGTTGAACGCTTCCACCCGGAACTCCAGGCGCTTGCCCTTCGACACCTCGAACCACTTCGACAACGCCAGGTCGAGCTGGTAGATGGAATCGCCGCGCGCGGAGTTCCTCGGGGCGTTGCCGAACGGCTGGATGGGGTCGGTCGGGGCCACCACGCAGGCCGGGTTGAAGTACTGGGTCACCGTGCGCTGGTCCGCGGGGAGGGTGGGATCGCAGACCAG
>CAZTXO010000228.1:0-1730 GCA_964617515.1 uncultured Saprospiraceae bacterium | reverse complement strand
CCAGCTTTAGAAGGCGATATTGCATAGGCGTGGTGGTGAGAGCGGCGTGGGCAAATCTCGTCTGCTGGATGAGGTTCGGACACACGCCGTGGTGACTGGGGCGCTGGTACTACACGGTCAAGCGGTGGAGAATGGCGGCCTGCCCTATCAACTCTGGCGCGAACCTTTACGCCGATTGGTGCTGGACACCCAGCTTACCCCTTTGGAAGCCGGTGTTTTGCAGGAAGTGGTGCCGGATATTGCCACGCTGCTCAATCGCACCGTGGCCCCAGCCCCCGAATTACCCGGCGAAGCTGGGCAGCAACGTCTGGCCTTTACCCTGATCGAGCTTTGCCGACGCCAGCCGCGACCCTTGGTCCTATTGCTCGAAGATTTACAATGGGCTGGCAATAGCCTGGCCCTGCTGCGTTGGCTGTTACGCATTGTTCCGCAACTGCCAATTCTCGTGATTGGCAATTATCGAGATGATGAACAGCCTGGTTTACCCAACGAGTTGCCAGGCGCACAGTTGATCAAGCTGGCGCGCTTACAGACAAACGAGATCGCTGCGCTGAGCACCGCCATGCTGGGCGATCTAGAGCAATCAACACCAGTAGTTGATCTACTGACACGCGAGACAGAAGGCAACATCTTTTTTATTGTCGAAGTCGTCCGCGCCCTGGCCGAAGAGGCTGGCAGTCTGCACGATATTGGCCGGATGACGTTGCCCAGGCAGGTACTGGCCGGTGGCATGCAACAGGTGCTGCGCCGGCGGCTGGCCCGGCTGCCAGCTATCTATCAGCCATTGCTGCGTTTGGCAGCTGTGGCAGGTCGGCAGTTGGATCTGGCCGTATTGGCCCAAGCTCGTGCCACCATAGTGTCAGCTATTGCTAACCAGCCTGAGTTGGAAAGCTGGCTGGTGCGCTGTGCCGATGCGGCTGTGCTCGAAGTTTATGACAATCAGTGGCGTTTCGCCCACGATAAGTTGCGCGAAACGCTTTTGCAGGATCTGGCCCCGGCTGACAGAGCAAATTTGCACCGCCAGGTCGCCGAAGCGCTTGAACAGGTCTACAACTCAAGCGCGCTACGCAGTGCCTATGCCGAAGCCTTGTTGGAACATTGGCGGCAAGCCGGCAATTCCACGCAAGAGTTTACCTATCTCCTGCGTGTGGTGGAACAATTAGTCTACCTGAGCAGTGATTTGCATCGTGCTCAGACTCTCGCCGAACATGGTCTGATGCTGCTAAATGACCAGCCAACCATTGCGCCCCCCGCAGCCCATGCCCGCCTGCTCAATCTGTTGGGCGAGGTGTTGATGTTGCTGGGTGAATATCAGGCTGCTCAGACGCGCTATCAGGAGAGCCTGGCGCTGGCTCACCAAGTGGGCGATCAGGCCGTGGCCGCCACGGTATTGGTGAACCTGGCGCGGCTGTATGAACGCACAGGCGACTACACGCTGGCAGCTACCCACGCCCAACAGGGGGCAGACCTGGCCTCCCAAAGTGGCGATGAGACCACCCTGGCGCGCGGGCTGAACAGCCTGGGAAGTATTGCGCACACGCAGGGGCAACAGGAACTTGCCCGTGATTATTACGAGCGCAGCCTGACGCTCCGGCGGGCGAGCGGTGATTTACGCGGCGTGGCTGCCAGCCTCAATAACGTTGGTCTGCTGCTGTTTGATCAAGGGAATTATGCCGAGGCACAACGCTATTTGGAACAAAGCCTGACCATCCGCCGTGAGATCGGTGATC
>CAZTXO010000227.1:0-1738 GCA_964617515.1 uncultured Saprospiraceae bacterium | reverse complement strand
GCCCACTCCAGCACCTGCATTCCGCCCATTGAACCGCCAGCCAGACAGAGCAACTTGTCAATGCCCAGATGATCGATGAGCTTTACCTGGGCGCGTACCCAGTCCCCAACCGTAGTTACCGGAAAGCCTAGACCATAAGGCTTGCCCGTCGCTGGGTTGATGCTGGCCGGCCCTGTAGAACCGTAACAACTGCCCAGGACATTGCTACAAATCACAAAAAAGCGATCGGTATCAAAGGCTTTGCCGGGGCCAATACAATCGTCCCACCAGCCCGGCTTGGTGTCATTTTCGCAATGATAGCCGGCGGCGTGGGCGCTACCGCTAAGCGCATGACAGATCAGGATCGCATTCGAGCGGTCAGCGTTGAGTCGGCCATAAGTCTCATAGGCAACCGTCACCGGCCCCAACACTTCCCCGCTCTCTAAACAGAAAGGTTCGTCTTCGGCAAAGGTAAAGGTTTCGGTCTGGACAATGCCGACCGAGTTGGTGATAGACATAGCACCTCGTATTGATGACAAGGTGACAGGGTGAAGAGGTGACAAGGTGAATTCCGCTAATCCGCTCACCTTGTCACCTTGTCACCTTGTCACTGCATGGCCGCGTCCAATGCCTGATCCAGATCCCACAGAATATCTTCAATGTCCTCCAGGCCCACGCTCAGACGCACAAAATCAGGGCTGACCCCGGCGCTGGTCATCTCCTCAGCCGTGAGTTGGCTGTGGGTGGTAGTTGCTGGGTGAATGGCTAAACTCTTGGCATCGCCCACATTGGCCAGCAGGCTGAAGAGCTTCAGGTTGTCAATAAACTTCTTCCCGGCATCCGCACCACCTTTGATGCCAAAACCCAGAATGGCCCCTACACCCTTGGGCAGATATTGCTTGGCCCGTTCGTGATCCGGGTGGCTCTTTAAACCAGGGTACATTACCCAACTCACTGCCTTGTGGCCTTCCAGATATTCAGCCACCTTTTGGGCGTTGGCGCAATGGCGCTCCATGCGCAGGCTCAAGGTTTCGACCCCTTGCACGGTCAACCAACTGTTGAGCGGAGCTTGGCAGGCGCCAATGTCACGCAAAATTTGCACGCGGGCCTTGATGATAAACGGTGGCAGGCCAATCCCGACCAGGTCGGCGTAGCGCAGGCCATGATAACTGGGATCCGGCGTGGTGAAGTTGTCAAAGCGACCGCTGGTCCAGTCAAAGTTGCCGCCATCAACAATAATGCCGCCGATCGATGTGCCATGCCCACCCATAAATTTGGTGGTGCTGTGGGTGATGATGTGCGCACCCAGTTCAAAGGGACGGCAGAGATACGGCGTGGCAAAGGTGTTGTCGATCATGAGCGGAATGTTGTAGGCCTTGGCGATGGCCGACACCTCCGCAAAAGGAAAAATGGTAATGTCGGGATTGCCCAAAGTTTCGCCATAGAGAATTTTGGTGTTGGGGCGAATGGCCTTCTCAAAATTGCTCGGATCTTTCGGGTCGACAAAGGTCACATCAATGCCCAAACGCGGCAAGGTGTAGTGAAATTGGTTATAGGTGCCGCCATAGAGCCGACTGCTGCTAACAATATGATCGCCGGCACCGCACAGCGTCATAATGGCCATGGCCTGGGCCGCATGACCGCTGCTGGCCGCCAACCCGCCGACGCCGCCTTCCAGATCGGCCACACGCTGTTCCAACACATCGGTGGTGGGGTTCATAATGCGGGTGTAGATGTTGCCCAGTTCTTTTAACGCAAA
>CAZTXO010000226.1:0-1759 GCA_964617515.1 uncultured Saprospiraceae bacterium | reverse complement strand
TCTACCCCAATCCTGCGCAAAATGAGATGCTATTAGACTATCAACTATTACCTCAGCAACAAGCAAAACTAAGTTTGTATGATGTTAAAGGGCAGTTGATAAGCGAAAGACGTTTAGAAGGACAAGGGACGCTACAATGGTCTACAATTCATTTGCCTAATGGCATTTACTACTACCAAATACAAACTACGGCAGGCAATCCTATCACGCATAAAATCATCATTATTCACTAATTTTCTATAATAAAAGGCTTGGCAGATGGTTTACCCGTTTGCCAAAGCCTTTTTTTTGTAAAATATAACATAGCCCATAAAAAAACATGAAAACAGTATTATTTTTTTATTGCTACCTTTTTTTGACTGTCATGCTTGTTGCCCAATCCAAATACTTCGAAAAAAGCTGGCAAATGACCACTATACAAAATGGTCAACGGATATCTCTTAAAAATGACAATAACTACCTTGTGGCTGGTGATATGATATATGATGTTCCGAATGACTTGTGGTGGGCATTTAGTTTGACCATTACTCCCAATGGAGACATCATTGACACTATTATCTATGACCCTATGGATAATTATGGGTATGCTTTGCGGGATCTTATTAAAACTGAATATGGTTTTGCGGGTAGTGGTTGGACAGGAACACATAACCCGCTTCTTGTTCAAAATTTTTTCATAAAATTAGATACCAATGGCAATTTTATAGATTCGACCCATGTTGGTACTTGGCAACAATCAGAGTCACTGTGTCGCACGTCCGACCATGGCTATTTGTTAGCGGGGAATTTGTATGGCAATAGTCCGGGTAATTATTCTTTATATCTTTTAAAATTGGACTCTTTGGGGCAGATGGTATGGGACACCATTTATGCACAATACGACGATGACTATACTTCTTTTTATGCCATACAAGCGGCTTATGATGGAAGCGGTTATTATGCCCTTGGCATCATCAATACTTTTTGGGGAGACGATGATGTTATTATCCTAAAAATAGCCGACGATGGCACTATCCTTGATGAACGAATTTATGCTACTGATGACAAGGAGTTTTCGCGTTGGTTCACACAAACGAGCGATAGTAGTATAGTATTAGGTTATTACCATTACGACTCCACCAATCCCCAAGGCGGAGTTTTGAAAGAAAGCTTAATAACAGGTGAGATATTGTGGCATAAACCTAATATGTTTCCTAATGCGGGCTTCCCAACTGTTATTATAGAACTACCCGATTCAAATTATTTGATTCCGAGTGGTTACCGCAAAGGCAATCCATTTTCGGGTGATTTAGACATCAAAGTGAGCAAAGTGGCAAAAGATGACGGCGATATTTTGTGGGAGCGGCAATACAAAACCGACAACTTTTACAATGACTATATCTACGATGTCACACTAACGAGCGATGGCGGTTTCTTTTTTTCGGGTCGCACAGAGTCTCCTACATCTGCCAACGTCTACCTCCTCAAAACCAACTGCATGGGCTTGCTCACCGAGCCAGAAGCATCATTTTCCACCACCGCAAGCACCACCGCTCTCACAACAGCCTTCCAAAACCTCTCCCAGTTCGTCTATCCTGACAGCATAGACGGCGGGCATTTCATCTGGGAGTTTGGCGATGGCACCGCTCCGCAAATAGACAATGCCGCTTTTGTTAGCCACACTTTTCCTGCTTATGGCACCTACACCGTTCGTTTGACGGCTGTGGTTTGTAGCGATACGAGTGTGGTGGAGCAGGAGGTTGGGGTGTTTCCGGTGGGG
>CAZTXO010000225.1:0-1772 GCA_964617515.1 uncultured Saprospiraceae bacterium | reverse complement strand
CGTCCAACAGGTTGGGTGCCATTGGCGTGTCATAGTCCCAGATGTCATGATGCACCATCTGGTAGTGCCACTTCCGTTTCCCCGTCTTGGTGTCCAAGGCGACGATCGAATTGCCGTAGAGGTTGGCGCCGGGACGATGACCGCCGTACTCGTCCATGAGCGGCATGCCCGTTGGGACATACACAGTGCCCAACTCGGGATCGGCGGACCAGGTGGCCCACGGATCGACCTTGCCGACGCCGTCAGATCCAACCTTCGAGCCCTTCGTCCACGTTTCCGCACCGAACTCGCCCGGTTGCGGAATCAGGTTGAACTTCCAGACCTGCCGTCCCGTGCGAACGTCAAACCCCCGGACGAAGCCGGGAATGTTGTGGGCCTTGATCGGATAGTAGCCGTGGATGGACGAATTGCCGAGGACGATCATGTCATTGACCACGACGGCAGGGGAGCTGTTCGCGATCTGGCCCTGCGTGGGATCGATCCCAATGGTGCCATCGGCGCCGGTCTTTGTGACGGGGTCCCATTTCTCACCGGCTTTGGCCTGCCGATACGGCGCCGCGTCACTGATGATCAGCGGCCCCGAGTCATCGACTGCCAAGGGAACCAGGTTGAATCCGAGGCCATCCATCAGGTCCACCACGCCGTTCTTGCCGAATGCCGGATCGGGGCGCCCGGTCTTCGCATCGAGGGAGATCAGGTGGTACCCGGGCGTGATGACGATCACCCGCTCCTCGCGTCCATCGGTCCAATACGAGAGCCCGCGCCCGGCAAATTGGCGTGGCGCCTTTTGCCAGCGGATGCCTTCGTCCAGACGGTACATCCACAGGGTCTCGCCGGTGACCGGATCGAGCGCCATGGCCACGCGTCGCGTCGTGGCGACGGTGAAGATCCGGCCGTTGGCATAGAGCGGGGTCGTCCGATAGTACTCGTCAGCTCCAAACGCGCCGGCGTTCCACTGCCACGCAATCTGGAGCTGGTTGAAGTTGGAGGCGTTGATCTGGTCGAGCGGTGAATAGCGACTGCTCCACGCGTCGGCGCCCCAGTAGCGCCATTCGCCGGGCGCATTCCCGCGGCTGAGGGTTGGACCCTGAAACGCGCTGAGAAGTGATGTCCGCCAAGGCAGCGCGCCCATCAGGGCGGCGCCCATTGCAGCTGCAATCACCAGCGCTCGACGATTCGTCACCTGTGACGCCATGGACTCGATTCCTCGCAAGGGTGTCCCGGCCGTCGCGTGAGTGCGTGAACGGCCAAGGTCGATGCCCCCGGAAATTGCGCGCTCGCCCCCGGTTTCGTCAGAGGCTCTCAGCGTGCGACACACGCCGGCCTGACTCGTGTCCCGGTTTCTTTGCGCTCAACGGAGCAGGGTAGAGGTGCCCTGACGACGAGTTCGCGAGAGGAACAGCTGGGGGGTCGCGGAACTCGCGCCGCCCCTCGAGATTGGCACCCATCGGACCGCTATGGGCACTCCGCGCGAAATGGGTTTGCCTAGGCACTGTTTTCGCCCATCGGACGCTTGGGGCGCACCGTGCAACGTGGGATCTCCCTCGGCACCATTTCTCGCGGTAATGTCGGTGCGCCACCGCTGCTTCGTGCTGGCAGTTGCGCCCCCTCTTGACCACTCCTGGCATGTCACTGACTCGAGCTTGGCCGCACTCCTCACGCCGCTGTCGCACCACGCGTACGCTGCCGCTCCTGGTTGCCTTGCTCTGCGGATGCCAGCCGCAACCGGAATCCCCTGTTCGTTCCGTCCGCGGATTTCCGAGCGATGCACT
>CAZTXO010000224.1:0-1779 GCA_964617515.1 uncultured Saprospiraceae bacterium | reverse complement strand
GCGAGACCTGCGTGATGCCGACAAACCCGAGCGCAAGCACGAGGTTCCGGTCGGTCAGCTCGAACGCACTCGCGATCAACAGCAGTAACAGCAGCGGTGGGAACGCCTGCATCGCATCCAGTAGTCGCTGCATCGCCGTATCCACCGCACCACCGAAATACCCGGACACGATCCCCAGCAGCGTCCCCGCCGCCACCGCGATCGCTAGCGATGCCACCGAGATTCCGAGCGTCCGCCGCGTCCCCCACGCGATCCGCGCCCAGATGTCCCGCCCCGCGTCGTCCGTGCCCAGCCAGTGCTTCGCGCTGGGCGCTGCCTTCGCATCCAGCACGAACTCGTTTCGGTCCGTGCGATACAACTCGGTGGAACTTGGATCGTAGTCCGGGTTGCGGCGCTCGAATGCCTGCGCCGGGTCGTACCGTGCGAACGCCGGCGTCGCCACCGCGATCATCCCCAGAATGACGATCACCACGAGGCCCGCCGTCCCCAGCGGTTTCCGCCGCGCCAGTCGCAGCACCTGCCGCCACCGCGGTGCGCGTTCGGCCATCGCCGGCATCTGCGCCCCTGGCAGGTGCAGATCCGCGATCCCGCCGCTCGCGAAGGCGTCGCGCGTCATCGCTGCCCCCCGTCGCCGTATGTTGTCTCACGCATAGCGGATCCTCGGGTCCAGCCAGGCGTACGTCAGGTCCACGACGAGGTTCGTTAGCACCAGCGCCACCGCGATGATCAGCACGACGCCCTGTACGACCGGAAAGTCATTCTGATTCAGCGAGATCACGATGAACTGGCCGGCGCCCGGCACCGAGAACAGGCTCTCCAGCACGACGTTCCCGCCAAACAGCCCGCCGATCAGCACCCCCAGGATCGTGATGACCGGCGCCAGCGCGTTCCGCAGCGCATGCCGCATCACCACCACGCGTTCCCGCAGCCCCTTTGACCACGCCGTGCGCACGTAGTCCTGCCGCAGCACCTCGAGCAGCTCCGATCGCAGCAGCCGCATGATGATCGCCGCCTGAGCGAATCCGCCCGCCAGCGCCGGCAGAAACAGCATCTTCAGGTTCTCGACCGGGTTCTCCCACAGCTCCCGGTACGCCGTTGGCACCAGCGGCGGCGTCCAACCCACCAGCTTCGTGAAGAACAACAACAGCAGGGTGCCGAGATAGAACGACGGCACTGCCACCCCCAGCACCGTCACCGTCCGCAGCAGATAGTCCGCCCACGTATCCTGCCGGATCGCCGAGATGATCCCGATCGGCACCGCGATCGCGAGCGCGATGGCGATCTGCAGCGCCCCCAGCTCGATTGAGGCCGGCAGCCGGTTCCGCAACTCACCTGTTACCGAGTGCCCGGTAATGAACGACGTGCCAAAGTCCCCGCGCGCGACGTCACCGACGTAGTTGATGTACTGCTGCCACAGCGGCTTGTCCGTCCCCAGTTGACGCCGGATCGCCTGGATCGCGGCGTCATAGTCCTGCGTGCTCGACTGCCCCTGTGCCGCTCGCTGCTCCGCAAAGTCCGGCCGGATGTGGCTCGCGAAGAACACCAGCGTCACCACGATCAGGATCACCGGGACGTTCAGGAGCAGTCGCTGCACGATGTACTGCCGCATCGTCAGCCATCCCTCGATCGCGGCGAGATCAGCGGCCCGACGTCGACGTGCAGCGGCTTCCGGTCCAGCGTTCCCGGGTCCTGCGTGAAGCCCCCTAACATGTCTTTGTGGTGATAGGCGATCAGCGTGTCCGGCACGTTCGCGAGCAGCGTCAGGAAGCTCGTCACGAC
>CAZTXO010000223.1:0-1786 GCA_964617515.1 uncultured Saprospiraceae bacterium | reverse complement strand
CAGTTGACATGCCTGCGTCACCGTAACCGTCACCGTCCATATCGGCATACCAGGTCTCAAAAGTGAGGCCTTCATCGATATCGCCGTTACAATTTTCGTCGATGCCATTGCATATCTCCTCAGCACCCGGGTTGATACCGGCATCTGCATCGTTACAATCGGTATTATCAGCCACATATCCTACCGGAGCTTCGCACGCTTCAGCGGTCATTGCAGCATCACCGTAGCCGTCACCATCCATATCTGCAAACCAGGTGGTCATAACACCTTCATCAATAGTACCGTCGCAGTTGTCATCCACTCCATTACAAACCTCTGTAGCACCGGGGTTTACAGAAGCATCGGCATCATTACAGTCGGTATTATCAGCGACATACCCTTCCGGAGCGCCATCACATGTTTCAGTAGACATACCTGCATCACCATAACCATCGCCATCCATATCGGCATACCAGGTATCAAAAGTGAGTCCTTCGTCTATATCACCGTTACAGTTTTCATCGATGCCATTACAGATCTCGCTTGCACCCGGGTTGATACCGGCATCTGCATCGTTACAATCGGTATTGTCTGCCACATAACCTGCCGGAGCCTCGCATGCTTCAGCGGTCATACCGGCATCGCCGTAACCATCACCGTCCATATCGGCATACCAGGTGGTCATAACACCTTCGTCAATATTGCCGTCGCAGTTATCGTCTTGTCCGTTACAAATCTCAGTAGCACCGGGGTTAACTGATGCATCCGCATCGTTACAATCTGTATTGTCAGCAACGTATCCTTCCGGAGCGCCATCGCAGGTTTCAGTAGTCGTTCCTGCATCGCCGTAGCCATCACCATCCATATCGGCATACCAGGTTTCGAAAGTGATCCCTTCGTCAACATCGCCGTTACAATTATCATCGATCGCGTTACAAATTTCAGTTGCTCCCGGATTGATCCCTGCATCTGCATCGTTGCAATCGGTATTGTCAGCCACGTATCCGGCCGGCGCCTCACAAGCTTCCGCAGTCATTGCAGCATCACCGTAACCATCCCCGTCCATATCGGCATACCAGGTGCTCAGGACACCTTCGTCAATATTGCCATCACAATTGTCATCCATGCCGTTACATACCTCTGTGCCAGCTGGATTTACGGAAGCATCCGCATCATTACAATCTGTATTGTCGGCAACATAACCCTCCGGAGCGCCATCGCAGGTTGAAGTGCTCATGCCGGCGTCTCCGTAACCATCGCCATCCATATCGGCATACCAGGTCTCAAAAGTGAGTCCTTCGTCAATATCGCCGTTACAGTTGTCGTCCAGGCCGTTACAAACCTCGGTTGCATCCGGATGGATATCAGGGTTGGTATCATCACAATCCACATCCCATCCATAACCATCGTCATCTGCATCGAGTGCAGCGACTGTTCCGTCCAGAATGATATTGCGGTTGGTACCGACGCCATTCAGAGCGCTCGAGGATCCAAATCCAATGATCTTTACTGTCAGTGTATTGCTGGTTGAAAAATCAGCAATATCCCAGCTTAGAGTGGTGAATGATCCGCATCCGGAGGATTCGATCATAAAATCCGTTCCGCTGTTGGTCCATGTGGCACCACCATCGGTTGAGTAGGTGATCCGCCAGTATGCAGGACCTTTTGGATTCCGTCGCAGGTCGACACTGATGCCGGTTACCGTCATTTCATAACCAGGATCGGGTGTTACCGTGAACTGAGCACCGGGTTTGGCGTCACCATAAATGAGTGATTTCACATAATAATGGGAATTGAATGCAAAACC
>CAZTXO010000222.1:0-1792 GCA_964617515.1 uncultured Saprospiraceae bacterium | reverse complement strand
AGTCCCCGAGGCTAGCCGGACCTTGATCGTCTTCAACCTCCGGTTGATCGTGCGCGGCTCGCCATACCGCACGGGCGCGGTCATCGGATCCGGTCGAGTCTCGTATAGGAACTCGATGGTATAGCCGTTGTGGGTGGCGGTGGAGGGATATTCGTTCGCCACTCCGCCGTCGGGGTTCCACCAGGCGTAGGTGACCGTGTTGCCATGAGTGTCGATGGTCTGCGACTGGCCCAGCTTCCAGGAGTAGTTCGTGGCCGGCCCCAGCGCCGTGAACTTCGTTTGGGTTCCATCCTTCCCATACACCGTCCAGTGGTTCTCATCGACCTTCACAATCTTGAGATAGCTCTCGCTGCGGGTGAAGTGGGTGCCGCCGGAGGCGCAACTCGGGTAGGTGGAGCCCGATTGACATGGCATCAGCTGGCTGCCGTCCAGGTAGATCGGCCAGATGTTGGCGGGCCCGCCTACCATCTCGTGCTTCCCGGTGATCTGGCTGAAGCCATTCAGGCTCCAGCCGACGCCCACGATTCCGTTGCGGCCCTCGGACGAATACGAAAGCGACAGCCTGGGTTCGATTCCGTGGAAGGCCGGAACCGAAATCGGAATGCCGGTGGAGAAGCTGCCCACGAAACTGTTGACCTGGTAACCGTTCTTCTCGGCGCCCCGAGCCGGCATTGCCAGCGCGAAGAACGCGGCAGCCACTCCGACAAACCCACAACCGGACAACCGTCGTACCCCGACAATCATCTGCCCCTCCAGACAATGAAAGTCGTCGATCCATTCGACAAGTATCCACTTGGCATCCAGCCAATGCGGGCACATTATGTTCGCGACGCGAATCTGTCAAGAACAATCTTGAGATCGCGTCGCGGACTGTGACGCGACGAAGCGCGAGTCGACAGTCACCGGCTGGGCGGTCCCGTGGGATCGCTTCGTCGGCTGCTTTCCGTCTGCCTCCTCGCGATGACGGCTCTTCCGACCAACTCCTCGCGGTGAACCCTGCGCGGTCCCGGCGCCGCTAGCCCACATCGGCACCCGGCCCCGCGGGCCACCACCACCAGGCCCGCGAGATTGCTTCGGCCCGTTGCGAAACGGATTGGGGCCTCGCAATGACGTTTCTGGGACGAGACTCGCCTACAGCCAGCCGTTCTCGCGATACCAGCGGGCGGTGCGCGCCACGCCTTCGGTCACGTCGACCTTCGGGGCGTAGCCGAGGACGCGACGCGCCTTCTCGATCGAGAACGACCGGTTCTTCACCCAGAAGTCGACGCGGCGGCGGTGGATCGGGGGCTCGAGGCCGAGGGGCACGCAGATCGCCTCCACCACGTCGCCGAGTCTCTGGATGGGCCAGGCGGGAAGGTGGAAGGGCCACACCGAGCCAGAGGTGGCCTGCGCGATTTCGCGGGCCAGGTCGTCCTGGGAGATCGAGCGCGGGCCCGCGATGATGAAGGTCTCGCCCGCGGCTTCGGGGCGATCGAGGGCGAGGAGGAAGCCGTCCACGAGATCGTCGATGTAGACGAGATGGTAGTGAGGCCGGCCCGATCCCACCACGGCGTAGCGGCCGCGCGCGATGCCGCGGAAGACCTTCAGCAGCCGGGTCTCGGCCGGGCCGTAGATCGCGCCGGGTCGGACGATGGTGACTTCGAGCGCGTGGGTTCGGCCGAACTCGCGGGCCATGGCCTCCGCCTCCGCCTTGGTTTCCTGGTAGATGTCGCTCGGCGCGATGGGGGCGTTCTCGTCGCCGGGTGGGTTCTTGACGTCGCCGTGCACGCCCACCGTGGAGGTGTGCACGAAT
>CAZTXO010000221.1:0-1794 GCA_964617515.1 uncultured Saprospiraceae bacterium | reverse complement strand
CGAAGCACAGGACCGCGCGGGGGGCGAGGCGCTTGAGGAGCTTCGCCTGCGGCGGGGTGAGGGCGGTGCCGCAGGGCGCCACCGCGGAGGCCACCCCCGCCTCGATGGAGCGGGCCACGTCGAGATAGCCCTCCATCACGATGGCGCGGCCGGTCTTGCGGATCTCCTCCTTCGCCCAGCTGAGACCGTAGAGGGTCCGGCTCTTCTGGTAGGCGGGACCTTCCGGCGAGTTCAGGTACTTGGGCTCGTCGGCCGGATCGAGGGCCCGGGCGCCGAAGGCCACCACCCGCCCTCGATCGGAGAGGATGGGGAACATCGCGCGGTTCCGGAACCGGTCGTAGAGGCCCCGCTGGCCCCGGATGGCGAGGCCCGCCATCTCGATCAGTTCCTCCCGGAACTGCACCTTGAGCAGTTTCACCAGGTCTTCCCAGGCGTCGCGGGTCGCCCCCGCGCGAATGAAGCGCAATGTCTTGTCCGAGAACTTCCGGCCCTGCAGGTACTCGCGGGCCCGGCGTCCCGCGTCGGCCCAGAAGAACTGTTCGAAATGAGCGGCGGCGGCTTCGAGCACGGGTTCGATTTCCACGCGGAGGCGGTCTTCCGGCGATTCCTCGCGCGAATCGGGGATGGTCACACCGAAACGCCGGGCCAGCGATTCGATCGCATCCTTGAAGGAGAGGCCCTCCTTCAGCTTCACGAACTCGACCACGTCCCCGCCTGCGCCGCAGCCAAAGCAGTGGAAGACCGGCGGGTCCGCCCGCACCGTGAAGGAAGGCGACTTCTCCTTGTGGAACGGACAAAGGCCTTTGTGCGACCGGCCGACCTTCTTCAGCACTACGTGCTCGGAGACCACGCTCACGATGTCGGCGCGGCTCTTGAGCTCGTCCATGAACGACGGCGAGAAGAGGGTCATCGCCGCAGCTCCACGATGGTAGCGCCCGCTCCACCTTCGTGGGGAGAGCCGTCCCGGAAACCGGTGACGTGCGGGTGGGACTTCAGGAGGTCACGCACGGCGGCACGCAGCCGGCCCTGTCCGAAGCCGTGGACGATCCGGACGCTGGGCGCATCGGCGAGAAAGGCATCATCGAGGAACTTATCAACGAGCGGCGTCGCCTCATCAACCCGCATCCCCACGAGCATGAGCTGGCTCTGGGAAGGCGCTTCGTCATTCGCCCGGGCCGGGGCGCCGCTCTTCGATCGCGCCGCCTCCGCGGGCCACCGGGGCGCCCCCGGGCCTTTCGGGTTCCTGGCGCGCTGAACGAGGGAACGGCCGAGGCGAATTCTCTTGCCCCCCGAGTCGATCTCGACATCCGCGTCGGTGATCGCGGTGACCTGGCCCCGAAAGCCCAGGGCCGGGGCCTCGACGAAGTCGCCCACGGAGAGCGAACCCAGGGACGTCGTGGCCGCGCGCGCCTCGGTCTCCGGAGTCACCTGACTCAGGATCTCTCCCCTCACCCGGACGACCGCGCGCGGGGTCTTCGCGCCCTTCAGCTTTTCCTCGGCCTCCGCGAAGAGAGCGCGCAGGCGCTGCTCCTCGGCCTCGCGCCGCGCCTGGATCCGGTTCCGGGTGTCCTCGCGCATCCGCTCCCTCTCGTCCTCGATGCGGGAAAGGCGGGCGGAGAGCGTCTGCTCGAGGTCGCGGATCCGGCGCTGCTCCGCTTCAAGCTCCTCCCGGTTCCGGACGAGCTCCGCCTTCTCCCGCGCAAGATCGGCGAGGATCGCCTCCTGCTTCCGGGCCGACTCGGGCAGCCGGGCCCGCGCCGCCGCGACCACCCGGGGCGGCACACCCAGGCGGCT
>CAZTXO010000220.1:0-1796 GCA_964617515.1 uncultured Saprospiraceae bacterium | reverse complement strand
GCTGTTGCTCACGCCCGGCGTCTTGACCGACCTGGTGGGTTTGTCGCTGTTGCTGCCGCCGGTCCGCCAGCGCTACAAGGAATGGCTCGGGCCGTGGATCAAAGCACGATTTCGCCTGGAGGGCTTGCTGCCCGGCGGGCAGGCCCGCCGCTCGAACGTGGTAGACTCGTACGTGGTTGACTCCGCTGGCGAGAAACAAGACCCGTAAGAACCGCACGAAAAACAACGTGGGCTTTCGCTCCGCGAAAGACACAATGTGCCGATGTTCATTTTCGTGCGGTTCTAAACCCGAGTCGCCGCCGGCCCCGGTGGCGAGGTCGCAACGATGAACCGCCTCGACGAACAGCCTGAGGAATCCGCCGAACCCGAGGCGCCGCCCGAGGCGCCGCGGCGGTGGCAGTTCAGCTTGCGGACGCTGTTGGTGCTCGTGCTCCTGGGCGGTTTGGTGGGTGGCCGTTACGGAATGCGCCGCTACGAGTTGGCGCAAGAGCAGGCGGCTCTCGCCGAAGTCCAGCGCTCAGGGGGCGACATACAGTTTCACGAAGGCCGCGTCGTCGGCGTTTCATTTTCGGGGACAGGTTTTCACGACGACGCGCTCCCCGCGTTGGCGCGTTTGCCGCGACTGCAGCGCCTGGTGTTCATCGACACGGCGCTCGGCGACGCCGGTTTGGCGCAAATCGCTCGTCTCACGCAACTGCAGCAACTTCTGTTGTTGGGCGCGAACGTGAGCGACCAGGGCCTCGAGAGTCTCCGGGTACTTGCCCTTGTCCGACTGATACTGGTCGATCAGGTCGCGCAGGCGATAGAGATTCTCGCGAAGCACCGCCTCGCGGGCGGACTGCACGGAGTTGCGGTAGTTGGGAAGCGCGATCGACACCAGGATGCCCATGATGGTGATGACCACGATCAGCTCCAGCAGGGTGAAGCCCTTCGAGCGGTCCTTCCCCCTTCGCGGGGCCGCGGGTGCGCCATTCAATCCAGCCATCACCAGTCCTTCAACTTTGTCCCGTCCAGGGCCACTCCCTCGGCGAGGGAGTAGACATCGTAAACGTTGTCGCCGCACCAGGAGGAGGAGTCGGGCTCGTCCTGGTAGCAGCGCATCCCCCACTCGGCCTTCCCCGAGAAGGGATCCAGGGGAATGCGTCTCAGGAACTTCAGCTTGACTCCGGGGCGGCCCACCTGGTTGACCCCTTCGACCAGGGTCTCCAGCGACTGGGGGTAGCCCTCGCTCCCGAGCTTCACGTCGGTCCCTCCGATCTGACCCCGGTCGACCCCGTCCTTGAACCGGTCGATGGCGGTGCGGATCTCCCGGAGGGAACGCCGGAGTTCGATCTCCCGCTGGCGCTGCCGGGTCACCCGCGACAGGGGCAGGACCGCGGCGGCCAGGATGGCGATGATGGTCGCGACCGCGAGCACCTCGATGAAGGTGGTGCCGCGTTCACGGCGTCGCACGGGCGCCTCCCTCCTTGAAGATGGCCGAGAGCTTCAGGTTCATCCTCGCCCCATCCTCTTCCTGCACCAGGGCCATCTGGTCGACCACGATGAAGCGCTTCGTGGACTCGAGGCGCGCGAGAAAGTCGGTCAGGCTCGCGTAGCTCCCGTCGAGAGGCAGGGTGACTTCGCAGCGGACGAGCTCGGTGCCGCGCACCTTCGAAATGGCATACGCGCTCCGCCGGGGCTTGAGCCCCGCGTCCCGCGCCAGCTTCTCGATCTCGCGCTGCGCGCCGAAGAGATCCTCCGCGCGGTACTTCAGGTGATCGCGACTCAGGCTCTCGATGTCCGCGCGGTTCTGCGAC
>CAZTXO010000219.1:0-1806 GCA_964617515.1 uncultured Saprospiraceae bacterium | reverse complement strand
ACAACTTCATGATCGACGGCACGGACAACAACGATCTGTCCGTCACCATCCAGACCACCCCCGTCCTCCCCGAGGAAGTGGCGGAGTACTCGGTGGGCACGGCCAGCTTCAGCGCCGAGTTCGGCCGCAACTCCGGCGCCCAGATCAACGTGATCACCCGTTCGGGCACGAACGCCTTCAAGGGCGAAGTGTGGGACTACTACCGGTCGGCCGGGCTCAACTCCCTCGACAACATCGAGAAGGCCAACGGCCTCAAGGATCCGACCAAGTTCGTCCGGCATCAGGCCGGCTTCGACTTCGGCGGGCCCCTGGTGAAGAACAAGACCTTCTTCTTCGGCCTGTTCCAGCGCGACTCCAACCGGACGGGTGAGACCCTCGGCGCCACCGTGCGCGTGCCCACTCCCGCCGGTTACGCGGCTCTGCAGAATGTCCCGCTGCGCGCGGGCCAGAGCACGGCCAGCCGCCAGGCCGTCCTGCAGCGACTGTCTTTCCTGCAGGGTCTCTACTCGAAGAATCCGGTCTTCCGGAACACCGCCAACCAGACCGTGAACGGCGTGGCCATCGAAACCGCCCAGGCGAACTTCGGCCGCTTCACCCCCAACACCACCTACAAGTTCACCGGCCGCATCGACCACCAGATCTCCTCGAAGGACACGGTGACCGCCCGGTACTCCCTCAATCGGCCGGACACCCTCAACAACAACTCCAACACGCAGTTCGCCGAGCTCTTCGCCGCCAACACCGCCACCCGGGACCACAACGCGTCGATCTCGCACACTCACATCTTCGGACCGAACTCCCTCAACGAGTTCCGCGCCTCCTTCGTCCGGCGCGATCTGCAGTTCCCGGAGAACGATCCCACCTCTCCCACCGCCACCATCACCGGACTCTTCACCATCGGCGGCCTGAACAACTTCCCCCAGGGCCGCGTGCAGAACTCGTTCCAGTTCACCAACAGCACGTCGCTCCTGCGCGGACGGCACTCCTTCAAGTTCGGGGCGGATGTCCGCTACAACAAGCTCGACAACCAGGCGGCCTTCGACTCGAAGGGCACCTTCGCCTTCGGCAGCCTGGAGAACTACATGAACAACCTCGCCACCACCTACACCCAGGCCCTGCAGACTTCGAGCTTCCTGGCCAAGCAGTGGCAGTGGTTCTTCTACGCCCAGGACGACTTCCGCATCAACCCCGACCTGACCGTGAACATCGGCCTGCGCTACGAGCTGTCGACCGTGCCCCTCGGCTTCTTCGGCGCCACCGATCAGGAAAGCCTCAACGCCCTCGTGCCCCCGCCGGTGAAGCGGGACTACAACAACTTCGCTCCTCGCGTGGGCTTCGCCTGGAGCCCCCGCGGCAACGGCTTCTTCGGGGACGGCAAGACCTCCATCCGCGGCGGCTACGGCATCGGCTACGACGTGCTCTTCTACAACCTGCTGACCGTGAACGCCTCGAACTATCCGCGGGTCGTGGTGGTCACCCAGAACAACGCCCTCGACGTCTATCCGAACAAGACCACCTCCAGCGGCAGCGCCGTCTTCAATCCCCTCGCGGGCTACGTGAACTCCGACGAGCACGCCCAGAACCCCCTGACCCACTTCTACAGCGCGTCGATCCAGCGTGAAGTGGGCAAGGACTTCGTGTTCCAGCTCGGCTACACCGGCAGCACCGGCCGTCACGGGGTCAACCAGCAGCAGATGAACCCCGCGATCCTCACCGAGGCCCAGGCCGCCCTGGTCCGCGCCACTGGCAGCCAGACCGCCATTCCCACCGTCCAGCAACGGCGGCTCTTCCCTCAGTACGGGTCGC
>CAZTXO010000218.1:0-1813 GCA_964617515.1 uncultured Saprospiraceae bacterium | reverse complement strand
ACCTGCTTCTGAAAGTTTTCGTTCAAAACAGGGAGCATTATTTTATTTAGCGGCTTCCGGACTTTAATGTTTACTTTTTTCCGAAGTGATAAAACCAACGAAGAAATATCCTGAGCCAATTGCATTCTTTCTTCCATTGACTTGTCAATTGCGCTTTCGTCAATCTTCATCCATTCACTCAGATGAACCGATTCAGTTTTTTCTTTTCCGGAAACAGAATTCAAATCAGTAAATAATCTTTCAGCGAAGAACGGAGAAACAGGCGCCATTAATTTTGAAATAGTAACGAGACAAGTGTAAAGCGTTTGATAAGCGGCAATCTTGTCTTCAGTGTAATCGCCTTTCCAAAACCTTCTTCTGCACAGGCGCACATACCAATTGCTCAAATGCTCATCTACAAAATCCTGAATGGCGCGGGCGGCTAGCGTTGGTTCGTAATCGTCATAACTCTGCTGAACTGTTTTGGTCAATGAGTTGAGCAATGAAATAATCCAGCGGTCAATCTCCGGTCTTTTGCTGAGCGGAATTTCTTCTTCCTTAAAAGTGAAGTTATCAATGTTCGCATAGAGTGCGAAGAAGTAGTAGGTGTTGTAAAGCGTGCCGAAGAATTTGCGCTTCACTTCGTTGATGCCTTCGATGTCGAATTTCAGATTGTCCCACGGTTGTGAGTTTGAAATCATGTACCAGCGCGTGGCATCAGCGCCGTGCTTGTCGAGTGTATCGAAAGGGTTAACTGTGTTGCCCAATCGCTTACTCATTTTGTTTCCGTTTTTGTCGAGCACGAGTCCGTTGCTCACCACATTTTTGTAGGCAACAGAATCGAACAATAATGTACCGAGAGCATGAAGCGTGAAGAACCAACCACGGGTTTGGTCAACACCTTCGGCGATGTAATCTGCCGGAAAAGCCCCATCCCAACCTTCCCCAAAGGGGAAGGGGTTGCCTTCGCTTCTTTTCTTTTCGTCGAAGCCCCACTGTGCGAAAGGCATGGCACCGCTATCGAACCAAACATCGATAAGGTCAGCAACGCGTGTAAGTTTTTTTCCTGTGGAAGAAACAAACCAAATTCGGTCAATATAGGGGCGATGTAAATCTTTCAGTTCAGGTTCAAGTGATGCAGCACTGTAGGTGATTCCAAACTTTTTTGCGTTGGCTTCTGATTGAATGATTTGTTCTTTCAATTCGGATTGTGATCCGATGCACACTTGTTCGGTTTTGTCTTCGCTCAACCAAATTGGTAATGGTGTTCCCCAAAATCGTGAGCGGGATAGATTCCAGTCCTGCAAATTTTCCAACCAATTTCCAAATCGACCGGTGCCGGTTGATTCGGGTTTCCAGTTGATGGTATTGTTCAACTCCACCATGCGCTGTTTTGCTGCGGTGGTTTTAATAAACCACGAATCGAGCGGATAATAAATTACTGGTTTGTCGGTGCGCCAGCAGTGCGGATAATTGTGTTCGTATTTTTCTACCTTGAATGCCTTGTTCTCTTTCTTCAGTTTGATGCTGATGAGCACATCGGGCGATTCGTAGTTCGTGTCGTCTTTATAATTCTTAACATACATGCCGCTGAACTCGCCAACGCCATCAATAAATTTCCCTTGCTTATCCACGAGTGTGAGCGAACCGAGTCCGTATTTTTTTGCCATGCGAAAATCATCGGCGCCAAAACTTGGTGCGGTGTGAACGATACCTGTTCCATCTTCTGTAGTTACGAAATCTCCGAGCACAACCGCCCCACCCGCCTCCCCAAATGGGAGGAGAGCGCCATCGCGTTCAACCAATTGCGCCACCAGAACGCGGCTCGCCGGCG
>CAZTXO010000217.1:0-1814 GCA_964617515.1 uncultured Saprospiraceae bacterium | reverse complement strand
TAGGACAGTTACCCAATACAAAGTCCTCCTACTGACCACTGTCTTACTGATTACTGGCTTACCGATTTACGGCCTAGCTACTTCAGGCATTCTGCACCAGGTTCCCTGACTATTGTTGTTGCTCCATATAGATCCGCTGGGCTTTGCGGATCGCTTTTTGGCGCTTGATCCGTTTGATTTCGCTTTTCGACGTAAACCAGCGTTTCTGACGAACAATCGGTAGAATACGGGCTTCGGCAACAGCCTTGCGGAAGCGGCGTAAGATACTGTCTTGTGATTCGCCGGGGCGCAATTCCACACTCATTGGCGTTCACCTCCTCTCAAATAAGACGCGCTGATGTTGACAACTTTCATGCCAACAAGACAAACAGAACCTGCCAGAACAGCCGGACAGGCACTCTGACAGGTCTGATGCAAAAACAATGTAAGTTACTGCCAGCTTGATTATACTGTAACCAGAGGATGGCAAGCAAACTTTCGCAAGACAATAATTCAGTGAGGCGGTAAATAGACTCACCGCCTCACTGAATTATTGTCTTACTAAATTGTGCGCAAACCCATTAGCTGCTTGGATTGCCCTGTGCCTGGCGAATACTTAAGCCCACGCGTTGACGTTTTTGGTCAATGCGCAAGACTTTGGCCATTACCTTGTCGCCTGGTTGTACAGTCTTTAAAGGTTCAGCCACCGAAATATCAGCCAATTCACTAATGTGGATCAAGCCTTCTACACCAGGTTCTAACTGGGCAAATGCGCCAAAATCCACTACACGCGTAATGGTAACCGGCACAATTGAACCCACCTGATAATGCTGCTCGATCTCAGTCCACGGGTTGGCCAGCAGCCGTTTACGACTTAAGGCAATTCGTTGATTTTCCGGATCCAGGCGAATCACCTGGACATCAATCGTCTGCCCAACTTGCAATGCTTCGCGCGGGTGGGCGATCGGGGCCCAACCAATTTCGCTCACATGCAAGAGCCCGTCAGCTCCACCTAGGTCGACAAAGGCGCCAAAGGGACGCAAACTGCGCACCTCACCCCGCAGCGTGTCACCGACCTTTAAGGTGGTCAGTAACTTCTCGCGGCGTTGGGTCTGGTATTCGCGTTCGGCCAGCATTTGCGACATTACAAGGCGGCGCCGTTTGCGGTCGACTTCAATGACCTTGAGCCGCATCACTTCATTGATTCGGCTTTCCAGTTCCGAGCGACGTTGATCCTCGCTCATATTGCGTGCCATATCCATGATATGGGAAGCCGGCACAAAGCCACGCAGATTATAGAATTCGACCGTTAGACCACCCTTGTTGTACCCAATGACCTTGTGCTCGGTGATCTCTCCACTATCCATGAGCCTTTGTGCCGTGAACCAGTCTCGTTCTTGCAGCGCATCGGCCATGCTTAGTTGATAGATGCCGTCGTCTTCCGGGTGACGACTGATCACAACGTCCACATTTTGCCCTTCGCTCAGGCCCTTGACAAAGTCGGGATCAAGCTTGGCAAGATCAGCTTGCGGCACAATGCCGTCGCGCTTACTGCCAATATTGACCAATAGCTCGGTTGGCCGGATTTCAACAATTACCCCTTGGCGCAGATCACCACGTTCAGGGACATCAAAATCTTTATCGGCTTCCAAGTATTGCTCGAACAACGCCAAGTCTAACGCGCCTTGCGAATTATCCTCTTCACCACTTTGCTTCTCAACACGATCCGAGTCCGCCATCTTGACAAATGCTCCAAATGATTGTTTTACGACGCCGGGGGCGCCGTGCATAAATTTTGGTACTCTTTATTATAGCAGGGTCTCTACGAGCCGTCA
>CAZTXO010000216.1:0-1823 GCA_964617515.1 uncultured Saprospiraceae bacterium | reverse complement strand
CATATTCGCGCGGGTCAAAGGCTTGACGCACGCCTTCGCCTATGAAGGTGATGGTGAGAAGGGTGAAAAACATCATTACCAAAGGAGTAACGATAAGCCACCAAAAGCTAATGTCTTCGCCCATGCCTTGACTGATGAGTTCTCCCCAACTCGGCGTGGGAGGTCGCAGACCAAAGCCCAAGAAGTCGAGGCTCAACAAAGCCGTAATGTTGCCAATAATATTGAAAGGGGCAAAAGTGATGATGGGTGTCAGGGCGTTGGGCAAGATGTGTTTGAACATAATGCTAAAATCGGACGCACCCATAGCGATGGCGGCGGTGGTATATTCTTTCGATTTTTCTCGCAGATATTCACCTCTTATCAAATAAGTAATACCTATCCAGCCTCCAAAGATGGTGAGCAATGCCACCAATTTGATGATAGAGGGTTTCATAAAAGAAGAGAGTATCATAATCAAAAAAGTGACTGGCACAAACGCGAATACCTCGATAAAACGCATACCCAAAATATCCAATTTTCCACCGAAATAACCAAGGCAGGCACCAATAATAGTTCCTAACAAATAGGAAAAAAAGGTGAGCAGTAATGCAAAAGTAATGGATATTTGGAAACCATAGACTACGCGTGCCAATACGTCGCGCCCTCTATTATCAGTTCCAAACCAATGTTTATTGTCTGGTTTTGTAGGTGGCTGACTTACTTCGCCCAAAAGAACCTCGTTGGGACTATAAGGGTAGAAAGGCATCACCACCCAATTTCCTTTGTTTTCTTGGGTATATTGTTTCTTCAATTCGCGGTAGTTAGCTTCTCCTTGTGCTGTTTGCCCAAAAACTTCTGTTTGTCCAAAAAAGCTGGCATCGTGGTATTGAACAGGAACAGATCCCCAAAACAAATCACCTATGGCAGGAAAATAGGTGCTTCCATTGTAATGTACTGCCAAGGCTTTGTTATTGACCAACAAAGGTGCTAAAAAGGAGAGTAGATATAGACTGACGATGATAATAAGCGAATAATAAGCTCTTTTAATTTTTTTGAAATTCCGAACCCTTCTTTGAAATATGGATTCTGATTTATAGTCATTGGTCTTAGCTGCCATAATGAGTTTTTTAAAAGGTTAGTCAAGTTTAATACGCGGGTCAACCGCCACATAAATCAAGTCAGAAATAAGGTTGCCTATCAATAAGATACCTACTGCAATGGCTGTTTCGCCCATAAAAACGGGATAGTCGGCTTGTATGATAGCTTTGTAACCCAACATACCAAGTCCGTCTATATTAAACACCTTTTCGAGGAAAAAATCACCCGCCATTACCACACCAATAGCCGTACCAATACGTGCGACAATAGGTATAAGGGAGTTTCGAAGGGCGTGTCTATAGATAGCTTGGCTGGGAGGCAAACCCTTGGCAAAGGCAGTACGTACATAATCTTGTCCTAAATTCTCCATCAAGGAGTTTTTCATCAATATCGTTAAAGTGGCAAAAGAACCTATCATATAACAGATAATTGGCAAAATGGTGTGCCAAATCAAGTCTTTCACTTTGCCAATAGGAGAAAGTGTAGTCCATATCGCCGATGGAGAATGGAAACTGCCCAATGGAAAGATGTCCCAAAAGCTACCTCCACCAAAAAGTACCAATAACAACGAACCCAAAGCAAAACCGGGAATGGCATAGCCGATAAACACCGACGCACTCGTGAGTACATCATAAGCACTATTGTGGCGAATGGCTTTTGATACTCCCAACGGAATGCAGACAATGTAGGTGAGCAAAAAACCCAAAATACCAAAATAAGACGAAAATGGCAGGCGTTCTTTTATA
>CAZTXO010000215.1:0-1825 GCA_964617515.1 uncultured Saprospiraceae bacterium | reverse complement strand
CCCTGCTCGATCACCGGCTTCTTGGTCCGGGTGACGGAGTCGCCCTCCATCTGCCCCTTCGGACCGAGGCCTTCCGGGCCTACCGGGATCTTTCCTGGCCCTTCCTCAACACCCGGGAATTCCTGGGCACGCCGCTTCTCGCCGCCTACCGGGGCGGCGTGCTGTACCCGCTCACCATCCTGCTTTCCGGGTTCGACTCCTTCTCCGCGTTCCAGGCCCTGGTTCTGATCTCCGTCTCGCTCGCCGGGGTGCTCACCTACCTCTACCTGAAGCGCCTGGGTGCGTCCGCGCCCGGGGCCTTCGTGGGCGCGCTCTGCTTCGCCTACGGGCCCTATCTCCTCGGCCACTTCGAGGACACGGCCACGCTGGTGGCCGCTCCCATGCTGCCCCTCGTGCTCCTGGCCGCGGAGTCGCACATGAATCGGGCCAGCCCGGCGAGACTGGTCGGGCTCGGAGTCGCCATGGCCCTGCTCGTTCTCGCCGGATCGCCCGAAGCGCTGCGTGCCGGTTGCGCCCTGCTCTTCGGCCGGCTGCTGCTCGGACACACCCTGGGCCGCTCGCCGCGCGCCCCGTCCCGCCAGGCCACTGGACTCGCCATCCTCCTCGGCATCGCCCTGTCCGCGCCCCAGTGGATGCCCACTCTGGAAATGCTGCCCTCGGCCGGCCGCCAGGTGACGGGGCTCGTGGCCGAGACCGCGAGCGAAGGGGTTTCCGGCCTCGCCGGCCTGATCCTCAAGACCGTGACCCACACCCCGGCGGCAAGCCTGGCCCTGGCCAGCCTGCCCCTGTTGTTCGAGCGGCTTCCGGTGCGGGTGCTCCTCCTGGCCGTGCTCGCGTCTCTGGCCCTTCAGACCGGTCGCGGTCCGCTTCTCGCTCCCGGCGCGTTGCCCCTCGTCCTCGAGTTCGCACTCGCCTCCCTGGCCGGCCTCGCCCTCGACGAGCAATGGCGGGAGAGGAAGACCCGGCGGGGACGCAGGCTTCGCGCCTATTTCCTGGTGGCGTCCCTCGCTTCGGTGGGCGTGCTCTCCATTGCCGCCGCCACCCTGGGCGGGCTTCCCGAGCGGCTCGCCGCCGCGGTCGGGGTCTACGCGATCGCTCTCATCGCGTACTTCGCCCTGGCCGATGCCCAGAGCGACGTGGCTGCGGGCGTGTTCCTCATTCCCCTCGCCGTCTCCTTCGCGCTCCAGCCCACCAGCCGAGAAGTCTTCAAGACGGCGCCGACCCGGTCTCAACTCGTCGGGGGGACGCCCACGCGCCGGGCCGTGGACCGCGCCCTGGGCGAACTTGGAAAGGATCCGCGGGTTCTCACCCTGGCCCGCGCCTTCCCGACCGACCTCGCGCTGGACCTTGGTTTCGCCGGGTACGGCGCCCTGGCTCCGCGAGTCCAGGTCAATGGTTATGACCCGATGGCGCCGATCTCGATTCGCCGGGCGGTGGGCGAGATGGGAGCGCGCGGCTTCCTGACCGAAAGGTCGCTGACTCCCCCGCTGGCCCTTCTCCGCAACTGGTCGATCGACGCGGTCCAGGTCCAGACCACCGATCTGGTGCGCGCGGTCGGGGATGAGCCTTTCGACGTGACCATCCAGCCGGGCACCCGCCGCGCCTTCGCCATCCCTTTTCTGAGGCTCAAGGCGGTGGCCCTCTCCCTGGCCGAAGCGCCCCGGGCCCCGCTGGCGCTCCTGGTTCGAGTCAACGGGAACCGCGAGGTTCCCCTCGGAGCGGTGTCCGGAGCCCAGGGCACCGTGCCCTCGCCCTCCTATCGGGTCGATGCCGTGATCCTCGAAGCCCCGGTCGGGGGCGGAGCCGTGCGGGTCACCGGACTCGG
>CAZTXO010000214.1:0-1825 GCA_964617515.1 uncultured Saprospiraceae bacterium | reverse complement strand
ATTTCGTCTTCGACTTCGTCGAGAACCTCACGCACTTCGATACGAAGCTGTGGCGGACGCTGAAGGTGATCTTCTCCCGACCAGGGCAACTGACCAAGGACTACGTGGAAGGCCGGCGCGTGCGGTACGTGAACCCCGCCCGCTTCTACATTTTCACGAGCATCATCTTCTTCGCCCTGGTGACGATGCGACTGGATCGCACCGTCGAGCGCCAGGACCTGACGCCCCCGGAGGAGGATGAGATCCTATTGCGACGGGCATCGTTGCAGGACATCAACGGTCGTGGGGCGCCATCGACGCGTGAATGGGAACGCCTGGGGCTGGACGAGATGCGGGTCCGCATCCCCATCGACAGCCCGCATTATCGGATCGCGGCCACGCGGCTCCGCTCCGCCCTGCCCGAAGTGCTGGACTCCCTGCTCGCCGACGCCGACGACACCCTGACCGGGACCCGGGCGACGCTGCGGCAGGCGCTCGCCGCGCTCCCGGATTCCACTTCGCTCGATGTCCCCTACAGCGTGTTCATGAACGGCATGCTCACTTCGTTCACCCATCGTTACGAAGAGGAGTTCTTCCGCAAGGGACACATGTCCGAAGCCGACGTGGATTCCCTGCTGGGTGCCGACCGTGATTCCGTGGGCTGGTTCCAGCGGCGGGCGATACGCTCGCTGGGCCGGATCGACCTCACCACGCCGGAAGGCAAGAAGCGCATCGGCCACGCCATCGTCAAGGCCGTCTCGGTGATCATGTTCATCCTGATGCCCTTCACGGCCGTGCTGCTGTTGTGGATCTTCTTCCGCCGCCGCTACTACTGGGAGCATCTGATCTTCTCGGTGCATCTCCACACGATCTACTTCCTGTTCTTCATCCTCGCCCTGCTCCTGGACCTGTCCCTGCCCCACGGACTTCCCTCCTGGAGCGCATCGTTCCTGGTGGTGGTCTGCCTGGGCTACCTGGTCATTGCCCTCCGGCGGGTGTATGCGCGGAGGTGGCCGGCGACCGTGGTGCGCATGCTAGCGATGAGCGTTCCCTACCTGCTGGTCTTCGTGGTGCTCATGGCTGCCGGAGCGCTTTGGGGATTCTTCTCCCTGTGACGTGGAGGGTCCAAGCGGCTATTTTCGCCGTCCCTTTCCAGAAAGGCAACAGCCCAGGTGGCGGAATTGGTAGACGCGCTGGTCTCAAACACCAGTGACCTCAACAGTCGTGCGGGTTCGACTCCCGCCCTGGGCACCACTGCGAAGAAGAACGATGTCGGCGCATAAGGATGAACTGGTATACGCCGACCCGCGCAAGCAGGAGCGTTACGACAGGGCTTACATGCAGATGGCGGGGCAATGGGCCACGCTCAGCCATTGCACGCGCAAGAAGGTCGGTGCGTTGATCGTGAAGGAGGGCATGATCATCAGCGATGGGTACAACGGCACCCCCACGGGGTTCCCCAATGATTGTGAAGACGCACAGGGGATCACGTTCTGGTACGTTCTTCACGCCGAAGCCAACGCGATCATGAAAGTGGCCCGCAGCACCAACAACGCCCGCAACGCGACGTTGTACCTCACGCACTCACCCTGCAGGGAATGCAGCAAACTGATCCTGCAGGCGGGCATCAAGCGCCTGGTATACCTCAACAACTACAAGGACGCTTCGGGGCTGGAACTGCTCGAGAAGGGGGGCGTGCTGTTGCAGCAACTCGACATGCCGTGATGGAACAGCGCCGCACCTCGATCACCGTCTTCTTTCCGCTTTTCATGGCGCTGATGCTCGCGGCGGGCCTGGTGATCGGATACCGCTTTCGTGACAACGGGACGCAACCCCAGGGGTTCTT
>CAZTXO010000213.1:0-1825 GCA_964617515.1 uncultured Saprospiraceae bacterium | reverse complement strand
AACTTTGACGACTCGCTCGAAGAACCTACTGTTTTGCCTTCGCGCTTGCCCAATTTGCTCATCAACGGAGCATCGGGTATTGCCGTTGGTATGGCAACCAATATGCTACCGCACAACCTATCGGAAGTTATCGATGGTACAATTGCCTATATCGATGACCCCGAAATTTCTATCAACCAATTGTCCAAATTTATTACCGCACCCGATTTTCCAACAGGTGGTATCATCTATGGACATGATGGCGTATTACAAGCCTTTCACACCGGACGCGGACGCGTGGTAGTGCGTGGACGTGCCGAAATAGAGACATATGGCAAAGACCGCGAGCGAATCATCGTGACCGAAATACCTTATCAGGTCAATAAGGCACAAATGATTCTGCGCACCGCACAGTTGGTCAACGAAAAAAAGATAGAAGGAATTTCTGATATCCGCGACGAATCCGACCGAACAGGTATGCGAATTGTCTATGAATTGCGGCGCGATGCCAATTCGAGCGTTATTCTCAACCAATTGTTCAGCATGACTCCCCTCCAAACATCATATGTCGTAAACAACGTTTGTTTGGTAAAAGTAAAACCACGAATCCTCAACCTCAAAGACTTGATTAAGTATTTTGTGGAATTCCGCCACGAAGTAGTTATTCGCCGAACGCAATACGAACTCCGAAAAGCACAAGAACGCGCCCACATCTTAGAAGGTTTTTTGATTGCCTTAGACCATTTAGATGCAGTGATTGCCCTAATTAGAGCCGCCGAAACACCCGATATTGCACGCGAAGGTCTGATGACCACCTTTGGTTTGTCGGATATTCAGGCACGCGAAATCCTTAATATGCGTTTGCAAAGACTCACAGGACTCGAACGCGATAAAATTAAGGAAGAATATGCCGAAATACAACAACGCATCGCACATTATCAAGAAATTTTAGCCACCGAATCGCTTCGAATGGCTATTATCAAAGATGAATTGCTCGAAATCAAACAAAAATATGGCGACAAACGCCGAACAGATATCGAATATGCCGCCTCAAGCGATATTTCGCTCGAAGACATCATCGACCGCGAAAACGTAGCTGTTACAGTATCACATTTGGGTTATGTCAAACGCACCTCTTTGAGTGAGTTCCGCGAACAAGCACGCGGCGGCAAAGGCTCGAAAGGTAGTGGTTCGCGCGGTGAGGATTTCATCGAACACCTTTTTGTGGGTTCAACACACGATTATTTGCTCGTTTTTACCGAACAAGGCAAATGTTTCTGGCTCAAAGTCTATGAAATTCCCGAAGGTAACAAAACTTCCAAAGGACGAGCTATCCAAAACATCATCGAACTGCCCAAAGAAGACAAAGTGCGTGCCTATCTGACTGTTCCCAACTTGAAAGATACCGACTTTTTGACAACACACTATATCGTGTTGGCAACCAAAAACGGAACTATCAAGAAAACTACTTTGGAAGCTTATTCGCGCCCGCGCCAAAATGGTATTATTGCTATTAATGTGCAAGACGGCGACCGCCTTATTGGTGCCGAACTCACCAACGGCAATTGTAACGTCCTTTTGGGGTCTTATTATGGCAAAGTAGTCCGTTTTCATGAAGAAGATGTGCGACCAATGGGCAGAACCGCCGCTGGAGTGCGTGGCATTACGCTCAACACCTCCGAAACAGACGAAGTAGTGGGCATGGTTTGCATTGATGCCGAAGACACCCGCTATAGCATTTTGTCACTCTCCGAAAAAGGCTATGGCAAACGCACCTTGTTGGAAGCCTATCGCACCACAAGTCGCGGTGCCAAAGGTGTGACAACCCTTAAAAAAAAAAAAAAAC
>CAZTXO010000212.1:0-1826 GCA_964617515.1 uncultured Saprospiraceae bacterium | reverse complement strand
TTATCTACCAGTGAAATTGGACCGGTGGCGAGCGAGATGCGGACATACTCGTTGATCACGCCGCGCTCATCCTATCCAAATTCTCCCAATTGTGCTCTGAAATGCCATGAATTTTAGGAGAAAATTCATGGCATTTGCAACCGCAATTGGTATTATAGACAACCAGGTAAATTCTACGTAAATTGGGAAGATAGATAAACGGGGGATTGTACACTGCTTCTGCTCAACGCGTGATGGCACCTTGCGCTTGGTAGGCGTGAATAATATCGATGATCAGAGCAATGTCGTCCCGCGCCGAGGCAATCGGGGTACGGCAGGTAGCTCCATTGCGCACACAATCATAGAAGTGACGCAATTCCCGGCTAAAGGCACTCTCCCAATCCAATGCTGGCTCCTGTTTGTAGGTGATCCCATTGGCGTCAATGCCCTGAACGGCAACGTGTGACAAAATGCCACGGGCAAAGCCCGTAGGATAGGTGACCCGGACGCGGCGGTCATCGCCATAGACTTCCAAGGTTTCATGAAAATCCCACAGATCCGGCAGATCGATCCAACTGGCGACACAGCGATAGCCGCCAGGGTATTCCAGGTTCATGGTGACGGCGCGGCCATTAAACCAGATGTCGCTGCTGACCACTTTGTTGGGAATGCCCAGCATGGTGCGCATGCCATATAGATCATGGATCATGCTGCCAGAGAGCAGGTAGAAGGCGCCTTCGACATAGGGTGGCACATCGCCAATGGCTTCCTGGCGGGCAGCCAATCTGGCTGCCTTGGTCGCGTCGAAGACGGCGGCTGGCACATCGTTAAAGCGCCGAATATCAAACTGGCGCATATGTAAATCATTGTTCGGGTGCAGATGATTGACCTGGACAAAACGAATATTCTTCATGCCATCCACTACCTGTTTGGCATATTCGTAGGCCGGGTCGTAGACCTTCATATACCCCACCTGGCCAACCGTCCCAGCGCGTTTGTGGGCGGCCAGAATCGCATCGGTTTCTTGCAGGGAAAAGCACATGGGTTTTTCAATAAAGAGGTGCTTGCGGGCATCCAGCGTGGCAATGGCGAACTCCGTCTTGGGGTCCGCATGGCAGAGCAAGACGGCTTCCACATCGGTGGCCAGCAGTTCACGATAATCAGTGCAGTGTTGGGGTACATTAAACTTTTTAGCCACATACGCCGCCGCGCCTGCCGAGACATCACAGACCGCAGTGACCTCAAAGAGATCAGGTAGGTCGTGTAGATTGGGCAAGTGATGAACTTGACCAATTGCTCCGCAGCCAACAACGCCAATTCGTATCGGATTCATCAGATTTCTCCGTCCCTATGTATCAATCTTTGGGTATCAATCTATGGATCAAATGGATGCTGGATAAGCACAGACAAATTAATAATGCATCTAATTTGCTAAACAATCGCTCAGACTTTAGAATGAATAGTTATATCGCGCAAGTTGGGATAGCAAGATTATTGTGACAGAAGCACTTTCTTTTGTCAAACCGAATAAAAATCTCTTCAACCCAGTGGGATGGGCATAATCTCTTCGAGTGATGCCAACTATGATCGTAGAAATCGTCGGGGCGGCTGGTGCTGGCAAAAGTTCGTTGGCCCAATATTTACAACAACAGAATCCAGATGTCAAGCTAGTCCAGAAACTGACCTTCGGTCGGCTGGAATATTATTCTTTCCTCCTCACCCATATCCCAGGGTTGCTGCGGATGCTGTTGCAACATTCCTGGCCAGGCGGTTGGCTGACCTGGCAAGAGATCAATCGGCTGCTCTATTTGCAGGCCATGTCTATGCGCCTTCAACAACTTGCGCGG
>CAZTXO010000211.1:0-1827 GCA_964617515.1 uncultured Saprospiraceae bacterium | reverse complement strand
ATGGAATCGATACCGAAACCTACAGGAATTGGTATGAAGTGATGCTCCGCATCCGTCGGTTTGAGGAACGGGCACTGAAGATGTATTCCGTTAATAAGATCCGCGGTTTCCTGCACGTGTATATTGGCCAGGAAGCCATTGCCGCCGCCATAACATCGGCGCTTCGCCCCACTGATCCAATCGTAACCGCTTACAGGCAACATGGTATCGCCCTCTGCAGGGGAATCTCCAGCAATGCCTGTATGGCAGAATTGTTCGGTAAATCCACCGGGGTGAATAAGGGAAAAGGCGGATCGATGCACTTCTTTTCAAAAGAACATCATTATTTCGGTGGAAACGGGATTGTCGGAGCACAGATCCCGATTGGTACCGGGATCGCATTCGCTGAGAAATACCGCAACTCGGACAATATCTGCCTGACGATGTTTGGTGACGGTGCTGCCCGCCAGGGTGCGCTCTATGAGTCTTTCAATATGGCCATGACCTGGAAACTTCCTGTGCTGTATGTATGTGAAAACAACCAATACGCCATGGGGACTTCTGTCAGCCGCACAAGCAATGTGACAGAAATGTATAAGCTCGGCGCATCTTTTGAAATGCCCTCCAGTTCCGTTGATGGAATGGATGTGATGAAGACCCACTATGCCATGGCCGAAGCGGCTGCGCATGTCCGATCCGGCAAAGGGCCCTACCTCCTGGAAATCAAAACTTACCGCTATCGGGGCCATTCCGTCTCTGATCCGGCTAAATACCGGACTCCGGAAGAGTTGGAAACATACAAAGAACAAGATCCGATAGATCAACTAAAGGAATACCTGATTGATCATAAAATATTGTCTAATAATGATTTAGAAGCAATTGATCAAGCGATACTTCATGAAATAGACGCCGCAGAGGCCTTTGCAGAGCAATCTGCGTTTCCGCCAGCTTCTGAACTCTATACAGACAATTATCTCCAGGAGGACTATCCTTTTATCAGAGATTAGGATACCAGCCCTTCCGCCCTTCCGCCCTTCTGCCTTTCCACCTTTCTCCTCGCGCAAAGACGCAAAGACGCAAAGACGCTTTCTGCGGAACTCCTTCCGCCTTTCTGCCCTTCCGCCTTTCCGCCCTTCTGCCTTTCTGACCTTTTCCTCGCGCAAAGACGCAAAGACGCTTTCTGCGGAACTCCTTCCGCCTTTCCGCCTTTCCGCCCTTCTGCCTTTCTGACCTTTTCCTCGCGCAAAGACGCAAAGACGCTTTCTGCGGAACTCCTACCGCCCATCTGCCCTAATTTAGCTATCAAATAGCAGAAAAATAGCATACCTTTGCCCCCACTTTTTAAGAAAACAGACAGATAGATGGCTATTAAAAGAAAGCTGGAAAAGAAAAGCGAAGAGACCCTTTTAGACCTTACCCAGGCCCGGGCCCAGGCCACGAACTTTTTTGAAAGGAACCAAAAAATGATTGTGGGGATCCTGACTGGCCTTTTGGTGATTGTCGGTGGATGGTTTGGATACAACAACCTGATCAAGCAGCCAAAAGAGCATAAAGCCATGTCCCAAATGTGGAAGGCCCAAATGCAATTTGAGCAGGATTCTTTCCTCATGGCACTGGAAAATCCCGGCGGCGGCTACAGTGGCTTCCTGCAGATCATCAAAGATTATGGAGGCACCAAAGCAGGTAACCTGGCCAATTATTATGCTGCGATCTCCTATCTCAATCTAGGCAACTTCGACGCTGCTCTTTCATTTCTCAACGATTTTGATCCGGACGGCGCGGTAGGACCCGCATTGAAGCATGGTGCATTGGGCGATGTCTATTCTGAGCTCAATCAAATGGACAAAG
>CAZTXO010000210.1:0-1829 GCA_964617515.1 uncultured Saprospiraceae bacterium | reverse complement strand
GGTAATTTGCTTCGGGTAAGTCCGTCGGGTTATGTACCACTATCATATCACCTGCAGTTGTAAATGCATTAAATGAAACGTTAGGTACTGTTACGATCACGTTTTGATCAAACTCTCTTTCCAGTCGTTCCTGAACAATCTCAAGATGCAACAACCCTACGCAACCGCAGCGAAATCCGAATCCCAGAGCCACCGAACTCTCAGGTTCAAAAACAAGTGAAGCATCATTGAGTTGTAACTTCTCCAGGCTATCCCGCAGATCTTCATATTCATCATTATCCAATGGATAAATACCGGCAAATACCATGGGCTTTACGTCCTGGAATCCCTTTACAATTTCTGTGGATGCGCCAACATGCGTTATTGTGTCGCCCACTTTAATTTCTTTAGCTTGTTTTATTCCGGTAATTATATATCCTACATCACCGGCTGAAACCCGTTCTCGAGGTTCGAACTGCATGCGCAAAATTCCCACTTCATCAGCCTGGTATGATTTGCCGGTGGCAACAAATTTTATTTTATCATTCTTTTTTAAAACACCGTTGAAAATGCGGTAATAGGCTACCACACCCCGGTAGCTGTTAAACATAGAATCGAAAATCAATGCTTGCAATGGTGCATTCGGATCTCCTTTAGGTGCTGGTATCCGAAGTATTATTGCATCAAAAATTTCTGCAACACCTATTCCTGTTTTACCGCTGGCTTCAATAATATCTTCCCGCTTACATCCGATCAGGTCCACAATCTGGTCCTTTGATTCTTCAATCATGGCACCATCCATATCGATCTTATTCACAACCGGAATGATTTCAAGATTGTGTTCTATTGCCAGGTATAAATTAGAAATGGTTTGTGCCTGAATACCCTGTGTGGAATCTACCAGCAACAAGGCGCCTTCGCATGCCGCAATAGACCGGGACACTTCATATGAGAAATCCACATGACCCGGCGTATCAATTAAGTTCAGTACATAATCTTTACCATGATGTATATAATTCATCTGTATAGCATGACTCTTAATCGTGATGCCCCGTTCCCGTTCAATATCCATATCATCCAACATCTGATCCTGGTAGTCTCTGTCACTAACTGTCTTGGTCGCCTGCAAAAGTCTGTCTGCCAGTGTGCTTTTTCCGTGGTCTATATGCGCAATGATGCAAAAATTCCGTATGTTCTCCATAGCTATTTCAGTACTGAAACCGGCCGCAAAAATAGGGAATTTAATAGCCTTAAACGAGAATGGCTGCTAATCCGGAAATGGAGTGTGACATTGATGGATTGCTATAGTTAGGTGGGTAACATTTTTTTTAATAACATTGCTTCCTTAATTAATTCAAACTCAATCAACTTATGACACACCAGGTTCAAAATGCCAATTTGATAGTTCGCACAATCGCATATGTAATTGATATGATTATAATAGGTGCGATAGCTGCGGGGTTTTTATTTGTAACTATGGGTAAAACACCAAAAAGTATTGAATCTTCGGGTGATGATGCACCTCCCAGCCTCATGGATAAATATCAGTTCTTTGCATACTTTGAACCGATAGCTATGGATCCGCAGCGAGATATTTACATACGGAAATTTATAAGAAATTATCCCATGCAGGCGGCAGTTGGGTTTTTGTTTATTCCCTGGTTTTTCCTGGGATTAATGGAAGGAATTTTTGGTGGCAGTTTCGGAAAATTGATTACCGGAATCCGTGTGAGGAGAAAAGATGGCGGTAAAGCAAACTTGCTGACCACATCTGTCCGGTTTATTGCAAAAATTGTATCAACTCTGATATTTTTTATATATATCTATTTTAAGTGACTATCATTAGGAAC
>CAZTXO010000209.1:0-1830 GCA_964617515.1 uncultured Saprospiraceae bacterium | reverse complement strand
TAGATGAGCTTAGGGGAGACGCGGACGAGGTTTTCTTTTTGGTTCCTGACCAGAGTTGCGACCCCTTTGCCATCAGGTGTTGCTCCGGTGACGGCGTTGATTTCCCGGATAAAGTGGGTGGTGGCGGCGACGTTAATGTTGTACCCCAGGTCGGTCTGGTCGCCATGTTGGCGAAACGTGGCTTGCTCATCGACGGTGCTGCCGATTCGATAGGAACTTTTGACTGCCTCGGTGCGCACGGTGGCCGTGACAACCGGGGATTCTCCGGGCGCTGTCGCCGTGGTGAAGACAAAGTAATCGGTCAGCACTTTCTCTAGGATGGCGACCCGATGCTGGAGTGCCGCCCATTCAAGGGCTGACGGTGGCTTGTGGAGGGCCAGTTGGGCTTGCACCAACGACCAACAATGGTGGGCCGCAACGGCCGTGCGTAGTTCCCGAGCAGCCCGTTCTTCCTTGTCCAGCCAGTATGCGGGACGTTCGCCCACAGCGCCAAAGAGTTGCGTCAGATCCAGCACCGCCAACACAGCCCGGTGATTGTCTGCCGCCACCGTGAGCAACTGTTGCATGAGCCGCTGGCAGGCTGTGCACAGCAACTCAATCCGACTTTGTTGGCAGGCGCGGCTGTGCAGGGCAAAGGTGTCCCCCATCTGGGCAGCACTCGCTTCGGCGGAGAAATCAGCATCAATTTGCCGCAGGATTTCGTTGAAGAACAAGCGCGGTTGCTCTGCTTTGACCCAGGCGTCAAACCGCCACAGCGTCGAGTAACTCAACGTCGCCTCACCCAGATGGTAGCCCACAAACCAGCGCACCAGGTCGTTGGTGGCAATCTCGGTCGCCGTCCGTCGCGCCCGGAGGGCCCCCGACCAGTGGTACAACGCCTTCACCACCAGGGCTCGACACTATTCAATCAAGCTAGCCAGTAAAGCAGCCAGCATAATCAGTAAGGTCAGCCCTGCTAGGCGTTGTGGGGAGTGTAGCCACAGGGGCCGAATCTGCACGGGTCCTTTGAGAAAGGCAATGGTTTGTTCCACCTGGACTTGCTCTTTGTAGCGGGTAACCGCCTCGGTAGGCGAAAGCCGTTGTTCAGGCAGATTGGTGCAGAGTAGGGCCACGCCATCAAACTGCTCGGCGGAGGTCAGCGCCGCGGTGTCGGTCTCCCAGGTTAGGCACCAAGGGGCTGTCACGCCATCACCGCTGAGGGTATAGCGATAGTAGGCGTGCGCCTTGGCTTTGGTAAGGGTTTTTCCCAGGCGTGTACCGATGGTGGTGGGCTGGGTGTAATCATATTTGCCCAGTAACCTTTGCACGCGTTGCAAGGCTTGTTCGCCTGCCACCAAGGCTTGTTGGCGCTAGTGGGTGTCGAGTGCGGCTTTGCTACTGTTCCAAGAGGGGGTAACTCTTCCCGGTCACTGGCTCCACCAGCGTATGCGTCGTTTCACAGATGCGATAGTGGGGGCGTAAGGCAGCCGGTTTCGGTTGGTCTTTGCGTGCCACATAGTTGACTTCGCTCCACTGCCGAGCCCCGCTTTGCAGTTCTTGCGCCAGGTTTTCCCAGGCGGCTTTGGCCGTGGGTGTCCACGGATGATCCCCCAGAAAGGACTGGTTGGTTTGACACAAACTCAGCATGGTGGCCTGGTTGCAGCCTTTATCGTCGCTGCCTGTTTGGCCAGCCCGTCCAACATCGCTCCCAGCCGATCATCATCCAACCAGTGCGCTTCGATGCCCAACAAGCGGTCTATCCCCCGCTCTGCCGCCCATTTCCCCAACCCATACAGCGGTTGCGGGTCAAAACTCAAACGGTTGATGATCACTACATCAAAATTACACTGG
>CAZTXO010000208.1:0-1839 GCA_964617515.1 uncultured Saprospiraceae bacterium | reverse complement strand
CCCGCAGCTTGTTTGGAAGGGCAAGGACGAACAGGACCGCAAAGACCTCGCGGTCCCTGTTGTACCGGTCTACATCCAGGAGAAGATTCACCCGCAGGCCCTCATCGAAAATCTCCGTGACACCGCTGCCACTGGCCAGAAGGAGCCGGAAGTTCAGATGTTCCTCGACTTCAATGGTGGCCCAACTGAATTCGACCAGAAGGTTGAGTTCTATCAGCACGAGCAGAATTGGGCGAACCGCATGATTCTGGGCGATTCATTGCTCGTCATGACGAGCCTGGCCGAAAAGGAAGGCTTGAAGGGGAAGGTACAGACTATCTACTTCGACCCGCCGTACGGCATTAAGTTTGGCTCGAATTGGCAGGTGAGTACCCGTAAGCGGGACGTGAAAGACGGCAAAGCCGAGGATGCGACTCGACAGCCGGAACAAGTACGAGCATTCCGCGACACATGGAAGCTCGGGGTACACTCGTATTTAGCCTACCTCCGTGACCGGCTCGTGGCAGCCCGCGAATTACTTACGGAGACTGGCAGCGTCTTTGTCCAAATTGGTGATGAAAATGTCCATTTGGCACGAAACGTCCTTGATGAAGTGTTCGGGACGGCAAACTTCTGCGGCTTGATAACTATTGCAAAGACGGCCGGGGCATCGTCTGAATTGATGGCCGGAATTGCCGACTATTTACTATGGTACGCTCACGATAGGGAGCGGGTTAAGTATCGTCAGCTTTACGGCACGAAACAGGATGGCGAAGGAGCCGACGAATACAAGTATCTCCTTTTTCCCGATGGTACGACTCGTCCAATGACGAAGGCAGAGGTTGCCGACCGAACCTTGATTCCGTCCGGCGCCCAACGGTTTCGGCCTAGCGCGACAACATCACAGCGTCCGCCGGGTAGTGACCCGTTCACTTTTGAAGGGCGTGTCTTTCGACCCGGGAAGGCCCAGTTTTGGAAAACCGATATTGAAGGCCTAACCAAACTCGGATGGGCACATCGCCTCATTCCTCGTGGCGACTCTATTTCGTATCTTCGCAAGCTGGAGGATTTTCCTGTCCTGCCATTGAACAACGTCTGGCTTGATACCCGGTGGGGTTTCGACGCTCAGGACAAGCGATATGTTGTCGAAACAAACACGAAGGTCGTAGCTCGGGCGTTGTTAATGACTACTGACCCGGGCGACCTAGTGCTAGACCCGACTTGCGGCAGCGGCACGACTGCCACTGTCTCCGAACAATGGGGACGCCGCTGGATAACCATTGACACGAGCCGTGTCGCTCTCGCACTTGCTCGCACGCGGCTTATGGCCGCCAAATACCCGTATTACTTGCTCGCTGATTCCCAGGAGGGAATCGCCAAGGAGGCGGAAATTACCGGGAAGAGGCCGCCGCCGCACCAGACTGACAATGACATCCGCAAAGGCTTCGTTTACAAGCGTGTTCCGCACGTGACGCTCAAATCCATCGCGAATAACCCTGACATCCGCGAAGGAATGAGCCGCAAGCAAATCGACGAGGCCATCGCTCGACACGCCGAAACCGAGACACTCTTCGACCAACCCTATGAGGATGGCAAGCGTGTCCGCGTCACCGGCCCCTTCTCCGTCGAGAGTCTTTCCCCGCACCGCGTGCTTTCGATGGACGAGGAGCACCCGACCAGCGTGGGCAACGGTCACCGCGAGACGCACGACTTCGCCACGATGATTATCGACAATCTCCGCAAGGCGGGAGTGCAGAACACGAGGAAAAGCGAGCGGCTCACGTTCGAGCGGCTTGACCCGTTCGCAGGCACCTGGATTCACGCGACTGGCGAATTCACCGACGAGAAGGGCAAGACAAA
>CAZTXO010000207.1:0-1843 GCA_964617515.1 uncultured Saprospiraceae bacterium | reverse complement strand
TTTTCCTGGGTCGAGCGCTTTACTACCGAAGAAGCACCCAACTTAATTCGCGATGGTGGCAAAGATGGCGTAATTGCGTTCCGCTCGACTGTCACCAAGCTCAATGATCTGGTCAAGGATGCCTGGGATCAGGCTCAAAACGGTGGCAGTAATCCTCAGCGCGGCTTTCATCATCAACGGACTGTGGCCGCCTTGGAAGAGGTATCACGCCACATGCAAAAGGTTGATGTGTTGACCGATCAATTGCGGCGTTTACCGCGGCCCGACATTCAAAGCGTTAACCCCGGGTCGGTGACCGTGGGGGTAGCCGAACAGCAATTAGTGATCAATGGCAATGCCTTTCAAGTGAACGCCGAGGCCTGGCTCACCCGCGCCGGGCCAGATGATGAACGGGGGCCGATTGGGCGCGTCAACTTTGTCAGCCCAACGACCCTACTGGCCTATTTCGACCTGCGCGAACAGGAAAATCAAAGTTTGGTTGGATACTGGACGGTGGTTGTGCGTAACCCCGATGGTGGAATGGATTGGAAAGAACGGGCACTGACCATCGACGAGGAAGATGACACAGATTCGACGCCGGCAGTAACGCCTTTACAAGTTACCGAGATTGCGTTTCTACCGGCCAGTGGGCGGGCACATCTGAAAATCTCCTCAACCCAAGATGAGCCAGTTTTTACTCAAACGCAACAGATCCAGCGCATACGCATCACGCTGAATAAGGCGCTAAAAAATACGAGTGAAGCGGTCAATGCCTTATTTGTCCAACGTGATCATACACCGTTTGCCGGGCAAGTTGAAGCCCGTTCACACGAAATCCGCTTTATTGCTCGTGAGTCCCTGCCACCTGGTGAGTATATGATCACCTTGATCGGTTCAGGCGCTGCTGGCCTCACCGCGCAGGATGGCGCCCGCCTAAACAGCGGCACCGATAGCATCTATCGCTTTGAAATTACACGTGGCGGTGAGATCACGCCCGTAACAGGCTGAACAACTTTCAATTATCCAGTTTTCCGATACCCTCTGCACCAGGAGGCGCACCAATGGCAACAGAACGTGATTATCAAGGATTACAAGATCGCATTGCAGCGTTGCGTGAAACGCTGATGAATCGGCTCTCCGCCGATCTGATTCAGAATCCGCAATTGGCCGACGCGATCAGCAAGCAAGTAGATGAAATGATCGAGGCGGTGGTGACAGCCGATATGCAAGCACCGCCACCACCGGACAAAGGTCTGGCGGAATTGATCGGTATTGGCAACGAAGCCGCCACCGACTTTGGTCAAACCCGCATTCCGCAAGGCATCCAGCCTTATGACGAGACGGTCACCTCAGAACGCATCATTGCCGTCTCTGATCTCTATTACATTTACCAGCACGAGCGGATTGGCGTCTTCCGGGTCATGCGCAAGCTGCAAGAATTGTTCCGGGCCGGCGCAGTGCAACTTTCATCTGGGCCAGGCGCCTTTGCGCTCTACCAGTTTGACCGCCGCGAGGTGCTACGCTACACGAACCGCGACCGGCAGACCGCCTATCGGCGGGCCTTTGGCTACGGCAGTGGCCAGGTCTTGCCCAATTCGCGGGCCAATACCGACTTTCATCACCTCTTTACACACTTTGTCAACCAGACCACGCTCTACTGGCGTGACAAGCGCATCTCGGACGTAATCCGCGAGCGCGCCTATGATCCGAGCTTTGGCGCCATTGCCATTGTGCGGCGGGCGGGCCTGGATTTGCGCAACAACCTCAAGTTTATGTCATTTGGTCATCTCAATGTCATGCGCGTTGAGGTAATGCAGTTGCTCGACGAATCACTCGCCGGGCTCGTGAAGCCTGGGCTCGTTTC
>CAZTXO010000206.1:0-1860 GCA_964617515.1 uncultured Saprospiraceae bacterium | reverse complement strand
CCTTTATTACTGAAGAAATTTGGCATGGATTGAAAAGCCGTAAAGAAGGCGAAGATTGTATTGTGGCAACGATGCCTGTTTCAATGGCTGTTAACACAGATCTTCTTGCAAGCATGACAGAATTGCGAACCGTACTCAGTCAAATACGCGAATTGCGAAATAAATATGGTGTAAAAATGAATATATCCGTTCCATTGCACATCATGAAAAACGATCAGACCAATTTATTAGTTTTAGAAGGTGCAGCCACTTTACTTAAAAAAATGGCGGTATTGACAGAGATCCACGAAACAACTCAAGAAATAGAGGCAGCCCAATCTTTTATGGGTATGCGCCAAAAATACTTTGTTCAACTTCCAGTAGAACTAGACATTGAAGCAGAAAAAACAGAACTGCAAAAAGAAATTACATATCAGGAAGGATTCATCAACAGCGTATTAAGAAAATTGGAAAACGAACGTTTCGTCTCTTCTGCACCTGCCGACCTGGTAGAAAAAGAACGCAAAAAACTTGAAGACGGACAGAGTCGGTTGCTGGCGTTGAGAGAAAGACTGGAATCAATTAAGAATTAAGAACTAAAAATTAAGAATTAAGAATTAAGGAAAAATGAATATTTGATGAGGTTATGCAGTCATGTAGTATGAAATGAACATATTTATTTTAAGTGCCTAATGAAATTCTCACCTATTAATTTTTAATTCTTAATTCTTAATTAAAAAAAGGACTCCTTTTTTCAGAAGTCCTTTCTATGTTGTTTAGGGTGCTCTACAGTTCTTATCTGTGAGATTGGTGTTTCTTGATTAATTACCTTACAAAGATTGTATGAATGCAAACAGAAAACAATCGGTAAAAAGGCCCAATTTTCAAAATGGTTATTTTGGAGTATGCGCTGATCCTATTGCAGTTTTATTCCAAAAATAACCAGAAGCTGTCCATAAGACTTACATCCTTTTTTCTTTGTATTTTAAATTTCAGGAATCTGCACCTGTCCAAATGGACCATTTGCACTACTCCTTTAGGAGTATTTTAACAGTTCTTAAAATGATTAGAATACAATTTAACAGCATTTTACATATTACATTTAAATATATGTAAAATTACTTAGATTGTAATCCCAAAAATTTATAGCTATATTTGGAATCGTTAAACCATTTTTCAATAACCAATAAAATACATTATTATGGATAATTTCGTAGATCAGTTCATAGCAGAAAATTTGGAATCACCAGAAAATATGCAACCTGATATTAAAAAAAAAGAAGGAAGCAAAAAAAAATCAATACCAGTTAGCCCTATCCTAATGATGCCAAAATCAAATCCTCATGCTATCACACTATCAGATGCTGCCAAGTATTTGAATCAGTGGAAACTTTATAAATCAACTTATTACGAATTTCTCAAGCTTTCAAAAAATCCATCAAATTATATCAACCCTTCAAATAATATCTATACTCTAAGAGACAATTTGTTAAAGTATGAATTAATAGATATGGAAACTTTTATGGATTTGAATTATATAAAAAAATTATCTAATTTATTAGGAGATTCTAAAAAAATCAGAATATTAAATGGAATAAAAACTATAGGTGATATTCAAAAATCACAAATGGATCTTGAAACACAATCAAAAGTAATTAATTATCTTTTGTCGAATTGTAAAGACAAAATTGAATGTTTCATCATTATGACATTTGATAAATAGTAAAATTAAATTAAAAAATTATCCACCTATTAAATTATACAACATGAAAAATAATAATTCTAAATCAATAAGCCTTAACGACATCCAAGCAATGGTTCAAATGTATAAAGATCAACATGGCAATGATCCTGATTTCTTAGCATCTGAATATTTTGAAC
>CAZTXO010000205.1:0-1861 GCA_964617515.1 uncultured Saprospiraceae bacterium | reverse complement strand
AAACAATCACGATGCATCCGGTTGATAGACTCGAATATAGTCGATCTCAAAATAGGCGGGGAAGGGTGTGGTAGCATCCGGATAGCCGTACCAGGCCCCGCCGGCTGCTAAATTGGCGATCAGATACATCGGCTCGTTTGGAATATCGTGGTCTACCTGATATTGCTCTTCGCCATCGACATACCAGGTGATCCGTTGCGGCGTCCAATCAATGGCAAAGGTGTGGAAATCGGTCGCAAAGTCGGGCCCGCTGTACTTTTTACCGGCGTTGCGGTCCTGCCCTTTATCATTCGCATAGTGCAATGTCATGCGCACTGTGTTGCTCCGTTCTCCTAAAATCTCCAGAACATCAATCTCCGGTGGGGTCTCTTTCCGTGCCGGCAAGAGCCAAAAGGCTGGCCACATGGCTTTGCCTTTCGGCACTTTGGCGCGAATTTCGGCATAACCGTAGGTAAAGGCAAATTTGTCATGCGAGGCAATCATGCCAGAGGTATAGGCATAGGGCTTGCCTTTGCTGGAGACCACACTACGTTGTTGGGCACGTAGGCGCAAAATTCCATCACCAGAGAGCAGAACCTCATCAGGTTGATACCATTGGGGCTCTTTGTTGCCTTCGTTGGTGCAACCGCCATCGGTTGACCACCAGTAACAGGTATTCCACTTGGTCGTATCAAGACTGACGCCGTCAAATTCATCGCTGAATTGCAAACGCCGTCCGTCTTTGGTCGGCGCAGAGGGGGTAGAAGAAAGTGGCAAGGAGTTAGAACAGGCTGCCAACAACAGGACCAAAACAAAAACACTTAATCTTTGCTCGACATTGAGCATAACACACTCTTACTTCTGTTTGTAGCGTACATAGAGTTCACGGGTACGCTCATCAGCCGTTAAATCAAACGGGGCCATCGGGCCAACGCCGTTCCCCTGGTTGTCGATTAACTGAATTTCCCAACGCCCGGCCTGTGGTTCAACAAAAACAACATTCAGATTGGTAAACCGTGTATACGGACTTGGCTCCAGCCGGGTGGGATCGGGTAGGCCACCCGTCGAAACTTCGTCCACCGTGAGCGGGGTGCCATTGTGGATCACGCTGAGACGATAGCCTGGCAAGCCGAACTCCGCTGGTGAATAGACATACAAATAGATACGAACCACATTGACCGCCAACGAATCGGTGGGAAATTTTTCCGCCGCCTCAAGCTGAAACTGGAAAGCTGAAGTTGGCGTTGGGGTGGGTGGCGGTGGTGCAGTCGGTGTATCCGTGATGGCTGGCGTCGGTGTATCGGTGGGCAGTGGGGTGTCTGTCGGCGCTTGGGTGGCTGTTGGCGGTTCAGGGGTAAAGGTTGCCGTCGGCGGTGCTGGGGCCTCCGTGGCTGTCGCCGGTTGGGCCTGAGCCACTTGCTGAGCCTGGGCCGCTGGCGCCGCACCATTGACTGGGGTTGGCGTCCAAGTTGGAACTGGTGTACGGGTCGGCGTTGCTAGTTCGTCACCACAGCCACTGCTGAACCACATTACTGCCAATAAAATTGCCAACACTTCCCATCGATTGGCCGACTGCCAGGACCGCCGAGGGCTTTGCTGTGCTGCATCGGCACCCCCGGCGAGTTGATCAGGACATATCACAGTTGCTTGGCCTCCTTATACACTGGCGTTTGTCAAGCAGTGACATTTTACCTCTGGTAGAGAAGTCACTGCTTGCAGGGCGTCAGCATAGATCCACATCATAGCGTGAAATGATGGATCGATATTATCTATATTGGATGCCAATGGTAGCGCAACTAGTCGGGGATGGCAAATAGCTGGCATTTAATACCTTATTTTTGATCAAATAGAGGTCGATCCTATTCAGAATAGACATAACGCC
>CAZTXO010000204.1:0-1863 GCA_964617515.1 uncultured Saprospiraceae bacterium | reverse complement strand
TATTGGTTGTGGTAACATTAAGCGGACCACTCATGGCACTAATGTCATTCATACCATCACAAGCGCTCTGCATGCCATTGGCGGTAAAGGTATTGCCACCTAAATCGATAATGGTAGTGTTGGCACCTGACAATGAGTAACCAGTCATGAAGTTATTGACATGAACATTGCCTATACGGGTACCTACCGCGTCGTTCATCACAACAACCCCAGCTACACCACCGGCTGCCACAGCACTGATATCAACATTGGTTACTTGAACATTATCCGCTTGATTAATTATTAATCCAATATTCGCGATTTCCGTCATTTTAATGTCCCTAATAACGGCATCATTCGAGGTATTTCCTTGAACAACAAGGCCGACACTAGTACCGTCGATATGTCCCTTCTCGACAGTGACGTGGTCGCTATTAACGACACCAACACCTGCAAGATAATCATTATTATCATCGCTGATACTAAAATTACGTAGCACACCTTGGTCAGAACCAGCTAAGAACCCAACACCAGCCGAACCAGCACCCATTTCAGTAAGGGTCAGATTATCAACAACTACATGGGTGCTGCCATTGATTTCTACTGCTATTTGTAGGGCTGCAATATTGGCACCCCTAAGGTTGCTGATATGGGTGTTGTGTGATGTATTACGAACTTCTAATAATCGTAAGCTGGCGCTGCGTAACGAAAGATCATCAATCACGCCATCATCGGCATTATTGAGTTCGACAAGGCGTTCTGTGGTGGCAATATTACCAGCCATATCAAAACCCTTGAGCATCACATTTTTAGCGCCATTCACAAAAATAGCCCGGTCCATAACATTACCCGCGGTAATAGTTGGGCGTGTACCCGGTGTTAACCAAGTGCCGGTGTGGCCGTTGATTCCTGTAATGTGTACCTGCGATCCACCACCAATAAAATAGGTATTAGAGTTGGTGATATTTGCAGTGTTCGTGCCGAAAGCTATGTCTGCGCCACCCAGGATAACCAGCACATGGTTGGAAGGCAGGTTTGCCATTCTGGTGTGAGGGTTCGCTTGCGTACTATCCATAAATTGAACGGTATCGACAACAACGCCACTATTGCTATTTGTTAAGCGGGCACGTTCCTCGAAGCTTTTGCCAAGAGAGGTTGAAGAGACAACACCCTTGTTAAAGGGGGTACGGTTAAAGGAACGGTTAACAAAGTCGTTGGCAGGGTTGGTGCCCTGACCACCGAAGTGCCAGGTTAAACCGGCCGAGAATACAGCCTGGGTTCTGCCATCGCGATCAGCACTGGTGCTTTTGTTATCGTGTTTGACATGGATACCACCTTCAAAAGCCAGGCCGCCCCCAAAACCTAAACCAGCAACGGCGCCGGCATGGAAACGCACCAGGTTTTTGCCCTGGGCACGATCATAAACACCAACACCAATTTGTGGGGTGACGTAAAAGCCACCAAGATCAAGGCGGTAAGCAGCGTTTAAATCAACACCGAAACGGTTCTCTTCTTTACCGTTTTCACGACCAACCAGATAGAGATCACAAACGCGGGCATTAGGGTTAGCAGGGTTGCTACAGGTGGTTGTTGCAGGTTTATCGCGCAGCTCAACATTGCCATAACCATTATTAGCCGAACGTTCTTTTTTGCCGACGGGGATTTGCATGGTGGTGGTGAAAGTAAGACCACCAAAGCCAACTTCGAAAGTGGGTTTTACAGCGTAAAACATTTTGTTACTGTCTTCGCCATCTTGTGCGGCAAAGGTTAACAAAGCGCCAACACCGACATTACCGCCAACCATGAAGCGGGCACCGGCACCGAATTCACCGAAAGCTTCGCCATCATTTGAACCACCGGCCAAATAGCCACCAAAGCCACCAG
>CAZTXO010000203.1:0-1869 GCA_964617515.1 uncultured Saprospiraceae bacterium | reverse complement strand
GTGTAGGAAATACATTTACTGTTGACGTAACAGTCAACCCAAAACCTGGAGTAAGCGTAACAACAACGCCTGCTTGTATCGGTGTTAGTAATGGTAGTGCAACCGCAGTTGTTACTGGTGGTTCAGCTCCATTCTCTTATACTTGGAGTAATGGACAAAACTCAGCGACTATAATAAATCTTGCAAATGCAAGCTATACTGTAACGGTACAAGATAATAACGGATGTACCAATACAGCCAGTGGTACGGTTCAACAACAAGGAATCAGTGCAATGACTGCCAATCCAAGTGCATGTAATCCTGCTACTAATACGTACAGTGTTTCAGGAAGTTTAACTTTGGTGAATCCACCTACTTCTGGCACATTGACAGTTAGCATTGGAGCAAATCAACAAGTATTTAACGCTCCATTTAACTCACCTACAAATTATACAATTACAGGTTTGACAGCGGATGGTGCTGTACATACAGTGAATGCAGTATTTAGTGGTGGTTCACAATGTTCAAATAGTATAAATTATACAGCACCGGTTAATTGTCAACCAATAATTACACATAGTAAAAGCTTTGTATCTGCTACACAATCAGGTGCACATAGTTTTTCAGTAGTTTATACAATCACAGTTGGTAATACCGGCGGTGATGGTCAATATGATTTAAAAGATGTTCCTGGTTTTGATGATGATATCGCAATTACCAGTGCATCGTTTACAACAAATGCTCCTGGAAATCCAGGTGGTGCCTTAGCAGGAACAGGTCCTTGGACTCTTGCAAACGATCAGGCCATTTTAACCGGTCAAACACATACCTATACCTTAACTGTAAATGTTACCATTGATTTAAGTGTAGGAAGTAGTGGAAATAATAGCTATACAAAATGCGGAACTGCTACACCTGGTAATCCAACATCTGGAGAAGGTTTATACAATGAATCTCGATTAGACACAAACAATGACGGAACTCCGGAAGAAACTAAAAAAGCTTGTGGGGATATTCCGTATTTAGATATGACAAAATCCGTTGCATCCATCAATCCTTTAGGCGGAAATATGTACAATGTTTTGTACACAATTACGGTTAAGAATTTGGGTGGTGCAAATGGACAATATGATTTAACAGATGCTCCTGCATTTGAAAATGATATTACGATTGGAAGTGCTTCCTATACTTCCAATGCTCCGGGTAATGCAGGAAGTGCATTAGCAGGAACAGGACCTTGGATATTAGCAAGTGATCAAGGAATTATAGTAGGTGCTACACATACCTATACACTTACTGTAAAAGTAACTTTAGATCTCACCGGAGGAGGTGGAGATAATGTTTATACGAAATGTGGTGCTGCAATTCCTGGCGATCCATCTGCTGGAGAAGGTTTGTACAACCAATCTAAAATGGATACCAACAACGATGGTACCAATGATGAAACTGATGAAGCTTGTGGTGACTTACCTTATGTTACTACAACAAAATCTGTATCAAGTATTATCGCATTGGGTGGTAATATGTACAATGTAATTTATAGTATTACTGCACAAAATTTAGGTGGTGCAACCGGCCAATATGATTTATCAGATGTTCCTGGTTTTGATGATGATATTACAATTGGCAGTGCCAGTTATACAACAAATGCTCCTGGAAATCCAGGCGGTGCCTTGGCTGGAACAGGTCCATGGACTTTAGCCAATGATCAAAACATAAGCGCTGGTGCTACTCATACTTACACACTGACTGTAAAAGTTACCTTAGATTTACGCGCAACGAGTGGTGGAAACAATGTGTACACCAAATGTGGAACGGCTACGCCGGGCGATCCGGCAGCTGGTGAACGAGGGTACAATCAATCTAAAATGGATTCCAAAAATGATGGAA
>CAZTXO010000202.1:0-1870 GCA_964617515.1 uncultured Saprospiraceae bacterium | reverse complement strand
CCCAGCAGGAAGAAGTCGTCGCGGGGCCCGACCGGAGAGACCTTGAGCAGGCGCGAGAACACACCCGCGACCGCGATCTCGAGCTCGTCGGCCACCGGATCCGCGACGGCCGGACGCTCCGCCGGGGGCGTGGGCGCGAGCTTCGCGAGGGCGAGGCGGTCGACCTTGCCGGTCGGCGTGGTCGGAAACGCGTCGAGGAACACGATGGCGGAGGGCAGCATGTACGGAGGCAAGTGGAAGGACAGGCGGCGGCGCAATTCGACCGCCTCCATCGGCGCCTCGACCGTCACGTACGCGACGATCCGGTCCGATTCCCGGCCTTCCTCGGGCGCCGGCGCGAGCGCGGCGCCTCGCACGACGCCGCGTGTCGCGGCGAGGGCGGCCTCGACCTCCGTGAGGTCGACCGTGTGGCCCCGGATCTTCACGCGGCTTCCGGCGCGGCCCAGGAAATGAACGCGACCGGCGTCGTCGAGGTAGCCGCGGTCCCCGCTTGCGTTGCAGCGTCTCCCCGGGTGCCAGGGGTCCGGGGGGCAGTACTGCTCGTCGAGATCGGGGCGCCGCCAGTAGCCCGGGCTCGTGTAACGGCTCGAGATGACGATTGCGCCGACCTCGCCCGGGGCGGCCTCGCGGCCGTCGTCGCCGCGTATGCGCACCTCGACGCCTTGCGGCGGCATGCCGGCGGGAAGGATCGTGCCCTCCGGCGCCGGATCGCGATGGGAAATCACGTGCTGCGCGATGACGTCCATCTCCGTCGACGCGAGATGGTTGACGAGGATCGCGCCGTCGTTCGTGTGTTCGAGGAACTTTGCGGCGTCGCTCGCGAACGCCGCTTCCCCCCCGAGGTCGATCGCGCGGAGGTGCGGGAGCTTCTCCCCGGGGGCGAGCCTCGCCGTCAGCTCGCGAAAAACGGTCGGAATCGTGTGCACGACCGTGACGCGCTCGCGCTCGAGCCACCCGGCGAGTCCGGTGATCCCATCGCGGCGCATGTCGTAGGTGCACAGCGTGGCGCCGCGGAGGAAGACGCCGTGCACGCCGACGACGCACGCCCCGAAGTTGAGGGCGAACAGCATCGACATCCGGTCGCCCTCGCCGACCCCGAGCCGGCGCATGTAGGCGTCCGCGAAGAACAGCGTCGCCTCCCTCGTCTTCATCACGCCTTTGGGCGTGCCCGTGGATCCCGACGTGTAGTAGAGGCTCGCGAGTGCGGCGGGATCGACGGCGGGCATCGCGAACGACGCGTCCGGCGCCTCGTCGCCCACGATCTCGACGACGGGGCAGCGGCCGTCGGCGAGCGCGCGCGCTCGCTCGAGGAACGGGCGGTCGGCCAGCAGTGCGACCGGCTCGCAGTCGCGCAACACGAAGCGCAGCCGCTCATCGGGATCGTCGCCGTCGAGCGGCACGTAGGCGCGACCGCCACGCAATGCGGCGTTCATCGCCTGGATGCCCACCGTCTTGCGCGAGAAGAAAAGTGCGACGAAGCCCGGCCGGCCGGCAGCGGCCGTTTCGATCCGCTCGGCGATCGCACGCGTCGTCGACTCGACCGTCGCGTAGTCGAGCGTGCGGCCGTCGCCCACGAGCGCCGGCTCGCGGGGCAGCCGCCGCGCGACCTCCATGAACCGCGCATCGAACGTGCGCCGTTCCTCCGCGCCCCCCACGGTCCCTCCCCCGGGGCCTGTCTCCGCTGTCATCATATTCGGACGCTCGGGACGACGCCGTCCCGACGCTCCGGAGGTAGTCCGGCGAGGATCCGGCGCATCGCTTTCGCCAGGGCCTCGGCGAAACGGGGCGTCGACGCGTCCAGCGCCTCGGCGTGCCTCTCGCCGACGATGAACTGCGCGGTCTCGCCCGCGTAGATCTTGCGCCACTGGGT
>CAZTXO010000201.1:0-1873 GCA_964617515.1 uncultured Saprospiraceae bacterium | reverse complement strand
ATCGATCTTCGGCGTGGGGGTCGTTGGCTTTCTCGGCGCCGCGGATCTGCTGGAGCACGGTCGCCAGCTTTTCGCGGGTCACGCCCCGGCGCTTGAGGAGTTCGGAACCGCGCGTGTCGAGGGCGGCGAGCGCGAGGAGGAGATGTTCGGTGGAAACGTACTGATCCTTGAGCTTGCCCGCCTCCTTGCCTGCGGCCTTGAGCAGCGCGTCGACCCGCGAGGACATCACGGTCTTGCCGCCCTGCTGCCGGGGCAGGCCTTCCAGGATCCGATCCACGTCGGTCCCAAGTTGCTGGGTATCGACACCGAGACGTTCGAGCGCCGAAGAGACGACACCTCCCTGCTGATCGAGGGCGGCCTTCAGGAAGTGCTCGGGCGTGACTTCGGCGTGGTCGGCGCCCTCCGCCAGTGACTGCGCATTGGCGATGACTTCCTGGGCGCGGACGGTGAATTGATCCTGTCTCATGACATAGCCTCCTCGACGATTTTCCACAGCGAGGATTCTATAGATATCTATCTTGTCTTGTCAATAAATCTTATTACATGACGATCATATTTTAACCAAAATGTTGTTTTACAGGTATTTATGTTGGTCGGATATCACGGGCGAGGCATGCCTCGCCCCTACGATCCCAGGCGCCAATGGTGAAATTGTTCAGGTGGCCACCCCTCGCACAGGAAAATTGTCGCGGCCGCCTCGCGCCAGGGATTGGCGAATCTGTAGGGGCGAGGCATGCCTCGCCCGCGTGGCCTGCGTCGCCCCTGTGGCCCAACGCGACGGTCGGGGTTCGGGTTGGGTTCGAAGGGTTCAGCGCTTGCGGGCGCGACCGGGCGTGGATCCGAAGAAGGCCTTGTAGGCAACCACAAAGCTGGCCGCGTTCGCGTAGCCGACTTCGTGGGCCACGGACTCGAGCGACAACTCGGTGCTTCGAAGCCGCCGTTCGGCGAGGCGCATGCGCGAGGCGGTCTGGTAGTCCGAGAGGGTCATGCCGTAGACGAGCTTGAACGCGGCCCGGAGCTTCGTCCGGTTCATGGCGGCCATGCGCCCGAGTTCCTCCACGTCGTAGTGTCGGGCCGGGTTCTCCTCGATGAGGCTGCGGACGTTCTCGAGCCGGGCCGCCTCCGCCGGGGTGGGACCGGCGACGCGCGGCGCCGACGCGGACAGGGTGTCGAGAGCCGCGGCCAGGAAGGCGGTGAAGGTGGCCTCGGCGTGGATGTCCAGGAAGGTGGGCGAGAGCCGGAGCAGGTCGTCGAGGCTCGACATCACCGACATCAGCCGGCCGGACACCCGGCCCTCCCGGTGGAAGGGCCGCTTGCCCATCATGACGTCGCGCACGGGCGGAGGAAGCTGGCCGAGCCGATCCCCGAGGCGGGCCCGAAGCACCGAGGGTTTGATCATGATCGAAATGGATCTTTCCGGGGCGGTGCCGCTGCCGCGCATGATCTTGCCCTTTTCCTGGTAGACGAGGGTCACGTCCATTCCCTTGAGTTCGACCCGTTCGCGGCCCACCTGCCAGGTCCGGTCTCCGCGGGTGATGAGGCCGGACCGGATGACGATGCGATCCTCCCGGACGCGACTGTCGATGGCGGCGGCCTCGGTCTGCGGGGTCGAGCACATCGCAAACATGATCTGGTCGCGGCCGGTGTAGACGAGGAAGTCCGGCGGGATTTTCCCCGCCATCGGCTCGGCAGAGATGGGCGCCTCCCACCGCACGATGTCCATGCCGAATTCCCGGAGCTGGGCGCGGAAGGACTCGTGCTTGGGCGCGTCGCGTATCGAGTAGAGGTGGCAGGGCATGGTTTCAGGACGAAGGACGGGCCGCGGAATCGAGTTTACGGGAGCGATGGATCATCGCGGCGGCGCTCGCCGGGC
>CAZTXO010000200.1:0-1874 GCA_964617515.1 uncultured Saprospiraceae bacterium | reverse complement strand
AAATGATTTCCTGAAACCCGAGCCCCACCATCAATTCTCGGGATCGATCGGACAGTTGTTCAATAGCGGATAATCCGCCCACCGTAAATTGCGCTGGCATGATCGGGGTAAACTCGTCATAGCCACGACCCATCGCAACGTCTTCGACCACATCCATCATATGCATCAAATCGTGCCGATACGGTGGGAGCTTTGCTTTAACCGATCCCTTTCCTGCCGACACGCTGTACCCATACGCCTCAAGAGCCTGCTTCACGACTGTCTCGCCGAGCTCCTGGCCCAGAGCCTGTTCAATCGCTTCGATTCGAATCGTTTTTGGTTTTCCGAAATCGTGAGGTGTCCTCACCCGTTTACCCAGCATCGTGCCCGTCGGATATCGTATTTCCACCGGCTCGATGGTCGCGCCACGGTCGGCCAAATTCGTCGAGAAGATGTTCAGTGAAAGTATCACCATGAGTAGATCCGTCCCGGTCACCTCGACGAAGAGCTCATCATCACCCGCCCGTACTTCTCCGATTTCCCGGCTGTTAATGATCGGCGGGAACGATAACGGCTGATTCTTCGCATCGCGGAGGATAGGGAGCAGACTTTTGACGGCCAGAATAGGTCCGTACTCCAATCCCTTGGGATGAACCATGAGAATTTCAGACAGGGTCATCGTCGCTTCCATACCCAATGGGGTAAATCGCACTTCGTCCGGCTTCACCAGTTCATACGTCACAGGAAAGGTAATATTCCGCAGCTGATAGATTCCGATCGAGACGGTCTTGCGCTTGCGCCCAAAGATGTCGGCCAGCTTCTCCTGCGTTTGAATCAGCTGAGCCAACCCCTTCTCGGTCACCCGATACCCCTTAGCCGTACAGGCTGCCACGTACGGGCGTACTTGCTCCATACCGGGTTTCACGATCAGATAATGCGGTGACTTCGGTTCTTGAGCGAAAAAAGAATAGGGCTTCAGCCCGCCCTGTTGCTTGATGCGAATTTGTCTGGCAATCCCCTCGCAACACCAGAGGTCCGGCCGGTTGCTGTCTTGGAGCTCGATGCGTAACTCTCCGGTTTCAGGGTTGTGCCCCTTCAACTCGCCCTTGACGAGCATGAGCCACTCTTCCAACTGTTCGATCGAGACCGCTCGACTTGCAGTTCCGGCCCCGTTCAAAAGGGATTCCAAGTCGTCCTTGAAAACAGTGATGGTGGGCATGAGGTACTTAGAAGGCTCCTCTGGTCGTGCGGATCAATTCCAAGTTATCCGTGAAGAGTTCGCGTATGTCATGGATGCCCAACGCCACCATCGCCATGCGATCGAGCCCCAACCCCCAGGCAATCACCGGCACAGTGACCCCGAGCGGCAACGTCACCTCGGAACGAAAGAGCCCCGCTCCGCCGAGTTCCATCCACCCCAGGCGTGGATGCCGCACGTGCAACTCGACCGACGGTTCGGTAAACGGAAAATAGGCCGGCAAGAACTTCACTTCCTTAGCTTGTGCCACTTCCCGGGCAAACAAATTCAGGAGCCCCAACAGCGTCCTGAAGTTGATGTCTTCTCCCAGCACGATCCCCTCCACCTGAAAAAAATCCGTTGCGTGGGTGGCATCAACCTGGTCATAGCGAAAACACCGGGCGATCGAGAAATACTTCCCGGGAATGTGGGGAGAGGTGGCAAGTGTTCGAGCCGAAACCGCCGTGCCCTGGCTCCGCAACACCAAACGTCTGGCCCGGTCAACATCGAAGGAATAACCCCACCCCGTGGAACCGGTTTCTGCACCGTTCTCATGCACTCCTGCAACACGGGACAAGAATGGCTCGTCCAGGGCGGTGGTACGGCTGGGCTCCTTGACGAAATAGACGTCATGAATGTCCCGGGCCGGATGGAATTG
>CAZTXO010000199.1:0-1876 GCA_964617515.1 uncultured Saprospiraceae bacterium | reverse complement strand
TACCTGGTCCGATGCGTTGGGGCGCAGTTTGGATTTGACCGATGATCCCGCAGTCTATCAGCGTGCCGCCATAGCCGCCACCGAATTTACCGACTATCTGCGTGAATTGGCAGCTCGGCGCCGCGCCGAGCCAACCCAAGACCTGCTCAGTGCACTGGTGGCAGTGGAAGAAGCCGGTGTGCACCTGAGCGAAATCGAGTTGTATGCTACCTGTGCTTTACTGCTCATTGCCGGGCATGAGACTACCATCAACCTGATTGGCAATGGCACGTTGGCCCTCTTACAAAACCCCGACCAATTGCAGCTACTTCGCCAAGAGCCAGCCTTGATGCGCAATGCAGTGGAAGAATTGCTGCGCTACGACAGCCCGGTGCAGATGACCAGCCGGATTGCCCTGGAGGATTTTAGCTATCAGGGGCACAACTTCACACGCGGACAGCAGATCAGCTTTATGCTGGGGGCAGCCAACCGCGATTCGGCGGCCTTTGAGCAACCGAACCTGCTGGACATTACCCGTAAAAAGAATCTGCATTTGGCCTTTGGCAACGGCATTCACTACTGCCTGGGCGCACCCCTGGCGCGCCTGGAAGGCCAAATTGCCTTTGAGACCCTTTTGCGCCGCTTGCCCAATCTGCGCCTGGCCAGCGAAACGCCGCTCTATCGCGATAATTATCTGTTGCGCGGCCTGGCGACCTTGCCGGTGACTTTTTGAAATGGCGGCTCAACGAATAACGGCACAGAACTAAACCGGTCTTTCATTGCCACTCGTTTACACCCACCATATCTGCTCCAGCATACCCAATTGTTCTGTAATGGCGAATTGCGAGTGGCGAGTAAAACGCCACTCGTTGCTCGCAATTTTCATTGTTTGCGGTGAACGTAGCTCATGTTCCCTTTACAGTCTAGTGGGTTTCGCCCAACTGGGTAAACATAAACACATTGAACTCAACTGCCCGCGGAATATCGCTGATGCGGATGTGCTCATTGGGGGCGTGGGCTCCGCTGCCATAATAGCCCGGGTTGCCCGATGTGGAAATGCCCAAGACGCCGACGTTGTTCTTCATGGCGCCGAGCAAAGGCAGGGTGCCGCCGCCCAGCGGAATGATCTTGGGATCCTGTTCTGTGAACGCCTGGCAGATTTGGGTGATCTTTTGTACGAACGTACCTTCGAGTGGTGTGACGACCGGATCGCCGCTGCCCAATTTGGTGACCTGAACATCCGTAAACCCCTGCGCGTTGAGATGTGCTTTCAACTTTTCCAAAATATCATCGGGGCGTTGATTGGGCACAAGCCGAAAATCCATCTTGGCCATGGCCTTGGCTGGCAGAACTGTCTTTACACCAGGTTCTGTATAGCCAGAGAGCAGCCCGGCGATATTGGCCGTTGGCTCGTAGACAGAGATTTCGAGATCATAGCCACTGCGTTGGTGGAGGAAAGAATCGATGCCATACATGGCCTTGGCACGCGCTTCCTGCTCTAGATCGACGTTGTCGCGCGCGGCTTGTTGCTCCATGGCGGTTGGCTCGCGGACATCATCATAAAAACCGGGGATCAGCACCTTGCCATTGTCGTCTTTCAAGCTGGCCAGTGCCTTGACCAAACGCCAGGCCGCGCTGGGCAGGGTATGAGCGCCGCCGGAATGGGCATCGCGCGCCATGGTCTCCACGCTGTATTCGACATACAACAGGCCACGGAAGCCCAGCGCAATATGGGCTTGACCTTTTTCGTTGAAGCCACCGCCTTCCCACAAGGCGCCGTCGGTTTTCAGGAGATCGCCATACTGGCGAGTCATGGCGTCAAAGTGCGTGCTACCGATCTCCTCCTCGCCTTCAATAATCCACTTGAGGGTGATGGGAAATTCCCCTTGCACAGCTT
>CAZTXO010000198.1:0-1880 GCA_964617515.1 uncultured Saprospiraceae bacterium | reverse complement strand
AGGAGAGGTATCGCACTTTGCGGGATACCCTGGCTGAAGCTGTCGGGACACCCTTGCGAATTGCCCGTTCTCTTCTGGGACGAGACGGCTCACATAGACCGAACACCGAGGAGTTCTGGGCGCTTCGGGACATCTCTTTCGAGGTGAAGCCCGGCGAAGTGGTAGGCATCATCGGGCGTAATGGGGCAGGCAAATCCACGCTGCTGAAGATTCTCTCGCGCATCACGGAGCCGACACATGGATTTGCCGAAATTCACGGGCGCGTGGGGAGCTTACTGGAAGTAGGAACCGGTTTCCATCCTGAATTGTCCGGTCGGGAGAACATCTTCCTGAATGGCGCGATTCTGGGCATGAAGCGCACGGAGATCGAGCGCAATTTCGATGAGATCGTCTCTTTCGCAGAGGTGGAGAAGTTCATTGATACACCGGTCAAGCACTATTCCAGCGGAATGTACCTGCGCCTTGCATTTGCCGTCGCAGCGCATCTGGAACCGGAGATTCTGCTCGTGGACGAGGTGCTGGCTGTTGGAGATGCGGCGTTTCAGAAGAAGTGCCTGGGGAAGATGGGAGACGTGGCGAAGGCGGGGCGAACGGTGCTGCTGGTCAGCCACAACATGGCGGCGATTCAAACCCTCTGCCGGACGTGCGTCGTGCTGAAGGACGGGTGTGTGGAGTTCCAGGGCGACGTACATGAGGCCGTTCAACGCTACTACCGATCTCTAGCTCTTGCTGACGAGCAAGAAACCAGCCATCATCAAATACGTTTCGCGGGTTTTCAGATAAACAACAGCACTGTGGGGAGAGTCGCCTACAATGCACCCGTCCGAATATCCTTTAGACTCTCTATCCATATCCCCCTGACTGGTTTCCGACTATTCTGCATTCTTGAAAATGCCGAGGGGGCAATAATTGTTCACGCGAAGATAGACAACACGAGACTGTGCGAGGTCTCCGGAATGGGCACTTATCAGATTACAGCAGAGATGCCGCCGCTTTGGCTAAATGCTGGATTATACTCGCTGCACGCCAAATTGATTGGGGATGGAGTAGGATGTAAAGGTCGCTACCTTTCGGATCGCTTCCCTCTCATCGTTATTGGCCCGGAGGATATGGGAGGGATGCCGGGAATTATGTTGCCACCAGTCAACTGGCTGATTGAAAAAGCCATTGTCAACGGTATCTCCCAAGACTTGTACGAAACTGGAATTACTCCACAGTGAAATCTCCGGGTTCCATTCAATATAAAGATTGCTTTCAGGAGAAAATATGTCTGCTCCGATGGTGGGACATAACAAGGATGAGAAATTTAATGAGCCTGCCGGTAAATGTGTCGCCATCCTTTTGCCAATGACCTGGAGCATTCGAAACGTATTGACAAGCGGGTTGGCGGAACGGTTAGCAGAGCAAGGCGTGAATGTCACGTTGCTGCCCCGAAAAACAGAGCGATGGGAATCAGTCGCTCCAAAAAGAAAAGAGATCGACACTCAACCACTGTTAACACCTGGGATCAGAGCAAAGGTAAGCGGTCGCTCACTGTTAGCTGCAATCTGCGGAGAGGCATTTCAGCGCCAACATAAAATGCACCGGCAATGGAAAAACTTTCGCAAAACTCGGCGCGCTAACAGCCTGGCTGCACGTCTTCGCAGCCATTTCATTGGAGGATTGGGATACATATGCCAGCTTGATTTTTTACAAACACACCTGACTCGCCTGAATGCAGCTGCATACCGACGAGAGTATGATCTGTCCGCCATCCATCAACAGCTAAAACAGATGCAGCCGGACCTGCTCTACTCAACGGTATGTGTCTCATCCGCCGAATACCCCTATATTATGGCTGCAAAGGACTTAGGCATTCCAACCATCGCCTCCATGCTGAG
>CAZTXO010000197.1:0-1881 GCA_964617515.1 uncultured Saprospiraceae bacterium | reverse complement strand
CCTGACTTGATGGAGTGCGGGGACGACGCTCTCACGGACGATGACCGACTCCGAGTCCTCCGCGAGCTACACGACAGAGAACTGCTCCGCGCGCTGCCCATGTATCGGGACACGGCTGGCTCATTTGGGCCGATCGACGCTCACACGTACGTGGCCAGTGGATTCGCCCTCCCGGCAGACCTCGCCCACCAGGTTCGACTGCTCGCGTTGATGGGGCCAGAACTCGAGGCGAAGCTCCAACTCACCACCTGGACGCCGCTGGCCGCCATCAGGGAAGCCCTCGCTCACGACGGTGTTGGCGGGCTTGCTGAGATCATCCTCGACTGTCTTGCGGCGCCCGGGATGCCGGAGTTGGATGAAACCACGAAGTCCCAACTCCGCGGGACGGCCTGGCTCCCGCTCGCCAAGGGCGGATTCGCGCGACCTGAGGATGTCGTTCACATCGACGGTCTTGAGGAACACATATCGCGGATCGCCGCCAAGTGCGAAGGCGCTTATTACGACGTCGGAATGCTAGCACCGATGGTGCGTAATCACCCGGGTTTTTCGCGGCTACGCGGAGTGGTTCAGACAGGCCAGGAGGCACTGGAGACGCTACCGCTGATGATCGGCGCAGCGGCGATAGAAGACTACTGCCTCGGACCGATCGAACTGCCAGCGGACCGGATCGGATCGTTCCTCGAGATGTTTGAAGGGGCCAAGATGGGAGTGATGGAGGCTGCACCTCTTCTTGCTGCGGCGCTCCGGAGATTTGCTCCCAGCACTGTTGTCACGCATCTCGCGGCACCTCTGCGAGGTGAACTGTCCAGGGGGCGTTTCGCGGCGATCCTGAACTACCTCGCAGCGCGCCATGGCACGGCCGGACGAGAGCACCAACAAGCAGCACTGGACTGGCACAGGCTCTACCTTGCGGCTGCACACGATGCGGGCCTCCGCACGGACCTGCTCAACGACATACAACTCATGAATCGGTTGGGTAAGTGGCGAACTCCGGCAGACCTTTGCCACGACTACCCGAATGTCTCACCGGCCTCTCTGGTGGACGTCAGGCAAGCGGCAGTCCTCGGAATCGGCCGTGGCGAGCGCGCAGACGCCGCCGAGACGGAACCCAGCACAAGGACGGAGAGTCCATCCGGCGGCGAGGCAGGCCGGGTCCTCCGGGATTACTTCGTCCGCTGGCAGAACTACTGTCCGCCCGAGGCGATCGGGGGCTTCCTCGCCTTCCTTGGGGACGAGCCCGACGTGCGCCAGCTTGCGCAGCGATACCTGGGCCAGCGCGACATCGAACTCGTGCGAGGGATGGTGACGTGGAAGCCTCTGCCGGGCTTTGTAGGCGGTGGCGGCGAAGACATCGCCGATGTGATGGCGCAGCAACACTTCGTTGTCGAAGTGGTGCCTCCCGGCGAACCTCAGCAGGTAGTCAACCTGCTCGGTCGCGTCATTTCGGTGCCGCTGGCGGAGTCGTTGACAAGCCTTATTCAGAATCGGCTGTTCCACAGTTACGTCGGGCCGGGACGGAGAAATCTTCTCCGGCTCTACGATGTTGACCCCTCACCGCATGACGTGCCGACTCTATCAGCGTTGTTGCGGGCATCGACCTTCTCCGTAATCGCCGACATCTATCGCCAGGAGGCGTACCGCGACCACGGACCAAGTGAACTCGATCGGTTCTGGAAGGACCTCGAAGACAGCCACCTCGTCGACTTGAGAACAGCGCAGGAAGTGATCCTCCATCACCTCCTCTCTTCGGCGAAGCTCCTCAAGATCGGTCACGCGCCCGCTTTGCGCGAACTCGTTCGGCTTGAGGAAGCCGGGGTCCGTGGGGCAATCGAAGGCGAGAAACTCACGGACGAGCCGAAGCGGGAACGCGCGCTGCGGGAA
>CAZTXO010000196.1:0-1885 GCA_964617515.1 uncultured Saprospiraceae bacterium | reverse complement strand
AAAAAAGCAGCATTTGGCACCGATTCCGTCCCTGCATAGTCCCACGGAGCCGCATTGAAAGGTTGATTCAAAGGTAAAAGGTTGTTTTGGAGCAAAAAAGTGGTCATGTTGTTATCTTGCGTTGCACCCTCCAAAAAAAGCCGCAATTGCAACTTCACCACATCGGGAGACAAGGCATCAGCAGGCAGAACCGCCGCCGTTTCGGTGCTAAGGGTAGGAGAGGAGGCAGTTTGCAAATAGCGCGTCTGGTCAATAACACGATAAGCCGTTTCGAAGTATTGCGAAGAGGTGGGTGCGCTAATCGTATTCACAAAATAATAGTCTGCCTGCACTTGGTTGGGTGTAATGTCCAAGACGATATACCCTTTACCGAGCAAATTATTGTATTTAACATGGCTGTTATCGTCCAAAATCACGTCTTGTCCAAACTCAAAAGGGAAACCGTCCGACGTAATGCTGGGCGTAATGAATTCCACCGTTGCCGAGCCTTCGCCCGTAGCGGGATTATAGTTGTTATACGGCACATCGTTTGCCCAAGCACTATGAATATCACCCGTAAGCACGACGGTATTGGTAATGTTTTGCTGAACGATATGGTCTAATATCCGCTGACGGTCTGCCGTATAGCCGTCCCATTGGTCATTATTGACGCGAGCGCCCGCAATGCGAAAAGGGGCAAACATAACCTGTTGTCCGATGATTTTCCAGTGAGCAACAGAACCACTCAAAGCATTCAACAACCATTCCCGCTGGCTACTGCCCAAAATAGTGCGGTCGCTATCATCTGCACCCACAAAAGCAAAAGCCTGTTGGTCGCGCCCGATAATGCGCGTATCCAACAGCAACAAATCAACTAAACTACCAAAACCCAAGCGCCGATATATGCGTTGTGGATTAGCATTGGGGTCGGGCAGACGGATAGGTTGCCACTCATAATAGGCTTGTGTGGCAGCCGCTTTTCGGCTTTCCCAACTGCCCTCAAACAGGCTATTGTGTCCGCCTGCATTGTCGCGATAGGCATTGTTAGCAAACTCATGGTCGTCCCAAATAACAATAAAAGGATAGCGTTGATGGGCTGCCCGCAAATCGGAATCGAGCTTATATTGGCTATGGCGCGTCCGATATTGTGCCAAACTCACCAATTCATCATCGGGGTCGAAGGCGCGAATGTCGCTGCCGCTCCGTTCATAGATATAGTCACCCAACTGCACAACGGCATCAATGTCGTTTCGCTGCGCTATTTTGCGGTAAGGCGTAAAATAGCCGTCTGCAAACTCCGCACAAGAGGTAATAGCCAATCGGACTTGGGTGTTTTCAGTCGTTTCGGCGGGTGCAGTTTGGGTGCGCCCCACCATAGAGTATTTGCCCAAAGCATAAAAACGGTAAAAATAATAGGTATCGGGCTGCAAACCATCTGCGTCCACCTTAAAAGTATAGTCAATGTTTGGGGTGGTATTGCCATAACCATATCGGACAATATGCTCAAAAGTCGTGTCAGTTGCCACCTGCCATAGCAAAGGAATAGTAGCAGGTGCATTGCTCGGCGTAATTCTTGTCCACAAAATAACGGCATCGGGTAGTGGGTCGCCCGAAGCTACACCGTGATAAAAAGGCGCTATAGCAGGCTCATAGACCGATTGGGCAGGCGCAAGTAGCGTACCGAAAGCACACCCAAAGCATAAAAAGAGGTATAAGGTTTTCATACGAGAGATAAGGGGAGATTTTTAGCGTTTAACAAAAGTGTTATCCGTTGTATCCCTTCGGAGGTTCAAAACCCCCGAAGGGATAATTGTAAAAGAAAGACTATCTTAGCGTTTAACAAAAGTGTTATCCGTTGTATCCCTTCGGGGGTTCAAAATCCCCGAAGGGATAATTGTAAAAGAAA
>CAZTXO010000195.1:0-1888 GCA_964617515.1 uncultured Saprospiraceae bacterium | reverse complement strand
TTCCGCGCAGCCGGCTACTATCAACCGGCATCGCGCCGGGGGACCGTCGGCCAGCCGCTCCCCGGCCTGTCCGTGCAGATCGTTGATCCTGATAGTTACACACCGCTACAGGCCGGCACCGCGGGAATGTTGCTTGTGAAAGGCCCGAACGTGATGCAAGGTTATCTGGGGCGTGAAGATCTCACGGCCCAGGTCATGCGGGACGGCTGGTACATCACCGGTGACATCGCCTCCCTGGACGAAGACGGATTTTTGACGATTACCGACAGACTGTCACGTTTCTCAAAAATCGGCGGCGAGATGGTCCCCCACGGTAAAGTCGAAGAAGCCTTGCAACTGGCTGCTGAAGCTGACACACAGGTCTTTGCCGTAACCGGTCTCCCCGACGAGAAAAAAGGAGAGCGCCTCGCAGTCCTCCATACGCTGGAGGAATCCCGTATTCCTCATATCTTAGAAAAAGTCTCAGCAAGCGGCCTGCCCAATCTGTTCATCCCGGGGAAGCATCAGTTCGTCAAGGTCGACGCGTTACCGATCCTTGGGACCGGTAAGCTGGATCTGCGACGCGTGAAGCAAATCGCGATGGAACGACTGAAGGGAAGTGCTGAGTCCTGAGTGCCGGGTCCTGTGTGCCGAGTCCTGTACTGAGATCCCAGGACTGCCGGTCGAGCGTCGATGCTGAGCCTACTCATAGCGACTGACACATGACCGAGAAATCGTTGATCGATTGCCATGTCCATCTTGCGGCGCTGCCTGACGGAAACAACGGCTGTTTCATTGCACCGAAACTCCTTCGCAGCCCGCTCTTCCGCTTCCTGCTGTGGAAACAGGACCTCTCACCGGCAGAGCCACGGGAGACCAATCAACGATATCTTGCTCACCTTCTCGCCGAAGTCCGGGCATCGAGGTATGTCTCGAAGGCAGTGCTGCTCGGCATGGATGGAGTTTACGACCAGACCGGCCTGCTTACCCGGCAGCATACGGACTTTCTTGTCAGCAACGATTATGTCCTCAAGACCGTCCGAGCCTATCCGGATCTGTTTCTCGCCGGCCCGTCGATCAACCCCCAGCGTGGAGATGCCATCGACGAAGTCCATCGCTGTGCCGATGCCGGTGCCGTCTTGATCAAAGTCTTGCCGAATGCCCAGCACTTCAACCCTGCTGATGAGAAATATAAACCGTTCTATCGGGCACTGGCGCAACGGAGATTACCCTTCTTGAGTCATGTCGGATATGAGTTTAGCCTGATCGGGAAGGATCAGTCGGTCGGCGAACCGGATCGTCTCCGCCTGGCGCTCGATGAAGGCGTCACAGTGATCGCGGCTCATGCCTGTAGCTACGGCCTCATGCTCTATGAGAAATTCATCCCGACGCTGCACAAGTTCGTCCGGCGTTACCCCAACTTTTACGCTGACATCTCCGCCCTCACATTGCCCAACCGTCTGCGGATGTTGCTGCATCTACGCCATTATTCTGAGCTACAGGATCGCCTGCTCTTTGGAACCGACTACCCGTTGTCCGTCTTCCACCTGGCAGCCTGGGGTCGCGTGGGCGCCGGCAGGTTGTGGAACATGGTTCGCACGAAGAACCGCTTCGATCGGCAAGTCGAGGTTTGTAAAGGTCTGAATCTGAAATTTCGTTCCTTCGGCGAACTTGTTTCTGACCGAACCTCAAAGCCTGACGCCCCAGATATCAACCACGGGAGCTCTACGCTGGATCGTACATCTGGGTAAACCGGTAAGCTGGCGTGCGGTTTGCTCATCCAAACAGAAAAGCCGATCTCCTACAAGGAGACCGGCCTTTCTTGTTTCCCGGAAACTGACTGAGATGATCTATGGACTGACTGAGATCCGATCCTTGATCAAGTCGAACGTCTCTTTCGGAACGACGT
>CAZTXO010000194.1:0-1904 GCA_964617515.1 uncultured Saprospiraceae bacterium | reverse complement strand
ATATGCTCAACTACCCCAATCCATTTACCACCTCCACACAGTTTGTATTCACCCTCACCGGTAGCTCCATACCCCAAAACCTCCGAATACAAATCTTTACACCAAGCGGAAAAGTCGTGCGCGAAATAACTCAAAACGAACTCGGTCCGCTTTACATCGGCAAAAACATTACACAATACCGCTGGGACGGAACAGACGAATTTGGCAGCCCATTAGCCAACGGCTTATACCTATACCGCATCATAGCCAAATTAGACCAGAAAGAACTCGACCGCTATGACAACCAAAGCATAGACAGCATGTTCAAAAATGGCATAGGAAAAATGTATCTTGTCCGATAAACAAACCCCAGTCTGCAATCTTACACCAACCCCAAACAAAATAAAAAAAGGTTGCTCACAAACTACCCAAAGTGTTTGGAGCAACCTTTTCTAATTAAACAAACAATAATAGCAATCCATTTAAGTTAAATAACCCAATAATAATACATTAATCTTTTTTGGGCGTTCCCCTGCGGGTCGGGCTGCTACGGGCTTCGCTTTGCTTCGGTGCTTCGCAAGCTACGCACTGGCTAACGCCACCCTCCGCATCCCTAACGCGCTTCGCCATTCGAACAAAAACACCCTTATTTTTTTACAGTTTGATAACAACATTAAAAAGTAGTTTTAACTTGTGCTGTTTTAAAAAAATGACAAATGCGAAATGATATTTTGACAATGACAATCCGATAACAACCTTATCAAGATGTTATTTGTTACTATCAAACTTACCTTTCGCTAAAAAATTAACTCGAAAAAAAGATTCGGGTGTTTTTAGACTACATTTAGCATGAAAGGGCACTTTTTTACTCAGATGGGTAGATATGCTAACCAATATGTTGTATTGTTGAAGCCCTATTACAACAAAAATAGGTCAAAAGTGACAGCATTTTAGCGTTCTACGCATTATTTTCACGTATTTGAGGCGCAAAATGTGGCTTTGAGCTAAGTATTTCAATTTGTTTTTTGCCAATATTTTTTAGCGAAAGGTAATATCAAAACAAACCAATTAGCTAACAAGATTACCAGCTCAAAATAATAAAAACCCCGACGGGGTGACAAGTTTATAGCCTCAAAATAATAGAATAGTTAACATAAACCCCGACGGGGTGACACATTATCCAACAAAACACGACAAATTTCACCCCATCGGGGTTTATACCTTTTTTTGCTCCGTTTTTTTGCTATAAACCTATCACCCTTTCAAAGCTTATTTGAATACTTTCTTATCGTTGCTATTTTCATAAGTACCACTTAATAATGTCGTTATCAAAGTAAAAACAACTTTTTTTCGACAAACCAAATAACACAGAACACTATCACTTAAATAGAACTCACAACCCAAACATTAGAACTCGTAACCTAAACGTTAGAACTCACAACCCAAACATTAGAACTCACAACCCAAACGTTAGAACTCGCAACCCAAACATTAGAACTCACAACCCAAACATTAGAACTCACAACCCAAACATTAAAACTCGCAACCCAAACATTAAAACTCACAACCCAAACGTTAGAACTCGCAACCCAAACATTAAAACTCACAACCCAAACGTTAGAACTCACAACCCAAACGTTAGAACTCGCAACCCAAACATTAAAACTCGTAACTCAAAACAAAAATAACCCTTCACGCTAAAAAAAAGCAAGCGGAAGATTAAAAACAATAAAACAAAAATCAACAATAATAAACCAAAAAAATTAAAAATGAAAGCCCTAAATTATTTCTACCTATGCACCATGCTCATCATGAGCTGCATATTCACCAGCACAACCTCCGCCCAAAGCACCGATGCTTGTATAGACTTTACTAAAACCTACTACAAAGTCAAAATCCACAAAACAGGTTTGCGCCATTCAGGC
>CAZTXO010000193.1:0-1914 GCA_964617515.1 uncultured Saprospiraceae bacterium | reverse complement strand
AGCCAACGCACGGTCATTTTGGAGAAAAATGGCAGCGAGCGCGCTCGGGTGGAATTGGATGCAAATAGTCGTTACACCTTCACCGGTCTCTTGCCGGGCAGTTATCTGCTGCGGATTCCCGGCACCACGGTAGAACAAGCCATCGCTCTCTCCCCTGGCCAGCGCGAAGTGCTATTGAATCTGGACGCAGCTGTGCCGGAAGTGGGGTTGAGCCGCAGCCAGGTTAACGGCAATGTACGCGGTGGTTCCGGCGCCGTGATCAGCCTGGTACGCGCCAACGATGGTCAAGAGTGGGTAACCATGGCGCGCAGTGATGGCTCCTATCGCTTTGTGGATTTACCCAGCGGCTCCTACAGTGTACGAGTTAACCCGGAAGGCAGTCGGGTGGATGGTGTGGTGCTGGATGGCGCCAACCAGCGTGAGATCAACCTGGCTGTGAGTGGCTGGGGCTATACCATTCGTCAGGTCATGGGCGTTGCCACCCCTGGCTCGGTCTATTGCAGCGTGGAGGGCCAAAAGAAAGTGGCAGTGCGCGCCCATTCTGGTGACTGGAGCAGCGACCCAGTATACACCGGCAGTGCGACCAATATTGGCCCTTTCGCCTGTGAAATCGGCCCGCTGGAGCCTGGCCATTATATGCTCACGGTGGATGGATTGACCGACGAGGCCGAAAAGCGCATTCAGTTGGAAGCCCGCGTGCAGGTTGACCGCAAACGGATACCGTTGGTGGAATTTGTCTATACGAATTTGGCCGCAGTTGAACCAATGCAAAAGTCCAGCCTGGTGGGACGTGTGATCGGTGGCGTAAAGCTGGGTAGCGAGAGCCGGGTGCGCCTGACCGACAGCCAGGCCAACTTTCAGGAGCGGCCTTTAGAAAGTGATGGCTCCTTTGCCTTTACTGGACTTGCCGCCGGACTATATGCGGTTGAGGTAGTTAATCATCCTGAGATTACAGGTCAGCAAGAACTGGTGCTGGACGGGCAAAATCAAGTGACAGTCGAGTTGTTGGCGCCGGTGATCCCAGCCCAGATCACCGCTGAACGCACGCTTGCCCGCAGTGTGATCACCGGCAGTGCGCCCCATGCGGCGGGCCATGTGGCGCGCCTGGTGGATGCGTTGCACAATGAGTATACGCAAGTGGTTGGGTTTGATGATCGCTTCCGTTTTGAACAATTACCGGCTGGTCACTATACCCTGACCATTGATCCGGGCTATATCCAATCTGATTTACAGGTCGATGGGCAGAATGGTTTGGAGCTAGAATTTACCGAACTCAAGCCGACCTGGGAAGCCGAAGTTGCACGCACCGGTTCTATGCCTGGCTACAGTGTAGTGCGGGTGGAGGTTGAAGGCATCCGTGATCTGCCGGTGCATATTTGGAAAGAAGATTGGGAAGGAATGATGCGGCGCACCGGGACCAAACCCGATTTAGGCGACTATGCGCTGGAATTCAGCCCACTGGGGCCCGGTCATTATATGATTGAACCCGAGGGGTTGGGAATATGGACCGATGTTGACCTGACCGGGCTGGAAGTAATTTGGATCAACTTTCGTCCACATACCGCGCCGGATTCTCCCAACCTAGTGCGCCCTTATGCTGTTGCTACGCCGACGCCCTCTATGTCGAATCAACCATCCACTGGACCTTATCTGCTGTTGGCAGCGCCGGTGAAGAAGCTGGAAGACTTGTCTGCCCTGCTTTGTTATGTAGCCGAGGCGCAACCGCGCGTTGGCGTCAACATGGAAGAGGCCCTAAAGGCCAGCCAGGTGTTGATTGTTGGCGACGATGAACAGGCCTGTCTGCGCCTGGAAAACATGTTGCGCGCCGCACAAATTCCGGTTGAATCGATCACGCAGAATTTCGCACAACGTTTGCAAATGCATTTTCAGGCGAATGGAAAAGATATTTGACAA
>CAZTXO010000192.1:0-1914 GCA_964617515.1 uncultured Saprospiraceae bacterium | reverse complement strand
GGCCGCGACCCTGCTCGACATCTTCGCCAAGCCCCAGATCACCATCGACGCGAAGAAGTACTTCGACGAGGTTCAGACCAAGGACCGCAAGTACATCTCCTTCCTGAAGGCCGACGACAAGCCGGCGGTGCACCTCAACAAGGAGATCCTCGAGCAGTACCGGGAGAAGATGCGCCCGCTCTACTACGATCCCACGAAGTACAAGACCTACCTCGAGCAGCTCGGGATCAAGTACCCGACCGTGCGGACCACGCCTCCGGCCGCGAAGGACGAGAGCGCGCCCGCACCCGAAGGTTCGAAGTAGACGCCTCCGGTCGAGGGAGGGCGCATGGCTGATCTCAAGGCGGGCTTCGAGAAGATGGAGGCCACCAAGGCCGCCCTCCTCCGAAGCCTCGCCTCGCTCGACCCCGAGACCCTCAACCGCAAACCGGATCCGGACAGTTGGACGATCCTCCAGGTCATCGCCCATCTCACCAAGTCGGAGGGCGGGACGCTTCAGTACATAAGGAAGAAGACCCAGGATCCCGGGGCCCTGCCGCACGCGGGCCTCGTGCCCTGGTTCCGGATCGCCGCTCTGGTGGCGGGCATCCGTTCCCCTTTCAAGTTCAAGGCCCCGAAGGGCATCGCCGACGTGCCCGAGACGGGTGAGTTCCAGACCGCGAGCCTCGCCTGGGCCGAAGTGCGGGAGGACTGGCGCGAGTTCATCGAGACGTTTCCCCCCGCCCTGAACGACAGGACGATCTTCCGGCACCCCTTCGTGGGTCTCCTCGGCCCCGCTCAAACCATGATCTTCCTGAATGAGCACCTGGGGAATCACGTGCGCCAGATCGGGAGGATCCGGAAGGCGCTGAACGCCTAGGCCGATGAAGGCGGGGGCGCCTTCCGACGCGGCGGCGCGCGTTGGAGGCCTCTCGCCGCGTTCGTCAACGACGGTCCGGTCACCTTGCGCCGCGTTCGCGGATGGGAGCGCGGGGAGGCGGAGGGGACGCCCCCCGATCGCGGCGAGCGGAGCTTCTCGCGTCGGTCGGCCGCTCAGGATCCGGCGAGCTTCGCGAGGACGGTTTCGGCGTCCTTGCGATGCGGATCCTTGCGGTCGACGCTTCGCAGGATGGTCTTGGCTTCCGCGACCCGGCCCTGGCCGAGGGTGGCGAGACCCAGGAAGTAGTTCGCTCCCGGCGTCTTCGGGTCGAGGCCCAGGGCGTCGCGCACTGACGCCTCCGCGCCCTTCCAGTCTCCGGCCAGGAAGAACATCTTGCCGAGATCGAGTTGGGTCACGGGATCGTCCCGCAGGAAAGCGGCGCGGGTCGCATGCTCGCCCATGGCGGCCACGAGGCCGCGGGAAACCGGGTCCTCCCCGGCCGGCCGCACTCCCGAGTTGAGAAGGCCGAGCGCCGAGGCCATACGGACGGTGCGCCGTTCGTCGGAGAGGCCGCGCTCCAGTGCCGCGCGCACCGCGGCGATGCGGCCCTGGTCGGTGAGGGAGAGGAGGGCGGCGAGGCGGATCATCGGGTGCGAGGCCTGGGCCCCGGCGAGGAGTGCGGCGGTGGCCGCCGCCTCGGGATAGCCGCGCAGGTGACCCAGGGCGTTGGCGCGAACCAGCGGCGGCCGCGTCACATCTCCCGCGATCTGCACCAGGGGGGCCAGGCCCGCGGGATCCCGCGAGACCCCCAGGCTGAACGCGGTGGCGTCGGCCACGGTCTGCGCGCGCCGTCCTCCGGGGAACCACTCGGCGAGACGTGCCTCCGCCCAATCGGCGTTCCGGTCCTTGTGACACTCGTTGCAGGCGTTGGGGATTCCGAAGCGTTTGGTGTTCAGGGGCGCGGGCACCGAGAGGGTGTGGTCGGGCATGCGATGGCGCAGGGAGATCGAGGTTCTCGGCATGTGACACGACACGCAGGTCACGGATGCGCTTTT
>CAZTXO010000191.1:0-1916 GCA_964617515.1 uncultured Saprospiraceae bacterium | reverse complement strand
CGCTGAAGACGGCCGAGCGGCTCGCCTCGCAGATCGAAGCGCAGTACGTCGTGGTGAAGCCCCCGCTCGAATACCTCCAGCAATTCCAGGGTCTCCACGAGACCCTCCGTCCGCATCGCGCGCTTGGATGGGTGTTCTCGATCCTCGCCATCGCGGTGGCCCCCGCGGTTTGCGAGGAGATTCTCTTCCGGGGCCTGCTGACACCCGTGCTGCAGAGGGTCGCGGGGGCGTCCGTGGCCGTGGTGGCCTCCGCCGCCCTGTTCGGAGCCATTCACGTGGACGGACTGCGCGATGGAACCAGCGTCTATTACCGCGTGCCCTTCGCGTTCATCCTGGGCATGCTGCTGGCACGGCTCCGGATCGACAGCAGATCCCTGTGGCCTTCCATGATCGCCCACGCCACCCTGAACGCCACCACTTTCCTGGTCGTGATCTTCGTGGAGGAGCCGCCGGGCGCCCTTCCCGATCCTCAGCCCCTCCTCGCCCTCGGCATGCTGGTCGTGGGCTCGGCCGTGGCCATGCCGTTGATGAGGGCGATCCGGGCGCCGGGCGCCTAGCGCATAAGGGAGTCGGGGCTCTCCCCGCAGGCCAGGGACACCCGCCGGCCCTCGTGGGGCAGGCCGAGGCATTCGAAGAGATTCCTCACGCACTGGCCCAGCCGGTCGCTGCGCGCACGCTCGTCGTCTACGATGTCCCGCACCAGCTCGCGGGCCAGGTCGACCACGGGATCCGCGGATGCCGCCGCGGTTTCGGGGTCGGCATCCTCCGCCCACGGCTCGAGCTTGTCCCTCAGGGCCCGGACGGTGGCGTTCAGGCGCTTCGAGCCCTCCCCGTCGAGGACCCGGAGGATCTCGAGCTGGCGCTCGATGCGCTCGGCGATGGTGCGGGCGTGGGGGAGATTGATCCACGCGGCCCGCGCTTCCGGCGAGAGGTCGTCTTTCTTCATGACCGGTCGGCGAGAATTTACCGCGTCCCTATAATGGCCGGTCCATGGCCATCCTGAAAGTCGCGCGGATAGGAAATCCCGTGGTGCGCGCGCGGGCGAAGAACGTGGATCCCGCGGTGATCACGACCCGCGATTTCCAGAGATTCATCGACGACCTGATCGAGACCATGCACGAATACGATGGAGTGGGAGTGGCCGCACCCCAGGTTCACGTGAGCCTTCGGGTGGCGGTTCTGGAGGTTCCCCGCGGCGATGGGCGCGGCGGTCGCAAGGGAGTGCCCCTCACCGTGCTCATCAATCCGAAGGTCACACCGCTCTCCCCCAAGGCGAGCCTCGACATCGAGGGATGCCTCTCCGTCCCTGACCTGAGAGGGGTGGTGCCGCGCTTCGACAAGGTCCGGCTGGAGGCCACCGGCCGCGACGGCAAGCCCTATTCCGTCACCGCGACCGGCTTTCACGCCCGGGTCATCCAGCACGAGTGCGACCACCTGGACGGCCACGTCTATCTCGACCGCATGCTCGACCTCAAGACTCTCGGTTTTCTCGACGAAATGCAGCGCTTCTCCAAGGAGTAGTCCCCCACATGAAACGATCCCTCCCGACCCTGGTCCTTCTTCTCGCCGCCGGCGCCCTTTTCGCCCAGAACCCCGCGCCCTCGCCCGCCGCGACTGCGAAGGACGCGAAGTGGGACGTGAACAACGCGCCCGGGCCGAAGACCACGGCGAACCTGGACGTGCGCGAGGGCACCTGGATGACCGTCGACGTGAGCCCGGACGGGAAGGAACTCGTCTTCGACCTGCTCGGGGACATCTACTCCCTGCCCGCCGCGGGCGGGGAGGCGAAGAACCTGACCACCGGCGCGATGTGGGACATGCAGCCGCGCTTCTCGCCCGACGGGAAGCTCATCGCCTTCACCTCCGACCGCGCGGGGGGCGACAACATCTGGATCATGAACCGCGACGGCTCGAAC
>CAZTXO010000190.1:0-1916 GCA_964617515.1 uncultured Saprospiraceae bacterium | reverse complement strand
ATTTAAGGAATATAATTATAATTAGTAAAATAATCGTATTTTTAATAACACTTTTTATTTTATTTTAGTTTTTTTTTTTAAAAATTGGAGCTAACGGTTAAGTGCACACGCTGTGCTGGTCTGTAGATTTACCGCATTAAAGTTAAATTATTTATTTTGCGTGCCGTGTGCACTTTGCTATCGTCATTTCCTTTACATTAATGTTTTTACTGTTTGCCAATCATTAAGTTTTTTGTATTTATGAAGGTACTAGAATTTCCAAAACCAAGTGTTGCATAAAACTTTATCGATTCAAATGAACTTACTTTTAATCCATATAAATGCAATGTATTACATCTTGGAAATGAAACAATAATTTCGTATTTGCCAATTGACAATTGAGCTGTATAATTTCCATCGAAGTCAGTTAATGCTGAAATAGTAGTATTTCTTGTTAAATTTATAAATTTCAAATTTGCCTCAATAAATGGTTCGATATTAGATTTATAATCGATACTATCTCGCAAGTATATCTGTCCAGATATAGTTGATTGAGCCATAGAAGAATCTATAGAAATTATTAAGCTATCTAGTTTGCTATCTAAATTATACATAGACCCAGTATATGTTACACAAGCCCACCTTCCCATTTTTTCTGATTGCATTATAAATGTGTCAAGTGGAATCTTAAGAGCTATTAATTTTATTTGTCGTTTTGTCACATTTGAAATGTCAATGTCTTTTACGCTTTTTAACTTTTCATTTACGCCTTGCAATCTAGTTGATTTACATGAAAGTAATATACAACATATTGAAAGCAGCAAGTAGAATATATTCATACCTCAAATTTGAATTGCCGATAACGGATTTGGCATAGACTCTGCACCGCCCGACTGTTGGCAGCCAAAAATAAAAAACATACCTTTCATAATCGATAAAAATAAAAGTGATAAATTCAGGATACTTTTCGGTGTAGTGTTTATGCCGTGTTGGTGGTCGTTATTATCAACTGATCCAAGTACGTTTCTTGTATTTGATTCTCCATTTATTGTTTTCTTTTTTTGCTATATATCGTTGTCCCCAACCGCATTCACCTCCGCAATAGAGCTCCATGTCAAATATTAGTGTTTTCCGATCTAAGGAAATGATGGGAATAGAGAATTTAATCAACGAACGTGCTTTATAGGTTTTTTCTAGCATATCAAAAAAATTATACGCAGTGCTATACTTTCTAATGGAATCAATTGTCGACGCCCTAATTATTTTACTATTTATTTTATTTGGGTTTAGAAGACTATCTTTAAAATTTGCAATTTGATTAAACATATGTTCTATGTCTACCTTACATATAAATCCATTGGAATAAAATGATTTAAGTAAACTTTTTGATATTGAAACAACTTCAATGGGTCTAGTTGGAGGTGGTGGAGGTGGTGCTAAACCATTATTATCCTTTATCAATTTATCATAATCAAATGTATCTTGAATTACTTTTATTAAATCTAGTTCAATTACTCTATCGGTATCGATAATTTGCATTCTTACGAAGTCATCAATTATCTCATAGTAACTTTCAAATTTATCTTCAGAGCTTGTGTTACAAGATAAAGAGTTTAGATAAAAAATTAATAGAACTATGGGAATATGTTTCATTGTGATTCAAGTAATGGCCGCCAACGGATTGGCTGTACACGCTGCACCGCTAAACGATTGGCTGCCAAAAGTAAAAAATAATTTTTAATTACAGAAAAAATTGAAAGAGAATCATATTATACCAAGTGGTGTAGAGTGTACAGCCTGTTATCAGCACACTTTTTCTTGTTAGTATTTTATACTAGTTGCATTTATTAAACTATCTCCATTGATAAATGTGATTCCTTGACCTTGTCCAAGTGTTATGTTTAAGGTTATGGTCTCATATTTATTAATTTTTACAG
>CAZTXO010000189.1:465-1920 GCA_964617515.1 uncultured Saprospiraceae bacterium | reverse complement strand
TAAAATACATCCCTCACCAACTCCTTCTTAAAATTAGTTCCCCATCAATCCGCTGTCCATTCTGAACAATCTTCTAAAAGATCGTGCAAGATTGTCGAGGCCTGATCCACAGAATTATAACCCAAGTCTTCATGCAGTGCTATCTTTTCCAATTGGTCTTTATATGATTTTCCTGTTATGTTTGTCTGATCCCGAAAAGCATCCAATACGGTGACAATAGATAACAGATGAAGCTCAAAGGAAAGATCATAATCTGATTCATTCGCATTCATTCATTTACATTTAACAGAAAAATGAAATACTAACAAAGCAAACTCCAAGCGGATCTGTTGAACAAAATTCCAATTTCTATTTAGTAACTCAAGACAAAATAATCGAATTTAAGGAGCAATTTGTCAGTCACATTTAATCAAGCCGAAATATAAAATTTAAATAAATTTAGCCTAAAATAAATTAAAAAGCTTATATTCGGCTTGCATTTGCTTAGTAAAATTCCCATTTATGAAATCTATAAAATTTATCTTTTCCATTTTATTTTTAACATGTTACTTTTCTTGTGACAAAGAAGAAACCAATACTAATGGAACCAATGAATGTGATGCTGAAATTTTAGCTGACTGTTATGCTCATAACTGGGATGAGTTTTTAAGCTTGGATATGACGGTCGATGCTGCACATTATAAGACAGAATATTTAGTCTCCGGAACAAATAGCATTTTTGTTTATAAGGCAACTTTAAATGCCATTTGCGATAATTCCAAATTCATCGTAGATTTAAGTTCAAGCATTGACCCATCTGCAGACTATACATTTCTTGGGGATGTTTATATTGAAGGGGAACCTTTTAAAGTCAATTTGACAAATTTGGATGGCATCATTACCGGACATTTTTCTGAAGAATTAAAACGCCCAAATATTAAAAAAATTGAAATTAACAATACCTTGATTCGTCATAACAACCAAAGTGGTTTAAGTGACAAAGAATGGTTTAATCAAAATGTTATTTACCATGGAATGACTCTTCGTTATAGGAATAAGAAATAGATGGTAAGCTTCTATTAGACTATTAGAATATTTGGCTTTTAGGTTATCTAGATGTTTGCATTTCTGAAATACTGGCTTATAAGTATGCAGACAAGCACAGCTTCGTCAGCATGCCGACGATCCAAGTGTTTCTTTCTTTCAAACTAAATTATTTCTTTGGATGTCGGAATGACGGCAAGAATTGCCATCATTCGAATTTTTTTGTTGACCCATAAGGATGCCGACGATCCAAGTATGTCCTTAAAAATGAGAAAAATTGCTTTTTGGATGTCGGCATGCTGACAAGCGAAGCTTCGTCAGCATTCGAACTTGTTGTTGACCCATAAGGATGCCGACGATCCAAGCATGTCCTTAAGAATGAGAAAAATTGCTTTTTGGATGTCGGCATGCTGACAAGCGAAGCTTCGTCAG
>CAZTXO010000189.1:0-365 GCA_964617515.1 uncultured Saprospiraceae bacterium | reverse complement strand
CATTCGAACTTGTTGTTGACCCATAAGGATTCGAACCTTAACTGAATGAACCAAAATCACTAGTGCTACCGTTACACCATGGGTCAATTCCGAAACGGACGGCAAAAATAAGTAGATTTATGGATTATGCACCCAAAAATTTTATGGATTCACGAAGCAAAAGATATCGGATAGATCCCGACCGAGCTCATTATAATCCATACCAAATCCAACAACAAACTCAGGTTCTATTTCAAACCCCGTAAAATCGGGATTGATGGCATATTTCAATTGTTGAGGTTTGAGTAATAATGTGGCTAAATGAATGGTTTTTAAATCTTTTTTCTTTAACGATTCAATTAGCTTATGGACTGTCAACCCGCTAT
>CAZTXO010000188.1:0-1931 GCA_964617515.1 uncultured Saprospiraceae bacterium | reverse complement strand
GGGCGAGGGCGAGGGCCACGGGATCCCGCTCGAGCGTCGCCCGGTCCGCGGCGGGGAGGTGCTTCAGGGTGCGCTCGAGCCCGCGGCCGGTGAGGGCGGCATCGAACACCTCCTGGTCGAGGGCCAGCCGGTAGCTCGACACCACCGCGCTCTCGAAGTAGCCGTGGATGCCTCCCTGTCCCGACTCCCACCCGTCGTAGGCGACGGTCGCGTGATACGGATTCCCGAGATCGCCGATGAAGTGGCTCATCAGACCCGCGGTCACGAAGGCCCGGTCGATGGCCGCGTCGTTCGACTTTCCGTCGGCGCTCGAAGCCTTCAGGCTCTCCACGGTCAGGCGATACATCTGTCCGGCCCGCCAGGGGGCGGTCCCGGCGCTGCTCTCGTCCGGGCTCGATCCCTCCTTCGCGGGGCATAAGTAACCCTTCGGCGGCTGAGCGCACAACTCCTTCATCCGGGCGAGACCAGCCGCGGGTGTCCTTGGGAGGGTGAGGAAGCTCAACTCGGGAGACACGTACTCCATGTCGAGGAAGTGGGTGGGCGCGTTCACCTTCTCGATCGCCTCGCCCTGGTTGCGCCAGACGATGTCGGGCACATTGGAGAGGTGGCCGAGCATGAATTCCTTGCGGGCGAACTGGCTCGCGAGCGGCGTGCCCTTCGCGATCTTCGCGGCGAGGAGGCGCACCGCCACCCGGGTGACGATGTCGTGTCCGCGTTCTCCCCAGGCCGAAGCCCGCGGCGGGGCGGTCAGACCGATCACGAGGGTGAGGGCGAGGAGTCTCTTCATGCGCTTGGACATCTTGTTTCCTTCCGGGTTCGATGGAGGTTTGATCAGAGGCGCTCTCTCCAGTGCGCGGCCTCCGCCATTTTGCCTTGTCCGGGCGAGGCCCTCTCCCAGGCTTCGTACAGATCGACGAGTCTCTGGATGGCCTTTCTCTTGACGCCCGCCGGCGCCTCGGCCGCGGCCGCGAGGCTCTTCTGCGCGTCGAGGAGGAGCGCTTCCGCCGACGGGAACTTCTTCTGGGCTCCGAGGGCCTCGCCGATGAGGGACTTCGTGTCGTCGAGCCGCCAGTCTCCCGCGCCGAGGCCCAGTCGCCCCAGTTCGAGCGCACCCCTCGCGATGAGTTCGGCGTCCGCGGGACGTCGGACCCGGACCAGCCATTCCGCGAAAGCCTGGGAGAGGACGCGGGTGTTGGCCTTGTCCGCGTTCTTGCGCGAAGCGTCGATCTCGAACCGGAACAGATCCTCGACCGCCCGGGACCGGCTCTGCGCTTCGAGGTTTTGAGCGAGAGCGATCACCGCCTCCGCCACCTTCGGGTCGCCCTCGCCGCGGGCTCGGCGAACGCGGGTCAGTTCATCCCGAAGGGCGCGCTCGTCCTCCACCCTGCTGGGCGCGGTCGCGCGGCTCGCCTGGGCCGGCGAGCCCAGGCAGGCGAAGGCCATCAGGAACAGCGCCAGGCCAGCCCGCTTCATGCTCCCTTGAGCGTCCTCACGGTCAGGGCGAGAAGGACACCGATGGCCAGGATGATCGCGGCCCACACGATGGCGCCGCGGGGCGCCGTTTCCAACCCGGAGAAGAGACCGGGCCGGGAGCCCTGGTTGTCCCCCAGGGCTCCAGCGTGCGCGGCCATCGCCGAGTAAGCGAGCAGTTCGCTGCGCAACCCCGCGAGGTCGTAGCGCGGCGCTTCCGCGCTTCGGTTGCCGAGGAGCAGCCGCAGGCGGCCCGGCGCCGCCTTGAAGACGATCCGGGGCACGCGCACGATCGCCGACGCGGCCCGAAGGTCGAGCGGTGCGTTGTCGCCGTCCTCGATCTCGACGGCGATGGCCTCCAAGGGCGCGGAGGCCCCCAGTATCAACGTGGACGAAGAAGGCGGCCTCCGCGACAGCGTGTAAGAGAACGGGACCTCGCGCTGGGTCTGCGGGGTGGACGG
>CAZTXO010000187.1:0-1963 GCA_964617515.1 uncultured Saprospiraceae bacterium | reverse complement strand
CAAATGAATGCCTGGAATACCATCGGGCTCTGTTATGAAAAACTGGGCCGCTATGATTCGGCCTTTTATGCCTTTGACCAGGCATTGGCGATCAGCCGCAGGCTAAACAATGATTTCTGGACGGGACTTATTCATGGCAACCGCGGGGATGTGTTTTTCAAAATCGGCCAGTTTGATTCCGCGCGCGTCGGATTGTCCAACGATGTGGCGCTGAGCCTTGCCGCTGACCAGTATGACAATGCAGCAAACTCAAATCAATGGCTGGCCCGGATCGATGTGATGGAAGGAAATGCCCAGTCCGGGCTACGGAGGGTCAGGGAATCCGCCCGGTGGTTGCAACAAATGCCCAAACCCGAATTCCAGGCCAACCTGTTGTTTGCGTTCACCCAGGTGTTTAAAGGATTGGGAAAGGCCGACAGTATGGACTTTTATATGAAGAAATACCTGGCCTTGCATGATTCCCTGGAGACTGCTGCCGCCAATGCCAAAGCGGACATTGTCAACCTGCGGATGGAAAACCAGGAAGCCATCCATCATATCCAGGTTTTAAATAAAGAGAAACGCAGGATCATCACCATCCGCAATTTTGTCATCCTCCTGATCCTCCTGGCCTCTGCCACCGGGTACTTCTACATCAACCGGGAACGATTGAAGCTTCGGCTCCGTCAACAACAAGCTCTACAGGATAAACTGATCGCGGAGGGAGAAGCCAGTTCCGCTAAGGAACAACTCCGTGTGTTTACAGCGCATATGCTGGAAAAAACCAACCTGGTCGAAGAACTCCAATCCCAGCTCTTGCAAAAGGAATTGGAACGTGACCCCGGCCCCTCACCAGATGACCTTTCTACCTTTACCATCCTGACTGATGCGGACTGGGAAGTATTCAAAAGCTATTTCGAGCGTGTGTATCCCGGATTTTTCACCCAATTGAAGCGAAAGGCGGCCGATATCTCCCTGGCGGAGCAAAGGATGGCCGCTCTCATCCGGCTCCGCATCCCCAATAAGAAATCGGCCCTGATCCTGGGGATCTCCCTCAACTCCGTCTATAAAACCAGGCAACGGCTCCGGCACCGCCTGGACCTCGAGACGGATGCCGATCTCGAGCAGCATTTCCTTCAGCCAGAGAACTAATCAGGCTTAATCCAGGGATGACTACAATCCCTCTCGCGGCTGTCCACTATTTGTCCACCGGCTGTCCAGTCATTGTCCGGCCTTTTATTTGAATTCCGCCATAGTCCGGACATAGTTTTGATCCGTAGGTCACTCTGGTCAGATGGACATCCTTAAAAAAAATAAGCTCGCGATCGCCTTCCTCTTCCTGGTCATCTTACTGATCATCCTGGCGATGTGGGTCGCGAACCGGCTGATCGATCATATTGATCATACCATACACGGGATGTGAGCGAGTGAAACCCTGGAAGCACAACATACGATCAAGCAGTTTCTATATGAAAAAGATCATCACCACTTTGTTTGTATCCGCCCTGGTCCGGGTGGGAATCAGCCAGGGAGTCGGCATCGGCACCACCACCCCGGATCCCAGTGCGGCCCTGGAGATATCCAGCAACAATAAGGGCGTGCTCGTACCACGGCTTACCACCGCGCAACGGGAGATGATAGCCAGTCCGGCAACAGGTCTCCTGGTCTTTGATGTGACCACGCAATCCTTTTGGTTTCGCCATGCGACCAGCTGGATGGAACTGGTGGACTCGTCCGGAATCGAGGTCCATCGCACCAGTCCGGATGAAATCTATCTTGGGTTGACGGACAGCGTTGGTATCGGAACCGTGAATCCCATGCATAAGTTGCAGGTCAAGACGGCGAACAACCGGTATGGCATTTCCCATACAAATGGGAATGTGGATCTCGTCACCTTTGTGCATGATAATTCCGGAGGGTGGTTGGGTACCAAAAGCAATCATCCGCTTCGGCTCTTCACCAATGACCAGGATGGACAATTTGC
>CAZTXO010000186.1:0-1982 GCA_964617515.1 uncultured Saprospiraceae bacterium | reverse complement strand
GACCCATCGGCTTAATGCCACAGGCAAAGCCGAACTGGCGGAAGACCTGTTTTTCATCGAAGGCAATGCCAATATATCCCAGGCTCTTGGTTCACTCCTGGGCGCGCCAGGCGACAGCAATCTGGACACGGGCAACCGGACGTCCGTGGGCGTTTACAACCTTAGCCCATATCTGACCAAACGCTTTGGCACGTTTGGAAACGGGATGCTGCGTTACAGCCGCTCGGGCGCGATATTTGAGAATAACGTTGGCGGCAATATCGCTTCGGATACGATACGGGCGGACTTCAACAGCGGTACGCAATTCAATGATTTGCTCTGGGGGCTGAATTACTCCCTGCGCGATGCCACAACGCAAAATGGCGCAGATACCCAGTTTGAATCGTATGGCGCCACATTGGGTTATGCCCTGACACGCAAGTTCCGGCTCAATGGTTCGTTTGGTTATGACAAGAATGATTACCCGCATTTGGCTGGCACAAAGACAGAGGGCGATTACTGGACGGCCGGTTTCGGTTGGTCTCCCAGCCGCCGCACCTCGGTCGAGGCAGCGTTTGGCAAGCGGTATTACGGGGACAATTATTTGTTTGGTTTCAAGCATCGCAGCCAATACTCACAGTGGAACATCCAGTACAGTGAAGACGTCAGCGATATAGCCGAACAAATTCTGAATTTTTCGGGTGTGATTTTCTGGGATTGCGCGGGGGTGCTCAAACAGACTGTAAACTCGTTTGAGCCGCCCGAACCGGGGTGTACGCTCGCAGGCTTGGGTGTCAGTACTGGCTTGGCTAACGGTGTTTATATCCTGAAAAGCCTGAGTGGTGGTGTGACCTGGGGCAAGGGCAGATTGGGCGCCAGCCTCGACGTGCATGACTCCCGTCGCAACTATCAGCAACTAGCGGGCGATCTTGAAGACCATACACGGGGCATCAGGGGCAGCGTGAGTTACAGATTGGCACCGCATTCCACGCTGACAGCCTCACTTGGATTTGATAACACCCAGGTTCCAGCTGGCCTGCCGTCAGGCTCGATTACTCCCGGAACTGACCGGGATGATGATATTTACACCGCTTCCCTGGGCGTCAACCATCAGTTTCAGGCCAAGCTCAATGGCTCGTTGATTTTCCGGCATCAGCAACGCGAGTCCAGTGTCGATATCGCGGATTTCACCGAAAACAGCCTGACGGCGACCGTGACCATGCGATTCTGAGGACGCCATGTACGATACCTATTACCACTTCACCGCCAAGCCTTTCCAACTCAGCCCTGACCCGCGTTTTTTCTATGGCAGCAAGGGGCACAAGCGGGCAATGGCCTATCTTGAATACGGGCTGTCACTGGGTGAAGGGTTTATCGTCATTACCGGGGATGTGGGCGCCGGCAAAACCACCTTGGTGCGCAATCTGTTCAAACAGATGGAAGAAGAGAACATCATCGCGGCCCAGCTTGTCTCAACCCAACTGGATGCTGACGACACCCTGCGCAGCGTGGCCGCGTCATTGGGGCTGGAACATGAAGGCATCAGCAAGTCCGCGTTGCTGAAAAATCTCCAGGATTTTCTGACCGCTGCGTCACGTCAGAACAAGCGCGTGCTGCTGGTGGTCGACGAAGCGCAGAATCTCACCCCGCGCGCGGTCGAAGAGTTGCGCATGCTGTCCAATTTCCAGAATGACGATCGCTCGTTGATCCAGACTTTCCTGCTGGGTCAGCCGGAATTTCGCGGCATTCTCCAGAGTGTGGACATGCAGCAATTGCGTCAGCGCGTGATTGCGTCCTACCACCTTGGGCCGCTGGATGCGGATGAAACGCGGGGCTATATTGAGCACCGGTTGAATCTGGTTGGCTGGAAAGGCTTGCCCAGTTTCAGTGATGATGCATTCCAGGCCATCCACCGGTTTACTGGCGGCATTCCGCGCCGCATCAACACTTTCTGCGATCGCCTGATGCTGTTTGGCTATCTGGAAGAGAAGGCGCATTTCGGT
>CAZTXO010000185.1:0-1986 GCA_964617515.1 uncultured Saprospiraceae bacterium | reverse complement strand
TGAGCTGGCCGACCGCACGCAGGGCCTCGTCTACGGGGGACTCGGAGCCCTCCAACTCCACCCCCAAAAACTCGGTCTCGTACAGGCCATCGATGAACGCCTTCACCTCCTCAAGTTTCATTTTCCCTATCACGAGTCCGACCATGTACTCACCCTCGCCTACAACGCTCTCTGCGATGGCACCTGTCTCCAGGATCTCGAACGGTGCCGCACCGACGAGGTCTTTCTCAATGCCCTAGGTGCCCGACGTCTCCCCGATCCCACCACGGCCGGCGACTTCTGCCGCCGCTTCGAGCGCGAGAGCATCTTCACCTTGCTCGACGTCTTTGATGAAACCCGCCTCACGGTTTGGGCTCAGCAGCCCGACTGCTTCTTCGACCGGGCCATCGTCGATATGGATGGCACGCTGGTGGAGACCACCGGTGCCTGCAAGGAAGGCATGGACATTGCCTACAACGGCACCTGGGGTTACCACCCGCTGGTGCTCAGCCTGGCCAACACCGGCGAGGTGCTCAGTCTGGTCAATCGCTCCGGCAATCGACCCTCGTCCGACGGCGCGGCCGAGCAGGTCGACCGCGTCCTGGCCGTCTGCTGGAAGGGCGGCTTCCGCAAGGTCCTGCTCCGCGGCGACACCGACTTCTCGCAAACCGAACACCTCGACCGCTGGACCGACGACCCGCGCGTGCGCTTCCTGTTCGGTTACGACGCTAGGCCCAACGTCAAGGAAGAGGCGGAAAACCTGCCCGAGCGGGCCTGGAAGCCGCTGACGCGCGCGCCGCGGTACACGGTCAAGACTCAGCCGCGCGAACGTCCCGACAACGTCAAGGAAGCCATCGTCGTGGCGCGCGAATACCAGAACCAGCGGTTGCAAGCCGAACACGTGGCGGAGTTCCCCTATCGACCTGGTGCCTGCCAAAAGACCTACCGGATGATCGTCGTGCGGAAGAACCTGTCGGTCTCCAAGGGTGAACAAGTGCTGTTCGACGAGGTGCGTTACTTCTTCTACCTGACCAACGAGCTGTTGCCGGAACCGGAGGAGATCGTGCCGGAGGCCAACGACCGCGGCAACCAGGAGAACCTCCTTGCTCAACTGCACGGCGGCGTGCGGGCGCTGAAGGCACCGGTGAACACGCTGGAGAGCAACTGGGCGTACATGGTGATGACGTCGTTGGCGTGGAACCTGAAAGCCTGGTGGGCGCTGAGTCTGCCGGAACCGCCGGGCCGCTGGCGAGCGCGCTATCAGGAACAGAAGCATTGGTTGTTGACGGTGGAGTTCAAGACGTTTGTGTCGGCGCTAGTGCGCCTGCCGTGTCAGTTGGTGCGCACGGGTCGGAAGCTGGTGTATCGGCTGCTGTCGTGGAACAAGCACCAAGAACTGCTGTTCCGTCTGCTGGGCGTGCTGCGTTGCTGAGAGTTGAGCTCCTGAAGTCGGAGTCTGGATGCTCCGACCCGCCACGGCACCGAGCGCAGAGAGAGCAGAAAGAGAGCAACTCATGAAGACACCACAACGCGAGCAGAACAAACTGCCCTGGACAGAGCAGAACGGGGAGAATCCGTAGTCAAAGGTCTGTTACCGGGGTTGCTGCGGGGGCGGGAAACCTCGCTTGTTTAAGGACAATTGCTCGTGTTGTGAGAAAAAATTCTTTTTCAAAAATTTCTTCTGCTGGGTATAATAGAATAACTTTCATCAACCACATCCACTGACACGGCGTCCATTCTCAGCCGAACAACTTGGCAGTAACGCAAGGGAAATACGTTACAGAGCATGAACTTTGCTGAATCCCCGCAAGGGGCGGTTTGTGAGCAACGGACGTTGTGGAAATGACCACCTTGAAATCAGACCCTCGATGACACGAGCCTGAATTCTTGCCGAAAAAAACGGAAGACTAAAGGAAGGGTGTTGAAAACTCCACCCAAACAGAACACGGGCGAAAGGCTTTTCTTGTCAGCTTCATCAACTGGCAAGTTTTACCACGCAACGGGAAG
>CAZTXO010000184.1:0-1997 GCA_964617515.1 uncultured Saprospiraceae bacterium | reverse complement strand
GGTTCATGGCGTCATCCTTCGTGGCGGAAGGCCGGGGAGTCCCGGCCCGCCCGCACGCGAAGCGTACGCGCCGGGCGGCCGCGCCGATTCGGGGACGTGGCCTCAGTAACGCAGCCTCGCCAGCAGCGCCCGCGACCTTCCACCTGTAGACGTGAGCTTCCGGCGTGACCTGTCCCCGTGGGGGCGGGCATGATGTGCGCGATGTCGCGCCCCCGTGTCGTGATCCTCGGCGCCGGCCTGGCCGGGCTGTCCGCGTCCCTCCACCTGCCTCCCGACGTGGACGTCGAGGTGCACGAGCGGGAGGACGAGCCCGGCGGCGTCGCGCGCTCGCGGCGCGTCGGCGGCTTCACGTTCGACTACACGGGGCACCTGCTGCACCTGCGCGATCCCGGCATCAAGGAGCTGGTCGATCGCCTCTGCCCCGACGCGTTCCGCAAGTGCGAGCGCCGCGCGTTCATCTACTCGCACGGCGCGTACGTCCCGTTCCCGTTCCAGGCGAACCTGCACGGGCTGCCTCCCGAGGTCGTCGCCGAGTGCCTCATCGGGTTCGTCAACGCGCTCATGTCCGGCGACAAGCCCGAGGACGCGGCGCACTTCGAGGAGTGGTGCCGCCGCTGCTTCGGCGACGGGATCTCGAAGTACTTCATGATCCCGTACAACATGAAGCTGTACTGCCGCGAGCTGTCGCGCATGTCGACCGAGTGGGTCGCGTGGAGCGTGCCGCGGCCGAGCCTCGAGCAGGTGGTCAAGGGCGCGCTGGGCACCCGCATCGAGGGCATGGGCTACAACCCGACCTTCTTCTACCCGAAGGAGGGCGGCATCGACATCCTCGCGAAGGGCCTGGCCTCCGAGGCGCGCGGCGTGCGCCTGCAGTCCACGGCCGAGCGCGTCGATCTCGAGAAGAAAGTCGTGCATTTCACGGACGGGCGCGCGTCGTCGTACGACCACCTGGTCTCGACGCTTCCCCTGCGGACGTTCCTCATGCTGGCGAGCCCCGTGCCGTCGGACGTGCGCGCCGCGGCAGACGCGCTGACGTCCGTCACGGTCTGCGGCTTCAACTTCGGCATCGCGCGAGAGAACGTCTCGCCCTACGACTGGGTCTACGTCCCCGAGACGGAGTACCCGTTCTACCGCATCGGCTTCCCGTCGAGCTTCAGCAAGGGCGTGACGCCGCCGGGTTGCTCGTCGTGCTACGTCGAGGTCGCGGTGGATCGGGGCACGCCCATCGACATGGACGCGACGGAGGCGGACGTCATCGCCGGCATGAAGCGCATGGGCGTGCTGAGGGACGAGAGCGAGATCGTCGCGCGCGACCGCGTCGTGATCGACCCCGCGTACGTCGTCTTCGATCCGCACCGTGCCGCGTGGCGCGACAAGCTGCTCGACTTCCTCGGCGAGCGGAGCGTGCAGAGCGTCGGCCGCTACGGCGCGTGGACGTACTCGGGCATGGAAGACGCGCTGCTCGCGGGCCGGCAGGCGGCGCAGAGCATCATGGGCGTCGCGCCCGCGTCGGAGAAGCGCGCGGGGGATCGCTGAGCCGTCAGCGCGCCGGGCCGCATCCCGTCCACGACGGTGACTGCGATCGCTCGCGTCCGAACGCGTCGGGCCCCGCCGGCCCCTCGCCGGCGGCGTTGCTCGCGGTGACGACGAACCACTCGCCGGCGCCGATGGAGGCGTCGATCTCGATGTCGCCTGAGCCCGCGTCGGACCACGTCGCGATGCTGCAAGCGAGCGGCCGGCCGAAGGGCAGGTCGCCCAGCGATCCGCCGACGACGTTGTAAGCCGTCGCGTTCAGGTCCGGCGGAAAGCGCAGCCGCACCGTGCCCGCGGCCGGGACGCGACGCACGCGAAGGGGCAGGCCGCCGTGTGGCGCAACCTCGCTCGTCGCAAGCGGATCCGGCGCGCGCCACAGCTCGTAGTCGCGTCCCATGCCGGCAAGACCGTCCGCCTGCACGACGCGCAGCACGTGGCCGCCGGTCTCGGTTGCGGTGAAGACC
>CAZTXO010000183.1:0-2013 GCA_964617515.1 uncultured Saprospiraceae bacterium | reverse complement strand
ATGTCCTGGCGCTTGTCGACGTTGCGCTTCGGCTTGCCCAGGCCGACCTCGAGCTTGGCCCGGCCGTCCTTGAAGTAGAGCCGCAGGGGGACGATCGACAGTCGCTCCCGCTGGAGTCGCATGGCGATCCGGTCCAGCTCCCGGCGGTGCAACAGGAGCTTCCTCACCCGCGTCGGCTCATGGCCCGAATGACGCTGGCTCATCGAGTACTGCGCCACGTGCAGGCCGTGGAGGAACAGCTCCCCGTCGGCTCCCTGCAAAAGCCCTTCATCGCACGCGCGTGGGCCCGCTCGCACCCGGTCGCGACCACACCGAGGTTCACGTGCACGCGGAATTCGGGCTGCTGGCGTCCGTCCGGTCACGGGACGCTCGATCTGCGCGGAGCCATCCGCGAATCGTGCAACACGTACTTCCGACTGCTCGCCCGCGATACGCCGCCCGAGGCGATCCGCGCCTCGTTCGATGCGGCGGGCTTCTCCTGGACGGGGGAGATGGGTGACGCCGAGGCCATCGGCATCAAAGGCCCGGCCGGGGTGAGGGTGGCTCCCGAGCGTCTCATCGAAAGCTACGTGGACCTCGTGCGCACTCCCTGGGCGCAGCGCGAGGACATCCGGCGCGAGCTGCTCTCAGGCCTCCGGGACGCGGCGGAGGACGTGACCGCCGCGGGGCTGCGCCTGTGGGGTTTCATGGCGAAGACCGGCACCGTGCCCGCGCTCGATGGGGCGGCGCTCAAGACGTCGGGCTTCGCGATGATTCTCGACGACCAGGGTTTCGCGTTCCTCGGCCTTCTGCGCCGCGGCACCGGACGCGAGGCCGCCATTCGCGCGGGCAGGGAAATTGCGAGGCTCCGTCCGGGCACGATCACGCGCTCCTCCACCGCCACCCCTGCGCCTTCGACGCCGAGGCCGACCGCGAGGAAACGTGGCCTCGAGGATCCGGTCCGGGTCGAGATGCTCGATGAGCTTCGGCTCACGGGCCTTCGCCTGAAGAACCTCGGATCGGGCCCCGTGGATTCCTCGCACGGCTACCTGGGGCCGGGCGCTTCGGTCGAGGTCGCGCCGGGCGATCGGTTCTCCGAGGGTCTCTGGGAGGTCCGGGCGGCGAAGCCCCCGTTCGAGCGGCGGGTCCACGCCTCGCTCGAAGTCGAGAGGCGCGAGGGTCCGCTTCGCCTGATCGCGACCCTGACCGCGCGCGACTACGCGAACGGAATCCTCAAGGCGGAACTTGGAGCTGCGCCCGGCCCGCTTCGCGCGCAACTGGCCGCAGCGGTTCTGCGCTACGTGGCTCGGGGAGCGCGGCACGCCGAGGCCGACGTGTGCGATTCGACGCATTGCGCGTGGTTCGTGGGCGAGGGTCCGGTGCCGCGCTGGCTCCGGCCGGACGCCGCGCGCAACGAGACGGAGATCGCGAAGGACCTCACCGACGAGGAGTGGTCGCGGGCGCTGAGCGATGCGCGCGCCGAACCGAAGGGTCCGGATCAGTGGACGGCGGATTGCGGCGGAGATCCGGTGTCGCCGCACTTCATCTGGGGAGGCGGGGATCGCCGCGTGGTCGCGTGCCCGCGGCACCCCTTGGGTCGCGGCCGGGTGTGGCGCCGCGAGTGGCCGGAGCCGGACCTCATCGCGGTCTTCGGGTCGAAGCCGCAGGCGATCGACGTCACCACCGTGGACGGACAATGGATGCTGAAGGTGACGCTCGCGCCCCGCTCGAGCGCGGGCCCCCCGACCACCCTGGCTCTCCCCTATGACGAAGCCCATCGCCGCCTCGCCTCGAGGATGGGCTGGGACGCCATGCCCGCGCCCGCCGCGCGCGTGTCGCGGACGGGCGGGGGATTCACAGCGGAGGGCGTCGGCTTCGGCCACCGCGTGGGCCTGTGCCTCGGGTCCTCTGAGGGCTCACGGTAGGATCCGAGGCGGAGTGACGCAGGAACCGCAGGCCGCCTACGAGATCCGCGTCGAGGCGCGCCGCGCGGAGCTTCGGCTCCTCGATGAGCGCGATCGTCGTCTGTCGCTC
>CAZTXO010000182.1:0-2014 GCA_964617515.1 uncultured Saprospiraceae bacterium | reverse complement strand
CTTCCATGCCCCAACGTGTGAATATTGAACTTGTTTCCATGCTCCCTACCCGGCTGTAAGTATGTGGACAACATGGAAATAATTAATAATTAATTGTTAATTATTAATTATTAATTATTTCCACTCACCCTACTATTCGCACTCCAGAAAGAATTTTAGGCAAAGTTTCTGCCATACGAATTTCGCTGGAAGAAACCACGCATTTTAGCGAACGACGGGTTCATTGTTGAAAAGTCTGCATATACATTCTCCTGCACTGAATTCCATCCAACTTACCTGTTCAACGGCGCCGGGTAGGTGAAATGATCCGCATCGTCCTACACTTTGCGCGTTGGCGCAGGCTGCTGATTGCTTCCATGCCTCTTCAGAGGTGAATTTATCTTTTATCTCATTTTGCTGTGATTCTTGTCCACAAGGATGGAGCTTATGCACGGTTATTCCATTGATTTTGCCCTCTTTGTCAAGCCCTGGAAGCGTCTAGCGATCAGCGAACTGGGCCAGCATGTGCGCGCACTGGGGTTCAACCTGATCGAACTACCCGTACGCCCTGGGTTTGCCTGTGAACCAGAACAGATCGAGCGTACGCTGCCCCAAGCAGTCAAAACGCTGGCCGATCTAGGGGTACGGGTATTAAATGTTACAGTAGCGTTGCCCCTCAGCGATGAACGGCTCTATGCTGCGTGCAAGGCTGCCGGTATCAGTATGAATCGAGTGATTTTTGGGCGCGAAGGGCTGGATTACTGGACGGCCGAAGCCAATGCGCGCCGCCAATTGGATAGCGCGCTGCCTTTTTGCGAAAAATATCAATTTCAAATTGGCGTGCAGAACCACTATGGTGGGTCAGTGCCAGTCAACTCTATGGGCCTATACAATCTGCTAAAAACATATGATCCGCGCTATGTCGGCGCAATTTGGGATCCGGCGCACAATTCTTTGCAGGGTGAGGAACCGGAAGTGGGCCTGGAAATTGTAAAATCGCACCTGTGTGTGGTCAACCTGAAAAACGCCTATTGGCGGCGCACCAGCGGTCCTGAAACCGAAGTGGCCAAATGGGAAGTCTATTGGACTTCTGGTCGGCAAGGGCGTGCCTCCTGGTCCGCCGTTGCTGCCAAACTCAAAGCGCTGCATTACCAGGGTGCGGTCTGCTTCTCTGCTGAATATAGCGCCGAACATGAAGTCGATCGGCTGATTGTTGAGGATTTGGCCTTTGCCAAAACGTTATTTTAGATAGGGCTGGTTCATGGCTGGTTTCTGGTACTTTACCAACCAACGAACCAAGCCGTTATAAAATTGCTGCTGCTACCAGATTCGAGCAACGCCCTAATGTGCGTTCACTGCTGGTGGCTGGCTGTGTGGTAAAGAGCGCACAGACCAGTTCACGCGCCGGATCAACCCAGACCACCGTGCCCGTGGCGCCACCGTGACCGTAAGAACCAGGCGAGAGCAAATTGCCAAAGTAAGACCAACCCAACGTTGGCTGGCGTCGCCAACCCAATCCCCAGCTTTGCCCATAGCGTACAGTTGGCGGAATCAACGGCATGGCTGTGGTTTGGTCCATGGTCATCGCAGCTACAGTGGCTGGACTGAGAATCTGCTGACCATCCAAACTGCCACCGTTCAAAAACATTTGGCAGAAGCGGGCAATGTCGCGTACAGTCGAGAACATACCGCCCCAGGGTGCGCCAAAGTTCCACCAAAAGGGTGTATTCCACCCCCAGCTTTGACCTCGCATCTCTGCCTCTACGTTGACATGCGCAATCCGTTCGGCAGGCAAGCCTTGTGCCCCCAACGCGGTGTCGTGCATTCCCAGCGGATCAAAAATTTCATGGCGCAGAAAATCTCGCAAAGCCTTGCCGGTGATTCGTTCGACAATTGCACCCAGTGTTGCTGTACCACAGCTCTGATATTGAATGTTGCTTCCCGGCACAAAATCCAACTGTAAAGTATAGATGCGTTGCATAAATTCGGTGAGCGGCGCATATTGTCGGCGCAAGGCCCGATCCTCGGGCAACAT
>CAZTXO010000181.1:0-2019 GCA_964617515.1 uncultured Saprospiraceae bacterium | reverse complement strand
GTCTATACGGTGGATATCATCGATGCCGGTGGTTGCACGACCCAGCAGACCGCGACCATTGCGGCGAGCTCACCGATCGACATCACCCTCTTCACCAGCTATTACAACGGCCTGAACATCCCCTGTGCGGGTGACAGTTCCGGCGTGATCGGTGTGACCATTACCGGCGGGGCCGCGCCGATCGACTTCGCCTGGAGCGGTCCGGGGGGCTTCAGCAGCAGCGACACCTACCTCACCGGACTGGTGGCGGGTGATTACACGATCTCCATCAACGATCTGAACGGTTGCGGCCTCGATTCCACGATCACCCTTACCGGCCCGGCCGTGGCCTTGAGCGGTTCGTTGGCCGCCGCCGTCTTCCCGAGCGGCACGAACATCAGCTGCTTCGGTGCCTTCGACGGAAGCATCGATGCCACGGCCATCGGCGGTAGCGCGCCGTATTCTTTCGACTGGCGCGGACCGGACAGCACCAGTTTCTCCACCGAGGACATCACCGGGCTGGCCGCGGGCACATATGACCTGGTCATCACTGACGCGAATTCCTGCACATACACCACCAGCATCACGCTGACACAACCTGACAGTGCCATCACGGCCAGTGTTACGCTCTCACAGTTCAACGGCTTCAACACCAGTTGCTCAGGCACCAATGATGGCTGGATCGACGTGACGGTGGGTGGTGGCAGCGGTGGGTTCACCTACCAGTGGAGCGGCCCCGGGGGCTTTGTCGCGAGCACGGCGGACATCAACAATGTACCCGCGGGCAGTTATGCTCTCCTCATCACCGACGAGAACGGCTGCACGCTCACGATCCCCGTGGAAGTGACCGGGCCATTGCCGATCGCCACGACCCTCTCCCCCTTCATGTTCCCGGGCGGTACCAACATCTCCTGCGCCGGTGCGAACGATGGCAGCATCACCTCCTCGATCGGCGGTGGAGCCCCCGGTTATGCGCTGCTGTGGAACGGCCCTGGCGGCTTCACCTCGAACAACCCGGACATCAGCGGGCTCGCGCCCGGTACCTACTGCCTCAGCGTGACCGACGTGAACGGGTGCACGCAGCAGACCTGCACCGACATCGTCGAGCCGGCGCCTCTCGTGCTCGATGCGACAAGCAACAGCGCCAGCTGCGGCAGCGATGATGGCACGGTCGATCTCACGATCACCGGCGGGACCATGCCCTACCTCATCGAATGGAGCAACGGCGCATCCACCGAGGACCTCTTCGATCTTGAGGCCGGGAGCTATTCCGTGCAGGTCTTCGACGCCAACGGTTGCTCGCAGAGCATGACGGTCGTAGTCAATGGATCGACGGGCGTTGTGGCCGTGGCGGCGGTGACGAACGAGATCTGCGCGGGCAACAACGACGGTGCGATCGACATCACGATCACCTCAGGTGCACCACCGTTCACCTTCGAATGGAGCAACGGAGCTGATACGGAAGACATCAACGGGATCCCGCCCGGCGGATATTCCGTGACCATCACCGATGCCAATGGTTGCACCTGGACAGGCAACTACAGCGTCGTCGCCGGTGCGAGCATCACCATCGCACCCACGGTGTTCGTGTATGGAAACGGGTACAACGTGACCGGCTATGGTGCCAGCGACGGTTCGATCACGGTGAACGTCGACGGCGGCAGTGCTCCTTATGACTATGACTGGAGCAACGGAGCGACCGGAGCCATCATCGGGGGCCTTACCGCCGGCAGCTATACGGTGACGGTGACCGATGCCAACGGGTGCAGCGCCACGCTCACCCTCACCATCCTCGAGCCGAACGACATCCAGCTTCCCACCGGCTTCAGTCCGAACGGCGACGGGCAGAACGACGCCTACGTGGTGCACGGCCTTGATGCCTTCCCGGACAACAAGCTTGTGGTCTTCAATCGCTGGGGCAACGTGGTCTTCGAACAATTGAACTACAGGAACGACTGGACGGGGACCAACCTCCAGAACGAACCGCTGCCCAACGGGACCTATTTCGTGATCCTCGAGCTCGGATCTGGAAGCGGCGTC
>CAZTXO010000180.1:0-2026 GCA_964617515.1 uncultured Saprospiraceae bacterium | reverse complement strand
CGTGTACCTGACCACGGTCCGGCTCACTCACCCAATAAACAAGATGGTTTTCGTATTTTTTGATAACTTCGACGCTCTGATCTTTACTCCCTCCGTCAACGATGATGTATTCGAGATTCGGATAATTCTGATTCAGGACAGAAAGAATCGTTTCTTCCAGAAAATGCCCCTGGTTGAATGAAGGCGTGACGATCGACAACTTAGGTAAGTTTTTCATGATTTACAGCAGTTTTCAGTTGTGTGCGTCCTGTCAGACGCCCGACTGACAGGGAGAGCGGGGGTGTCAAGAATTTTGTGTAAACGTTGTCATCCACTTGTTGGTTTTGGTAATGTAACTCGCCTGCTCGGAGGATAGGGCAACGCTGGAGAGCGACCCGAGCGCCGCAGCAGGTGAGTAGACCGATGGGCCGCAGCCGAAAGCTGCGGCCATTGTCATTTTGCATCGGGTACTCCTGAAAGCGCTAAACTCCATCTGATCTTCTTGCCAACTTCGAGGCTGATGAGAATCTTCACAAGCGAACCGAGACGGTCAGCGGTCAAGGTAGTGGTATTCGCCCTTCAAAGATCAGAGCAAATTGGTGTAGCGCTTGCCGCCAATTGTCGATCGGCCTGTTCCACTTCTTAGCGGCGTTACGAATCGCCAGGTAGAGAATCTTAAAGACTGCTTCGTCATTGGGAAACAGCGCCCGGTTCTTGATGATTTTGCGGAGCGAGAAGTTTAATGATTCGATCGCGTTGGTGGTGTAGATGACGCGACGAATCTCCGGCGGGAATTGAAACATCGGAATGATCTGCGCCCAATTGGCGCGCCAGGACTTGGCGATCAGCTGGTATTTGCTATTCCACTTCTCGCCAAACAAGTGCAACTGACGCTCGGCTTCCTGAGCCGTCGGTGACTGATAGATGAGTCTCAAATCGGCCGCCACCGCAGTCCGGTCTCTCTGGTTGACTAAGCTCAGTGAATGCCTCACCAAATGGACGATGCACGACTGGACCAGCGTCTGGGGAAAGACACTCGCAATCGCGTCCGGAAATCCTTTCAGCCCATCGACGCAGGCAATCAGAATGTCCTGGACGCCGCGATTCTTCAATTCGGTCATCACATTCAACCAGAACTTAGCCCCCTCATTTTCCGACGACCACAAGCCGAGGACTTCTTTGTGACCCTCCAGATTGACTCCCAACGCGACATAGATTGTGCGCTTGGACACTCGCCCTTCGTAATTCACTGACACGCGCAGACCATCGAGCCACATCATTGGATACACCTTCTCCAGCGGCCGCGCCTGCCAGGCTCTGACTTCATCCAACACCTCATCCGTCACTGACGAAATCAGTCCGGAGGAAATCTCCACTCCGTATATCTCTTCCAGATGGCCTTGAATCTCCCGCACCGTCATCCCACGCGCATAAAGCGAGATGATCTTCTCGTCAAATCCGTCAAACCGTCGTTGATTCTTTTTGATTAACTGCGGTTCGAAGTCGCCGGCCCGGTCCCGTGGAACCTCGATCTCGAACTGACCATCCTTGCCAATCAGTGTTTTCTTGCTCGTCCCGTTACGCGAATTCCCGCTCCCATAACCCTCCACTGAATGTTTCTCATAGCCCAGATGATGCGTCAGTTCTCCCTGCAACGCGCGATTTATCAACGCTTTAGTCAGTTGCTCGACAAGTCCTCCCTGGCCGATGAGATCCTCCGGGTTCTGGTAGTTCTTGAGCAGTTCATCGATAATTTGTGGATCGATTGTCGGTTGTGTCTTGGTCATCTTTTTCTTCATCCTTTCATTGTTGAGGATTATGACCGTTTACACAAAAAGTTTTACACCCTCGATGATCGTTTCGACTCTTTCATTGATTCAATCGACTTGTCTTTTGATCTGAGCGATTAATTCGCTTCGGTCGTCGTCTCTACAATTGATTTAGTCATCTGGTGAATTGATGGGAACGGCTGAAACCTTGGTGTGAGCATTTGGATGACTAAACCTCGCCCAATTCTTTGTACGAAAAGCGAATTCAGTTTTTTAGC
>CAZTXO010000179.1:0-2039 GCA_964617515.1 uncultured Saprospiraceae bacterium | reverse complement strand
CCGCGTAGATGCCCTTGAGGGGGGAGAAATCGAATACGCCCCAGTCGCTGCCGAAGGCCTGGACCGCGCCCGCGTCGTCGTAGAGCTTGAACGAATCCGCGCGCGACGCCCGCTCCGGGCCGAGCAGGACCGCGAAGTTGTCGAGCACGGTGGCGTCCGGGCTCGCGAACAGGGCCTGGGTGGACGCGATCACGCCCAGCGCCTTGAAGCGGGGGAGGTCCGATCGCAGCGGCACTTCGGCGTGCTCGACCCGGTGCCTCCGGCCCGAGGTCCCGTTCGTCTTCGCGGCATTCTCGAAGGCGTTCAGGGCCATGTTGATGGCCTTGTCGCCGATGGCGTGGAGCAGGACCTGAAAGCCCTCCTTGTCGTAGAGCGCGACCGTCCGGTTGAGGTCGTCGGGTTCCCAGAAGGGAATTCCCGTGCCGCCCCCGACGTAGGGTTCGAACATCGCCGCGGTCCGCGCATCCACCGTCCCGTCCAGCACACCCTTGATCGCCCCGAATTTCACGAGCGGTCCGGGGAAGGTCGCGCGAAGCTCCTTGTACCCGGCGAGATCGGCCGCGACCAGGACCTTCTTCAGGCTGTGTTCCGGCGGGGCCGTCCCTTCGCCGGGCAGGATGGGGGTGGCGAAATGAAACCGCAGCTTGAGCGCGTCCGCGGCGAGCGCCCGCAGATACACGGGCTGGTCGCCCGGATCCCACGAGGCGTTCTGGACCGAGGTCAGGCCCTGGGCGGCGGCTTCGTCCATGTGCTTCAGAAGCGCCTCGTACACGTCGTCGCGTGTGCGCGGAGGCAGGTGAGAGCGGATGAGGCGCTGGGCCGCTTCCTTCAACTCCCCGGTCGGCTCGCCGGACGCGTCGCGTACGATGTGCCCGTTCGGCGGATCGGGCGTCTCGCGCGTGATGCCCGCGAGCGCCAGCGCCTTCGAGTTCGCGAGGCCCATGTGGCCGTCGCGTTCGCTCACGTAGACCGGGCGGTCCGCGATCACCGCGTCGATGTACTTCCGGTGCACCGTCTGATCCGGAAAAGCCGAGTACCCCCAGCCGCCGCCGGTGATCCAGGGAAGCGTCGGATGGGACTTCGCGAACTGGTCGAGGCGCTGCGCGAAGGCGACGAGCGTCTCCAGGCCGTCCAGCTCGACGGAGTTCACCGACGAGCCGGGGAAGTGAAGATGGGAATCCTGGAATCCCGGCACCACCAGCCGGCCCTTCAGGTCGACCACCGCCCTGCCCGGCCCGGCGAGCGCGCGGATGTCCCGGGTGGAGCCCACGGCCACGATCCGGTCGCCGCGGGTGGCCAGGGCCTCGGCGCGCGGATGAGCCTCATCGGCGGTCCAGATCTTCCCGTTGATGAAGATCCGATCCGCCGGCTGCGCGGCGGCGGGGAGGACCCCCGCGAGACACAGAACCGTAACGATGGCGCTCTTCTTCATGGCGATCTCACTTTCGCGGCTCGTCGGGAACGTCTGCCAGTCTTCGCAGACGCATGGCCGTCGCGAGCAGCCAGCTGACCAGCAGTGTCGCGAACAGCCGATTTGCCAGGCCGTACGGCGCGCCGCGACGCAGGGTCAGGAACTGCAACCCCAGAGCCAGCACGGCCAGCGTGGCCAGCGCGGCCGACGTGCGCTGGTACTCCCGCCACCCTGGCTGCCCTGTCATACCCATGGAGATCAGCACCGAGGCTCCGATCAGGCTTGCCACGTTCACCAGGAAACTGAGCCCGTGAATGTCGCCCGAACGCGTTGCGGGCCCACCCGGCAGGTCCGTCGGAAAAGCCGCTGTGACCACAAGGCCCACCGACGCAATCCCCAGCAAGGCCACGCCGCACCACGCGAGCATGGATCTTGGACCGCGGCGAGACAGGCCCCACGCCAGCGTCAGGCAGCCTCCGCTCAAAGCCAGGAATGCGGTCGTCATGACCCATCCATACCGTCCAACCGCATAATCGCTGATCATGTGGCTCGCCGGCGCGTAGTCGGGCCGAAGCAGGTGCAACACAATCAGCGCGACGATGAAATAGACGAAGCAGGCAATCGCGGC
>CAZTXO010000178.1:0-2047 GCA_964617515.1 uncultured Saprospiraceae bacterium | reverse complement strand
ACCGCCGCGCTCTCGGTCCGCCGCGGGTCCACGAGAATCACGCGTCCGCCGCGCGCGCGCAGATCCACCAGGCGCTTTCGAATGCCGGGCGCGGTCATCAGGGAGCCGTTGGAGGCCAGGGGATTCGCTCCGAGCATGAGCAGATGCTGGGTGCGGTCGATGTCGGGCACGGGCATGAGGAGCTGATGCCCGTACATGAGGAGCCCGGCCAGCATCTGGGGCAGCTGATCCACCGAGGTCGCGGAGAAGTTGCTGTGGGAGCCGAGGGTGCGCGCGAAGAGCTGGCCGAAGATCAGGGCGCCGGGGTTGTGGACCACCGGGTTGCCCTGGTACATCGCCACCGCCGAGCGTCCGTGCGCGCTCTGGATCTCGTGAATGCGGTGAGCCGCCTCGTCGATGGCCGCGTCCCAGGAGACTTCCTCGAAGTCCTTCCCGCGCCGGCGGAGGGGGCGTCGGAGCCAGTCGGGGTCGGCGTGGAGATCCTGGAGGGCCACCGCTTTGGGGCAGATGTGCCCGCGGCTCAGGGGGTCGTTCTCGTCGCCCCGGATCTGTTCGATGACGCCGTCCCGCGTGGTGATCACCAGGCCGCACATGGCCTCGCACAGGTGGCAGGTGCGGTGATGGAGGACCGGGTTCACACCGCGATTCTGACCGAAACCAGGGCCTCGCGCCGCCGCTGCAGGAAGCGCCGCTGCGGCTCGGAGCAGGGGCAGGTCAGGGCGCGGTCCAGGAGCGCCGCCGCCCGTGACTCGTCGCCGCGGATCCGCGCGATCTCCGCCCCCACCGCGTGCAGGGGCGCGTACGAAGCGAGACTCGGGTCCGAGCACGCGGCCTCGAGCGCCTGCTCCGCCGCCTCGGCGCCGCGAACGTGAAGGACCGCGACCGCCCGGTTGAGAGCGACCACGGGCGAACCGAAGCGCGCCATGAGCTCGTCGTACAGCTCGAGAACCCGGGGCCAGTCCGTCCCGCCCGCGTGGACCGCGGCGATTCCCGCCTCGAGATGGAAGCGGCTCACTTCCTCCCCCCGGGCCGCGAGGTCGAGATGATGAAACCCGAGGGCCAGGTGCGCCTGGTCCCAGCGCGACCGGTCCTGCTCGTCGAGGAGCACGAGATCGCCCAGGGAATCCGTCCGGGCCCCGAGGCGGGACGCGCCGAGGTGCATGAGCGAGAGCAGGGCGTGGACCTTCGGGCGCGAGGTGACGCTCGTGGAGGCGAGCAGCCCGGCCAGGTGGATGGCGTCGCCCACGAGCTGCGACCTGACCAGGTTCTCTCCATCCGACGCGTGATGGCCTTCGTTGAAGATGAGATACAGCACGTCCAGGGCGGCGTCGATCCGGGACTCGAGATCCGCCTCCGAAATCGGGAGCGCGCCCTGTCGCTCGATCTCGCGCTTGGCCCGCACGATCCGCTGGGCCGCGGCGGACTCGCTGATCAGGAGGGCGCGCGCTACCTCCGGCGTCGACAATCCGCCGAGAGTCCGGAGGGCCAGGGCCACCTGACTCTCCCGCGGCAGTGAAGGGTGGCAGGCGAGCAGGAGGACCGCGACCTCGTCGGGCAGTTCCCGGGCCGGCTCGATCTCCATCACCGCGGGCTCCGCGGCGAGGAGATGCGCCTTTCTCTCCGCGGTGGCGTCGCGCCGCAGGCGGTCCAGGGCCTTGCGATGCGCGGCGAGCAGGAGCCACGCCCGCGGATCGTCGGGAACGCCGCTCATCGGCCAGCGCCGGAGCGCCTCCACGAACGCGTCCTGCACCGCATCCTCGGCCAGGTCGAAGTGGCGCGGACCCAGCCGGCGGAGAAGAAACGGGACGAGTCGCCCCGCTTCCTTCCGAAAGATGTCGTCGAGGGCCGCGCTCATGGGAGGCCGGAGCGCGGTCAGGCCGTCGGTTCCATGCGGCGGATCTCCACGCTCCCGAATTCGAGATGCGGGCAGGTGCTCGCGATGTTCTGCGCCGCCTCGTAGCTCTCCGCCTCGATGACGAAGAAGCCCCCGAGGATCTCCTTCGCCTCCACGAACGGCCCGTCGGAGGCGTCGAGTCCCGCGCCCTTG
>CAZTXO010000177.1:0-2048 GCA_964617515.1 uncultured Saprospiraceae bacterium | reverse complement strand
CCTATCTTTGCACTTCTAAACCCGCTCCTTTGTCAATACCCTTTCTGATTAACCATCAATCATCTCTACCTTTAGCATGCAACTATCTCAATCTATAGTAAAATGCCTCGTTTTGTGCCTATTGTTACCTGCCATAGTAGCAGTAGCACAAAACACCCACGAGCTAAAAAAGCCACTAAAACAGCAATCTGTAGCCGCTTTTTTAAAACGCTATAACTTTTTGCCCGATACTATTTATGACCCTTATTATGTGTATGAAACGAGGACGGAGTCAATTTACATGAGTGCCGACTTTCGTGCCGAGATAGTTCCCAGCGTATTTAGAACAGAAACCAAACAGATAAGCATTAAACAAGCATACGAAGGCTATCGCCAACCTATTTATAAAACCATAGAACAAAAGGTTTTAATCAAACCAGCATATAAAAAAATCATTTCCCCTCCCTATGTAATAGATACCCTAAAAAGAAAGGAAGAGATAAATCCTGCATACCCTATATGGATAAAACGCAAAGACTATACTGCCAAGATAAGTGCTATTTGTTATGATACTATCCAAAAAATTGATACTTGTTTTTGGAAAAAAGGTATTCTTCCACCCGTTTATAGAGAATGGAAACAAACTGTGGGTATATATAATCCTGAGCTACAGGTAGAAGAAACGATACCTGCACAATACCAAAGTTTTAAGGTTTTGATAATAGATAGCATAGCCACAAGTCGTAATCCACTACAAAAAGAACGCATTGTCGTGCCTGCTTTGTACGAAAGCTATGAGCAAGAAGTCCTAATGTCGCCCACAACTACGCGGGAGATAGAAGATGAAGGTTTTTATCAAACAATAACTCGTCAAGGTTGGTGGTATCAAGAGAACAAGACAGCCCTTATTCCTGATAATATGACACCCTATATTCCCTATTATACAGCTTATGCTCCTTTTTATGCTTATAATCCAGATACGATGAGCATTGTGACTTGTGAAGATATTTCGCCATTACAGTTAGCATATTTAAAAAGAAACAAAATATGGCTTAAAGATACTAATTGCTATTCGCTGCTAACGTATTTGATTTTTTATGAAAGAACGTACCGCAGACCATTTTTGTTATCAATCGAAAATTGGAACAATTTCGTCAAATATCATAATATAGGTACTCAAACACCACAGCCCGAGCAAATAGCACAACTACCAACAATGCAAGACATAGCACTGTATGGAAAGCAATTGCGCTATTTGCAAACAAAAAATTGGATTAATCGTAAGTCTTATAGACAATTATCCAAATTGCTCAAAGCACGAAAAAAATACCTACTCAACGCAAATTAGTTTGATAATTGAGTCTGTTCTTTTTTAAGGTCGTTATCAAAATATAAGCATAATTTGGACAAATCAAAGTATCAAAACTATGAAACAACTAAGCATTTTAATCACTTTATTATTGATGTTGGTGGCTTGTGATAATAAAGTAAAAGACAAATTCCCCGGTACTTATCCCTGTTGTTATCAAAGTAGTATTGATAATATTCTTAGCATTCCACCTACCACACCGAGATACCAATTAGACAAATACTACTTCCAAGACCAATATGTCTATGTTTTCAAGGGTCCCGCACTACACCCAGATGAATTAGTTGCTATTAGTGATGAACGTTGCGAAGCAGTGTGTTTTTCTGGTGGAATAGGAAATTTGGTGTGCGATGATTGGGAAGGTGTTGAATTTATAGAGGTGGTATGGAAAGATCCTCGTTAAACCATCTAAGAAGATGATAATATGGGCGTGTTCCTATAGAGAAATTATTGTGTTAAGCCTTAAGGGTCTATAGGGACACGCCATAATATAAGCATAATTTGGACAAATCAAAGTATCAAAACTATAAAACAACACCTACTCAACGCAAATTAATCATGGGCTTTGCAATAGCCTTCTTTCTGTTCCGTCCGCTTTTTTTGCGGAGGTAAAAACAACAATATGAATACTAACAAGCATGTTGAGCAAGAGAATGTAACTGCTCCAAATCGCCAAAATTGGGGACTTATTCGCCGTATC
>CAZTXO010000176.1:0-2056 GCA_964617515.1 uncultured Saprospiraceae bacterium | reverse complement strand
CACTCGCCTGGAAAGGGCAGTCAATAGAGCCCTCATTGATGGCGCTCAGCTTCTCCCACGGACTCAATTCGCTCATCATTCTCTCTCTTTTGCCGATCCAACCAAAGCAACGCGAGCGCCAATGCGGTGGACCAAGAGACCACTTTGAATTCCCCAGCGTGCAAAGCTTGTTCCGTCTCGGCGCGATTCAGGAGCAACAATTCCTGCTCTTCCAAATCGTCGGCATGGATCGGTTGCACCCAACGCGCCCCACAGGCTAAAAAGAGGTGGGCTTGACCGCAGCCGCGGTTACCATCCACCGCATAGCACCCCAGCGACACCCATTGGTCTGCCATATAGCCGGTTTCTTCCAACAACTCTCGCTGCGCTGCCAGCAAAGGCTCTTCGCCAGCTTCAAGGTAGCCACCGACAATGGCCAACGTCATGCCATTGACCGCATATTTGGTTTGACGAAAACAGAGAAATTGCCCAGCCTCGCTAACTGCCACCACGTTGACAAAATCGGGTGTGATCAACCAGGCCCAATCGTCGATGATTCGTCCATCGGGTAGCGCAACACGGTGATTTTCAACCGCAAGCCACTTGCCCTCTGGAGATTGATAAATGGGCTCGCGCCGCAGGGTGCGCCAGCTTTGCATAGAAGGGTTTTCCTTATTCAACGATAATCCGTCCCACCCACTTAACCTGGCGCAGGGCATCATCGGTTTCGCTGGGTACGATCAAGCGCACCAGTCCCTGGGGGCGGGTGAGTGCCTGACCATCCAGCGCATAACTTAACAAAATGGGGCGGTCGGTGGTGGTCACTTCTTGGGCAAACAAACGCGTGCCAAAGCCATCCACACTGATGACGTCGCACTGTTGCCAGGCAAAATTGGCCGGCAAAAAGGCGGTGATCAGATCAAGCAGGCGCACTCCTGTAAAGGTAAATGGCCCGGATGTACCATGACCGGTGCTGACAATATAACAATGGTCAACCTGGGTGGCTGGAAGCTTGTGGAGGTCATTTACCTGTATACGAATCACCTGAACATTGGCATATTCAAGCGTAAAATCCGGCACAGAGGCTGGAATTTCCAGATTCGGCTCATGGGCATGGCCGTGAAGCCAGTCCGGTGTATGATGAGGAGTGGTCATAAGGGATAAGCTATGAGCTAGTGAGACAGTAAGACAGTGAGTCAGTGAACGGTGAGACTGATCAACTGTCTTACTGTCTCACTGTCCTACTAATTTTAACTGTCCGGCTCCAGCGAAAAGGTCAGCGGATAGCCATCGGCGCGGGCGCGGGCGCGGGCTACCTTGATCAGCTTTTCGGCCTCTGAACGGGGACGCACCACCACCACCGCCAACCCATCTTCGTGGGCTGTCCAGGCCACGTGATCTGCCATCTCGTCCGACAGCATAAAGATCCGCTGGAGAATGCGAATGACATAATCAAATGGGGTGACATCATCGTTATGAATCAGCACACGATAGAGCGGCTCCCAGCGGGTAGCCTCATCCTCGTGGACAATCGGTTCAATCACAGTTTCGGTCATTGGCATAGACAGTAAACCTGATTTTTGATCCTTAAAAAGAGTACAGCCTAGATTTTATCACTTTTTTGGTTGAGCTTCTATTTTGCATCAGGCAAATTGCAAATTTACGGTTCGTTGCAAAAGCTATCGATAAAATATCGCTTTGTCTGAAGTGCGAGTATAATCAGGCTAATTTTGCCTAGTTTTTAACCTGGATGGCTATCCTAATTCTTGTCATGGAAATCAGCACCCAAACGATTCTCGGTACAAAACTTCCCACTATTCGCTTGACGGTAGTCCTTCCTACCTTTAATGAAGCAGAAAATTTGCCCAAATTGGCTGCCGCACTGGTGCAGCTTGGCATTCCTGGCTTGCAACTATTGATTGTGGATGACAACTCGCCGGATGGAACAGGAGATGTTGCCGATCAATTGGCTGCCCAATACAATCAAGACCCGGCCAGCGGTGCGCGCTCAATGATCCAGGTGATCCATCGCCAGGAAAAAGGTGGCCTGGGCACAGCCTATATTGCTGGTATGCAA
>CAZTXO010000175.1:0-2064 GCA_964617515.1 uncultured Saprospiraceae bacterium | reverse complement strand
GTGCGGGCTCTCGGGCTTGTCCGTGACCAGGCCGCCGCCGTGGAAGGAAGCTCCCGCGCCCACCCGATCGGGGAAGGCGGCGGCGGTGCGCACCACCAGCGGGCCGCCCATGCAGTAGCCCTGGGTGCCGATCTTGTGCTTCTTGTCGACTTCCTTCTGCGCGTCGAGGAAGGCGATGTAGGCGCCCGCGTCCTTCTCGGGATTGCCGGGCGCGTTCACCGAGCCCATGAGCGGCCGGAGCTTCGCCATGTCGTCGGGGTTCTGGAAGTTGAACTTCGAGGCGTCGGTGAAGGGCGCCTTGGAGACGCGATAGAAGGGATTGGGTACGAGGACGGAGTAGCCCTCGGCGGCGAGGCGCCTCGCCATCGCGCGCATGGTGGGCCTCAGGCCGAAGGCGTCGGGCCACAGCAGGACGCCGGGATACGACCCGGCCTTGGGATGAACGAACGCGGCGTCGCAGACCCCATCGGGCATCTTGATCTCGACGTCGGTCTCGACCACTTCGAGTTCCTTGGCCCCGGCCGTCCGCGCCGCCGCGGTCGCGACTCCGGCCGCCACCGACAGCTTGACGAAATCGCGCCGTCCCACGCCGTTCCTGTTCGGAGCCTTCTTCGTTGGTGTCTTCGCCATGGTTCTCTCCCTCGCAGGAAGCGTACCGCAAATGCGGTCGGGCCGCGGCCGGCCTCGGCGGCCTAGAAGCTCAAACGCCAGGACAGGGTCCCGAGCACTTCCACCTGGTGCGGGTCGAGGCCGAGGTCGCGGCGATTCGTGCGCGTGCTGTCCACGCGCAGGACTTCGACGGCGATCCGATGGTGCGCCGCGGGTGCGAATACGTAGGCGAAGGTCCAGGCCGACCCGGTTTCGTCGTTCGGGTCCTCCACCACGAAGGCGTCGCCGTCCTTGACCCGGAACGCGTCGTAGCGCGCGGTGAGCCGGTGCCTCGGCTCGTCGGAGTCCGTCCAGGACGCCATGGCGTAGACCGCCTGGAACTTGGCGACCACCGCGTTGGCACCCCCGTTCACGATGCCCATGTGGGTCTCGCCGTCGAGACCCTGGGCGAGGAACTCCACGCGGCCGACGGATCGCGACAGCCCCGCGGCCCAGTATCCCGTCCGCCAGGCGTACTGCTCGCCGTCGAAGGAACCCGGGTTCGCGGTTTCGGGCTGATAGAGGACCCGCACGCGATAACGCGGATGGGTGAGCGAGGCCCCCGCCGACCACGTCCACCGGCCGTCCACCTCGCGCATCGGCTGGACGTGGGGCGGCTGATCGGGGAACAGGCTGGGAAGGTCGAAGGACTTGAGGGCGGGGAGAGGAAGCCGGTCCGAGAAGCCGCTCACCCGGTCATGGAGGGCGAAGCCGCGCCAGGCGAGGAGCGTCCCGTTGGGGTCGTTCTGGCGCCCGACCGAACCGAAGAGCCGGAGCTGCGCCTCGTTGAGACGGAAGGACGGTCCCGCCTCGACCCCCAGCGTGCGCACTTCCTCGCCGATCCAGGAATTGATCGCGGAGAAGGTCGTGGTGTAGGGCGACAGCCAGGCCATGTCGGTGTTCTCGAGCGACACGGTGGGGAAGAACACCCCGGCGCGGATGTCGAGGGACGCGGTGTCGCCGATGGCGGGGTTGTATCGCAAGACCCCCTCGATCAGGTCCAGCCGCCGGTGGAAGTCGTGCTCCGCATCGACGTTCGCGTGCACGCGCACGGTCAGGTCGGGACGCAGTTCGAGGCGCGCGAGGAGTGCCGCCTGCGCGAGTTTCGCCTGCACCGCGCGCGGCTCGTGGCCGTAGCGGGTCTTCCCCAGGCCCGCGTCGAGGAACGAGGTCGAATCCGGCGTGGTGACGAGCCGGCCATCGAGGACGAGATTCAGCTGCAGGCGGTCGTCGGCTGCGGCGGAGGCGGCGAGGGCGAAGGCGAAAGCGAGGGCGGGGAGCGCGCCGAGCACCGGGAGGAACGCGGCGAATCGCGGGCGGTGGATCCCGGCGTGCGCCGGGACACGCCGGGTCGCGCTTCTCGATGGCATTCCCGGCTACCCCCCGGAGTCCGCGGACTCCGCCTCGGGACCGGGC
>CAZTXO010000174.1:0-2066 GCA_964617515.1 uncultured Saprospiraceae bacterium | reverse complement strand
CAGCGGCTCGCCCTATTATTTTAATTTCCACGTGCATGATTTGGGCAATACCTTTATTTGTGGGCCGTCAGGCAGCGGCAAAACCGTGGCCCAGAATTTCTTGTTGGCACAGCTTGAAAAATTCAACCCGCAGCGTATTTTTTTTGATAAGGATCGCGGCGCTGAAATATTCATTCGGGCTTGCGGCGGAACATACTTAACCTTGCGGAACGGTAAGGCTACCGGTTTGGCCCCTTTGAAGGCGTTGGAATTAACCCCAACCAATTTGGCTTTTCTTAGAAGCCTTATTCGCAAACTGGTAAGTGTTCCGGGCCGCAATTTATCGGTTGCTGAAGAAAAGCGCATCGATTCGGCCCTTGAGGGTCTGAAACATATTCCGCAATCACAACGGTCTTTACTGGCTTTGCGTCAACAACTGGGCCAGCAAGACCCCGAAGGAATTGGCGCCCGGCTGGAAAAATGGTGTTATGGAAAAACATTAGGTTGGGTTTTTGATAACACGGCCGATCAATTAAGCTTGAATCAGAAACTGATGGGTTTTGATATGACCGAGTTTCTGGATAATGCTGAAATCCGTACCCCCTTGATGATGTATTTATTTCACCGGGTTGAGCAATTAATTGACGGCCGCCGTGTGGTTATTGACATTGACGAGTTTTGGAAAGCGCTGGGTGATGAAGCATTTCGCGATTTGGCCCAGAATAAGTTAAAAACCTTTCGTAAGCAAAACGGCCTGTTGATATTTGGCACGCAATCACCGGCCGATGCCCTTAAATCGGAAATTTCCCATACCATTATTGAACAATGCCCAACCCAAATATTTTTCCCCAATCCCAAAGCATCGCAACATGATTATTGCGAAGGTTTTAAGTTAACCCGGCGGGAATATTTTTTAATCAAAGAAGATATTATTCCTGAAACTAGACGCTTTTTGATCAAGCAAGGAAACTATTCAGTTGTGGCTGAACTGAATTTAGGAGGGATGTGGGACGAACTTGCAATTTTGTCAGGCACTACCAAGAACGTGGAACTGCTTGATCAAATTCGCGAAAGGGTGGGTGATGACCCTGCTCAATGGTTACCGGTATTTTTAAATGAAAGAAAAAAGGCATAGGAGAGAAACGCCATGGAACTTATTGAAGACAACCAAGATCATTTTACCATCAAGCTTGATTGGAAACATGATTTAAACGTGATTTTTGCCATTCTAGCCTCAACTGGCAACTCCGATCAAAATCTTAATCAAAGTAATGGTCAGCAAAACATTAATAAAGTGAATATTCTCAAAAAGAAATTCTTTCAGTCCAACAAACTTGATGTCCAGAAAAGTGTAATTCGGAGGAAAAAACATGCATAAGTTTATTCAAAGAGCAATTTTGGTTTGTGCCAGTGTTATTTGTGCCAATCAATCATTAGGACAGGGGATTCCGGTGTTTGATGCCACCCAGGTGGCGCGGTCAATTGAACAAATTCAAAACCAGCTGGAACAATTAAAAAAAATGGAAAGCCAGTTAAAAGAAGCCCAGCGCCTGTATGATAGCTTTAATAAAACTGGTAACATCAACGATTTATTGGCGTTATTAAATGACCCAAAAGTTAGGCAACATTTGCCACAAGATGCCCAGCAATTAAGCCAGTTGTTGCAGGGAAAGAATGTCAGTGGTTTTGGTGATATTAATAACCGGGCAAATGAAATTCGTAATGAAAACCGGCAAATGAAACCCGATAGTAATGCGGCCAATGATTTTTACTATCAAGAACTTGAAAGAATGGGTATTCGCACCGCAACCCAAATGGCGATGGGCGAAAAAATATATACAACGGCCACCACCCGCCAGCAAAATATTCAGCAATTAGCCGCGCGTGTTAGCAGTGCAACTGATTATAGGGAACTTGCCAATGTTCAGGCGATGATTCTTTTGGAAATGGCTTCGATGCAAAATGAAATGTTAAAAATTCAAGGTGCAGTAATGATGTTTAGTGCAGATGAGAAACTAGACAATCAACGATTAAAAGAAAACCGGCGACAAGATTATGCGGACATTGTGACCCTTTCCAAATAAATA
>CAZTXO010000173.1:0-2067 GCA_964617515.1 uncultured Saprospiraceae bacterium | reverse complement strand
TTGGGGAACTCCACCACAGAGACAACCCGACCAACGTTGAAAGGAGACTTGTCGCTATGATAGCACAGTTGATGGGTTCTGCCCGAAAGTGGTTAGGGCTCGTGCCACCAACCAACCCTGCCCCGACGCCGCTGATATTGTCAGTACCGCTGCTACGACCGGCGTTGTCGCAACTAGCGCAAATGGATGAGCAAACCTTGCCGTTGCTGATTCGTGAATCGGAAGCGGCGCTGAAGTACATCCGGCTACTCGGTGGGCTGGATTGGGCACACTTTCCCGAACGTGGTCTAGGGAAAAAGCGCCGTGGCCCGCAGCCTGGGCCAGATGCGCCAGTGGTGGCGGCCTTTCTGGTCAAATTGGACAAAGACCTGAAGTCGATGAAAGCGCTGCATGACCACCTGGTCGAGCAGCCAGCCTTAGTGTGGGCCTTAGGCTTTGCCCTGGTTCCGTCCGACCATTACTCGTATGGCTTTGATGTGCGTAAAAGCCTGCCAACCCATCGCCATCTGAGCCGGTTGTTGCGCAAATTGCCCCCTGCGCAAATGCAGTTCTTACTCAAAGGCACAGTGCAACTCCTCAAGACCGAATTCCCGCCAGAACTCCAGTTTGGTGATGAAATTTCGCTCGACACCAAACATATCATTGCTTGGGTCAGGGAAAATAATCCCAAAGAATTCATCAAAGGTGGTCGTTTCCACAAGGAAAAGCAACCCAAAGGCGATGCTGACTGCAAAGTCGGCTTCAAAGCCAATGACAATGGCCCGGCTCAAAGCAAATCGTCAACCACCCCAGACGCAGCCGCCACGGCGTCCACACCCAAGGCACCGGTTGCGAGCGTTACCGCTGAACCGACACCCACCACCCAGGGCTTGCCTGCCTCCAGCGACCTGCCCAAACCCAAAGCCGGCGACTATTATTGGGGCTATGCTTCAGGCGTTGTCGCCACCAAAGTTGATGGTTGGTGCGAGGTCGTTCTCGCCGAACTAACCCAGACCTTTGACCATGCCGACGAAAGCTATTTTCACCCCCTCATGGCCCAGACCGAACAGCATCTCGCCTACAAACCCAAGTTCGGCGCACTGGATGGCGCCTTCGACACCTGGTATGTTCACGAGTACTTCACCCTGGCTGGTGGTTTTGCTGCCGTGCCCTGGGCTGACCGAGCCGACCACAAGAAATCCTTCAGCCCTGACCGTCTCCCCCTCTGCGAGGCGGGCCTCCCCATGCCCTTAAAAGGCAAAGTCCAAAAGAAAAGCCACTGTCTGGTGCCCCATGAGATTGGGCGCTATGTCTGCCCGTTGCTTTTTCCTGAGAAAACCGGCGAGGTTTGCCCCATCAACCACAAGAACTGGCAACGTAATGGCAATGACCAGGGCTGCCTCACCACCTTGCCCACCAGCATCGGCGCCTTTGCCAGACACACCCTCGACCGTGAAAGCCCCGAATTCGAGCGTCTCTATGACCAGCGCTCCACCGTTGAACGGATCAACAGTCAGGCCGTAGCCCTCGGCATTGAACGCCCGCACCTGCGTAACCAACACTCTATCAGCAACCGCAACACCTTGATCTATGTGCTGATCAATCTGCGCGCTTTGCAGCCTATCAAGGAGAAAAAAGCTGCCATGCAACGCAATTGCTAACACCCTGCCTCCTCCAGCATCACTGATCTACTGCTGTGCTTGCTGCCCTACCGCACGACCCAAGGGTCATAATTTATCTCGTCGGTTGATCTCTGTGGTGGAGCGCCCGGCCTCGCTTCGGTAGCTGCAAACACAACTTCTCGCCCAGCTAGGCCACGCTCACTGGCTTGGTCATGGCCCCCTGCGCCTTTTTTTGCCCAACCCCTCCGGGCTTGTTCGCTCTTGGCGCTTTTCTGCCCTTTTTTTCCACCCCCACTTTGCCCTATGGCCCACCATCTAGCCCACTGGGAATCCTAGCCTGCTCTTACCTTTTGTTATCTTACAAATCCGTTCACTCCACCCCACTTTTCGCCCGTCTGCCTTCGACCACCTCCATTGCTTTTGGTCCTACCCGCCTTTGCTTACCCTTTATTTAGTCCTAGCCTCC
>CAZTXO010000172.1:0-2076 GCA_964617515.1 uncultured Saprospiraceae bacterium | reverse complement strand
AGCCATGCCGAGCAATTTTAACACAGCAAACGTAACAAATATGGCAGGTATGTTTAGATTTTGCAGCAATTTCAATCAAGCCCTGTCCAATAATTTTAATACCGCCAATGTAACGGATATGTTTGCTATGTTTCAGGGTTGCTCTGCCTATAACCAAGCCTTGCCAAGTAGTTTTAATACGAGCAATGTGACCAATATGGCAGGTATGTTTGAAAGTTGTAGTGCCTACAATCAAGCCCTGCCAAGTTCTTTTAATACGAGTAATGTGACCAATATGGCAGGTATGTTTGCCAATTGTATGGCATTTAACCAAGCCATGCCGAGCAATTTTAACACAGCAAACGTAACAAATATGGCAGGTATGTTTGCCAATTGTATGGCATTTAACCAAGCCATGCCGAGTAATTTTAACACAGCAAACGTGACAGATATGGCGTTTATGTTTGAAAATTGTACGGCATTTAACCAAAACATTGGCAACCTGAATATTGGCAATGCTACTACTATGCTCAATATTTTTTTCAATTCGGGTATTTCTCGTGCCAACTATGATGCTATCTTAATCGCTTGGGACGCAGCAGGTTATACTAACAAAAACTTAGGAGATGTCTTGCCATTACAGTATTGTGCAGGGCAAACGGCTCGTACCAATATGGTTACAAATAAAGGGTGGACTATCACAGGCGATACTCACGACTGCTCTTGCCCCCAAGTAGCTACTGCCACCGAAACCATGACTTGGACAGGCACAGTCAGCACCGATTGGGCAAATGCTTGTAACTGGTCGCCGAATGGTGTGCCGACTGCCACTAATCCTGTTTATATTCCCAATGTTGCCAACGACCCTGTTGTTTTGAATGGCACAACGGCTAACTGTAAAGAAATTTTTCTCCTTGATTTAGCTATTTTGACCATTAATAATGGCGGGGTAATGAATGTCAACAACACTGGTATTGCTGCAATCACAGTTTATAGCAATGCTTCTATTGTCAATAATGGAACATTATCGGTAAGCAGTGCTACCTATGGTATAGAGTTACAAGATCCTGGTGCATCAATTACAAACTCAGGGATGCTTACCATAACAAATTCATCTAGTGCAGGCATATTTTTTAGACAAAATAACACTGTTGTTACTAATACTTCTACGGGCATTATTAATTTGCAAACACCAAGTACGGGTTTTCGTTATCTTGGAGGTTTCACTGGGCAAACTGGAACTAATCAAGGTACTATCAATTATTCAGGAAGTATTCAGGCACTTACGATACAACCTTCTTCTATTTTTAATAATTCGGGTACTTTCAATATAACAAGTGGTTCAGGTATTGCAGTACAAGGCGGCACGCTGAATAATCTGGCATGTGGTAAAATATTAATGTCCGCAGGAACTTATGACAATCAAAACAATAGCCTTACGACCAATGCAGGACTTATTGTTACCAATGATTTCCTCAATACAAACGGTACTTTCAACAATACAGGCGTTACCAACCTTCTACCAACAACAGGTACGGTAACCAATACAGGCAATGGTGCGGTTCATGTTCGTAGCAATGCAACACCTATTTTTGCTTATGGTGGTACGTTTAATGGCACAGTTGATGGCATTTTTAGTGATGCTGCTGCTACGGTTTCGGCAGGTACTTTTACAACACCTAATAACTTTACCCCTTCTGTTACTTTGCCCGCTACTTTATATGCTAAAATAACGCCTTCGGGTGGGGCTTGTGAATATGTAGTGCCTTTTGCGTATGTTGCACCAACACTTGCCACAACAACTATCTCCATTTGCAGCTATAATGATATTACTTTTACAACTACCCATGTACCCAACGGCATTTATAGATTGAGTTTTGCAGGTAGCGGCAGCCCTCAAGACGTAATGGTTGCCAATAATGCTTTTACAGTAAGCGGCTTGGCAGCAGGAAATTATAGCAATTTTTCATTAGATGTTTATGGTTCTCCCGCAACGGTTGCACAAGCTATTTCCGTCAATGCTTTACCAAACGCCAATATTACAGGTACAACAACGGCATGTAGTAGTGTAAGCCTAAATGCAACAGGTGGAACGTC
>CAZTXO010000171.1:0-2077 GCA_964617515.1 uncultured Saprospiraceae bacterium | reverse complement strand
CAGAACCGGAGTAAAATATAATCTATCTCGAAACTTAAACATAGAATCCGGCCTTGTATTTTCTCCTGTTACTAAAGTACAGGAATTCAGAGATGCACATGTTAAAGACAATCCTAGTTTAAATGTGCCGTATATCACTTATGCCTCAAGGTTGGTAAATTTGTATCATTTGCAAGCCGATATGGGTGTATGTTACCGTTTTGCCCAAAATTTTGAACTGGGACTGCATTATCAGCTGACGCTCAATAATTTTACAAACCCAGAGGCGAGATATGTAGTTAATTATTCAAATGTCTACAAAACCAGGGCCTCCTACTGGGGCATTTCCCTGGGACTGAGGATATAATGGATACTGTCACAAGCCGGTAATGGGATCATTGTTTAACGTTACTCCGATTTGCCGGAAACTGACTCATACCATATCTTAGCCCAGATAATGATACATGGCACGGCCTTGAGCGTATAGGGAATGACCAGATTTTGTCTGACCCATGCCGGGAAAATGTCCGTGGGACTTAGTGATGTGAAGATCAAAGCCAGGGCAAGCAAGATATTGTTGGTCCTGGATTTTGGCATAGTCATGTACCATATGACTACGCCGGCCATGGCTATGACAAAGGTCGGTGACTCGGCCTTGTGATTAAATATTACAATCCAGATCAGCACCGAGCAAAGTTGCAACAAACGATACTGGTAATTACTGTACTTATTTATCAGTGCAAATGGCAGCAACAACAATATGCCCCCAATGGCCAGGACCGTATTTTTACCACCGTCGAGCCCAAACCAGGTGTGGAGCCATCCCATCACCGAATACCCGTAGGATGCGGTATGGTCCTCCCCCAGCATACGTCCGAAACTACGGAGTTGTGAGGCATAACTTTCGTAACTGGTCATCAACAATGGAACAGCGGCAAGCAGGAGGGTAGCCAACACGGTATATACGGCCGACTTCCATCTTCCGGGATAAAAGATCAGCCACGCCAGACCGGCAACGCCAAACAACTTGACAAATGCCGAAGCCATCACAGACATTACGGCCGGAAAGTGTCGCCCCGCCTCCATCCAGACAAATGCGTGTATCAGAAGTCCGGCTATAAGGCCGTTTGACTGCTCGTTCTGAAGGGAGGTCATGAGCTCAGGCAGCAGTATGATGAGCATGATGTTTTTTTGCCTGACCGTAAAACCGGGTAGACGATATATGGCCGTCAGAAGTACCAGGGCATTGAGCAGGTTCCACAGGCAAAGCCCCAGCCAGTCGGGCATCATGGCAAACAAGCCAAAAAACAATGCAAAAGTAGGTGTATACTTGTACAGGTCTCCCTGTTCGTCCGGATACTGCACATACATGTCCCTGTCTTCGGCCATGTGGATGTAAGAATTTCTGAAAATCACATAATTGTTGTAACAGGTGTAATATTTTCCCCCTTCGGTAAACTGCTTATCGGGAGAGACATACGATTGTATCCCCGCGGCCAGGGCAAAAACTGCATATATCGCAGTTAGGGTCCTTCGGCCCGAGAGTGCCGACTGCATCCATGGCAACACAGAGTCACGTAATTCCATGCGGTAAAATTAGGAAAACTCACTGACCATAGACCACATTGTACCTGATTTCATTGATTTCGAGTTCCAGCCAGGTCCAGTCGCCCTTGTCAAGACGCCACGTCTCTTCCTTACGGGTTTTTATAATTCAGTTTATTACAGCAGAAATATTTTTTAAAATATCATAAATATCTGATAATCTGTATTTTGTTTTAATTTGTGGATGCAAAAAAAATAGCTTATTTGGTGTTATGGCCATCGGGATTTTTTACATTTGCAGAAAATTAGCCATGGGAACCTGACCGATCTCCCATACGTTAAAGCCCATACGGTTTACTTTTTTTTAACTCTTTAGTCTACGATTTCATGTACTGGACACTTGAATTAGCCCATCACCTGGAAGAAGCTCCATGGCCCGCGACCCGTGATGAATTGATCGATTATGCCATTCGGTCCGGCGCGCCACTGGAAGTCATCGAAAACCTCCAGGAGATGGAAGATGAAGGCGAACTCTTCGAAAGTATTGAAGACA
>CAZTXO010000170.1:0-2094 GCA_964617515.1 uncultured Saprospiraceae bacterium | reverse complement strand
GATTCAGCAGCCGAATGCAGGGCCAGCCGCAGCGCGCAATCACGGCGCGCAGGTCGCGCACGCCCCTTTGTTGCTTTTTACTGATGCGGATTGTGCCCCTACCGTAAACTGGATTGCGACCATGCTGGCCGCGTTTGATGATCCAACGGTCATGGGGGCAAAAGGCGCCTACTTAACCGAACAATCAGCGTTGGTTCCCCGTTTTGTCCAGGCCGAATACGAAGATCGCTATGATCGTATGCGGGGGCAGCTGCAGATCGACTTTATCGACACCTACTCTGCCGGTTATCGTCGAGCCATTTTTCTGGAAAACGGTGGCTTTGATCCCATTTTTACTACCGCTTCGGTAGAAGACCAGGAATTCAGCTTCCGGTTGGCCCAAAAGGGCTACCGTCTGGTCTTTGCGCCAGAGGCCCAAGTAGTACACTTTCATGATCACGATATTGGCGATTATGCGCGCCGCAAATACTATATTGGCTATTGGAAAGCCCTGCTGGCGCGCTGGCACCCTGAACGGATGGTGCAGGATAGCCACACGCCCCAGGTTTTGAAAGTGCAAATTGTCCTGCTGGCGGCTGGGTTGGGGCTGTTGCCCTTGGCTGTGGCTAGCTTCTTTTGGCCATTGCTCACCTGGATTTGGCCGCTCATTGGGCTGGTAGTGGTAGCGTTTTTAGTCACGACCGTGCCATTTATGCGCAAGCTGGCTCAGAAATCCCCTGGGTTGGCGCTAATTGCGCCGGGGATGTTGCTGGTGCGGGCATTGGCGTTGGGTAGCGGTTTTCTCTTTGGGGCGATTCACTTTGCTGGCACGCCACCTGGCGCTCGCCAACCCGTGATCCCTGGCTGGAAGCGGCTGGTCAAACGGGTGATCGATATTGTTGGGGCGCTGATTGGTCTGGTGCTCAGCATCCCGTTGGTCGCCGTTGCGGCCATTGCTATCAAACTGGATTCACCGGGCCCTGTTTTTTATATCCAAGTTCGTGTTGGTGAACATGGGCGCCCTTTTCGCCTGGTCAAGTTGCGCAGCATGGTCAACCACGCCGAGGATCGTTTGCCTGAATTGATCGATCTGACCGCGCTTCCTGAGCCTGTCTATAAACTAACCAATGACCCACGGGTGACGCGCGTGGGTCGCCTTTTACGTCGCACAAGCCTGGACGAAACCCCGCAATTTTTGAACGTTCTTAGGGGGGAAATGAGCCTGGTGGGGCCACGTCCTGAAGAAGCCCGGATTGTTGCTCTATATCATGATCAGCAGCGGCGACGTTTGGCGGTCAAGCCAGGGCTAACTGGACCGATGCAGGTCAGTGGGCGTGGCAATCTCAACCTAAGTGAGCGGCTGCAATTAGAGCTTGATTATATTGAGCATTACAGTTTATTACGCGATTTAAGGATTATCTTGTCCACCCTGCCTGCCATTTTGCATGGCAATGGGGCCTATTGAATGATCCAAGGCTTGATGACCCAAATTTACCCGTATAAATTGAGGTTGTCACCTATCCGCAAGGCACGTTATAGAACTAAATGAGGAAAAGCATGAGCGCAAAGCATAAAGTGAATAGTCAACCAGCTAGCAAACATCTACAACGTTATTGGCTATTTGGGGTAATTGGTCTGTTGATGGCCACGCTCTGGATCGCCAGAACACCGGTGCAAGCTGCGCCTCTTTATCAAACTGTACCAAATCCTACGCCCAAGCCTACCAATACCGCCGTACCAGCGGCTACCAATACGCCCAAGCCGGATAAGAATGACAACGATAATAATGGCAATAACAACAATCAACCGACGCCGACGCCCACATCTGCGTCTTCTCAACCGAGCGGACCAAGCCAGGGGCTGATTGGCGTAATTACGGCTGCTTCACGGTTGAATTTGCGCGAGGGCCCGGGCACCGACTACCAAATCCTGGGTACGGTTGCCAGTAATGAAACGGTGCAAATTTTGCAGCGCAATGAAGAGAATACCTGGTGGCGCGTTTGCTGCGCCACTGGTACAACCACGGAAGGCTGGGCCAGTGCGCAGTTTATTAAACCAAACTTTGATACTGCGCAGGCCGCTCAACTCATCCCTGTGATCTCAACTGGAGAAGCT
>CAZTXO010000169.1:0-2095 GCA_964617515.1 uncultured Saprospiraceae bacterium | reverse complement strand
TGAGCTGCATGTCGCCGTACTCGATGCCGTTGTGGACCATCTTGACATAGTGCCCGGCGCCGTCCGCGCCGATGTAGGCGACACAGGGCGTGCCGTCCACCTGGGCCGCGATCGCCTGGAAGATGGACGCCACCCGTTCGTAGGCGTCGCGCTGCCCGCCAGGCATGATCGACGGGCCGTGGAGCGCCCCCTCTTCGCCGCCGGAGACCCCGACACCCAGGAAGTTGATTCCCCGGGCGGTGAGGGCTTTATTGCGGCGCTGGGTATCGGTAAAGAGCGAGTTGCCGCCGTCGATAAGCGTGTCGCCGGGCGAGAGCAGCGGCACGAGCTCGTCGATCACCGCATCGACCGGCGCGCCGGCCTTGACCATGATCAGGATAGTGCGCGGCGCCTCCAGGGCGGCGACGAACTCGGCGAGGCTGTGCGCGCCGACAAAGGCACCTTCGCCGCCATGGGCCGCCAGGAACTCGTCGGTCTTGGATGCCGTGCGGTTGTGGACGGCGATGGGGAAGCCGTTGCGGGCGACATTGCGGGCGAGGTTCTGGCCCATGACGGCGAGGCCGGTGAGGCCGAAGTGCGGTTTCTGGCTCAAGGTCGTCTCCGAGGAAGGGTTCCGCCGCTCTGTCTACCATGTTCCCCGAAGGCGCGCCATGGGGTGAGCGCGAGAGGCGAGGTCATGGTTAGGCGGTCTGGGAAGGTCGCTGCGCTGCGCCACTGCGCTTTGTTACTCGCGGGCACCGGTTCTATGGTAAGGCTATCGGAGCGACCTCCCGAGTCAAAAAATGTTCACAAAGTCTAGGGTAAAATGGTGAGTATACTGGATGGTGAATCAAGTATTGTTCAGATTCATATCCGTGTGAATGTTACTTCAAATAATTCTTGACATTTCTGATGGGGGGGGGGTAAATTAATAGCGTTTCGTCCAAATCACATAGGAGATAACTTTATGATTAAACCTTCGATATATCTTGCATGCTTCTCTGTTGTGTTGATCAGTGCTTCGCAAGTACATGCAGATGTTGTCCGTAATGGAAGTGCAGAAGTTGTTACTCCTCAAGAGGGAAGCACTGCATTCAATCCAGTTGAAGGGATAGGGCGTCATTACGCAGACGTTTTTAATAATGGTAACACATCAGTACATATTTTAATATCTTGCTCGGTGGTTCATGGTTATAGCCAGAGTCCCGGTACAAATTCGGGGATTTTCTATTCGAGGTCAAAGCAGAATGGATTTGTTACCATCAATGCGATGCAGCATTGGACTTATGGCCCCAGTACAGACCAATCATCCGTGACAATAAGTCCTTCAGGTAATTATAAGGCGAAGTCAAAAACATTTCTTCAGGTTGGATTATCGAACAATCCTCCATATGTTAGTAATGAAACAACGTTTACTGTTCCATGATTCATTGAAGTGTACGTAGTTTTTGAAAAATGTTAAGAATTTTTTTGTAATAATAATAGAAAGATGGATATGCTATTCGTATTGTGGGAATCTGCTGCAATCGTACAAAATTCCATGCAATATGACGGAGTGATTGATATAGCGTCAACCTACTTGCATACGGGCCATCTTGTTGAGGATCTCGCACGTAATAGCGACGCTATTTTCCTCTGCGCAGACCGTGCCGACACCTCCGGAGTGCCGTTGCTCGCCTTCCTGAAAAACGAAGCGCCCGACACAGTAGCGAAACTGATGGTCTCGCTCCTCAGCTATGCGGGTGCCGCATGGTACTGGGAAAGGCTTCGCACCGATGCCAATCCCAGAACCATTTTACGATTGCAGCGATCACCCAGTTCCAGGACGCTGGGGCAAGACTTGCTGGCAAAAAACCAAAGAGCGCTCATTGACGAGATTGCCGAATTGCGCAAAGCGATCAATGACGATAAATACGTCCACAATCGTAATAATCAGATATCAGAATATATTCTCAGATTTGGTAATTCATCTCCAACCATACTCTCTGGGATAAAAGGTTTCCTGGAAAGTGTTCCGAATTCTTTATTAGAAGATCTTATTGTAAATGGTAAAGAATTAAATATATCTTATGATAAATTGGGAAAGGAGATGAAGAAGTATTTATCAGAATATATC
>CAZTXO010000168.1:0-2101 GCA_964617515.1 uncultured Saprospiraceae bacterium | reverse complement strand
GCGTCAACATCTGTTGCAAATTGTTTTGTTCATGCTCAGCACGATCTTTGAAAGCCCCAGCCGGGTCTGCGGGTGATAATTCTTTGGGTTCGTAGTTGGCGTAAATTTCGGATTTGACCTGCTCACGAATATCGTGCAGCAATTCTGGGTACCCATTGTAGCCCAAACGCTGCGAAAAGCGCACGACGGTTGTTGTGTCCACGCCCACAGCATAGGCCAATTGTGCAGCCGTCAAAAACGAAACTTCGTAGTAGTTGCTCATAATATAATCCGCGACTTTGCGATAGCTGCGGCTTAAATGTTCATAATATTCACGGATCTTTTGTCGATACATAACGGTCTCCTAAATCTCAATCTATGCTGGCAAATAGTCTGGGGCGCGTTCGAAATGCTCTCTAAATTTGCTTTGGGTGCAATGGATATAACGGACTGAAAGAGAGCAGTAATTTATGAAATATTGTATTCTATGCTAGAAAGTATAATGTAGACAATCCGATTTGTCAACCTATCAGGATAATGATGCTGGAATTGAATGAAACCATGACGTAAGTAAACTTACAATCCAAACTTTTTCTATTATACTACACTTTTTACATTATACAAGCTCAGATGACGACTATCGATTGGCTCAAAATACACTGGCATAACTCTGGCTTTAGTCTGTGATCTGCTATTGAGCCATCGCCAGCCGCAACGGGTAGAGCGTCCAGATTTAAGCAATAATGATTTTTAGGCTAATGTTGAGATAGTAAATGTTAAACGTGTGTCGACGGGCCGCAATTTTTTCTGCAATTATTTTGCACCCTAGGCTGATCGCTGTTTGGGCCATCTTTCTGCTCGGCGGTTGTGGCTGGTTTGCCGCTTCGCAGCCCGAACAACCAATCACGGAGCAGTCGGTGACGCTGGTGGAAGCAACCCTAACTCCGCTAAGGCAACCCACGCCAACACCCATATCCCCCACATCCACGCACTCTTCCCCAACAGCCCAGACAACGGCCACACCGACCGCCACCCCTACCCTCACCTCAACCCCGCGCCCAATTGCGGTGTCGTTGTTGCCATTGCCGAGCCTGGGTGTGTCGATGACAACCGGCTATAGTGAGACCACCTCTTCAGTGATTACGCCAACGCTTGCGGCATTGCTGGCGCCCACGCCCGATGGCGTCCATCGTACGGTGCAGGTGCCGATCTTAATGTATCACTACCTGAGCGAGCCGCCGGCGGATGCTGACATTTACCGGCAGGATCTGTCAGTTAGCCCAGCGTTGTTTACCGCGCAATTAGATGCAATGCAGGCCGCCGGTTACACGACAGTTAGCCTCTATGATCTGCTGGGTTATCTCACCCAGGGCACGCCACTGCCAACGAAGTCGGTGGTGCTAACTTTTGATGATGGCTATCGCGACAATTATGTCAATGCCTTGCCGATTCTCAAGGCGCATGGGATGAAGGCCACCTTTTTTATTGTGAGCGACTTTATCGATGAAAAGCGACCTGAGTATCTGAGCTGGGATATGGTACGCGAACTCTATGCCACTGGAATGTCGATTGAAGCACACGGACGCAACCATGTCAGCCTGCGTGGCAAGGACAAGGATTACCTGATCTGGCAAGCGCTGGGCAATGCCGAGACCATCCAGGCCGAGATCGGTGTGCGCCCCCACTTTATCTGCTATCCTTCTGGCGAATACGACCAGCGAACCATTGATATTTTTCATAGCGCCAACTACTGGGCCGGACTGACGACTATTCAGGGAGCGACACATGACAGCCAGGATATGTTTGAGTTGCGTCGTGTGCGCGTTCGTGGTACAACTACACCAGAGGAGTTGATACGCTTATTAGGGCTGGATTGGTGATTCCCAATTCGTCCGCCAGTTGAGTTGATGGGATGGGCAATGTGGTGTTAAAAGATAAGGTGGCGGTGATTACCGGGAGCGGACGGGGAATTGGGCGTGGAATCGCGCTCGCTTTGGCCCAACAAGGATGCCATGTGGCAATCAATTATTTCCGTCGACGCGAAGATGCCGAGAAAACCGCCTGCGAAGCTGCGGCCTTTGGCGTCAGAACTGCGGTAATCAAAGCGCATATGGGTGACGAA
>CAZTXO010000167.1:0-2106 GCA_964617515.1 uncultured Saprospiraceae bacterium | reverse complement strand
ACGCCCAGATTGATGTTTTGGCCGTGAACCGAGCCGAACGCCGGGTGATCTTTGGCGAAGCCAAGTGGCAGCGGGCGACAGTGACCGAAGACGATCTGACGCGCTTGATCAACCGCGGGTTGCATTGGCTGGATGGCGATCCATACTGGGATGTGCATTATGCCTTCTTTGCTCGGGAATTTGGTCGGGTGGCCGAAACAGCCACTGGTGACCCCCGAGTGCATCTCTACACACCGGAACAAGTTGTTGGCTAGGTTCTATTTTTAAGGTAGTTGTATGGCACAAATGACCCTGCAAAAAACGTCTGGCAGGCGGCTAAGCCCAAGCGTACGACGAAACTTGATCAGTGGCCTGCTTTTTGTATCGCCCTGGCTGATCGGTACGTTGATCTTTACCCTCTATCCGTTGCTGGCCTCGCTCTACTACAGTTTTACCGATTACAATGTGTTGGAGCCGGCCAAGGTGGTAGGAATCCGCAATTTTCAAGAGCTGCTAACCACCGATCATCTCTTCTGGACAGCGGTGCGCAACACGCTGATCATGGCGATCTTTTCGATTCCGCTCAACATTGCCTTTAGCGTGCTGTTGGCGCTGCTGCTCAATGTACAGATCCGCGGTATGTCGTTTTATCGCACTGTCTTCTATCTGCCCAGTGTCTTTCCACAGGTGGTGACGGCCTTGCTCTTTGGCTGGATGTTAAATCCACAATTTGGCCTGGTCAACGCCATCTTCAAGCAGATTGGGCTGCCTACCATCGGTTGGTTGACGGACCCTAACTGGTCCAAGCCATCGTTGATCCTGCTGGGGCTGTGGGGCATCGGCGGCAGTATGGTGATCTATCTGGCTGGGTTACAAGATGTGCCCCAGCATCTTTATGAAGCTGCTGAGATCGACGGCGCGAACGCCCTGGCCCAGACCCGCCACATTACGTTGCCGATGATTTCCCCGACGATCTTCTTTAACCTGGTGCTGGGCACGATTGATGTCTTTCAATCGTTCACCTTTGTCTATGTGCTTACCGATGGTTCGGGTGGGCCGTTGGATACCACGCTCTTTTACGGACTGCTGCTCTATCGCAACGCCTTTAAGTATCTGCACATGGGTTATGCCAGTGCAATGGCTTGGATGCTCGCTGCGTTTGTGCTGCTGATCACCTTTGTCTATTTCAAAAGCTCGGGCAGTTGGGTTTATTACGGTGGAGAAACACGTTGATGGTCAAACCGATGCCTGTTGCGCTGCCTTGGTATCAACGCAAGCAGACGCGCCGTTTTTTTACGGCTTCCATGACCCATCTCTTGCTGATCTTGCTGGGGTTAGCGTTTATTCTGCCTTTTTTCTGGATGCTTTCCACTTCACTCAAGCCGGATAAGCAGATCTTTCTGATGCCACCACAATATATCCCCAGCCCCTTTATCTGGAGCAATTACCCGCGCGCGCTCACCTACATTCCCTATTTCCTCTATTTTCGCAACACGCTTTACATTGCCCTTTTTAATGTGGTGGCGACGATTGTCTCCTGTACCCTGGTGGCCTACGGCTTTGCGCGCATTCAATGGCCGGGACGCGATGCGCTCTTTGGCTTTCTAATTGCCACGTTGATGATCCCCTATCCAGTGACGTTGATCCCCACCTTTTTGATTTTCCGCAACCTGGGTTGGGTTGGCACACCGCATCCGTTGACCTGGCCGGCCTTTTTTGGCAATGCCTTCTTTATCTTTCTGCTGCGCCAGTTCTATATGACCATCCCTCAGGAACTTTCGGCGGCGGCCAAGATCGACGGCGCCAGCGAGTTCGCCATCTACTGGCGCATTATTCTGCCCCTGGCCAAACCAGCCCTGGCCACAGTGGCGCTCTTTACCTTCTTGTCCAACTGGAACGACTTTTTGGGTCCCCTGATCTACCTCAGCGACAAATCGCAATACACACTGGCCCTGGGTCTTTACGGTTTCGCCGGCGCTCGCAAAACCGACTGGGCCCTGCTCATGGCCGCCGGCACCGTGACCGTTATGCCCATTGTCATTCTCTTCTTCCTAGCCCAGCGCACCTTTATCCAGGGTGTAACGTTGACTGGGGTGAAGGGATAAAGTCCTCTGAAATTGAAAAGAG
>CAZTXO010000166.1:0-2109 GCA_964617515.1 uncultured Saprospiraceae bacterium | reverse complement strand
TGCGATCGCCGATCACACCATGGTTGCTCCTCCACCACAACGCAGTGGGGAGCCACGCCCAGTAAGCCAGACGCTTACCCTCACCCTCACCGCAACCGAAATCAAGGTCGAACCAGGCCAGCGTGTCAAAGTTCCATTGGTTCTGCAAAATCTAGGGACTAGTGCTTTGCAAGTGTCACTACGGTTGACAGGTGTGCCAAACGATTGGGTTGTTCCGCCTCCAACAGGGATTTCTGTGGCTGCTGGTACACGTATACCAGTGGCAATCACCATCAGCCCACCGCGCAGCCCACAATGCATCCCCAAACGCTATTCTCTGACGATTCAGGCACAAAGCCCACAACTACCGGCCCATCCGGCCATTGCCCAGGGAGCGCTGATCGTTACGCCCTATACTCAGTTTCAAAGTACATTGCTGCAACAGCCTGACGACCAACAGCCACCAGTCGTCCAGATTGAAAACCAAAGCAATGTCACCCAAACTTTCCGCATCCATTGGCGCAATGAAGCTGGCGCGCTCCAGTTTGATCCCGCACAACTCGAATTGAAGGCAACGCCAGGCGAAACCGTTACAGCAACAGCAAAAATTCAGCCACCGCGCCGTCCTCTGTTCGGTCGCCAGCAGAAATATATGTTTCAGACTCAGGTGAATGCACCTGGCGCGCAAGGCGAAACGCATACTGGCATCTATACCAGCCGCTCGCTATTGCCAATCTGGATCGCCCCACTATTGGCGATCTTGTTCTGTGGTCTGGTGGGGGGAGCCTGGTGGTATCTGCGCGCCCTGCCCACGATGAATGAAGGATCACAACTGCTCAACCAAGTGGCCGCGGCCACTGTTGCCCAAACGCAGCCGGGCAGTGCAGTTGTATCCGTACAACAAGAGAAGTTCGCAACCCTTGAAGCAGATGAATCACCAACCGTATCTGAAAATGGCAATGAGAACAGCACCGTGGCTGCCTTGGCAGCGCCAACGCTTGCTCCAACCGCAACAGATACGCCTCCTCTGCCTACTGCTACCAATACGCCTACAGTCCCCCCTAGCGAAACATCGACCCCAACGGTGGATAGTGCAGCCACGGCCCAGACTGTGGCTAAGGCTACCGATACGGCCAATCTGTGGGCGACCGCTACAGCCAATGCGGCAAACCAGTTGACCGCGCTAGCGCAAGCGACCCAGCAAGCGGTGAGCGCAGCCACCCAACAAGCCGCCACTGCGGCGCTAGCGGCAACGACCAGCACGCAACAAACCAGCGAGGCAATCCGCGTCGCTCAAGCTGCGGCTGCTACACAAAGCGCTCAATTGACTGCCCAGGCGCCACCACCTACCCCAACCCCACCGCCGGCGCCGGCACGCCCCGGTTTGGTTGCCGATTTTGAAAATCTGGGGGTATGGACCCGCGGCAACGAACCCTGGGGAGAATTGACACAATCAAATGAACATCCTGCGGGCGGCAACGCTGACGCCAAATTGGTCTATGATTTTACAGCCTCCCAACCAGACAACGACTATGTGGTCTTTGTGCGGAAACCTGCCTTACCGCTGCCGGGCAAAACCAAAGGACTCCGTATGCAGGTTTATGGCGACGGTTCAGGCAATTTGCTCAACGCCTGGGTGCAAGACAGTGCGGGGATTGTGTGGCAATTTACCTTTGGCAAACTCAGCCATACTGGCTGGGCCGAGATGTCAGCACCGTTTGACCTCAGCTACGGCTGGCCTAACTCCATCATCAGTGGCGGCAACGCAACCGATCTGACTTATCCGTTGCGCCTTTATGCCTTGGTGCTCAATGGGGAGCCACGCCAAACACTGAAAGGCACGATCTATTTTGATGAGCTTTTCACCACAGATACACCCGCTCCCGCCAATCTCGCCGGTAATCCACCGGCAGCTACGGCGGCAACCACCGCGATTCCTGGCGACGCCAACGCGTCAACCATCCGTTGCGGCGCCGATCCACCGACAATCCAACCGGGCAAGAGCACCGTGCTCTATTGGACGATCACGGCAGTGAAAGCAGTTTATTTTGAGGGGAAAGGGGTAGGCGGCATTGATAAACGCACAGTCAGCCCAACACAGACCACCAGCTACACCGTGCAAATTATTCG
>CAZTXO010000165.1:0-2130 GCA_964617515.1 uncultured Saprospiraceae bacterium | reverse complement strand
TTATTATATTTACAACAGCTTTTAATAATCACGCAGTAAAAGCATTTAAATTTTCCGCTATAGATTATATATTGAAGCCAATTGATTACTTTGATCTTATCAATGCAGTATCTAAATTTGAAAGATTAAATTATTTGAATACAATGGAGAATAATTATCATGCTTTAATAAGTAATATTAGAAATAATGATGAGAAGAGATTTGCAGTAAATCATCAATCAGGTTTTGATATGATTGACTATGAAGAAGTACTTTGGTTAGAAGCTGATATCAATTATACTAAAATTCATATGCGTTCTAGAGGCATTGTGACGATTGCAAAGACCTTAAAATTGTTTGAGGATTATTTGGATCCGAATAGATTTTTTAGAATTAGTAGGTCCGCAATTGTTAATATTGATTATATAATAAAGTTTCATAAAAATAATTCATTTTATGTGACTTTAATAGATAAATCGAACTTGCAGGTTTCGGAATCTAGAAAGGATGAACTGTTATCACTGTATAATAAAATTTAATTATTTATTTTTAATTTTGATTTTAAAAGACTTTTATTATTTTATCAGGTGGAGCTATTGTAAGTTTGGTAATATATATTAATATTTAATCAATTATGAGTAAATTATTTTATTTTATTTGTTTGCTATTAATAATATTATTTTATTCGTTTTTTCAATTATTTGCATTAAGTTCCAATTTATTTAATATTAAATCAGAGCTAAACCATAAATGTTATATTAGTTTGAAGATAGGTTATGGTAGTCGATTATTTATTTTACAAGAACTTATTAATAAATATTATATAATTAGATCTATTGAATTTAAGAATAAGGCATATTGTAAATTAGTAAACCAAATATGGACATTTAGTACAATGTTTAAAAATTATGATGATGGTATTTTTAAGTATGATGGATGGGATTTCTGTAATTTGGAAAGAAAATTATTTTTGCTTTCGATATTAAGATGTGAATTTGAATCAGCATCATTTAGGAGAATTAATAAAAACATGAATTTTAGCAATTTGGATTTAAGATATATTAATTTAGATGGATTTAATATGAGTGGAATGAATTTTAGAAATGTGGACTTTCAATATTCTAGTTTTATTTATACTGATTTAAGTAATGCTATTTTAAATAGAGCCAAAATGCAAAATACCAATTTAGATAATGCATCACTTGTTGGTGCTAATTTAATTGCTGCTAAACTAAATAAAGCTAAGCTTTATGAGGTAAATTTTCAAGGGGCAAGTTTGGATAGTGCCGATTTATCTAGTGCGTTAGTAATAAAAGCAAATTTAGCTAATACTTCTTTAATTCATACTAAATTTATAGGTGCTAATATGTTTGAATCTGATTTAAGAAATAGTTTATTAATGTCAGCAAATCTTTCAAAAGCAAATCTTTCAAGAGGAATTATATTCAATTCTGATATCTACTTTACTGATTTTTGCATTGTCACATTGAATGATGCAATTGTTTGTAGGGATTGGAAAAATAGATTATATGAGAAGGAAAATACTGGTTTATTTTGTCTTTTTGATAAATATCAAATCGTTGCGGATAGTTTATTTATACGTGATTCTATAGTATACCGATTAAAATCGCATTTATAGTTAAATCTATTTTAGTGATATTTTTTTTGGTTAGTAATATATTTATATTTTTAAATACATTTGTGAATTAATGAATGTTTATGGAATTACAGAATTTATTTAGTGAGCAAATTATAGTAAGAGGAAATATTATTCAATTTGCGAATATTTCTAAAGTTATTCAAATTAATGAAGAGCAAACGAATGAAGTATTTTCACGAAAGTGGGTTGAGACGGCTAAATTTAAAGAGGTTGAGTTGCTATACAAGCAACAATATAATTGGTTTTTTGAATTATATGGTTTTAAGAATAATGAGGATATAGCATTGTATTTGAAGGATAAGAAGGTGATTATCGATGCAGGATGCGGTCTTGGCTACAAAGCTTTTTGGTTTAGTAAGCTTGCTCCTGAATCAATTGTTATTGGAATAGATTTATCTGATTCTATTGATTTAGCAATTGATAAGTATAAAGATTGTAAAAACTTATATTTTTTAAAGGGAGATATCTCAAAAACAAATTTAAAAGAAAAT
>CAZTXO010000164.1:0-2158 GCA_964617515.1 uncultured Saprospiraceae bacterium | reverse complement strand
GTTATAGAGCAACTCACCAGCCTGCGGCGCAATGTGGTTCATGAGATCCACATATTGTTTGGGAATCACCGAATCATAGCCACGGATGTCTTGCCAGCCATAATACATGCCCACGTTGGCATTAAACGTCTTTTTGCCGGGCTGGTCGAAGGTGGTAAAACGCCAGAGAGAGGGTGGAGTAGGGAGTGCGGAATTTGGAGTGTCAGTGATACCTTCTCGTTGGTTAATGAAGTCAACTACAGGGGGACGGTTGGCATCATGCAACGGGGACAATTGGGGATCACTGGCTGGGTTGAAGTGACCGTGAGCGGCGTAGAGATCAAGCGCCGCGAGCGCGATCAGAGACAAGGCGACAAGGAGACAAGGTGACAAGGTGAATCGCTCCTTGTCTCCTTGTCTCCTTGTCTTGTTAGCTTGTTGCCAAATCAGCCAGCCCACCAACCCACCACCAACCGCCGCCGCGAGACCAAAATGCAACAGGTTCAATGCCTGGTAACCCCAGAACATGCGGCCATCGGCAAAGGCCAGTTGCGCCAGGTCACTGCCATTGACCAACCGCTGGCCCAGGGCAACAAAAGGCGCCGGAACAAAGAAACTAATCGCCACCACAGCCAAACTGGCCAGCCCACCCACAATGGCCAAACCATCCAGCACCAACCCGATCAAACGCCAATCCCGCCACCGACTGAGCGTCCTTGTCTCCTTGTCTCCCTGTCTCCCTGTCTCCCTGTCTCCCCTCCCTTCCAGCAACAGATGCAACCCGATCCCCCCCAGCAGCGCCATACTCAGCGTAAAGGGGAAGACCCAGCGAAACGGGCTGTGCAATTGATTCCACCCCGGCAAGCCATAAAAGAGCAGCGCATACAGCGGCGTGCCAAAAGCAAAGAGCAGCGAAATCAGCGCCAGGAGGGCAAAGAAGAGGATCGTATGAGTTTTGAGTGGCGAGTGGCGAGTGGCGAGTGGTGAGTGGCGAGTGGCGAGTGGTGCAATCCTCAATAAAGCAATTGCAGCCAGCAGCCAGGTGACAATGCCCAGATAATTGCCCCCTTCCACATAATTTTTAACACCCCAGAAGATCGTGTCGTTCGGTTCGCCGTGGGCGTTGGTCGTGGCAGCCAGCCATTGACGGTTCCACAGATCAAACCAGGCATGATGGCTTGGATTGCCAAAGACATTGGGCAAGAAAAAAGTAATCACCTGCCGATTGGGCCAGGCCCAACCGACCACCTGTTCATAGCTGGCTGACCCCTGGCGGAAATTTAACGGCAACAGTTCAAGCAGCGGCAATAACTGTACACCACCGGCGGTCAGCCCCAGGATCACCATCAACACGAGCCACCCCGCCAGTTTTAGAATGCGGAGTGCCGAGGGCGGAGCACGTAATTCGTAATTCGTAATTCGTAATTCGTAATTCGTCCGCCAGGCAACCCACAAACGAACCAGCGTATAAGCGCCGGCAACCAACAAGGTGTAGTAAATCAGTTCCGGGTGGCCAGCCAGGATCATCAGCCCGATGATAATGGCCCCGGCGATGACATAGAGAATCGGATAAAAGCTCTGGTCGCCTTTCTCTTCCTGTTTGCGGATGATGATCTCAATGATCGCCAACAGCAACGGGAGCCAGACTACCGCGGCCAAAAACATGGTAAAGACCACGCTGACGATCAAAAAACCACTAAACATAAAGACAACGCCGCTGAAAAACGCCGCCAGTCGCCGCAAACCTAAAACACGGGCCAGCAGGTAGAGATTAGCGCCGGCCAGTCCAACTTGCAGCGCTGTAAACCAGCCATAGGCCACTTCCAACGGCAACAGATAGAAGAGGAGGCTTAAAGGGTAAAAGACGCTGGCCTGTCCAGCAGCAAAAAAAGGTTCGCCGGTGAAAAGCTGGGGATTCCAGAGCGGCACGCTGCCTTCAGCCAAGGTACGGCGTATGTGCCATTTCCACACCGCGTTTTCCAGTACCAGGTCGCTGAGCAGGTTGTTATGTGGCACAAGTTGCGGATGCAAGCTACGCCACGGCGCAAAACTGGCTAAATTGTCATAAGGCAATAAGGTTGCACCGGTAAGGGCAGGGACAAGGACTGGGGCAAACCAGAGCAGGGCCAGGGCAAAGAGGCCACCTAGCGCCAAAAGATCAGCCCGATAGGAACGAATC
>CAZTXO010000163.1:0-2184 GCA_964617515.1 uncultured Saprospiraceae bacterium | reverse complement strand
GCGGTTGTAATTCCAGCTACTCTATTCCTTACTATTACAATTTTCTCCATGCTTTTTTTACCAATTTTTCTTTGGGTTAATTCCAAAATGCTAATTACGAAAAATACTGTAATTCGTTAAAATTCAAAATTAATTGGAATAATCATATATTTTTGTTGCCTTAAATCTTATTCCACAACAAAACAATTCCATATGAAACAAATTTACATTCTTGTTTTCTTAGGAGTTTTGGCAAGTTCTTTAGCTTACAGTCAGGCTCCTCGCCGAGTTTTAGTAGAAGAATTTACCCAGGCTTCTTGTCCACCCTGTGCAGTTTACAATCCGGGGTTTCACAAAATTATATTTACTCCAGGTAATGAATCTAAGGTTACTTTATTGTGTTATCAGACCAGTTGGCCAGGAACAGACCCCATGAATTCTCAAAACCCAACCGATGTTCAAAGTCGTGTAACCTATTACGGTGTTAATGCGGTGCCAGATTGTTTGGCAGATGGTGGTGTTACTCAGGCAGGTGCCCCAATTTTTCATGGAAATATTGCAGATTTTAACCAAGGCATTATCAATACGCGTTCCGTAGTAACCAGTCCGGTTGAACTAACTGTAAATCATGAATTGGCTGCTAAATTGGATTCCATTACCATGACAGTAAGTGTTAAAAATGTAAGTGCAAACGCTTTGCCAGCAGACTATACCTTACACGTAGTTTTAATTGAAAAAGTAGTTGAATTTCACGTACCACCAGGAACCAATGGAGAGTTGGAATTTTATTCTGTAACTCGTAAAATGGCTCCAAATTCTGCAGGTACCAAATTAACTGCCATCGATCCGGGCGCAAGTCTTGATTACACGTTTAAAATTGCCATTCCAACTTATATTTATAATTTGAGAAATTTGGGTGTTGTTGCATTTGTACAGCACACTGCAAAAAAAGAAGTTATTCAATCCAATGAAAGTTTTCCTAAAGCATTACCTGCCGCAAGCAATTATATTGACTTAGGAACTTCTGCAACTTTATCAGGGTTCTCTGGTATTTGTGATAACAACATTGCATTCAAAGTTGATTTTGAAAATCTTGGAACAGATTCAATTCGTACTTTATCTGTTGACTTGATGATCAACAACGTAAAGAAAACAGGTCAAACAAATTTGGCAGTAAATATACCTGCAGGCGGTACCAGTTCTTATGAATTTAAAAATGTGAACATTACACCGGGAAAAGCGCAAATTAACTATCGCATCAACAATGTAAACGGTGCCAACAAAGACATCGATAAACTGAACAATACCGGTCCACACAGATTCTTATACACTGTGGATCCTACACCTTTTACAGAAGAATTGCATGAAGCCTTTGAGGTAAGTGCAAGGGGTGTTATTCCAACTCATAATTATGTAGAAAATTATTCTACCATGCGCGTATATCCTGCAGATAAAGCATTTTTCGGGGCGCCAGAAGAAATTGGAGCATTTGGAAATTCTGTGTATTCTCTATTCTGGGATTTTTATTTCGGACCAGAAAATACAGAAGTTGGTTATTTCTTTGACAAAGTAAACTTAACCAACAGCAAAAACACAGCATTCATGATGAGCCGTGCGTTTGCTACTAAAAATAGCGAAGCTGCAAAACTGATTGTTGAAGCATCAAAAGATTGTGGAGCAAATTGGACTACTATTTATTCTAAAGTAGGGGATGAATTAGCTACAGTTGCACCAATTCCAGGTACTTATTTTGCTCCAAATTCAGCTGAATGGGTACGAGATACAACAAACATCAGTCAATTTGATGGCGAAGCAGAAGTAATCTTCCGCATGAAAGGATTTAATCCACCGGGTGGATCCAATTTATTGTTCCTGGATGACATCGATATTGCACCACTTACTCCAGTTGGTGTTGAAGATGCCGGAATCTTAACCAGAATGGATGTTTTTCCAAATCCAGTAAAAGACCAATTAAACCTTCAGGTAAATTCATTGGAAAAAGCAAATGCCAGCATCCAATTGTATGATGTCCATGGCAAACTGATCAGCATTCTTGACAAAACCTTGAGCTTGTATCCTGGCGAAAATCAAAAATCTTACAATGTATCAGCCATACATGCTGGAGTTTATAATTTAAAAGTTGTAACTGATAAATGAGTTAAAAACCATTTTCCAATTTCCCGAGGCGTAGCCGTATCTCAATGG
>CAZTXO010000162.1:0-2186 GCA_964617515.1 uncultured Saprospiraceae bacterium | reverse complement strand
CCGACAGGTTTTTCCCATCCGATTTGGGGAATCATCATTGCCTTGTTGCTCGCCATAATGCTTCTTGTTTCCTACGTTAACAAGAACGGCCCAGTGGCGAAACAGACATCATCGCAAGCAGTCACTACACAGTCTGCTCCGCACTCAGGTCCATCAGCGGCTGAACTCATTCCTGTGATTACCGGCGGTGCCGGCGCTAGCACATCACTTGGAGGCAACTCATCACTGGGTGGTGCATCGCATTAATGACGGGGAGAAGCTAGTGGACGATTTGATTGGAGGTAATTATGAAAACTTCATCCCTTAAAAGACATCCAGGTCTGCGACTATTCGCGCGGGATCACGGTGTGGGACTTATTTGCGCTCATCGCTTGCGCAAGACCACTCGTGCCACTCGAGAAGAGCGTATCAAACTTGTCGAGCAGATGCAGTCTGTTTGCTCTGATGTTCTTACATTGTCCCTGGCGGACGAGCAACGAGTTCTAGCTCCAATGCTTGCCCGCACTGGATATGCACATCGATTTTTCAGGCATCATCAACGTATACGAGATTTGATCGAGCGCTTGAATAAACTCGAAGAAGCTGAAGATCCAGGACTAGGATTGCTTTCCATGCTTGGAAACGCTCTTGATGATTATGTCCGTTGGGAGGAAAACGTTCTGTTCCCAGCTATCGAAAGGATGTTGAACGACGAGGAGTCAGCGTGGCTGGTGGAAGTTACCCAGCACCTTGAAAAGTCTCGTTGTCGACCGACGCAAAATCTGCATGCGTCGATTGCCGGAGCATGTACGTGCGGAATTGAAGCCAATAAATTGGACACGGAAAAGGACACGCGGAAATGGGAACCAATCGAATCTAACCGGAAGGTGAAAACTGCTGTTGCAGTCTAGGTAGGGAAAGGAGCATCATGGACATCACGGACTTAACTATTAAAATCTGCCGACACGGTAAGTCGAAACAAAACACAGGATGTGTCGATATCCAAGACATTGGTGATTACAGAGTTCCGCTCGCAGATGAGGGTGTGGATGAGGCTTTGCAAGTGGGTCGCGATAACGCTAGATTTCTCCGTGCACCGGGAACTCTCTTCTACCGCTCGCCTTATCTTCGAGTACGTCAGACTATGGACAATATCCTACTGGGCGCTGGACTCCAACTGCCCGGGGGCGAGCCTGCCGTGCGTGTTTATGAAGATCCACAACTTCGTGAAGTTGAGCACGGTTATAAAAGCGTTGATGAGCAATTCACAATGCGCGAGCTACATGGCTGGTTCTATTACCGATTTGAAGGTGGAGAATCGCCTGCCGACTGTTACGATCGATGCGCTAGCTTCATTGAATCTTTGATGCAGCAGGTCAGGCGTAAAACCGGCACACGTCAAGTATTTATTTGCACGCATGGGCTAACGGCTCGGCTGCTTGTGATGCGCTTTTTGTACTTATCGGTCGAACAATTCGAGATTATGGAAAACCCGCACAACTGCGACGTAATCACAATTGCGCCATTAAGCAGATTAGTCAATCCCCAATTCAAAAGTCGCCGTTGGGGCGTTGTAGGTTTGCGGTTATCCCAGGAAACAAAACATGAAGCATTGGCAGGTGATTTGATCTCAGAGTAAACAGGAGGGCAACATCCAATTGAAAAAGAATGTATTCACTTAAGCAATGCGCATTTTAGCGCGGGAGGACATCATGACACAATCAATCCATGTTCAAAACCAATCGCTTAGTGAGCCCGTGCTAACTCATTCATCAGCAACGCCCTATCGTCTGCTTCATATCTTGTTTAGCGTGGTTCCAATAGTTGCTGGATTCGATAAATTCACCAACTTGCTGACGCATTGGGAACAGTACCTATCACCTATGATACTGCAAATGGTGCCCGTACCAGCAAACGTGCTCATGATGTCTGTCGGTGTCATAGAGATTATCGCCGGCATCTTGGTCGCTCTCAGACCTAGGATTGGAGCGCCTCTTGTAGCAGTCTGGCTCCTGTTAATCGCAACAAACTTGCTTATGACAGGGCACTATTTCGACATCGCTGTCCGCGACATTGGACTGGCAGTAGCGGCCTCGGCGCTGTTTCTTCTCGCGAGATCTAACTCAACAAATCGAGCCTGATCTCGGCGAGCGGTATCTAAGGCCGAAAAGCTAAAACAAACATCGATAAGTGAGGTGCCAAGATGG
>CAZTXO010000161.1:0-2207 GCA_964617515.1 uncultured Saprospiraceae bacterium | reverse complement strand
AATTGTTCAGGAAGGCGGTGGAACCGAAGCAAATGGGAAAGGGAGTTTAATCTTATGTGAAGCAACAGTCTTGGATAGAAATCCAGGTTCAACTAAAAAAGTAATTGAATCTGAATTTAAAAAGGTTTTGGGGGTAAGCAATATAATCTGGTTGAAACAAGGTTTGCTTGAAGATCCTTTGCATTGTTTCAGAAGAATTCATCAAAATTATATTGCTTGTGGTACCGGCGGTCATACCGATAGCTTTGTACGGTTTGTAAATGAAAACACGATTTTTATTGCATGGATTGATGAAACAGAAATCAAGGGAAATCCGGTACTCCAGATCAACCACGACCGCATGAAAGAAAATTTTGAAATTCTTGAAAAAGCAGTTGATCAGGATGGAAGACCTTTTAATATCATTAAAGTACCGATGCCGGATTTAATCAGTAGAAAATTAATTGCCAATTGTGACTTACAATCACAAATCGAAAAAAATAATATTTCCTGTCAGGGCCTCATCCCTTCAGAAATGCCGCAACACGGTGACACCTTAATACAAGTAGCCAACGCGAGTTATTTAAATTTTGTGATTACAAATGGAATGATTCTACTTCCTACCTATACACACATGGGTTCTTCTAAATCAAAAGAAGAACTGGTTCGATTAATATTTAAAATTGAATTTCCGCACAGTCAAATTGTATTTATAGATGCCATGCCCTTAAACTGGAAAGGCGGCGGATTGCACTGCCTGACTATGGAACAACCCGGAAAATCAAAGTATTTGCCTTGATTTGAGTTGCTTAATTTGAATTGTTGAACTGTTTAATTGTTTGTCTTACTCTATCCTCAATTCCATTTTAATATTAGCACGCTCATACAATCCTGATTCCAAATCAACTTCTTCAAAACCGTATTTGCGGTATAAATGAATGGCAGATCCCAATTGAGTATTGGAGTATAATATCAGTTTCTGTATTTGACGATTTCTGGCAAAGTCCAAACAGTGTTCTATCAGAATTTTACCAATTCCCAATCCTTGCGCTTTTTCTGTAACTGCCATTTTACCTAATTCATAAACTGCATCCGTCTTTTTTAATAAAGAAGCTGTTCCTACAATTTCATTATGATGTTTTGCATAAAAAATAAAACCACCCTTATCTATGATCTCAGCTTTGGGATCAGCCAATGATTTGATATCCGAATCTTCCAATCGAAAATATCGTTCCAACCACTCGTAATTTAATCGCTTGATGGGTTCTTCAAGTCCTTTTTCAAAATCAATTATGGTAATTTCCGGGTGAATCATACAATTCAGTGTGTATTTTAAGCAATACTTTGATCCTGTAAATTTCGAATCGCTGCTTTGTGATGGTGCTCCACATGATAAATTGCATTGTATAACATCTCTCGCAAACTGAGTTTTCCCAAAAGCGGATGTGGAATGCAATAGGTATCCAATTCGCTTTCTGTATACATGCTCAACTTCAAACACAAATCCTGAATCAACTGATCTAAGCTTATGCATAAACTTTCCCGTTGTTGAAAAGTTATTTCCTCAGGTACAAAATTATCAGGGGCTTTGCCGCCTTCCTTAAATTTTTCTAAATAGGAAATTAATAATTCATCATAGGTTTGACTGGGTCTATCCAGTTTGCCAAATTTTTGCTCAATAAGTACTTTATCCAATCCAAAAACATAAACCAATGGTTTGACACACATTACAATATGCGCCAGTTGCTGTCCCGCCGTCCACTTCTCTTGAAATTTATAATTGAAAGTATCTTCATTGAGCTCATTGATATAATTTATAAACGCTTGATGCCTTTCCTTTAATTCAGTCTTAATTTGTTCTTGATGCATAGTGGGATATTTTTTTACTTCAATTTATATGATCAATCAATTAAGAACAATTTTTATCGCCACGAATGCACGAATTAATGACGAATTAATAAGGAATTTTTATCGCCACGAATACACGAATTAAAGACGAATTAATAAGGAGTTTTTATCGCCACGAATGCACGAATTAAAGACGAATTAATAAGAAATTGCAAAAGTTTAATTACGTTTCAATTTCGTAATTGATTTTAATTCGTGCATTCGTGGCAATTCTTCCACTTCTTTAATTCGTCCTCCATTCGTGCATTCGTGGCAATTCTTCCACTTCTTTAATTCGTCCTCCATTCTGGCAATCTACCGGGTGTAAATGGCACTGCATG
>CAZTXO010000160.1:0-2210 GCA_964617515.1 uncultured Saprospiraceae bacterium | reverse complement strand
TGATGAATGAGAATACTCACTCACCACTCGTCATTCATCATAGATAAATCTGCCTGCATAATGATTCACCAATACCTTACGCATGATTGTACCTTTCGTTGCGATTCAGCACCAAATACGGATTAAATTGACAGTTAGGTGGGCGCCTGCTATACTGGCCGCTATGGAATAACGAGGGGTACGTCAGCCTCGCTTGAAGCCTGGTTTGGCCAATCAGTGAACGCTGCATCCCGTAAATTAACAATTGAATACAGCCAGGGTGCGCTAAATGCCCGGATGCATAGCGCATAATGGGGGAAGACCGGTGGGTCATCAGGTTTGTGGTTCTTGCCACGCAATCAACTAAAACCAACGATGACGAGTCCGGCACTGTCCCGCAACGGTAAATGAATAATTAATGATGAATTGTCAATAATTAATGGTGAATGAATGCTACGTTCAGCACGAATCATTCACAATTAATTATTAGTTATTCACCATTCATTATTACTAAGTCCGATTACCCGCCTTGACTGTAACTGTTTAACAGTGGCTGTGGTCTGCACACTGCTGTTAAGTCTTGTGTACCACCTTCGTGGTGAAGGGTGGGCCAGGTGTCGAGAAATTCTTGAACACATGCCCGCCATTTTGGCGGGTTTTTTTATTGGAGGAAATCTGTGGATATCCGTAGGGAAGCACCGATCCAGGCGCCCTATGCCCGACATGTTTTTTTCTGCATTGGCCAATACTGTGATCCCACCGGGCAAGCGCAGCGGCTTTATCAAAGTCTGGCCCGCAAATTGGGTGATCTAGGGCGTTATGACAACCCAATCCGTGTCAAGCGCGGCATTACGCCCTGTCTGGGTGTCTGCTACAACGGCCCCTTGCTGGTCGTCTACCCCGATGGCGTCTGGTATCACCATCTAAATGAAGAGGTGCTGGATCGCATTATTCAGGAACACTTTATCAACGACTGTCCTGTAGAAGAATACATTTTCCACCGACTGGCGGACAACCCATTTTTATCGCTGTGCAGATAAATCCTGTTCGCTGATGAGTGATGAGTGATAAGTGAATTCACTCATCACTCGTCACGATAATTCAGGGGATAAGACTTTTTGGAGGGCTATATGTCAAGGAGAGCAATCGCAATGAAATCATACAAGCTGTTTACGCTGGCCTTCGTTCTGCTGCTGGCGGCTTGCCAGCCAGTGAGCGCCCCTGTGACAACCAACGCAACGGCCAATCCAGCGCCAGCGAGTATTAGTGGGGCAAATTTGCTCGATGGCTGCGTCACCACCTTTGACGCCAACACCGACTATTTTCCGGAAAAGGCCAAAGTAACTCATACAGATGGCTTTAGCGTCGAGTACCATAACAATTACAAGCTGCTCACGGTCAAGACCCCCTGGCAAGGGGCGACCGAACCGCTGCGCTATCTCTTGGTGCAATGTGGCACGCCTGCGCCCACCGCTGTCAAAGCCGAGGCCACCATCGAAGTGCCGGTGAAGCGCTTTGTGGGCATGTCTACGACCTATCTGCCGTTTTTGGATGAACTGGGCTTGTTGGATCACCTCGTCGGGGTGGATGATACAACCTATGTCAACAATCCCAATGTGCTCAAACTGGCCGCCGATGGAAAATTGAAGACCATCGGCTATGGCGCCAATGTCAACGTAGAGCAGACCGTGGAACTTGACCCGGACCTGATTATGACCTATGCCATGGGCGCAGCCGACTCCGATGCTCATCCCAAATTGCAAGAAGCGGGCTTGCAGGTGGTAATCAACGCCGAATGGCTGGATACTTCTCCGCTGGGCCGGGCTGAGTGGGGCAAGTTTATCGCCCTCTTTTTTAACCGCGAAGCTGCTGCCGAAGCCATGTTTGACAAAACTGCCGCCAACTACACCGCGTTGCAGAGTAAAGCGACCCAAGCCGCTACCAAGCCGACCGTCTTTACCGATAGCGCCTATCAAGGCACCTGGTATGCACCCGGTGGGCAGAGTTTTGAAGCGCGCTTTTTGGCCGATGCCGGCGCCACTTATCTATGGGCCGACGATTCTTCCACCGGCAGCTTGCCACTGGCCTTTGAAGCAGTCTTTGACAAGGCCAAAGATGCCGAGTTTTGGCTCAATCTCGGCTCAGTGGGCAGTCTAGATGAACTCAAGGCTGCGGATACCCGCTATGCTGATTTTAGTGCCTTTCAACAGGGCAAGGTTTGGAACAACAAC
>CAZTXO010000159.1:0-2217 GCA_964617515.1 uncultured Saprospiraceae bacterium | reverse complement strand
GAAAAGAAAAAGCCCAGCGACTACAAGGGCATAAAGCCAAAGGTAGCTCAGCGTCCGATTGGTGTAGTACGCAGTAGAATGTTGTGTGGTTGGCTTGATCATAAAGAATTGACCCACCTACGTATAGCTCGTATCTTCGGCGCGGGCGCCACGAATCTGGAGCACAGTAATAGCAATGATCACGATAAACATAATGACCGACATCGTGGCAGCCACACCCATTTTGAAGTACTCGAACCCATATTTATAAACGAGCAGGGCCACGGTGGTCGTTACGTTGCTTGGCCCACCGCGCGTCATAATAAATTGCAATGGAAAGGCCTGGAGGGCGCCAATGGTAGAGACCACAATGACAAAGAGCATGGTTGGGCGCAACAAAGGCAACGTAACGTTCCAGAAAGCCTGCCAGCGGCCAGCGCCGTCGATCAAGGCCGCTTCGTAAAATTCTTGGGGAATGCCAACTAGGCCAGCGATCCAGACGATCATAAAGAAGGGGATGCCCGCCCAATTATCCACCATAATCAAGGCCAGCGGTGTCAAAGTTGAATTGGCTAACCAGAAGATTTCAGCTTGACCTGTCATGGGACCAAAGAGCGCGGTAGCTAGCCCATTGGCGTGAAAAAGCAATTTCCAAACCAGGGACACGACGACGCCGGAAAGGAGGGTGGGGGTGAAATAGAGCACCTTAAATCCTTCACGCCCCCAAAAGCTGCGTGTAAAGAGCAAGGCCAGGGCCAACGACACAATCCACTTGGGGATAGTCGTGCCCAAGACGAACTTGAGCGTTACCTGTAGGCCATTCAAAAACTCTTTATTTTCTAGCAAGGCCACATAGTTATCCACCCCAATAAAGACTGGTGGTTTCAGCAACGTGTACTCGGTAAAGCTCATGTAGAAGCCTTGCACCATTGGATAAAGACTGAAGATGAGAAAAAAGAGCATAGCCGGTGCTACAAAAAGCACGCCATAGATCCCGCGCCGAAAAAAAGCACGGCTTTTGTATGTCCGCCTTAGGTTTGCAGCTTGCACAGGTGAGGATGCAAGTTCTCTTGCCATGCGTCTCCTCCGCGAAGAGTAGGGGCATGGATGATTGGAACAGAAGCGTCCAATCATCCATGTCGTGAATATCGATTACTGGATTACTTTTTTTCAGCCAAAATCTTGTCAACTTCTTCCTGCGCCGTCTTCAATGACTCTGGGATTGCCATGCCATCGACGACGCTGCGGTCACGGGCGCGCGCCAGGGCGTCGGCCACTTCGATAAATTGGGCGACGCGCGGCGAGTACATACTGGCTGACATCTCATCGAGGAAGATGTTCATGTAAGGGATATCTTTGAACTCTTGTGAGTCTGCCAAGACCTTTTGCGGCTGCAAGAGGCCAGTCTTCTGCATATACTCAATTGGATGAGAATCCAAAGCCCAGGCCAACTTCCAAGCGGCCGCTTGTACTTCAGGTGCAGCATGGGAATTGACCATATGGAAATAGGCATAAATGTCAAAATGGTTCTTGTTTTTGGCATTTTCCCAAATCGGCACTGGCTTTACGGTGTAATCAATGCCGGCTTTCTCAACCAACGGCTTAGCCCATGAACCCATACCGCACTTGATCGCTACCTTATTGGCGTTAAAATCATCAACCTGGCTTGTCCAATAGGCTGGGCCACCCAACTTCCAGGTGGTCGCCCAATCTACCCAATACTGCATTGCCTTCTGTGCTTCTTCAGAATCCGGCTTCAGTTCCGAACCACCCAGTTGACGCACCATAGCACCCCACTGTAGATACATCCACACGGAGGATCCCCAGTCAAAATCAAAGCCCTGCTGGGTGAGTTTGCCGTCAGCATCGCGCTTCGTCAACTTTTCCGACACTTCTTTCATCTGCTCCCAGGTGGCGGGAAAGTCTTTGTCTGCATCTAATCCTGCATCAGCAAAGAGCTTTTTGTTCACATAGCAAGCATAGATGCTCACTTCATTAGGGATACCATAAAGCTTGCCATCATAAATGGCGCCTTGCAAGGTGTTCTCTGGCGCAACGTAGAGCTTCATCAACTCTTCCTGGGATGCCATGCCAAGCGCTTCAGCCGAAACAGGAGCGATAGCCTCTTGCGCAAAGAAGGTGCCCATGTCACCGTTCCACTGTGCGAAGAGATCGGGCCCTTGACCCGAAGCGAGGGCAGTGCGCAGTTTGGCATCGAAGTCGCTGGGGATTACCTCG
>CAZTXO010000158.1:0-2222 GCA_964617515.1 uncultured Saprospiraceae bacterium | reverse complement strand
TGGGAAAGCGGGTAAGAACACACTATGAGAACACCCTAAAAACGTATCAAGAATTCAATTTTATGGCAGGGGGTTGGCGATTTTGGTTATCTGCTTAACAAATATAGCATCCTCCTTTTGTTTTCACAAGAGAATTGGATGATATTTATAGGAATTCGTCGAAAGGCCTAGTTTTACCCCCTGATGATCAGCCGGAAAAGTATCGATGCGGTTCTGGAAAAGACCCGGATAGAAGAGGTTGTCCAGGATTTTGTGACCCTCCGGCGCCGGGGCAGTAACCTGACCGGTCTTTGCCCCTTCCACCACGAAAAAACACCCTCCTTCTCGGTTTCCCCTACCCGTAACATTTTCAAGTGCTTCGGCTGCGGAAGAGGCGGAGACAGCGTCAAATTCGTCATGGAGCACGAGGGCTATGACTTTGCCGAGGCGATCCGCTACCTGGCCGGCAAATACGGCATCCAGCTGGAGGAGATCAAGCCCGATGCCGAGTCCCTGCAAGCCGAAAAGGAGCGGGAAACGATCTACCAGGTCCTGGATTTTGCCCTTCATTTCTTCCGCAAACGACTGACGGAGACCGAAGAAGGCCAACTTTCCGGCCTGCAGTACTTCAAAGAGCGGGGTTTCCGGACAAAAACCATCGAGACGTTCGGTCTTGGTTATGCACCCGATCAGGCGGACGCGCTGATCAGTGAAGCCCTGCGCAACGGTTTTACCCGGGAAATCCTGGCTAAGGCCGGGCTGATGACCCAAAACGGAGGTGATTTTTTCCGAAACCGGGTCATGTTTCCCATCTTCAATATCTCAGGCAAAGTCATCGCTTTTGCAGGGCGTCAACTGCGCGCTGACAAGCGAAGCCCGAAATACATCAATTCACCCGAGACGGAGATCTACAACAAGCGTAAGGTCCTGTACGGCCTTTCTCACGCCAAAAAAGCGATCCGGCAGGAAGAGACTTGTTATCTCGTCGAAGGCTATACAGACCTCATCAGTTTGTATCAATCGGGGATTGAAAATGTAGTCGCCTCCTCCGGTACTGCCCTGACCCCGGATCAGATCAGGCTGATCAAACGATATGCCGGGCGAATCACCATTTTATATGACGCCGATCCTGCGGGCATCAAGGCCGCCCTGCGCGGACTTGATTTGATCCTGGAAGAAAACCTGGATGTCCGTCTCGTTCTCCTGCCCGAAGGCGAGGACCCGGATTCCTTTGTCCGCAAAGAAGGTATGTCCGGCTTCAACGCCTACATACAGGCCAATTCAAAGGATTTTATTCTTTTTAAAACCAACCTGCTGCTCAAAGAAGCAGGCACGGATCCGATGCGCAAAGCGACGCTGGTAAAAGATCTCGTGGAAACGCTGGCCCATATCCCGGAAGCCATCAAACGCTCTGCCTTTATCACCGAGTGCGCCCACCTGCTGAAAATCGATGAACACATTCTTATCCGGGAGACCAACAAGGCGTTTGACGAACTCCTCCGCCAGAAAAGACAGGGAGGCGCCAGCCCGGGAGGAACTTTTGAAAGTAACCTGCAAAAAGAGATCCTCAACCGGGAAAACAGGAATGCCGATGCGACCATCATTGCTTTTCCGGACATCGCGGATCAGTACCAGGAAAGAGACATCATCCGTATCCTGCTCAATTATGGCGACAAACCAATCGGGGATCCGCCGGGTACCCTGGGCGCCTATATGCTCCAGGCACTGAATGATGTCGTGGAGGATTTTCAAAATGAACTCTACCGCAAGATTCTCCTGGAATATCAGTCAAACCTCACCCAGGACAAAATCCCGGGACCGGAGTATTTTACCAATCACCCGGACCGCCAGGTCCAGACCCTGGCCATCGAACTCCTCTCCTTCCCCTTTGAATATGCCAGCTGGGACGAACATGATATACCGCTGCAAATTCAGCTTCACCCAGATGAGAATTACAAGAAAGACGCGATGCACGCCATCCTTCGGCTCAAACTCCGCATCCTCATGCTCCATATCGAACAAAACCAGGCCCAGATTGCTGCGTTACAACTGGAGGGCAATGATGAGGAAATCGCCATTCATGTGCGGATGCACTACGACCTGCTCAATATGCGCGAACAGATCACTTCACAGTTTAAGTCTGTTGTGCTGAAAGTCTGAAAGAACCTGCAAACCATTCCTAATGGTTCGACTTCGCTCACCACGATTTCGTAATTACTAATCCCTAATTCGTAATTCCTAAT
>CAZTXO010000157.1:0-2250 GCA_964617515.1 uncultured Saprospiraceae bacterium | reverse complement strand
AGAGGAAGGGCGACTCGAAGACCAGGTAGTACAGGGGAACGATCAGCCACAGCAGGGTCGCGCGGGGAGCGTCGCGGAAAGACAGGATGATGCCGATCCAGGCGAGGACGGGGACCACGAACCAGGCCCGGTGGATGAGGCGAAGGGGGCCGCGGAGGAATGAAGCCGCCCCCGCCCGGGCCGCGAAAGCCCGCTCGTCGAGGGCAGCGTCGAGGCTGGGAATCGGGCGCAGAGGCACGCGCTCGACCGCCGCCGCCTCGACCACCGCGCCTGAGGGCAAGAGGTCCTTCGGCCCATCGGTGAAGAGGAGCATCATGCCCATCCGCCGCAGCATGGCCCGCGCGTACCAGAGCGGCCTCGACCTGATGACCTCGGTGGCCCGCTGGTAGCGGTCGCGATCGCGGATGATGCCGTCGGGCTCGGCCCACCAGAGCAGGTAGTCGGGCCGCCCGTAGCGCTCCGCCTCTTCGGCCATCACCTGCTTGTCCCAGACCCGGGCTCCGTACTCCCGCCCTCCCGCATCGGCCACACCCTGCCAGAGCGTGATCCCGCCGTTGATGCTCACCGGCACGAACTCGCCGAAGACCAGCCAGTTGCGCAGGGTGATCGGAGACACGACCAGCAGCGAGGTGAGGGCGAGGAGGCCGGAAAGGAGGAGGGAGCGCTTGTTCGGACCCAGGAGGACGAAGAGAAAGAGCGCGGTGAACGGTCCGAGCAGCACCACGTTGGGCCGGATCCACACCCCGAGACCGAGGAGCACGCCCGCGACCACGAGGCGCAGGAAAGCCGCCCGGGAGGGCCCTGCGTCCGCCACCACGGGCAGGGCCACGAGGAAGGCGAGAAGGAGAGGGATGGAGGCGATGGCATCGGCCAGGATCAGGTTCGAGGTGGCGGCGATGTGCGGCGAGATCGCCACCAGCAGGCCGGCGAGGATTCCCGCGGGAAGTCCGAAGAGCTTCCGGGTAACGCCCAGGACCAGGAGCACGGCCAGCGAGGTCAGGACATCCTGCACCGCGGCCACGATGGGAAAGCTGCGCCCGAAGGCCTGGTAGACGGAAGCGAGAAAGAGCCCGTAGCCGGGAGGCCTCGAAGCGAGGCCGGTGCGCGCGGGGTCCCAGATCTTCGGGAAGAGGATGCCCTCGCCGGCCAGAATGGAGACCGCGGTGTCGTCATACCTCCGCGCCATCCGGGTGCCGTCCTGATCGGGGGTGTAGAGCAGGGCCACTCCGTCGGCGAGGTACAGACCGCGAACCATCAGGGCGAGCACGAAAATGGCCAGGCCGGCCGCGATCGTCTTCATCCGGGTCGTCATTACCCGCGTTCCCCGGAGAGCCGGGCGATGGTCCGTTCCACCATTCCATCGACGGTTTGAAGCGGCCTCCCGACCAGGAGTTCGACCGGCCCCGGGTCGGAGACCTCGTCGCAGAGCAGGCAGGCCAGATCGTGAGGCCGGAGCCCAAAGTAGCCGGTGGTCCGCGCCTGGGCCTGCGCTTCCTCGACCGGACGCTCGCGGATTTCCACGCGGCGTCCCAGGATCGAGGCGATCCTTTCGATGAGCGTCCGATAGGAGAGGACCTCCGGTCCCACGAGGTCGATGACGCGCGCCCCCGACTCGGGACCGCCGTCGATGGCGCCCAGGATGGCCCGTGCGGCGTCCTCGACCGAGATGGGCTGAAGCCGGTAATCCCCGTGGCCCGGGATCTCGACCGAGGGATCCGCGGCCAGGCGGCGGATCAGCGGGGAGAGAAACTCGTCGCCCGCGCCGAAAATGTAGGAGGGACGAAGCACGGTCACCGCGAAGTCGGAGCGGAAGAGCGCCACCTCGCCCGCCATCTTGGCCAGAAAATACGGGTTCGTGCAGTGCGGGTTCATGCCGTAGTGCGCGATTCCGAGGCCGCTCAGGAACACGAAGCGGCGCACCCCCGCGGCCCGGCAGGCCCCGAGGACATTCAGGAGCCCGGAAGGCTCGGTCCGGTCCCCGGGGCCGGTCGCGGTGGACACCGCGGCGGTGTAGACGAGCCCGAGGCAGCCCTCGAGCGCGGGCGCGAGCGATCGGGTCGACGACGCCTCGAGGTCCGGCAGCTGGAAGGCCACACCCCCGCGCTCCCGGACCACGCGGGCGCCCTCATCCGAGCGGACCACCCCGAGGGCCGGCCGGCCCTCCCCGGCCAGCAGCTCCAGGAGGTGGCTTCCCACGAAGCCGTTGGCTCCGATGACCGCGATCTTCGACTGTATCGTTGGCCCCGGAGG
>CAZTXO010000156.1:0-2259 GCA_964617515.1 uncultured Saprospiraceae bacterium | reverse complement strand
GATGACTGTTTTGCCAAATCAAAAAGATGGCACCGCACAAACCAATTAAAATACCCATCAAACGTCGCCAACTGAAATGCACGCCAAAAGCCGTTACGCCTACCAAAAGTGTGAACAAAGGCGTGGTACTATTCAAAATGCCAACTACCGACGAATTGTGGATATGTTGCTGGGCTAAGGTGAACAAAAAAGGTGGCATGCCATTACCAATAAAAGCTATCATGGCAATGTATGGCAACTTGGCGCGAGGGACAGTGGGTAGGTAGCGAAAAAAAATAGGTACTACAAAAAGGGAAGTTAGCAGTAGACGAAGGGCAGCTACTTGGGGCGGAGAAAAAACTTCTAAGCCGCGCTTCATCAAAATATAAGATGAACCCCAAATAAGGGTTATTGCAATAACTAAAAGCCAATTTTGGGTTTGATTGGCAGATGTGGAAGTTTTAATTTGTTGCATACAATATTAAAATAACAGAGCAGAGAGACATAACTTGTATGTGATAGTCAACAGCAAGTGATGTGTAATGTGTTTTTGTTGTGATTTAGCAAATAGTTTCATTAAAATTGAGAACAGCAAGTAGGATTTGTTTACATTATATTGCATAAATTAAGCCAACAACAGCACAATAATGTATGGCAATAATGGCGCAATAGATAACAATAAGAATAAAATACGTAACAAAGAAGCTGCAAGACTGCGCAATAATTGCTACAAATTTCGTGACTACTGCTGTATTTTACACCATTGTCGCTATCTGACATACGATAGTCGCTATCTGCTACGCAATTGTCTCTATACAGCTCACAGCTATTGCTACATACCGCACAGCCGCTGCTACAAGCTGCATAAGAGTTGCTACAGGCTACACGACTATTGCTACAGCTTGCTCTAATGTTTCTATGAATTACAGATTGTTTGCTACGGCTTGCGAATGCTTTGCTACAGACTGCAAAAGACCTAATACGGTTTGCAATGGGCTTGCTACACCCAAAAGCCGATTTTATGTCATTTTGGACTAAAAAAAGTATAAATAAGCCATTATTAATAGTTTTGGAGGTTTAATCGCTGCTTTTTGCTCAATATAATATAGTAACATTGCCTTTATAAGTGTGTTGTGTCCCATCGTTTTGTTGGAGCGTGATGAAATAAGCATACACACCAACTTCTTGTTGTATACCTTTATGCTTGCCGTCCCAAGGTGTGGCGATATTGTTAGACTCAAATACACGTTGTCCCCAACGGTTGTAGATGGCGCAACTAAAATCGGTGATATTATTAGCAAATACACGGAATTCGTCATTCACACCATCGTTGTTTGGAGAAAAAGCAGAAGGAATAATGACAGGTGAAATGATTTGTTGTGTAACGTTGATAGTTGCAGTACCTGCGCAGCCTTGTTCGCTTGTGACAGTAATGGTATAGCTGCCTTCGGTGGTGACATTGATGCTGGGAGCAGTGGCACCCGTTGACCATTCATAGGTTGTATAAGTAGCTGCGACAGATAAGGTAGTATTGCCCGCATTGATAATAAGCGTATTGCCTTCGATGCTGGGAGTGGGGGCTGTATAGCTAACAACTGTTGCGGCGGTACTGCCCGAACAAGCATTATCACTACTCACCGTAACGTTGTAAGTGCCAATGGCAGAAACTTCGATGCTTTGTGTCGTAGCACCCGTCGACCACACATAGCTTCCATCAGATGTAGTGGTGCTAAGGGTGGTACTACCATTGGGGCAAATGCCTAAGTCGCCACTAATTTGAGGCAACAAATTGTCACTCACGACCACTGTGGCATCGTCGCTACCCGTACAAGCATTTTCGTTCGTAACAGTGACAGAATAATTGCCTGCTACAGCAACTTCAATGGCAGGCGCAGTACTGCCGTTGCTCCAAAGATAGGTATCAAAAACAGGAACAGTAGATAAGATAGTACTACTGCCATTGCAAATACCCAAATTGCCATCTACCATAACACTCGGAATGGGATAATTGGCAACCGTAAAAGTATCTATGTCCGAACAACCAGCATCGCCATAGACTGTAACGGTATAACTGCCTACTGCGCTAACATCAATGGTAGATGTAGTAGCACCCGTTGACCATTGGTAGAAAAAGAAATTGCCTGCATCTAAGGTCGTGCTGCTTCCCACACAAATGCTATCGTTGCCTGCAATAGTCACATCGGCGCTATTGACCGTGACAGTAACTGTGTCGGATAGTGTTTGACAATTTTGTTCGAATGTTACAATATAGGTAGTAGT
>CAZTXO010000155.1:0-2275 GCA_964617515.1 uncultured Saprospiraceae bacterium | reverse complement strand
AGGCAATGGCTGCCTCACAAGGTAAGTTCCGTTCAACTGCCCGAAATGGCGTGCGGCGCTGCCATATTCCTCAATAGACCACGGCTCTTTGGCTTGCGCGCCCATATCCTCCAGCCAAAGCCAATCGCCTTGATCCGCTACCTCCGCAATTCCAATACAACGAGGAATAATCAAATCCGGCGGGAAGGTGGCCGGCAAATCAGATTGGTAAAAGAGAAGTTCGCGCTTCCAGTAGTGTCGATCATCCGGCTGTTGACTGCCAATTTCGGAACTGACTTGTTTACACACCAGTGACCAGGCGCGCTGCCCCGTGGCGGTGGTCGCTTGCCCCGAAAGCCGATAGAGCGTCGCCCCACTAAAGCCTTCTGTCAATGGCTCACTTGTCCACACAGATACGTGAGCGCTTTCGTCAAGCAAAAGGCGGCGCACCAACGGATTCAACTCATTGACTGTGAGACCGTGCAAATCTCTCGACATAGAATCTCCTATACCCGCAACCGTTCATTTTGCGGATCGTAAACAGGAGCGGCCAACACCTGTGCGGCACAACGCTTGCCGAGAATTTCAATCGCAAACCGGGTTCCTGGCTTGACATAGTCGGGCAAGACATAGACAAAGGCCAGGCTCTTCTGCACCGTGTGTCCGTAACCGCCTGATGTGGTGACGCCGATCACCTGATCGCCAGCCCAGACCGGCTCGCCACCGTAGACATCGGCATCGTTGGCGGCGACCTCGACATAGGCCATCTTGATAGCAACTCCGTCACGCTGGGCCTTGAGCAGCGCCGCCTTGCCCACAAACTCCTTGTCGAGTTTCACAAAGCGCTCAATGCCCGCCTCGACTGGTGTGATCTCGTTGGTCAACTCTACACCCCAACCAGCATAGCCTTTCTCCAGGCGCAGGCTGTTCATGGCATAAAGGCCGAAATCGGCAATCCCCAATGGCTCGCCTGCCGCCCAGATCGCCTGGTAGAGCGTTGCTACCTGAGCCATCGGCACATGCAACTCCCAGCCCAACTCGCCGACGTAGTTGACACGCAAGGCACGTATCAGTATCCCCGCCACCCTGATTTCCTTGCCTGTCAGCCAGCGGAAAGAGGCGTTGGTGAGATCCTGGTCGGTCAATTGGGCCAGTAAGTCACGCGAACGGGGGCCAGCCACGATCAAGACACTGTAGTCGTTGGTGACATCTGTGATTGTTACTTGCTCACTCGCCAGTTTGCTTTGGTTGAGCAGATCAACATCGCGTAGATGCGCATAAGCCCCGGAGAGTAGATAAAAACGATCCGCTGCCAACCGAGTAATTGTAAATTCGGTTTGGATGCGGCCATTGTCGTTGAGGGCATGGGTCAGCACGATACCACCGCCAACCCCTCCCCGGCCCTCCCCTGGTAAGGGAGGGAGCAGTGTGGTGGACGTAGGATCTCCATTCTTCTGTCCCGTGACGGTCCCCTCCCCGGCTTGGGGAGGGTTAGGGAAGGGTCTTGGCAGTCGATTCGCTGTGATCCGATTCAAAAACGCTTCTGCATCTGGCCCGGTGACCTCAAATTTCGAGAAGGAGGGTAACTCCATCACGCCAACTCGCTCACGCACGGCACGACATTCAGCGGCTACCACCTCGAAGACATTGTTGCGGCGAAAACCCGGTTGCTCTTTTCGACCATCGGGTGAGAACCACTTGGGACGCTCCCAGCCGACCGCCTCACCATATACGCAGCCTTTGGCCTTGAGCATCTCGTAGAGCGGCGTGATGCGTTTGGGGCGGCCTGCCATCCGCTCTTCGCCGGGCAGTTGCATGTCGTACATGTCCCAATATTCCTGATGCGCTTTCGCCTCGGTGTAGGCACGGTCGGCATAGGAGCCAAAGCGGCGTGGGTCGAAGGCCAGCATGTTGATCTCCGACGCGCCATGCACCATCCATTGCGCCAGATATTTGCCCGATCCGGCACCTTGGGCAATGCCGATGCTGGAGCCGGTACAGAGCCAGAAGTTGCGCACGCCAGGGGCAGGTCCCAGGAGAGGATTCGAGTCGATGGTGTGCGAGATGGCACCGTTAACCACTCGGATAATGCCCGCATCAGCCAAAATCGGCATACGCTCCATCACTCGCTCCAACCAGGGCATGATCGGCCCATATTCGGCTGGGAAGAGTTCGCTTTCCGACGCCCAGGCCGGACCACTGCCCGGCCAGGCTTCCCGGGTATTGCTGCGCTCATAGAGGCCGATCAAGCCCGAATTTTGCTCCTGACGATAGTAGGCCGAAGCCGAAGGATCAC
>CAZTXO010000154.1:0-2281 GCA_964617515.1 uncultured Saprospiraceae bacterium | reverse complement strand
CGGCCGTAAGCGATATTTTCCTTGTTCTCAGAATTTCCGTGACGGATAAAGTAGATTGTGGTGGGCATGTATCTTTAGTCTGACAGTTGCAACTATTAAAATCAAGATTGGCTATTTTGCAGCTAAATACTGAAATATGACAAAGATTCCACCAAAAAGCAGAATCAGAAGTATCAGGAAAACAAAAAGCCCTAGTACAAGTGGGTGTGTGAGGGGGTCCTGCCTTTTTTCTTGCATCTTCTTTAATGATAGGCAAGGATCAAGAGTTTGACAAGGCTGCCAATAAAATCGCCCGAAAATAGGTCTTTCAGGCGATGTCCAAGTCTGCGTTCAACAATGTCCTGACTAGTTGCAACACTTCAGGATTCCAAGGCAAACTTGAGTGGGTGCTATGCACCAAATGATTCCTTGCTTCCTCCTCTTCCAGGCAACACTCTGGGCTCACAACTCCATCGGTCAGAGTATAAACGCTGTGGTGATCGACACTGTCTGGGAACGGAGCTCGAAAGGCTCGAACAGCTCCACAGCCACAGTCTGGACCGTAACCGCACCCCTTGGCCGCCAGTATTTCAGCAACTATACCGTGTGGTAAGCGCATCTGCGGGGCCACTCGGATTGAGTTTATCGGGGAGCCGAGTACAATCACTTGACTGAAAAGATCTGGACGTCTGGTCGCAGCCGCTCGAACAAGCATTCCACCGAGACTGTGGCCAATACCGATGATCTCTCGCCCCGTATCTGCCACTGCTCTTTCGCAACTCGTGATCAAGGTGGTCAGCGATTCATTGAGGCAGTCGGCATTGATTCCAATTCCGCTGCGAAAAATTCGATATCCATGGTGAGACAGATAATCCCGTAAGGGCTTTGTTGAGCCGTCAACGGCAAAAAAACCATGAACCACAACAACACCACGACCCCCACCCTCGTTGCTTCTCTCCCACATGATTCCGCTGGCCCAGAGCCAAGCAAGGTCAAGTGGTGCGAGAACTTCGTTGGTCAGATAGACTTTCGGATCGGTTTCGATGGTGGCCGACTTCTCGAAGTAGCCGCGGGTGACGTCGTTCAGCTCCACCGGGAAGTCGAAGGCGCCGAGGCGCGCGAGGCCCTGGGAGAGGTGGGTGATCGCGTTGTCCTTGACCGGGAGGGAGCTGTGGCCGCCCGCGTTCCTGGTCTCCAGCCGGAAGTCCTGGTACACCTTCTCGCTGCCCTGGATCTCGTTGGTGAGGTACTTGCCCTTGCGCATGCTCCCGCCGCCGCCCTCGTTGATGGCGAACTCGGCGTCGATGAGGTCCCGATGGTTCTTCAGGAGCCACGCGGGGCCGTTGAAGTCGCCGCCTTCCTCGTCGGCGGTGAGGGCGAGGATCAGGTCGCGGTCGGGCTTGAAGCCCTCTTCCTTGAGGCGGATGAGGTTCGCCACGAAGTGGGCCGCCATCGACTTGTCGTCGGTGGTGCCGCGCCCGTAGAAGTAGCCGTCCTTCTCGAGGAAGGTGAAGGGGTCGAAGGACCAGTCCTCCCGCCTGGCCTCGACCACGTCGAGGTGGGCGATCAGGAGGATCGGCTTCCGGGCGCCCGTGCCGCGGTAGCGGGCGATCAGGTTTCCCTTGCGGGGATCGGGGCCGAGCACCTTCACGTCGGCCTCCGGGAAACCCGCGGTTCTCAGGCGCGCGGCCATGGCCTCGGCCGCGGTGGTGATGTTGCCCCTCGGGGTGTCCGTGGTGTTGATCTCGATGAGCTGTTTCAAGATGTCCCGGGCGCGCGCATCGTTCGGCCCGGTCTGGGCGGAGGCCACGGCGGCGGAGAGGGCGAGGGCGAGGGCGGCGCTGGCCGCGGGGAGGTTTCGCATGGAGGGAAGAGTACAGGGTTTCGGTTTCCCTATACTCCGAGGAGCTTCTTCGAGGTCCCAAATGGCGAGCATCCACCCTGACCTGCACGAACGGTCGCTCCGTGATCCCGAGGGCTTCTGGGGCATCGCCGCCGAAGCCATCCACTGGGACCGCCGCTGGGACAAGGTGCTCGACGAGTCGAGAGCGCCGCTGTGCCGGTGGTTCAGCGGGGGCGCCCTTAACACCTGCTACAACGCCCTCGATGTCCACATCGAACGCGGCCGGGGCAAGCAGCGCGCGCTCATCTACGACAGCCCGGTCACGAAGACGGTGCGCGAGTACACCTACAACGAGCTGCGCGACCTGGTCGCGCGTTTCGCGGGCGCCCTGGTCCTCCAGGGGGTCAGCAAGGGCGACCGCGTGGTCATCTACATGCCCATGGTGCCGGAGACGGTCAT
>CAZTXO010000153.1:0-2286 GCA_964617515.1 uncultured Saprospiraceae bacterium | reverse complement strand
CAAGAGAGGGACCGGGGAGCGTGGTGTGACAGCATAGAACCAAAACGAAGATTTTCCGACAACAGGATGGCGGTCAACTGACGCCTGACATTCGTAATTTCCCGGTGAATAAAAACAACCCGTACAGGATGAAATGCAGCGGATCCCGAGTTTTATTTGGCGTGTTTTTACTGGCCATCGTGGTGGCCTGCCGGGAAAAGGAAACAAATTCCTCGCGGCCGGTCCTCGATGTCCGTTATTCGACGATACGGTCGATCTACGCGTCCGCTGCCTGCCGGGGCCCAAAAGGCGAATACCGCACCCGCGTGCAATCCAACCCGGACAGCTCCTGCCTTTTCTCCCAGGTATACAGTTATAAACCCGAACCGTTTTTCGCCCGGTTGACGAAAGACTCCGGTTTCATCACCAATGCCCGCGACAGTATCCTGGATACCTTGCCTCGCGGTGATGCGGAAGCCATACGGTCGCATCAGTTTCACAGGCTGCAGACGGATCCGGATTATTTTTTCCGGGATATGCGCCCGATTCATGACCCGGAGAAAAGCAACCAGGTCTTCAGCGCAAAGGACAGACTCGGCCAAATCGCCTCCCTGGCGTTTGACTTGGAACGTAAGGTTCTCTTGAAGGTAAGTCTCCTTAATCCAATGGATACCACCGGGCACATCGATATCCTCTATCAAAAGTGGCTGGAAACCGCTTTTGGGCAACTCGTGCAGGAACTGCAGATTGTGCAGGCTGGCCGGGATACCTACTATTTTTCGTTTGATACCATTCTCATCAATGGGTCACTGGTTCTGCCACAGGGTACCCGGTAATTCCTCCGGAGGCAGGTCATCAGCCATTCCCTCATTCCCTTACACCGTAAACTCATTTTTCAAGTCCGGCAGACCGCAGCGGGTGAATCTTTGGTCCGTCCATCAAATTCCCACGGATCATGAAATGCCATTTTCTCTTTTTACTATTTGCCTTTACGCTGATGACCGGGCTGCGGGCCCAGGCGCCTCAAAGCTTCAACTACCAGGCCGTCGCCCGTGACGCAGGAGGTAATGTCATCACAGGTGACCTTGCCTTGCGCTTTTCACTGCATGAAGACAACGCGGGAGGTATCACCCGGTATTCGGAAGCGCACCAGGCCACTACCAATGACCAGGGTGTCTTCAGCCTTGCCATCGGTAACGGATCACCCGTTACAGGTAATATGACCGCTGTGGATTGGGCGAATCACCAATATTACCTGCAGGTGGAACTCAAACCCTCCGGGAGCGGGAGTTACACGACCATGGGTACAGCGCAATTATTATCTGTGCCCTATGCCATGTATGCCGCACAATCCGGAAGTAGCCTCACAGCAGGAAATGGCATACAAATCCAAAACAATGTGATCACAAATACAGGAGATCTGAGCAGCACCAATGAACTGCAAACCCTCTCGGTCAATGGAAACCAACTCGCGATTACCAACGGAAATACCGTAACCCTGCCAACGGGCACCACATACACCGAAGGCCCGGGGATCGATATCAATGGCAATACCATTTCAGCAAACGATATCAGTCCAACGAATGAAATCCAGACCCTCAGCCTGAATGGAAGTCAACTGTCCCTGTCAAATGGTGGCGGTACTGTGCAGCTTCCTGTAGGGAATTCAGCCTGGACAACAAATGGCAACATCACTTATAGTGCACCGACCTCAAACGATGTAGCGATTGGTACGGACTCGAATGGCAATTCAAAATTCAATGTCTCCTCCTCCGGAAACAAACATGCCGGTAATTTCACCTCACCCGGATCCGGCGATGCGCTGCATGCCTATTGTAATGGAACGGGTGCAGGTATCGCTGGGAGTTCATTAAATGGTCCTGGTGGAATCTTTACCACCCAGACAGGAACGGCAGGCTATTTCAGTAGCAACACCGGCAAGGGATTGATTGTTGAAAAGGGGAATGTGGGGATTGGGACGACTACGCCAGAAGAAAAGCTTGAAGTGGCGGATGGAAATGTATTGGTTAACGGGAAGAATTGGACCGGTAATAACACCCCGGTGATTTATGTCAACGCTCACAATAATGCGCATTGTTTTCACGGGTATACAGATGGGTATGCCGCGGTAGCAAGTTTCACTGCGGATGGAACATTTGGCCTTACCATACATGATCAGACCGTCGGAGGGTTGGGTACAGGTATACGGATGAGTAATTTTTACACGAAATGGAATACCTATGTGGATCAGGCTAAGGATTTCAACTTTGCCAATGATGGAATTTTAAAGGCGTATATCCAGGATAC
>CAZTXO010000152.1:0-2303 GCA_964617515.1 uncultured Saprospiraceae bacterium | reverse complement strand
TGTCGGCTGCCTGTGTTGTAGATCACAGCTGTCTGTGTCGTACCGGATAGACCGGTTAAGTCGGTCTGATTTACGATGACCGGTACCCTCAGTATACCGCTTCGTAGCGGCATGCCAAGTCGCTAAAATGTGTGACATGCGGCTGCGCTGGCGCGTTGCTGGTCGCAACGGGGTTTGCAAATAGATTTATTTGCAATTCTGACTAGCTAACGTTTTCGTAAATCAAAATTCGTGGTAGAATAAGTTTATGACTGAATTAACTACACCACCACGTGTACTCATTGTCGATGATGATCAGATGGCACGCGAGACGCTGGAAGCGATTCTCTACCGCGAAGGCCACACTTTATTGTTCGCGTCAAGTGGGATTGAAGCGATTGAGCGTCTCAAAGAATTTGCCCCAGATATCATCTTGCTGGATGTGATGATGCCAAATATGAATGGCTTTGAGGTCTGTCATCACCTCAAGGCGGCATCGGAATATCGGCATATTCCGATTGTCCTGGTCACTGCGCTTGATGATGCTGGGGATCTGGTGCGCGGGTTAAATGCTGGGGCAGATGAGTTTGTCTCAAAACCGGTCAATGGGCCGGAGCTGCGCGCCCGTGTCCGCTCCATGTTGCGCATCAAGCAACAATATGACGAGCTCCAACACGCGTTGCATCTGCGGGATCTGCTGGCCAGTATCATTGCCCATGATCTGCGCAACCCACTGGCTGCGGTCGTGCTCTATTTGCAATTGCTCAAGAAGAAGAGCCAAGCGCTGTTGCCGGCTGATCAGGGACGCTATTTGGAAATGGTGTTGGTTGAAGCCCAACAGATGAGTAATTTTCTGGAAGATATGTTGATGTTGGCCAAACTGGAACAGGGCAAACTCGTTCCCGTGCGGGCCGCATTCGATATGGGCAAGGCCTTGCAGGAGATTCAGCAGAAATTTGCGGCCAATCCGCAGGCCCAACATATTTGTATTGACATTCAGCAAGTTGGAACCCCGCCAGCCGCGCTTATGCTCGATCCTACGCTCTTCCAGCGCACTTTGGAACACTTGCTGGCCCATGCGGTAAAATTTTCGCCCGCCAACGGCCACATCATCTTGCGGGTCGAGTATCCGCGGCAGGCCAACCAGCTTGCCGATTTGCCGCAATTGCGTCTTACCCTCAGCGATGAAGGGGCCGATTTGACGCCGGAAGAACGGATTGCAATGTTTAGCAAGTACGCGGTGATCGAGATGAAACAGGATGGCAAAGCCCAATTTGGTCTGGGATTGCCCTTTTGTAAGATGGTCGTGGATGCCCATGAAGGACGAATTTTTGCCAAGCCCAATTCGCCCAAGGGGACGGTGATTACAGTGGAGTTGTAAGAGCTAGCCTGGCGATTGCCAACGGTTACCTTTGTGCCAGAAGTACAGATGAGGTTGAATGGCGAGCATCCAGATAAAACGTGATGAGTGATCTTGTGCACTCATCACGTTTTGCTTCTTGATCTCTGGTTACCGCTCTACCCCATGTGGTTTAGTTCACCCCGGCGAGCAGGGCCTCGTCTACATCCATCTCGACAAATTCACCGGTGACCGTGTAGATGATGCGTTCACAAATATTGGTCACGCGATCTGCCGCACGTTCCAGATTGTGGGCGGCCCAGGATAAATAGTTGGCGTGGTCGATCCGGTTGGGATTCTTGGTGATAATGTCGATCAATTCCCGGTTGATGGTATTGTAAAGGTTATCCACCGCGTCATCGCGTTTGGGGATGGTGCGTGCGGCTTGAATATCCTGGTTGACATAGGCATCGAGTGAATTGCGTAACATTTCTACCACAATTTCACACATTTGCGGCATATGCACCAAGGGCTTGACCAACGGCTCTTTGCCGATGTATTGGGTAATTCGCGCAATACCCTTGGCATAGTCACCCATGCGTTCCAGTTCAGAAGAAATCTCCATCACGCCGGCAATCAAGCGCATGTCGCGCGCCATCGGCTGCTGAGTGGCGATCAGGGTCAAACATTCTTCTTCCAGTTTATAGCGTTTGGCATTGATGGTGCGATCGTTGGCAATGATCTGTTTGGCAAGATTGAGATCTTGCCGTCGTAGGGCTTCCAAAGAATCCGTCAGGGCCTGGGTCACCATGCTGCCCATCAACAAGAGTTCGTCTTGCAGGTTTTGTAAATCCTGATTGTAGTGTCCGCGCATCTGTCCACTCCATTCCAACCCTCACCTAAGAGGTTGTGCTGATCAATAAATGGCTGGTAACAAGCATAAACCATAACCCATCGGTTACTGATTACAGCTTGTTGACAAGTA
>CAZTXO010000151.1:0-2311 GCA_964617515.1 uncultured Saprospiraceae bacterium | reverse complement strand
CCGCCTCTGCGCATACGGTTGGCAAGCGTGGTTCCCCGTTCCGCTCTTACTGTTCCTTCTAATGTGAGTGATTTCATGATTGAATTTTTTTCAGTTTAATAAGGATTTATAAATAATGAAGTGATTGACTTGTGTTCATGCGTGCGCCTGATGGCGGTCGCAAAAATTTCTTCCACCGACAGCACTTTGATTTTATCCGTAGGCTTTTCGCTCTTGATGGGAATCGTATCGCAAACCACCAATTCCGCCAGCCTGGAATTATTAATCCGCTCGTACGCGTTGCCTGACAACACCGGGTGCGTGCAGAATGCTCTTACGCTTTCAGCGCCTTTCTCCATCAGCAATGAAGCCGCATTGCAAATCGTTCCCGCAGTATCAATAATATCATCAACAAGAATTACATTTTTCCCCGCCACATCGCCAATCACCGTCATCTGCGCGATTTCATTTGCGCGCACGCGGTATTTATCGCAAATTACCAGGTCAGCATTGAAGTGCTGTGCATAAGCACGCGCTCTTGCCGTGCTGCCAACATCCGGTGAGGCAAATGTGATATTTTTTAAACCTAACTGCTCGATATACGGAATGAAAATTGCGGAACTGTTCAGATGGTCAACGGGGATGTCGAAGAAGCCTTGAATCTGTCCGGCATGCAAATCCATTGTCATCACACGGTTGGCGCCCGCTGCTGTAATCAGGTTTGCTGCCAGCTTCGCCCCAATTGAAACGCGGGGACGGTCTTTCCTGTCCTGGCGCGCAAGCCCGAAATAGGGAATCACTGCAACGATGTAATCCGCAGAAGCCCGCTTTGCCGCATCAATAATCATCAACAGTTCCATCAGGTTATCAAACGGGGCGAACGTGGACTGGATAATAAAAAAGAAAGAGCCGCGGACATTTTCGGTAATCACCGGCTGAAACTCACCATCGCTGAAACGCTGAATGGTCAAGTTTCCCAAGGGTTGACCGTAGCAGGTGGCAATCCTTTTGGCAAGATACCTTGACGCACTTCCGGAGAAAATTTTAATGACCGGTTCCACGATTTGGATAGGGCTTTTCTTAAAGGGACTGCGAAGTTAAATGATTTCGCTGCAAGGTGCAAGCCTTGCACGGTAATATATTTTAAACCTCAAGGGAAGATGGAACCCTCAGAACTGTCAACTGACAACTACCAACTGATAACTAATTAAGCTGGCCTACCTGGATTCGAACCAAGACTAACAGCTCCAAAGGCTGCTGTGCTACCATTACACCATAGGCCAAAAACCGGTGCAAATTTAGGAAAGTAAATTGACGAAACCGCCTCTACGGAGCTGCTTTTCTCTCCGCAAGAAAGTTGTTGTAAAGAATTTTGCCGGGAAGTTTTTCAGGGAAAACCGCCACTGTTACATCCTGAGGCTTAAGGAGGAAATGGTCAACGATGCTCTTTTTGCCTTTGATTTCAACTTCCAGCTTTTTTGAACCCGGCTGGCGGGGAAATACATACTCAAACCGCACCCAGTCGCCCCACACATCAAGATGGTTTACCGCATCAACCCGCACATCCTCCTCCCTGATTTTCTTTCCTGCCGAATCATAGTCTGTAATGCCAAACACCGGAACCTTGTTTCCAAATGGCGTTACCCGCACCCAGCAACTCAGCGAATAAGCGCCTGCTGAATCAGTATTTGCCAGTTCAAACTTTTTCGTCTTAATCAATTCGACATTCTCTTCGGAGCCTGAAGACGTGTTTTCCATGTTTTGATTCGTCCAGTAAATCACGTTCTCCGCACCGCCATCCACATAATAATTTTCCTTTGCGCTCCAGCGCTGTTTTACAGAATCAGCAAAGCCGCTTTGCAGCGCTGCGGATTTCTTTTCCAAACTGTCTTTTGAAAGAATATAAAGTGTCAGTTCGCCATTTTTGGAAATCGCTTTGCACCTCTTCAGCAGAAAGCCCGATGTGTCAGGCTGCGCAGAAGCGACAACGAGCACGGGCAGCGCGGAGGGTAAGTCTGCCACGATTTTTTTCTCAGAATAATCAGAGCCTGTGAGGCTGATGAGGCGCAGCGTGCGGCTTACGGATGTCCGCGACATGATGCACCCCAGCACAGGCGTATGTGTTTGATATGAATAAGGCAACACCGACTGTCTTGTAACCCAATCACCGGCAAACCAGAGTTTTTCAGAACCTTCAGCCGGAATGGGGTAAGGAAGCACCGCCTGAAAATCACCGGGCGCATAGCCTGATGCCGCGAGCAACTCCGCAATCTTCCTGTTTTCAACCAGCGCGTTTGCGCCTCCAAACTGGCGAATGCCTGCCGTTACGCTT
>CAZTXO010000150.1:0-2348 GCA_964617515.1 uncultured Saprospiraceae bacterium | reverse complement strand
ATTTTCCTTTTGAATTAAATGTAACTTTTATGTCTGTTGATTCACCCGGCTTTAATTCATTCTTTGCAGGCATTACAGCGGTACATCCACACGAAGCACTAACTTTGGTTATCTTAAGTGTGTCGCTACCTTCATTTGTAATCACAAAATTTCGAGCAACAATTGAATCTTGAACAATATTTCCAAAATCATATCCCATTGGACGGATCACTGCTTTCGGACCTTTTTCAATTTGTGCAAATAATAAACTTGTCCCGTAGGGATGGATACCCACAAAAACAAAAGCGATCAGAAGAAACAAAAAAAATTTTGTTTTATTAGAATTCATTTTACTCTCCATTATGTTGAATGTTATTTGGTTAAAGTAATTTTCTTGTTTATATGTTTTAATCAGCCACGTTTAAGAACAATCATGGTTTTAAAGGAAGATTATTGTACAATTAATTTCCCTTTAATCATTCCCATCCCGCATTGAAAACCGTATTCACCTGGTTTGTCTATTTTTAATTCTACCGGAATAGTTTTAAACGGCGTTAAAGTTGCCTGCTTTTGAAAATCAGGAAACACAACTTGCTCTGTGCAAGCGGCGGTTTCTTCTCTAATAAAATTTAATTTGATCAGCTTGCTGACTTCAAAGACTAAAACATCCGGAGTATATCCGCCTTTAACTTTGATTACCGCTTCTTGAATACCGGAATCCGAACTCTCTACCTTAACAGCTTTCTTTTCAGAGAACCAGAAATACCAGGCAACCAAAACCGATAAACCAAGTCCACCTAAGATTACTAAAATTTGATCGAGTGCCATTTTATCAACTCCTTATTTCAATTTTGATTTTTCCGAAGGAATCCCTTTTGGGGAAAATCTTCTCAAACGATTTGCATTGGTCACAACTGTTACAGAACTAAATGCCATAGCTGCACCAGCAATTATTGGAGAGAGCAAAACTCCGAAGAATGGGAAAAGCAAACCAGCAGCAATTGGTAATCCCAATCCATTGTAAAAGAAAGCGCCGAATAAATTCTCTTTTATATTTTTCATTGTAGCTTTTGAAAGTTGAATTGCAAGTACAACACCTTTAAGACTTCCTTTGATTAGAGTAATATCAGACGCTTCGATTGCAACGTCAGTTCCGGTGCCAATAGCTAAACCAATATCTGCTTGAGCCAATGCGGGTGCATCATTTATTCCATCACCAACCATTGCAACTATCTTTCCTTCATTTTGCAGCTTCTGAACATTGAACGCTTTATCTTCCGGCAAAACTTCTGCGAGAACTCTATCTATACCAACCTGCCTGCCGATTGCACTTGCAGTTCTCGTATTATCGCCGGTTATCATTACTACTTCCAATCCCATTTTTTTAAGCAATGCAATCGCTTCCTTAGAATCCGGTTTAATGGTATCTGCAACGGCAATAATTCCGGCAGCTTTACCATCTATTGCAATAAACATTGGTGTTTTACCATCATCTGCAAGTTTTATACTTTTTTCTTCCAAGTCACCAAGATATATAGAAAAATTTTTCATCATCTTTAAGTTGCCAAGAAATATTTTTCTTCCATTTACATTTGCTTCAACTCCGTGTCCGGGCACAGCATTAAAATTTTGAGCATCAAACAATTCGAGAGAATTATTTTTAGCTCCGTTAACAATAGCTTCTGCTAAAGGATGCTCGGAAGATTTTTCTACACTCGCACTTAAGCTAAGAACGTCATTTTCAAAAAATCCATTTGCAGTAATCACATCTGTAAGAGAGGGTTTGCCTTCAGTTATGGTTCCGGTTTTATCCAGAACAATTGTGTTTAACTTTTGTGCTGTTTCCAATGCTTCGCCGCTTCTAATTAATATTCCGTTCTCAGCTCCTTTACCAACTCCGACCATTAATGAAATAGGTGTTGCTAGTCCAAGTGCACAAGGGCACGCAATAACTAATACAGTTACAAAAACAATCAGTGCATAAATAAGTTGCGGTGCGGGTCCAAATACATACCATATAACAAATGAAAGAATAGCTGTAATTATGACTGCAGGAACAAAATATCCTGAAACCTTATCAACAATTTTTTGAATAGGAGCTTTAGAACTCTGAGCCTGTTCAACCATCTGAATAATTTGTGCGAGCGCTGTGTCCTTTCCAACTTTTGTAGCTTTGAATTTAAATGAACCGGTTTTGTTAATTGTAGCGCCAATTACTTCATCACCCTCGTGCTTTTCAACAGGGATAGATTCACCAGTAATCATTGATTCATCAACTGATGATGATCCATCTACAAGTATACCAACAACGGGAATTTTTTCTCCAGGTCTTACAAAAATTACAACATCAAGAACAACTTCATCAAAAG
>CAZTXO010000149.1:0-2350 GCA_964617515.1 uncultured Saprospiraceae bacterium | reverse complement strand
TGGCTATTCGTCAAATGCCGCTGATTGCGATACGATCATCAAGAGCAATAATTTTGATGGAGACTCTACAAAAAATCCAATCGTTGTAACATTTTATGCAAAAGACCGGTGTGGAAATATAGATAGCAGTACTGCTCGGTTTACTTATAGAAGCGGAACGGATACCATTCGCATCACACAATTTTCATGTACATTTCCCGGCAACAGTTTGGATACGATGATATTTAGTTCGGGTGGTTGTGACAGCGTGGTTATTTCAGAAAGAATAAGACGAAGTGCAGACAGCACCTATATTACTGCAAATAGCTGTGATCCTAAAATCAAGGTATTTGATACCCTCCGATTGAACAATCAGTTTGGATGTGACTCATTTATTTTTACTCACATCCTGATTCATCCTGTTGATACCAGTAGACAAAAAATTTATGATTGCAACTTTACAAGCATGTCTGTTGATACCGCTGTTTTTATTGGACAGTTTTGTGATTCGATTGTGTTGACAGAAAAAATTCCCTTGCGAAAAGACAGCATTTTTATTCAACAAAGCAGTTGTGACAGTCTGGCTGCGGGTGTCAAAGTTTTTAATTTGATCAATGCAAATGGGTGCGACAGTGTAGTAAGTATCAACACCACGTTTTCAGGTGTTATCATTCAATTAATTACAAAAAATGAATGCGGCTTAGCTAAAAATTACATCGATACCCTGATCTTTTCAACATCAAGTTGTGACAGTTTAGTAATTACCAATCACATCGGATTAAAAATTGATACCAGCAACATTCAACGAAGCAGTTGTGATTTAACGCAAGCAGGCATTGATACCTTAATTTATCAAACAGCTACTTGTGACAGCATTGTCATAGTCAATACCCTATTTATTCCTGCAGACACCACCTACGTCCAACAGACGAGCTGTGATATAAATCAAGTCGGAATAAGCAGTAAACTTTACAATACTTCCACCTGCGACAGTCTGGTAATTATAAATACACAATTTATTCCATCTGATACAACCCGAATCAGTTTAACAACATGTGATATCAGTCAAGTCGGAATTGATAGCATTTTCTTTGCTACAAGCACCTGTGATAGTTTGGTCATTACAACAACTTCTTTTATTCCATCTGATACAACCCGAATCAGTTTAACAACATGTGATATCAGTCAAGTCGGAATTGATAGCATTTTCTTTGCTACAAGCACCTGTGATAGTTTGGTCATTACAACAACTTCTTTCAAATCATCGGATACCAGCAGGATCAATCAAACCACTTGCTTGCCCGCTTCTGCAGGATTGGATACAGTTCTTCTACAAAAAAGCAATGGCTGTGATAGTTTAGTTATAACAAATACCCTGTTGGTTCCCTTGCGATTGCAATTTAAATTAGATTCGATTACCTGTCATGATAAAGCAGATGCAAAAATCAGCATTCTCAACGAGCAAGATTTTAATAAACCCTATACTGTTTATTTAAATCAAAGCAATGTTGGTCAACAAAACCAACTTACGAATTTAGGTCCGGGAATTTATAAAGTTTATATAAAAGACCGGTTAGGATGTATTACAGATTCAATAGAAATTGATTTACAAAATCCGGAAGCTTTTATAACGGAATTGGGTAATGAGCAACTAGTTACTAAAGGCAGTCAGGTTCAACTGCAATTACAAACCAATCACACTTGGCAACACATCCAATGGAATCCGTCGGGAGTGATTGGTTGTATGGATTGCAATCCAGTTAATTTTAAGGTTGATCAAGATACCTGGATATACAGTTTAGCAATTGACGAACGGAATTGTGAAAGTTTGGATTCTGTTTTAATCCGTGTTCGGGAAGAACGAAAGGTTTTTGTAGCTAATAGTTTCAGTCCGAATGGCGATAATATCAACGATTATTTTTATGTGCAGGGAGACGACCAGGCAGTCGTTGAAATCATGCAAATCTTTGATCGTTGGGGCAATCAGGTCTTTGAAATAAAAAATGTAGCCGTTAATGATCCCTTAAAGGGATGGAATGGAAAGACAGGAGAGCGGTATTTAAATCCGGGTGTATATGTGTATTACATTGAAATTCAAACGAATCTACTGGAAAAGCAAAGAATCTGGGGAGATATCAGTTTGATTAGATAGTCAGGATAATTTTCAAACAGATATTTTGATAAACAGTCTTAGAATGATACTTTTGCAGTCCTTTTGAGATAAAGACTCAGAGGGAAAAGATCTTTGATAGGATAAGCTAGGAAGGAAATTAAGAAAAACCTGAAAATTATTTGAGATGCCAATGGATCGAAAGTCATTAGACTGTAAGATACAGTACTATGGAGAGTTTGATCCTGGCTCAGGATGAAC
>CAZTXO010000148.1:0-2354 GCA_964617515.1 uncultured Saprospiraceae bacterium | reverse complement strand
CTCAGTCAGCGCAACCCCCTGCGCTTGCGCCAGCAGGGTCATGCAGCGCGCCGTGCAGAAACCACCCTGACAGCGGCCCATGCCGGCGCGGGTGCGGAATTTGATGCCATCCAGCGTACATGCCCCACGTTCAATGGCTGTGAGCACCTCACCCTCGGTGACCAACTCACAGCGGCAGACCAGGCGCCGATAGTGGGGATCACTGGCGGCCAGTGCTATCTGCTCTGCGGTGTTCAAGCGCGCAAAATGGATCGGCTTGGGCAGGGTCGGCACAAAGGCTAGATTGGGCCGCAATTGAAGCCCCGCGTCTCGCAGCAGGTCAACCACCATTTCGGCAATGGCCGGCGCCGCAGTCAACCCCGGCGACTGAATGCCAGCCACATTGAAAAAGCCTTTGGCCGCAGTAGGGCCAATGATAAAATCTTCGCCATCGGCTACGGCGCGCAGACCGGCAAACTCGGCAATACAATCGCGCGCACTGATCCCTGGCGCCACCTGTTGCACGGCGGCAAAAACCTGAGCTGCCCCCCCGCTGGTGGTCGCCAGATCCTCGCGATCGTTGCCTGCTTCCGCGGTGGGACCAACCATGATCGTGCCGTCAAAGGTGGGAATGATTAAAATCCCTTTGGAGACTGGCGTAGGACAGGGGAAGATCACATGCTGCACCAACCCGTGTAGCCGTTTGTCAAGCAGATATTCTTCACCTTTGCGCGGGTGGATGGTAAAGGTGCGCACCCCAGCCAGATCCGCAACAGCATCGGCAAAGAGGCCAGCCGCATTGATAACAAAACGCGCCGACCAGAGGCCCTGGCTGCTCTGGACAATCCAGCCGTCGTCCGTGGCGGTTAGCCCCTCTACACGACAATTGGTGCGCAGGTGCAGCCCATTGCGCACCGCACTTTCGGCTAGCCCAAAACAGGCTTCATAAGGATTGATGATGCCGGTGGTCGGTGCATAGAGTGCAGCCAGCACGTCAGGACTCAGGTGCGGCTCGGCCTGACGAATGCGCTCCTGGTCCCACCATTCAACCCCCGGAACCCCTTTGGCTACGGCGTGTTGCATCAACTGCGCCAACACAGGCAATTGATCCGGGCTTAGCGCTACTGTCAATTCACCCACCCTTTTGAAGCCAAAGCCCAATTCTTCGCATAGACAATCCCAGCGCTGGTTGCCGAGCCATTCCAATTGGCTCTTTAGCGTCCCTGGCGCGGCATGATGACCACCGTGGATAATGCCGCTATTGGCCTTGCTCGTGCCAAAGCCCACTTCAGCGGCCTTCTCCAACAGGGCGAGGCGGAGTTGGTAGCGCGTCAACTCGCGAGCCAGCGCACAGCCCACAACGCCACCACCGATGATCAGAACATCGTACATCACGGGGTTCGCCTTCCTTTCAGCGCGCTCCAACGCGCCGAATCGATTCCATCAATCCGGCTCTCGCAATAAGCGAAATGCGAATCTGGCCTGAACGCCAGAAGAACAGCTGGCATGCAGCAGAAAACGGTGAGGAGGTAGCCACAAGCGCTTGTTGACCGGTGTGCGTTTGGCTCAGGGGTGGTGGTGGGCATGGGCCCCAGGTCTGGCGTGATGGGACAGATGGGGTGTGTGGTTGGCTCCGGTTGCCAGATGCAGCATCATGGGCACAAAGCGCATGCCCCGTTCGGCTTGTTCAGGGGCCGTGGGCGTAAAGCCGAGCCGTTGGTAGATGGCCACGGCATTGGGCGTAGCATGAAGGCTCAGCGCCGTCAAGGCTGGATTGCGGGCCTGACAGGCCTGGATCGCTGTTGTCAGCAATTGTCGCCCAATTCCTTGCCCCTGGTGTGCTTGATCCACAAAGAAGAGGGTGACGTGGTTGCCATCGCGCACCTCGATCATCCCAATAATCTGGCCGGCTTGCTCGGCCACCCACACCTCATGCTCATGATGCAGCCGTTTGACCATCTCGTGCGGCGCCAGGTATTGCAGAAATTCAGCCACACCGCGTGCTTCAAAATAAGGCGCAACTGTGGCTGAGAAAACATGCGCAGCCAAATGGGCAACGGCGGCAGTTTCGTGGTTTTTCATCAAACGATAATGGAACATGGTTTTGCTCTTGGTCAAAGGCTATTGGCTCGGCCTTAGCTAACGGCTACAATCCGACAGTGCAGCGAACCATCCGGAACGGCGACCGCCACTTCATCGCCCACTTTGTGCTTCAGCAAGGCGTGCCCCACTGGGCTTTCATAGGAGATGCGCCCAGCGTCCGGTGCAGCTTCGCTGGGGCTGACAATGGTGTAGGTGGCCATGTCCCCATTCATCTGCAAGACTACCGTTTCGCCAATGTCAACGATGGCATCATTGCTCTGAGGAGTAACGAT
>CAZTXO010000147.1:0-2366 GCA_964617515.1 uncultured Saprospiraceae bacterium | reverse complement strand
GTTTTATCTTTGTCACCCACTTCCCAGTGCCAGATATGGTTGTCTGACTTACCTGGTTTGTCGGTACGCAGGACGGGGGAGGATGGATCCATGGATTTATAGGGATCCATGACCGGTTTCATGGGTTCGTATTCCACTTTTACGGCTTCACGCCCATCCCTTGCGGCATAACGGCTGGTGGCGATCACGGCCGCTACTTCCTGCGCCTGGTACATCACGGTATCGGTAGGCAGGACCATCTGGGTGTCGGACATCAGGGTCGGCATCCAGTGCAGGTTGTATTTTTCAAGGTCTTTGCCGGTCACGACTGCGGCTACGCCGGGCACCTTCATCGCCTCGGAGATATCTATATTTTTGATTTTGGCATAAGCGTAAGGACTGCGCACGATATCCATATAGAGCATGCCATCCAGTTTGATGTCGTCTATGTAATGGCCCGCGCCCTGGATAAACCGGATATCTTCTTTGCGCTTCAGGGAGTGCCCCATTCCGCCGATGGCTTTAGAAGTTTTACACTGAATCATGATTGTAGATTGATTTTCAGATTAAGGAATTGGATTAAACAAACACGGGTTCCGTCGAGGGGACAGCATCTCCCCGCATTTTGGCCGCGGCATACTGAATGGATTTGACAATATTGTTGTACCCGGTGCAGCGGCAGAGGTTACCCGAAATGCCCCAGCGGATCTCCTCTTCGGTGGGATTGGGGTTATGGGCCAGCAGTTCGCTTGCGCGCAGAATCATTCCCGGTGTGCAGAATCCGCAATGCAGCCCGTGATTTTCTTTAAAGCCTTCCTGGAGCGGGTGGAGGCCTTCGGCCGTGGCCAGGCCTTCAATTGTGGTGATGGATTTTCCATTGGCCTGCACGGCCAGTACCGTGCAGGATTTGACCGACTTACCATTAAGCAGGATGGTGCAGGCGCCACAGGAAGAAGTATCACAACCGATATGGGTCCCGGTGAGGTTGAGGATTTCCCGGATCATATGCACCAGGAGGGTTCTTGCTTCGACCTCCACTTCATGGGCGGTTCCGTTGACGGTGACATTTATTTTCATATGATTTGAATTCAAAAGATGAAAAATTATTTGGCCCTTTCGGCGGCCAGTTTTACCATTCGTCTCAATACCACCGCGACCATGTCCCGTTTGTATTCTTCACTGCCTCTCAGGTCAGTGGAGGGGCTGCAGTCTTCAGCGGCCAGTCGTCCAGCCTGGGAAATGTTTTCATCGGTGAGCGGTTTGCCCAATAGGAATTCCTCGGAGCGACTTGCCCGCATGGGCACCGGATTGACATTGGTGAGGCCGATGCCAATGGATTTTACGGAATCACCATCCAGGGTCAATACCACGCCCACACCCGCTATGGCATAATCCCCTACCTTTCTTTCCAGTTTAAGATATGCGCTGCCCGTATTCCTGGCAGGTACCGGAATTTGTATTTCCGTGAGGATTTCTTCAGGCCCCAGGGCGGTCGTATAAAAACCCTGGAAAAAATCATCTATCGGGATGGTCCGGCTGCCCGCGGGACCGGTGGCGATTACATTCGCCCGCAAAGCAAGCATGACCGCAGGATGGTCATTGGCGGCATCCCCATGTGCGAGATTACCTCCAATGGTACCCATGTTGCGCACCTGGGGATCGGCGATCAGCTTGGTTACGTCCGCAAAGATGGGGTAGTACCCGGTCAGGAGGGCCGAATGTTCCACCTCGGCTTCCCTGACCAGGGCGCCAATCCAGATGGATCCGCCTTCTTCACGGATCGAGGAAAGGCTGGGAATATTATTGATGTCGATGAGGTAGCCCGGTGTGGCAAACCGTAGTTTCATCATGGGGATCAGGCTATGCCCTCCGGCCAATATCTTGGCTTCATCCCCGTATTTCTGCAATAGTCCGATGGCGTCTTGCAGCGTAGCCGGAGCTTCGTACTGAAAAGATTGTGCAATCATACTCGAGTCATTATTTAAAATTTTGTAAATAGTTGAAGGTCCGGCTTATTCCGGTAAAAGACCGGGACCGGGATATAAAATAAAGGAGGCTTCCATTGAGCCAAACTCCTGTAAAAGTGATGGCCACTCCCGAATAGTACCAAAAATATCCGGCCGATTTCAGGATCGATCCGTTGAAGACCAGCATGCCGGTGAGCGCCAGGCCCAGCGCCATCCAGGTGCGCCACCCCCGGTAATTGAGCAAAATGGCTCCGGCAATGATCATGCTGAGCAGAGCCGAAAGCACCAGGGCTGCCTGGTTTTCATGGGAGATGATACTGGTTGAAGGGGCATTGCCGCAAAGGGCTATTGTACCACTGTAGGCAATCACACAAAACGGGCATTTGGGAAGCAGGATCAGGAAGATGCCGGATATTAAAG
>CAZTXO010000146.1:0-2396 GCA_964617515.1 uncultured Saprospiraceae bacterium | reverse complement strand
AGTAGGCAGGTTATATACTGCCAAGCAAGTGATAATTATATTTGACAGGTTGGGGTTACCGGGGAAGGTGGTAGAGTGATTAATCTATGGCTAATTAAGATAAAATGAGATGATTAGAAAATGAACGAATATAATTTGGCAACTAATTGAATTGGCTGCATCCCTGTCGGGTACTTCCTGTTTATTCACTCTGCCAATTTCATATTTAAGCATTTGCTTAAATAAGTAATCTTTGCTACTTTTGACCCGACAAACAAATTTGACAATGGCAAACGACACTTGCATACGGTTACAGGCAGACATAGAACAAATTAAAAGTTGCCGGGAAAAATTAAAGGCTAACTCAAAATCATTCTTACAGTTGGGTCAAGTACTTGCTTTGGCAGGCAACGAAGTACGGCTGAAAATACTGTTTCTGCTTGAAGAAGAAAATGAACTCTGCCCTTGCGATCTTAGCGATATATTAGGAATGAGCATTCCGGCAATTTCTCAGCACTTACGCAAACTAAAAGACGGCAACATCATTGAAGCCAGGAAAGAAGGACAAACTATTTTCTATTCTTTACGCAGCGAACATTTGAAAGTTTTAAGACCTTTTTTTAAAATTATCAATCAGCAAAATTTGGCGACAGTATGACAACGACAACAAAAAATAATAAAGGCTGGATTGCTGGACTATTAACAGCAGTTGCAGCCTCACTTTGTTGCATCACACCTGTTTTAGCTTTCTTAGGTGGTGCAAGCGGACTTGCTTCATCATTTTCGTGGATTGAACCTTATCGCCCTTATTTAATCGGTTTAACAATTGCAGTATTTGCATTTGCCTGGTATCAAAAATTGAAACCTAAAAAGCAAGTTAATTGCGACTGTGAGGCGGATAATAAAAAATCATTTTGGCAATCAAAATTGTTTTTAGCCATCGTTACTGTGGTTGCAGGGTTGTTAATTGCATTTCCTTATTACGCCAAAATATTTTATCCCAGGCCACAAGAAACAAGAGTTATAATAGTTGACAAAAGCAATATCAAGACTGCAGAATTTAAAATAAAGGGTATGACCTGCGAGGGATGTACAGAGCATATAAACAGTGAGCTTTCAAAAACACCGGGAGTGATTAACTTCAATACCTCCTACGAAAAAGGCAACAGCCTTGTAAAGTTTGATAATAGTAAAACATCCATTGATAGTCTTGCATCCGCTATTAATAAAACTGGCTATACAGTAACTTCTCAATCTGTAATCACCAACTAATGAGAAAAAGTATCATACTTCAATCTGTTATTACTTGCCCCGTTTGTGGACACAGCAAAGAAGAAACTATGCCAACAGATGCTTGCCAGTATTTTTATGAGTGTTCAAGTTGCAAAACACGACTTAAGCCAAAAGAAGGCGACTGTTGCGTCTATTGCAGTTATGGGACAGTAAAATGTCCTCCAAAACAAAATGGCGAATCTTGCTGTTGATACATTTAAGGATAGTATATTCTAATCTTTTAGTCAGGTTATCTTTCTAACCTATAAGGCTATATCAGGGCGTTCCACGCAAAACTTTCATCGGACAGAATCGGACAAAATCATCCGAAACTTGCAATTACTTACAACTTCTTTCAACAACTTACCGAAACTTGCTCAAAGTGGAAAGTGACCCCTTTGCCTCATAGTATGTTTGTGTTGTCAATCGGAAATAACAAACAAAAAAAATAAAAAAGATGAGACAACAGGCATTACGAAAAGAAAAAACAACAAGGTCCACAATGAGGGTTGTAAAAGGGCTTAAAGACACACAAACAGAATTAGCCCCATTGGTAAACACAGCATGGAATTTTGCTTATAGCAGCCTCTGGAACTGTACCCAATTCTCCCAAAAGGAAATTGATACCGCCAAAGAAAAGATTGAAGAATACCTGCGGCTGGCAAAGCATCCTGAAAAAGCATTTTCCATTTTCTGCCAGAGGGTATTGCTTACCCGGTATTATATCAGCAAAAACAGCAACCGTTATGTACCACTGCCATCCGTTTGGCTTGACCGTACAAACGAAAATGGGTTTGCAGGTACAAAAGCCTGGTATGATGAAATCAGATCAGTAAGAGAATCCCTGCCCAATTACAAAAACGAACTGAAGGCAATGGCCGAAGCGGTGCTGGAGTTCAGCGAAGAACCCACCATTCAGAATTATCAATACTGGAGAAAATATTTTATTGACAAGCAAACGCCGGGATTGTTAAGCCTGTTCCAGGTGGTAGCTATTCAGCAACTGTGCAACAATTAAGCAATGACCCGTACCCCAAAACCATATTATGATGAACAGGGCCATTTGATAATCCGTCCCTACCGCATGAAAGACTTAGCAGCCATCTATGGCGTAAGTACCAAAACCATGAAACGGTGGATTGACA
>CAZTXO010000145.1:0-2413 GCA_964617515.1 uncultured Saprospiraceae bacterium | reverse complement strand
TGTCCTAAAAAAGGATTTCTCGCAGAGACGAAAAGACGCAAAGAAAATCATCGACCATTGGACAATAAACCAATGTTAATTTCTGTCAACTATCAACTAGAAATGATATAATTTTCTATACTCTAAATTATTTTCGAATTATCCTATGTTTTCCCACTACTTTCCTAGGTTTTCCGACTGTTCGTAGAGCAACCATACTATATGTACGGAGTATCTATGGCGTGTCTATGGAGTATCCATGAAGAAGAAAAGAGGCATAGAGGCAAAGAGGAAAAGAGGAAACTTCCAACCATAATCTATCATCTTTCAATTACCTACTATCAACAATCAACTCCCAACTCTCAACTATATTCCAGCCTCTTGCCTCTAGCCTTCATTAATTGCATAGGTATTCGGTGTTTCTCGTCAAACCTCGGGTCTGGACGGGAAATGACGCTATTACAACGAACCATCTACGGGGTATGTACGAAGTATCTACCAAGTATCCACCTAGTATCTATTCATTTCACGCGGAGCCGCAAAGGCGCAAAGAGGCAAAGAAGAAAAGAAGAAAAGAAGAAAAGAAGCAAAGAGGCAAATAGACAAAGAGGCAAAGAAGAAAAGAAGAAAAGAAGAAAAGAAGCAAAGAGGCAAAGATGCAAAGAAGCAAAGAGGCAAAGAAGAAAAATAACAACAACTATCAACTCCCAAATCCAATTATAAATTTTTCACGAAGAGCCACCAAGACGCAAAGAAAGCACACAACAATCAAAAAAATTTCAGCCTCTAGCCTTTAGCCTCTGGCCTCTAGCCAATCAACGGTCACCTTCCAACTATCACCTATCAAACTATCTTCCAACTTTCCCTATCTTGTCGCAAATATTCAATTCGTGCACGAATTTTGGTTTAATGTAAAACACGTATTCCGGCTTTCCCTGCCAATGATGATCGGTAGTGCTGCTCAAAACATTATCGCGCTCACTGACAGTCTTTTTCTTTATTATTATGATGTGCACGATTTTGCGGCTGCTGGATTTGTCTCGGTATTTTACCTGGTAGTGGCAGCAATCGCTTTTGGTTTTAGTAAGGGGGGGCAAATTCTCATAGCCCGAAAATTCGGAGAGAAAAATTTTGACTTTGTCCGCAAGTACTTTTATGCCATCCTCATTTACGAGCTCATACTTGGTGTCATCGTTTTTAGTTTGCTCTACTTTGCTGCACGTCCCATCCTCTCGGTGTTTGTGCAATCAGAAGTCATTCTCGATAAATCCATTCTGTTTCTCGATAAACGAATCATCGGTTTGATTTTTGCTTACGTCGGACTGGCACTTGTTTCACTTTACATTGGCATCCGGCGTCCTAAATTTATTTTAATCGATACCGTGGTGCTTTGCAGCCTGAATATCATTTTGGGTTACCTGCTGGTATTCGGCAAACACGGTTTTCCGGAAATGGGGATAGCTGGTGCGGGTCTAGCTAGCGCAATCTCTGAAATCGTCGCGTTTATTGTTTTTCTGGTGTATATGATATTTGACAAGGAATTGCACAAATTCCAACTCTGGAAAATTCCTCATTTCGAATTCTCCTGGATCAAAACCATCAATTCCATCAGCTTTACCATCTTGTTGCAATCGCTGTTGGCCATCGGTTCCTGGTTTTTGTTTTTCAGCTTTATCGAAAAACTGGGTGAGCGGCAACTTGCCATTTCAAATTTATTGCGCATCGCTTATTTGGTATTGGCCATTCCATGTTGGGGCTATTCAACAGGCATCAATACCCTGGTAAGCAATACCATCGGAAAAAAGCGGCACCAGCGGGTCCTCAAATTGGTATTCCATTCTTCTATGGTTGCCTTTGCGACAACTGCCGTCATTTCAATTCCATTTTTATTGTTTCCGCTCACTTTTTTAGCACCACTTTTAGGACATCACGACATTTCATTAATAAAAGATGCAGTGCCTTATTTCCGCATCCTTTTATGCATTCTCTTGGTTTATAGCATCACCACCATGTATTGCAATGGTGTTAGCGGAACCGGAGAGACCTTCAAAGGATTAACCATCCAGTCCATCGCCTGCGTTACCTACCTCACCATAGCCTTTTTTGCCGTCAAAGATCCGGTCAACGGTTTGGCAATGGCTTGGTCAGCAGAAATCGCCTATTGGCTGATACAGGGATTTTTATCCTACAGGGTTCTAACCTCAGGGCATTGGAATTTTTTGAAGATTTGAGGGGAGGAGAGGGGAAAAGGCTAAAGGCTAAAGGCTAGAGGGGAGGAAGATAAAATGGTTAGAGGGGAAGAAGGATTGCTAAAGGCTAGAGGGAAGGCTAGTGCTTAAATTTGCATCTTTATGATCAAGGATCCTAAAACTTTCTCAACTTCAATGAATTTACGATTTAAGATTTGGAATTCCGTTTCAGAATTGTATTCAAG
>CAZTXO010000144.1:0-2424 GCA_964617515.1 uncultured Saprospiraceae bacterium | reverse complement strand
ATTCATCAAATAGCATGACCATGACAACATTAAACCAAAAATTGTTTAAGATCATCCAAAACACAAATAAGGCGCCGCTGATTACGGAAATAAAGATTTGCCAAGACGCAAACACTTCGGCGGTAAATAAATAATTTGGTGAACTAGCCAAAAACGCTGGAAGTTGAAACAACACTAATCCTCCGGCCACAATAGAAATCAAGAATAGTACCGTGGCTAAGATGGTCAGACTTGCGACTCTTCGTAATCTACTCATTAACAAATCAAAGGCCAACCCTGCAGCTTTAGTCAAAGATTGTCCATGCCACATCATAAATAAGACGGTTAACATGTTCCACCAAGAGATTCCAATCAAAACTGCAATTAACGACCCCATCAACAAAAAAGCTTTGGCAAAATTAAAATTAGTATTCACTGTATAAAAATGAAATAAGCTCACTACCCCGATAGTGGCAGCGATTGTCATTACACTCACAGCTACAGTTTTCATCCATAGCCGAGTGTTGGTTCGTAACATCTGCCAAACTGTTCGGTCTTTTAACTGAGCACACAGCAAGCACTGCTGGGTATCTAAATTATGAAGCTGGTTATGGATCTGCCCAAAAAATATCAACTTCATAAAATTGACAACCAGTAATACAACCAAAATAGCACCAATGATAATTACGCTCGCAAACCCCACTTGTGAGTTCTGAAACCAAATCAAGATTTGTTCTAACAACTGACTTTTATTCAACCACTGCCAGCTATACCAAGCGTGCAAATTGAAACCCGAGGAGAGAAAAACTCCTAACCACCACAAGGATTTGTTGGTCAGAGTGATTTCCGCAGCCCGGCGGACGAGTTGTAAGTTAGTGGTCATAAATAAGTAAGCCAATCTACCGAAGCAGATTGGCCATTACTTTATTCGCCGATTGCCTCAGCTGGCAAGTCGGTAAATTCTGGTTCAGTTTTCTTCTTTGGATTCATGATATCGGCAACAATTCCATCAAACTGCTCGCGCTCTAGTGTTTCTTCTGCCACCAATCGTTGCGCGATGGTGTCTAGATAGCTGCGATACTTTTTCATAACTTCTGTGGCCCGAGCATCGGCTTCTTGCATAATCCGGCGAACTTCATCGTCAATTTTTTCGGCAATTGATTCACTATAATTCTTCTGCTCGCCAATATCACGACCGAGGAAAACGTTGCTGTGTTGCTCACCTAGCGTCACCGGCCCCAAAACATCACTCATCCCATACTGGGTAACTAACTTCCGCGCCATACTCGTAGCAACTTTCAAATCATTGCTCGCTCCAGTAGTTAATTCATTAAATACTAATTTTTCGGCCGCATAACCCCCAAGTAAAGCCGCGATTTCATCTAAGAAACTAGACTTGGTGTGAAGATGTTTGTCTTCGGTGGGGAGTTTCATAGTATAGCCAGCAGCTCGACCACGAGAAAGAATCGTAACTTTGTGTACTGGATCAGCTTCTGGTAATACTGAAGCGACCAAAGCATGCCCACCTTCGTGATAGGCTGTGATGTTCTTTTCTTGATCAGAAAGTATATGACTCTTTCGGGCTGGACCAAGCATAACTTTTTCAATCGCTTCTTTGAGGTCATCCGCAGCCACAGTTTTCTTATTTAAACGAGCAGCTAAAATGGCCGCTTCGTTAATAATGTTAGCCAAGTCTGCACCTGATAATCCAGGAGTGCGTTCGGCAATGGTACGTAAGTCAACATCCTTATCAAAAGGTTTATTCTTGGAATGAACTTTCAAAATCGCTTCACGATCATCAATATCTGGAAGATCTAATACCACTTGTCTATCAAAACGGCCCGGACGAAGCAAAGCTGGATCCAAAACATCTGGTCGGTTTGTGGCCGCGACTACAATAACATTAGTATCGGTTTCAAAACCATCCATTTCTACTAAGATTTGGTTTAAAGTTTGCTCGCGTTCATCATGCCCACCACCCAAACCAGCGCCACGCTGGCGTCCTACAGCATCAATTTCATCAATGAACACAATGCAAGGGGCATTGCGTTTAGCTTTCTTAAATAAATCACGGACGCGACTCGCACCTACACCGACAAACATTTCTACGAATTCGGAACCGCTGATATGAAAGAAAGGTACGTTAGCTTCTCCAGCTACAGCACGGGCAAGTAAAGTCTTACCAACACCAGGACTACCAAGCAGTAAAACTCCCTTGGGAATCTTAGCACCGAGGGATAAAAACTTTTGCGGGAATTTTAAGAACTCAACAATCTCTGATAGTTCTTCTTTAGCTTCTTTAGCGCCAGCAACATCCTTGAACCGAACCTTGTTCTTCATTTCATCATTTAACTTCACACTGCTTTGACCAAAAGTTAAGGCGCGATTATTAGAACCCTGCACCTGACGCATCAAGAAATAAATAAATAACGCAATTAAAATAAA
>CAZTXO010000143.1:0-2443 GCA_964617515.1 uncultured Saprospiraceae bacterium | reverse complement strand
GGCAGTGGCAAGCAAGACCGTGTCGCCATAACGTACAGTCACTGCACCGCCGGCCTGAGCCGCCAATACACCAGTTTCAATACTCAGGGTGCGCCCACCGACCTCGGTGGTGAAAACTTGCGCGCCGTCAAAAAGTTGCATGGTTTTACCTCCTCATGCATACAGATAGGGCCAATAGCCCGGTTTGCGCGCTCTTGCACCTACTTGCGTAAAGCAAGAATCGCCAATGGCCATTGGCATATACGTTTCGTTGACGACAATCTACCGATTGCCATCGCTGAAGAAATCAATCAAGGTTGTGCAGAGGAGCTTTCACCGTAGTAGCGTGGGTGCCGAGGTGCGGAACTGGAGAGTGGGGCGAAAAGAAAGGATTAATGATACCAGTGATTGCCACGCCGTAAGATCTTGAACCATGCAAAAAATAGTACGGCGATGCCAAACATCGGTATAACGTTTCGTCACACTCTCCAATGCCGGACCTCGAACAAGCAAGGACACGTTGATCACATCAACGGATATGACTGGCTACGCCAGGAGAGCATCTATGCACAACCTAAAACACAATTTACTAGAGAGCGATTTAGAATGCTGTAAGCGGGGTTTGAATCAGCAACAGCTTGCTGGAACTCAATACCAATTTCCCAATTATGGCACGCAAGCCTCGACTAAAGCCGGTTTTGCAAAGTGATGTCACCTACGGTGAACCATGCGGCGCTGCGTAACTTGAGTTACAAAAAAAGAGGCGAACATCGCTCATTCGATTCGCCTCCGCCTGCCCCTATGCTATTTACGTATCCCCAAACGCTCGATGATTTGTTGATACCGGGGGCTGTCTTTGCGCTTTAGATAAGCAAGATGCCTTCTACGCTGTCCCACCAGTTTCAACAGCCCTCGCCGTGAACTCTCATCATGCTTGTGATCATTGAGATGATCGATCAGCGAGTTGATCCGATTTGTTAACAGTGCGACTTGCACCTCGGGTGACCCCGTGTCCTTGTCGTTCAGGCGAAAATCTTGAATAACCTGACTTTTTTTCGCCTTAGAAATTGACATATTTGGTACTCCTGTTGGTTTTCGCTCTTGGAAATGACAGTGCCAGCCCGCTGTCAGGCTGTTGGCCAAACTACCGCTGTACCGGGCGCGTACTCTAGCTCAACCGTTCGGGTTAGTATAGCACGAAGCAGTAGGTATTACAAATTGTTGGGCGGTTGCATTGGCGACGATTGAAAGGTGGTGCAGAGGCGCCCCCACTCGGCCAAGGCCAGGGTTTCAGCACGCCGCATTGCATCGATGCCAGCTTGATGAAGCAAAAGCCGCACGGCTTCCTTGGGAAGTGCCAAGGCAGCGCTAAGGGTGTTGCCCAATTGCTTACGTTTTTGGCTGAAACCGGCGCGCACCAGCTTGAAGAATAGCGCCGGATCAACGCCTGGGAGCAGCGGCTCGGCATAGCAATCCAACCGCAACACGGCGCTCTCCACCTTAGGTCGGGGGCGGAAGGCAGTGGCCGGCACCCGCTCAACGATTTGAGGTTGGGCGTAAAACTGCACACTGACCGCCAACAGGGAGAGATCGCCAGGCTTGGCACAGATCCGCTCAGCCACCTCTTCTTGCACCATCACCACCAGGCGCGTCGGCGGCTGTTGGGCTTCCAACAGGTGGCGCAACACCGCGCTGGTAATATAATAGGGCAAGTTGGCCACCACTTTATACGAGTGATGAGTGATGAGTGATGGGTGACGAGCGTCGACTTGCGCCGCTGTCTGTCCCTCTCCTTGTCTCCTTGTCTCCTTGTCCCCTTGTCTTTGCATCAATGTAGCGAGGTCCAGTTCAAGAATATCCCCATGTACAATCGTCACCTGGGGTTGTTGGGCAAACTGTTGGCGCAGGGGGGCGATCAAGCGGTCATCAAGTTCGACGGCTATCACATGCCCAGCCTGGGCTGCCAGTTGGCGAGTCAGCACGCCCAGGCCCGGACCAATCTCCAACACGGTGTCGGCCACGGTCAATTCGGCGGCGGCGACCATCTGGGTAAGATAGCGTTCGTCGACTAACCAATTCTGCCCCAGCGACTTTTTGGCCGGCAGGTAGGGTGCAGGATGGGCCATGCTTACCTGGCTTCCGCCAACACCCGCACTATACAATCTTCACGCTCAAACACTTCGGGGCGCAGCGCCATGCCCAGGCCAGGACGGGTGGGTGCTTTCATCCGGCCATCTTCCACCACAAAGTCAAAGTCCACCAGTTCACGGAAGAAGCCCAGCGTGTAGGCACGCACAATCTCCTGCATCCACGAATTGGTGCAGTGGGTAGCCATGTGCAGATCGGCTCCCAGCGTCACCGGGCCGCTGCAATCGTGGAAGATCACGCCCATGTTGTGCGTATCAGCCAGATTGGCGATCTTGCGCGCTTCGGTAAAGCCACCAGACCAGGCCACATCGGTCAT
>CAZTXO010000142.1:0-2466 GCA_964617515.1 uncultured Saprospiraceae bacterium | reverse complement strand
AAGATCGCAGGAGCAAAATATTTGATCATGAGTTTGTGGCAAGTTCCGGATAAGCAAACAAGTTTATTAATGACTACTTTTTATAAAAAATGGTTAGAGAATAAAATGAGTATTCCAAATGCATTCCATGCAGCGCAAAAAGAATTGCGCGATATCGGATTAGATCCTTATCAATGGGCGGGATTTGTTTTGGTAGAGTAAATAATTTTGATATTTAAAAAACCTCTATTTTCGCCTTTGTTCTAAGGCCAATAATGGTTTTTTTACAATCTACTAAGTACAGTTTTTTTGCTTTTTTTTACAATTAGCAGGATTCAAGTAGTTTTATGTCATAGACCATTTAATTGGCAGCGATTGGATAGTCATATTATACTTTTTTTGATAACTTATTTTCTGTATAATTTCTTTGCATTAACCAGTAAATTTGGAATACCTTAGTCTAATATTCATTAATATCATGATTGAATTTTACTTATACTTTTTCAATTATTCGTATTTACCGGTTTAAATGCTTTGTTTTCAAGTTTTTAATTAATATGCCAATAGTAAAATCAATTTTCATCCGCATTTATTTTGTAATTTCTTTTATATTGATAGTCAATTTACTTAATGGCCAAAAGAAGGGTGTAACACCAATGGCTGCAAAAAGTAATAACGATTCAATGTTTAGGCAGACCTATGCAGTAGTAGTTGGCATTTCTGATTACCAGGATCCGGAGATACCGGATTTAAAATATGCAGATAGAGATGCTGAGGCATTTGCTAATTATTTAAGGGAAGCTGGACTGGAGACGTCCGAAAAAGTTCAATTAAAATTATTGCTCAATTCAAATGCCACCATGGCTCAATTTGCAATTGCATTAGATTGGCTTATGGAGAATGCAAAGGAAAATGACAGAGTTTTCATATATTTTAGTGGACACGGGGATGTTGAAAAAAAAACCTTAACCCAGCCTGGATTCCTTTTGTGTTGGGATGCTCCGGGACAAGTCTATATGTCAGGAGGAACTTTTGCTTTACCGATGTTACAAGAAGTAATATCCACTTTGTCATTGCAAAACAAAGCTAAAGTTATAGTAATAACGGACGCCTGTCGAAGTGGAAAATTATCTGGTAGTACGATTAATGGCAATCAATTGACCAACGCCAATTTGGCAAGGCAGTATGCGAATGAACTTAAAATTCTTTCCTGTCAACCTGATGAGTTTTCTCTTGAAGGTCAACAATGGGGAGGAGGACGTGGTGTTTTCTCCTATTTTTTACTGGAAGGATTGTATGGATTGGCAGATCTGAATTTAGATAGTATTATTTCAAGTTTTGAGTTAACACGGTTTTTGGAAGATCATATCCCACAAGAGGTTGCTCCTTTAAAGCAGCTACCACTGCTGGTTGGAAATAAATCAGAGTCAATAGGTAAAGTAGCCCGCGGAATGAAGGGTGGTTGGGAATCTTCAAAAGGCGATTCATGGTCCAATTTCAATGCTTTAGAAAACCAAGGCATTGAAGATTTGGTTTTGAAAAAATTAAGTCCATCAGTCCTAACGGATTACAAGAAGTTTCAACAATCATTAATAAATAAAAATTTTTTTCAACCAGATACTGATTGCTCTGAATTTTATTATCAAAAATTAATTCAGCAAGTAAGTCTATTACCTTTACATTCTACTTTAAAAAGAAATTATGCCGCAGCCTTGCAAGACGATGCTCAGCAAGTGCTGAACAAATGGTTTAAAAGTGATCCCGAAGAATTTGCACTGTCAAAGAAACAAAAGGAAGAAAAATACAATAAATATCCAGGTTATTTAGAAAGGGCTGCGGAATTACTTGGCAAAGATCATTACATGTATCAGAATTTGCGGGCAAGAAAATTATTTTTTGAAGGATATTTATTGGTATTGGAAAATAAAACCCCGATTCCCTCCGCCGGCGAAGCTGCTTTAAAAAAGTTTCACCAAGCTTTGGCAATTGAACCAGAATTTACACAAGCATATTGGCAAATCAGTTTGATTTATGGTTTCCATATTTTAAATGCAGATTCTTTGGAGTTTTATACTCAAAAAGCAATTGATCAGGCTCCGACTTGGGTGGCGCCTTATGACTGGATTACTTTCTTTTTGTCAGTAACTGGCTTTTTTCTGATACCACGCTCTGCATTTACTCGAGTTGTGTGGGCATTGCGTGATTTTTCGATATCGCGTTTGGTCACTTTTGCTTTACGAAGATGCCAACAATACTTGCCATTGGGTTGCTTGTCGGTTTTGATCAATGCTCCGGTAAAATGCAAGTGATTTGAAATTGAACTTGATTTGCTACTTAAAGCTACTCCATCAACTTGCAAGCTCTCTAATACCTCTTTTAGCGTAAATACGCCATATCCAGATTCGTCAACAAGATTTTGAGAAATATACGCAAGTACAGTGTTTACTGCTTTTACCCAGAAATCCACATCATTAATTTTAGATCTAT
>CAZTXO010000141.1:0-2468 GCA_964617515.1 uncultured Saprospiraceae bacterium | reverse complement strand
ATGACCGTTACCTACAACGCCGATCTCTTTGAAAAATATGGGGTCAAGCCGCCACCCGATGATGGGAAATGGAACCATGATGACTATGCCGCCATGGCCAAACAATTGACTGATGCGGCGCGCAAAGAGGGCAATGAAGGTTTCTGGGGTGGTTGGAAACCAGCTTGGAGTTGGGATCGCTTCTGGAACACCGTCTATATGTTTGGCGGCAAGATTGCCGACGACAAATATGGCAGCAAGTGTCTGATGGATAGCCCTGAATCGCAGGCTGGCTTCCAATGGATGTACGACCGGATTTGGAAAGACAACACCTTTGCTCAGCCAGGCCAGATTGAGAACAAATGGGGCGATGCCGCGGTGACTGCCAATTTTGTCGGCTTTATTGAAGATGGCACTTACCCAATTTATCGCGACAAGAACATGGCCGATGCGAACATCAAATGGAATATGGCGCATGTGCCCACTGGCCCCACTGGCATCCGCAAGGTGCTAGGCACCACCGATGCCTGGTCGATCACCAAACAGACCAAGGTGCCGGAAGAAGCATGGAAGGTAATGAGCTATCTCTCTGGTCCAACCTATCAAGATGCGATCGTGGTGGCGGTGAATGGTTTGATTCCTGTCCTTAAGTCGCGTATTGCCAACTTCATTGATGTGGTGCGCAAGGTGCGCCCCTCCTTAGAGAGTGTGCGTCTTGAGGTAATCCCAGAACTGTTGGAATGGGGTTATGCTGAGGATAGCTTCTGGTTTAACAAGCAACAAGCCGCCTTCGACATCATCAACCCAGCGCTTGAGAAGGTCTACACTGTCGGTGATGTGGGTCCCGAGTACTTCATCGAAATCGCCAAGAAGGTGAACGAGTCACAGGCATAGTTGCGTTAACCGTTCTGCGAGTAACACAGATAAATGCCCAATAATGAATGGTGAACGGTGAATTGTAAATTGTGAAGTATGGTGAGCAGGTGGTTGACCATTCACAATTCATCATTCGTTATTCACCATTCATTATTCGCTAAATTGTCTTACCCCAAAGGTGCGCCAGGTATGAGTGCTCAAACCAATATACTGCCAATAGCTTCCACCAAGCGGATGTCGCAACGCCGACGCGACAATATTGCTGGGTTTTTGTTTATCATGCCGTGGTTGATCCAATTTGTCTTTCTGATTGCCTTTGCTATGCTTTTCTCCTTTGGCATCAGCCTGACCGAGACTGACCTACTGACCGGATACAAATTCATCGGTTTCGCCAATTACACCCGCATGTGGAACGATGAACTCTTCTGGAAATCCTTGTGGGTAACCGCTTATTATAGTTTTGCCTTGGTGCCCAGTGGAATTATATTGGCCCTGGCCATTGCGATGCTCATGAATCAAAAGGTCAAGTTGGTCGGGGTCTGGCGCACCTTATTTTACATTCCCTCCCTGGTGCAGGGTGTGGCCGTAGCAGTGCTGTGGGGTTATGTACTCAATCCACGCTTTGGTCTACTCAATTTGGGCTTGAAGGCAATTGGTATCCAGGGGCCACGCTGGCTTTATTCCGAAGTCTGGGCCGTGCCGGGATTTATTATGATGGGGTTGTGGGGTGCGGGCGGCGCCATGTTGCTCTATCTAGCCGGTTTGCAGGGCATCCCCACCCAACTGTACGAGGCGGCCGAGATTGACGGGGCCAATGCCTGGAAACGCTTTCGGCATATTACCATCCCCATGTTGACGCCGACCATTTATTTCAACCTGCTGATCAACATCATTGGCTCCTTTCAGGTCTTTACCCAGAGCTATATCATGACCCAAGGTGGGCCCAACAATGCCACCTTGACCCAAGTGCTCTATCTGTATCGCAAGGGTTTCCAGAATTTTCAATTTGGCTATGCGTCAGCGTTGGCTTGGGCGCTCTTTTTGGTCATTTTGGTCTTTACAGCATTGGTGGTGCGCTCGTCGGAGAACTGGGTGCATTATGAGGGAGAATTGAAGAAATGACCACACAGCAAAAGACTTACCCAACGGTGGTAACTGCGGTATCGCAACGACGGGGCACAGATTGGGGCTTACGGCGCCACCAAATGATTTACATCCTTGGGCGTGTGCTCTTGTATGTTACTTTGTTCTTGGGCGCGCTCATCTTTGCTGCCCCGCTGATCTGGATGATCTCGACCTCGCTCAAGCCCGAAGGGTTGGTTTACACCTACCCCATTGTCTGGATCCCGCCTGTGCCCAAGTGGAGTAACTATCTAACAGCCTGGAATCGCTCAGTGCCGCCTTTTACAACCTTTTATGCCAATACCTTTTTTATTACCGTGATCAATATCATCGGCCTGATCTTGTCAAGTTCGCTGGTTGCCTTTGGCTTTGCCCGGGTACGCTTTTGGGGGCGCAACGTGCTTTTCATGATCATGTTAGCTACGATGATGTTGCCACGCCAGGTTACCTTGATTCCGATCTATCTTTTCTGGTCGAAATTGGGCGCGGTC
>CAZTXO010000140.1:0-2468 GCA_964617515.1 uncultured Saprospiraceae bacterium | reverse complement strand
TCCATAATTCAATAGATATCTTATAGAAAGACCTAAGATCAACTATGTAAATTTGCGCGATTATATACTTGACATACCCAGCGCATAATGTAGTATGTTCTTACAACTTTGGAATTACTAAAATGAGCATATTAAGTAAAGAATATTTCCACAATGAACTTGCTGCCATAAAGCACCTAGAAAGTATTATTTGGGCTAATGGGGTTACTTGCTATCATTGTGGAAGTGTAGATACTTTTTATGATTTAAAAGGTAATACTACGCGCCCAGGATTAAAGAAGTGTGCAGAGTGCAGAAAACCATTCACGGTAAAAATGGGCACTGTATTTGAATCCAGTCATATTCCAGTTTATAAATGGTTACAGGCTGTTTATTTGTTATCTTCTAGCAAGAAGGGATTTAGCGCACATCAATTGCACCGTACTCTTGAGGTAACTTATAAAACTGCTTGGTTTATCGCACACCGCATACGCGAAGCCATGCGTGAATTGCACCTTGATCCTTTAGGGGGCAATGGCAAGATTGTTGAAGCTGACGAAACATTTATCGGCAATAAAGGCAAGCAAAGCAAGGGTGCACGTGGTTATGCACACAAAGAAAAAGTGTTTAGCCTTATAGAGCGCGGCGGGAAAGTACAATCTCAACATGTCGAACGTATAAATACGGCTACATTAAAACCAATAATGAAGCAGCAGATAATGGCGGGAACTCGCTTAATGACGGATGAAGCTCGACAATATATCCCTATCGGTAAAGAATTTGCAGAACATAGCGTTGTTCAGCATGGGATCGGCGAATATGTTCGCGGTGATATTCATACTAACACAATTGAAGGTTTCTTTAGTATTTTCAAGCGTGGCATGAAAGGAATATATCAACATTGTGGATCTGCACATTTAAAACGTTACTTGTGTGAGTATGATTTTAGGTATAACAATCGGAGTATAAATGATCCAGAAAGGGCGGTTATTGCGTTAAGTGGAATAATAGGGAAAAGGTTAATGTACAAGGACTCATTCTAGGAATAGAATGTAAAAATGAGGTTTTTCACATGGCTACTAAAAATGACATTGAAGTCGATATTACGTTAGAAATTGATGGGGACTTACCAACCCCTAATCAGTTAGCTATGGCCATTACTTCTTTCTCTGCTCTTATTAACAATGCACAAAAAGAATTAGAATCTAATAAAGCTATTCAGTGGGGGATACAGGTAAAAAAGGGTAGCAATCTCATAGGATATGTTCCTAGCGTAGCTGTCAATCCACAAGCCCTAGTTATGGTTGCGAACGGATTGAGACAATTTGAAGATAGTCATACACGCCCGGCTGGATTTACAGAGGCCATGCTTTTTAACCTACAAAATCTTTGTGAAGTTACGAAAAATAATAAAAAGCAGAATATAAAGGTCAATATATGGCTTAACAAGGAACTAATAGTATTAAGCCAAAACATCAAAAAAAATATAAACAAGGCCTTAGAAGGTACATTTATAGAATATGGCTCTGTAGAAGGGTTGCTTCAAACTTTGGATAGTCACAAAGGTTATCAATTCGCGATATATGAACCACTATATAATAAGAAAATTATATGTAATGTAGAAAATGATGAAGTTTTTACACAAGCTTACAGCCTTTATGAGAAAAGAGTAGAAGCGGAAGGATTAATAAAATATTCCCGTGAAGGCTTACCTTGCGAAATTAAGGTTGAGAAAATATCTGCATTAATTCCTGATACTGGTGTCCCTGATTATAGACTTACAAGAGGAATACTAAAACAATATGTCTGAAATTATTTATTTTGACTCATGTGTATTTCTTACTTGGCTTAAAGGGGAAGATGAGGCCGATACTGTAGCGGCATTATTTGACGATGCTTCTAAAGGGAAAGTAAAAATATTAACTTCGACATTAGCAATAGCGGAAGTTTTAAATATTCAGGGTTTCCAATTTCCTATACCCAAAGAACGTAGAGAAGAAGTGCGTGCGCTATTCTTAAATGAATGGATAATAACAAAGGGGGTAAATAGAAGATTAGCAGAAATTTCTCAAGATTTAGTTTGGGAATATGGTATTAACCCAAAAGATGGGATTCATGTAGCTACCGCATTAGTTTATAAAGTTCCGGTTCTATATTCATATGATAAAAATCTTACAAATAAAAAAAATCTGATGACAAATATAGGTAATATTCAAATTATCGAACCCTTACCGCCTCTACAAAGGGATTTATTTAATGGAAAAGAAACAAATAGAAAAATTTAAAGAAGCAGCAAAAGAATATAGCTGTAATAAATCAGAGAAAGTTTTTGAAGAAAAATTAAAAAAAATTGCTACAGCTAATTCTTCCAATGAAAAAAAGAAGCAGAAAAATTAACTATATATAGATATGGGTATGTCAAGTATATAATCGCGTAAATTTGTCTTTTTGCGAAGTTCTCATTTTTAGTATAAGGACTTTATTAGAAT
>CAZTXO010000139.1:0-2516 GCA_964617515.1 uncultured Saprospiraceae bacterium | reverse complement strand
AGCAGGCCGGTGGTGGTGAGCTTCAGGAACCCACGGCGGTCGAGGGTGGTCGCGAATCCCCAGCCGTCGGGAACTTCGAGTTCGTTCATGACCGGGTTCATCGCGACACCCCTCTCATCGCCCCCGCCGCCTCGGTGACGGCATCGACGATCCGCGTGTGCGCGCCGCAGCGGCACAGGTGGGCCTCCAGATCCTGGAGGATCGCGGGGGTCGCCGCCTTCGGATCCTTGAGCAGGCGCGCGTACGCGCCCATGATCATGCCCGACGTGCAGTAGCCGCACTGGAAGGCGGCGTGCTTGACGAAGGCCTCCTGCAGGGGATGCAGCCGGCCGTCCTTGGCGAGACCTTCGATGGTGGTGACGCTCTTACCCTCCACCTCCCCGAGAGAGGTGGCGCAGGCGCGGACCGCGTCGGTGCCGACGACCACGGTGCAGGACCCGCAGGCGGCCTGGCCGCAGCCGAACCTGGTGCCGGTGAGTCCGAGATCGTCGCGCAGCACCCAGAGCAGCGGACGGCCGGGGTCGGCGGTGACGCGGGTGGGCTTCCCGTTGAGCGTGAATGCCACGGTTTGCATGGGCGGCCTCCAGGGAGGTGATGAGACGCCGAAGCCCCCGCCCGCTGCCGCCCGAGCTCCCCACAATGATACGTCCGTTATCCTCGCGCCCCATGAATTCCCGGCTGCGCTTCGCCCTGTTGGCGGCCATCCTCTCAGCCGCCGCGGGTCTGCGCTTCGCCGGTCTCTCCGCGGGTCTGCGGCACGCCACCTTCATCGACGAGCAGTTCTTCGTGGTGAACGTCGAAGGCATGCTGGACCGGGGCGACCTGGATCATCGTTACCACGAATATCCGGGCTTCTTCTTCTACCTCCTCACTCCCGCCCTCGCCTTCGTACCCCGGCCCTTCGGGAACGACGCCTACCTGGCCGCGCGCCAGGTGGTCGCCGCCCTGGGGGTGGGAACGGTGGCCCTCGTCTACCTCCTCGGCTCCCGGCTCGCGGGCGCGCGGACGGGGCTCATCGCCGCGGCGGTACTCGCCGTGTCTCCGGTCGGGGTGGCGGTGGCCCACGAGGTTCGGCCGGACGTGGCCCTGGGCTTCTTCGCCATGGTCGCGCTGCTGATCTTCGACCGGATGGATGGAGGGACGAAGAGCGACCTTCTCGGCGGCCTGGGCGTGGGGATGACCACCGCCGTCAAGTTCACCGGCGTGACCCTGGCCCTGCCCTATGTGGTCCGCCGGTTGACCCTCCCCGGGAACCGCATCAGGGGCATGCTTCTCGCGGGAGTCTTCTCCCTGGTGGCCTATGCCGTGCTGTCGCCCTATTCCTTCCTGCACTTCGACGATTTCCTGGCCGGCGTCCAGTCTCAGAAGGACTACCACGACATGGTTCCGGAGCGCGGGGTCCAAAGCTACTGGTCGATGTTCGGCGTGTACCTGATCCAGGTCCTTCCCCTCGGGCTGGGCCTGCCCGCGTCTGTCGCCGCCCTGGGCGGACTCCTCGCAGGGCGCCGGGACTGGAGGCGGCTTCTGCCTCTTCTCGCCCTTCCCCTGGGTCTCATCGCCGTGTTGTCGACCGCGCAGATTCATCGCACCCGTTTTCTCCTGCCTTCGCTCGGGGCCATCGCGGTCCTGGCCGCGATCGGCCTGGACGCCCTGTGGAAGCGTTCGCGTCTCCTGGGCGCCGCGGCCGCACTGGCCGTGGTCTGGGTGCCCCTGAGCGGCACGCTCGAGGCGGTGGCCGCGTTCCGGCGGCCCAGCACCATGGACCGGGTCCTCGACTGGACCACGGAGAACATCAAGGAGGGCAGCCGCATCGCCAGCGCCTTTCCCCGGCTGGGCTTCGGGGTGGGGAAGTTCGACGTGGTTTCGGTGGAAGACTGGGCGACCCTGGGTCCGCGCCTCGCCGCTCACGCGGACGTGGTGATCGCGCTCGCGAACGAGAAAGCCCAACCGCTGCCCGGCTTCGTCAGCCGTTTCGTGGCGCGCCCCTCTCATCCCCTCGAGGGGCCTCCCATCGAAGTCCTGTCCCGCGTCGGCCCCGCGATCGTGACCGAACCCGTGGATCTCTCTCACGCGCGCATCGAGGCGTTCGAAGACGGCGGGCGCGCGCCCGTGGTCGCCGACGGCGACCTCGGGACGCGCTGGGAAACGCGGGAGATCCAGCAGCGGGGCATGTGGGTCTCCGTCGATTTCAAGGTCCCGCGCACTATCGAGAGCGTGGAGCTCTTCCTCGGCAGGCGGCCGAATCAATGGGGCCGCTCCCTTGGGCTCGAAGTGAGCCAGAACGGGCGCGACTGGACCCTGGTCAAGACGACCCCGGGGCGCGCCATGGTGCCGGACCAGGTGGTGGGAGATCGTGGCCACGTCCAGGTCCTGCTCCTGGTGACCCCCACCCGAGCCTCGGCAGTCCGGGTCGTGGTCCTCAAGGCCGGCGACGCCCGCTGGGGAATAGCCGAGATCGAAATCCAAGCCCTCCCGGAAACGCCCCCCCAAAGCTGATCGCTCGCGCACACCGCCAG
>CAZTXO010000138.1:0-2546 GCA_964617515.1 uncultured Saprospiraceae bacterium | reverse complement strand
AGGGTCGCTTTCTCGCTTTCTGTTTTTTCCCTACCAGAACCGTATATAAATCGCCGAGATCAGAATAATGATCACCAGGATCATCGCGGTCATGCCGGGCGTGACTTTAAACATGCTCCTGTCATACTCGATCGCCTTGGGATTCGTCTTGCTCTTCGGATCGAGCATGGAGATGATCACCATCAGGCCGATGTTGATGAAGAACACCCAGCCCATCGTCACGAGGAAGGGAATCGTATAACTGCCATCGCCCGTCGGGTAGGCGGTGTACATCCAGGTATCATGGCCGAAGAGCTCCGGCAGGTAGTTGTTGAACAGGATAGACAGTAAAAATCCGCCGACAATACCCACGATGGCCGCAGCCGGGGTGGTGCGCTTCCAGAAAAATCCCAGCAGGAAGACGGCGAAGATGCCGGGCGAGATAAAGCCGGTGTATTTCTGGATGAATTCAAAGCCGCCTTTGCCGCCGATGCCGAGCCAGTCGTTCCAGGTGAAGAGGATCGCGATCAGCATGGCCGTCAGGACGGTGAGCCTGCCGGTCCAGACCATCTTGGTTTCCGTGGCCTCTTTGTTGATGTATTTCTTGTAGAGATCCAGCGTGAAGATGGTGGAGATGCTGTTGGCTTTGCCCGCAAGCGATGCCACGATCGCGGCAGTCAGGGCCGCCATCGAAAGCCCTTTCATCCCGGTGGGCAAAAAGCCGAGGATGGCGGAGTAGGCGTTATCCTCCCGGAATTCCCCGTTGGTCAGCATCTGTTGTTGCAGCTCCCCGTTTTGATGCAGCACAAACGCGGCAATGCCCGGCAACACGACGATCACGGGCATCAATACCTTGAGCATGGCAGCAAAAAGGATACCCGTTCGGGCTGTTTTGAGATCCGCCCCGAGGGCACGCTGGGTGATGTATTGATTGCATCCCCAATAGTTGAGGTTGGCCACCCATTGTCCCCCGAGCAGCATCGCGATGCCCGGAAGGCTGATGTAGCGTTGCGCTTCGGCGGCCGTGGCACCTGCGGCAGGTTTGTCGAAGATCATGTCAAAGTGATCCGGAGCGCGCCGGATGAGTTCCATGAAGCCGGCCAGCACATTCTGCCCGTACCCGAATTCCTGGCTGACCAGCGAGAGCGCCAGGAAGGTCGCCACGAGCCCGCCCACGATGAGAAAAAATACCTGGATAACATCCGTGTACCCGATGACTTTCATGCCGCCCAGCGTGATGATGAGGGCAAACAGGGCGAGCCCGATCATGATCCCATGGAAATATTCTCCGCCGACCAGGTTGTTGATGGCGAGTGAACCCAGATAGAGAATGGAGGTCAGGTTGATGAAGACATAGAGAAACAGCCAAAAGACGGCCATGATGACGGCGACGGTCTCATTGTACCGCTGTTTGAGAAACTGCGGCATCGTGAAGATCCGGTTTTTGAGGTAGATGGGCATGAAAAACACCGCCACGATGATCAGGGAGATGGCGGCCAGCCATTCGTAGGCCGAGATGGCCAGGCCCAGCCGGAATCCGTTGCCCGACATGCCGATAAATTGTTCCGCGCTGATATTGGAGGCAATCATGGAAGCCCCGATCGCCCACCACGTCAGTGATCCCTCGGCGAGGAAGAAAGCTTTGGAATCGTGCTCCTGGCTTTTCCGCTTTTGATAGATCCAGTATCCATAGCTGGCTACCAGGACAAAATAAAACAGGAACACCATCAGGTCAATCGTCGTCAGCTTTCCCATCGTCGGATTGGATTTATCTGCGTAATGTAAAAACATTTTTTATTCCGTTCAGCGCGGGCTGACCCAGGGGGAATGAAAAGCGAATCGATGGGTCCGATGCGGCTGTCCACCGCGTTTCAGGACGGATGACAGGCAGACACCCTTTATTACCCGTATAAACAACAGAACCATGATCCGCTGACAAGGCTATCCACCGTTGATTCAAATCGATTGGCTGTCAGGCCATGCCAGACAGGCCATATCATTCCATCCACACACGGCCGATGCAAACCGCATGGGGCACGTTCGTTTCCCGTATCCGTAGACCGGGGCCGATGGAAAACTGCAGGCTTTCGATTTGGGACAGGTCCGGTTTGATCGCTTTGCCGGCGTCTGAATAATAGGGGAGAAAAGTGGGATAGGGCCTCGGAAGAATAACCGGTTTGACGCGTTCCAGTTCATTCCATTTCAGGCGATATTCTTTTTGCGATGAACGCAGGTAGATGGTTTTTCCAAAAGCACTTCCGTCTTTCATGACAAGCGCTATACGCAAAGGCAACTGTCCATGGTCCAGCGTGTAGGCATCGATGACGAGTTCGTCTTTTTGCAGCATATCCGCCCTGCGACCTTCGACCAGATCACCGAAATAATGCCGGATCGAATAGTCCGCGATTTTGGGTCCTTCAGGATTTTCCGGGTCCGTTTGCAGGAGTCGTTCTGTTTTGATGTATAAATAATCCCTGCCGCGCTCAGCGGACTTCAGTGTCCTGGAATCCCTTAGCCAGGTCCGGTTGAGTCGTCCGATGTCCGAGGTGGCATCAAAGAGATAAATC
>CAZTXO010000137.1:0-2556 GCA_964617515.1 uncultured Saprospiraceae bacterium | reverse complement strand
AACTGCCTGATCCAGAGTCAGGAATTGGAGACGATTGACTGACTGCTTATCAGGCTCTTACTTTGACTGCCTGATCAGCGCGTCTTTCAGTCCATTCAGCGGGGTGTGGGCGTCGTGCAATCGCTGCACGGCGTCCTGATGGAGGTGGACGTAGATTTGAGTTGTGGCGATCGACTCATGGCCGAGGATCTCGCGCAAGGCTTCTACATCGCCGCCGCTTTCGATAAAGCGGGTGGCGAAATGATGGCGGAAGGCGTGGGGGTTGCAGCGACCAGAGACGCCGGCGCGCTTGGCCAGGCGGCGTAGCAGTTGGAGGATTGCGCCGCGGTGAAGTTGCTCGCCGGTGGGATTGGGGAACAGGAACGGGGAGGGGGGGTGAACTTGCAGCCAGGTCGACAGGGCAGAAGCAGTAGCTTCGCAGTAGTAAATGCGTCGCTGTTTCGACCCTTTGCCGGTGACTATGGCGGTGCGGCCGGGCAGGTCGAGGTCGGCGAGGCGCAGGCCGCGCAGTTCGGCGTCGCGACAGCCGGTATCGGCCAACAGTAGGATCAGGGCGTAGTCTCTGGCTGAATGTTGGGCTTGCCGGATGATGGCGATGGCGTCGGCCTGGGTGATGTCCTTGGCCATGGGGCGAGGGCGAGGCGGGGGTTTGATCTTCGACATAGGATTGTTGTCGATGATTTCCTCCTCGACGGCCCAAGCAAAGAAAATCCGCAGCGTTCGATGGTACGCTCGGACCGTGGCCGGGGATAGTTTTCGGTTTTGGGGGCGGCGGGTGGGGTGGTCGGGGTATAGGGCTTGCTCTTTTGTGAGGTCGGCAAGGAATCGGCGCACGGCGCCGATTTCGTGCCAATTTTCGGATATGACTTGTTGGTATCGTCGGAGTTGTTGGCTGTACCAGTCTATCGTTGTTTGCTTTCGACCTTCTGCTCGCTTGGCGAGCAGGAACAGGTCGATGGCGGCGGGTAGTTCGATCATGCGGGTCTCCTGAGCGTGTGCGAAAAGCGCACTTTACAGCGAGACCATCCACAAGGCACTGCCGGGCGAGTAGGTGAGCGCCCGCCGCCCGGCAGTGCGGATTGTAGCACAGGAGAAAGCGAAATGAATGCACCGATCATCGAAGCGAAGCGGCCAGGCGTCTACCTGCTGCATTTTTGCCAGCCGCTGGGCGACTCCAGCAGGCCCCGGTGCTCCGCTAGCCACTACTGCGGTAGTGCCAAGAGCGTAAGCCAGCGCCTGGCGCAGCATGAGCGCAATATCGGCTTTGGCAGCATCGTGCACGCCGCCAACAACGCCGGCATTATCTGGATCGTCGCGCGCATCGAGTACACCGACACCGTTGCCGAGGCCGTCGCGCTAGAACGGAAGTGGAAGCGCGCCGGCCATCACGATCGTAGATGCCTGATCTGCCAGGAACAGAGAGAAAGAAATGAGCAACAAATGGCCTTCACGTTTTGATCCCGAATTCCAACGCGGCCGCATGGCGGAGCTAGAGCGCCAGAGGCGCATAGCCCTCATACTGCTGGCCATCGGCGTTATCGGCCTGGTGCTGCTCTGCGGCGCGATGGCAGCGATTCCGGTGCCGCGATGAACGGCGCAGAAATAATTGTAGTGCGGGATCGGCGCAGACCCGGGTACTACACGGCCGACAACCTGATCGTCAAGCACTATCTGCCAGTGATCGGAGATAAGGGCTTTACGTTGTACTCCATCCTCTGCTGTCTGGCCGTGGACAAGATTGAACGCTCCAGCGCGCCCTACTCCGCGCTTGCCGAGCACACGGGCTGGAGCAAGTCCACAATCTGGGCTTACCGGCGGCTGCTCGAAATTGTGGAACTAATCGAGGTAGAGCAGGGTGTAGGGCGCCAGCGAAATTTGTACTATCTGCTGGATGTGGTGCCGCTTGATGTGGCCAGGGTGGACACCATCCGGGAGCGGGTGGTGGGGGAGTTTCGCAACGGATTCCAGCGGCAGGTGCTGGAACGGCTGGACGGTTGGAAACCTTGGGCGGATCGGCTGGCGATTCGCCCCAAACGAACAATCAAGATCGCAGGGCAGGATGAGGAACAGGTGCCTTTGTGGTTTCATAGTGAAACCATCGCGCGCGATGGTGAAACCATAGCGCGCGATGGTGAAACCATAGCGCGCGATGGTGAAACCATAGCGCGCGATGGTGAAACCTTATGGTTTCATGGTGAAACCACTACGCCCCCTATAACAAGAACCAATAAACAAGAACCAAAACCCAAGAACCAAAAAGACAACAGCAACAACGGCGCCGGCAAAATTGATGCCGCTATTGCCTCTGCCCTTCTTTTTGCCGGGATTATAGAAGGGCAACACAGGGCGATCTGCGAGCAGTGGCGGACAGAGACAGGGGAAGAGTTGACGGCGCAGGTGGTATTGTTGTGGGCTCAATACGTTATGGAGGCCAACATTGGACGGGAGAAGCGCAATCAGTTACGCCCCGGGTTTATTGTAGACCAGCTGCGGCGTGGAAACCACGCCCCCGCACCCCAAGTCGTCGACGACTTCCACTTTGACTACGTAGAATGA
>CAZTXO010000136.1:0-2580 GCA_964617515.1 uncultured Saprospiraceae bacterium | reverse complement strand
TGTTGCCACTGGACGACCATGTCCTCATTGACGCTCTGCACCGCTCCGGAGGCGGAGAGCGCGGCCGCGAAGTCGGGGCTCTCGGAAGTGACCACGGCCAGTCCGGCTCCATCGTGCTGGAAGGCCACCTGGCCTCCGGCCGCGGCCACCGCGGCATTCTGGGCCGCGCCCCAACGCGAGGCGGAAACGACGTAAGTCCTGGGCTCGGCTCCGGCCAAGCTGGAGAGGGCGAAGACGAACGTGGCGGCGAGAACCTTCTTGATCATGGATCCTCCTGGGGATGCGCGCTGAAATTCCTGTGGCGGCTCTGGCCCGGACCGGGCCGGGGTGACCGATGTCACACTATGCCACAGGGCTTTCGCCGGTTCTACTTCGCGTCGACCCCGGTCTTCACCGGGTTTTTCTCCTGCACCCAGGTGGTGAATCCGCCGATGATGGCCTGGGCGGGAACGCCCATCTTCTGGAGAGTCTGCGCCGCACGGGCGCTAGTGTGCTCGGCCTGTCAGGAACAGTAGGTGGCGATGGGCTTGCCCATCTTCTTCAGCTTCTCGGCGAGGGCGGAGGTGATGCTTTCCTCGGGAACCGAGAGCGCCCCGGGAATGTGGCCGGCGGCGTAGGAGTCGGTGGAACGGACATCGAGGACCACCACATCGTTCGAGGCCAGCAACTTCTTGAAGTCGGCCATGGCCATGCGGTCGGTCTTGGGCATGGCCACCGCGGCGGGGGCCGCGGGCTTTCCGGGTTTTTCCTGCGCGGTCGCGAGCGGGGCGGCCGCGAGGAGGAGGGTCAGGAGGGCTCCGCAGATTCTGCCTGTTTTCATTTCGATCTGGTCCTCAGTCTTTCACCCCGGATTGTACGCTTCGGCCGTTGTCCTCATCGAAATCTCCCATGCCTGCCGATCCACGAACGCGGCCCTCCGGCCCCCGGACCATCCTTCACGTGGACATGGACGCCTTCTTCGCCGCGGTGGAGGAGCGGGACCGGCCCGAGTTGCGCGGCAAGCCCGTGATCATCGGCGCGGACCCCAAAGGTGGAGCCGGCCGGGGAGTGGTCTCCACCGCGAACTACGCGGCCCGGAAGTTCGGGGTGGGCAGCGCGATGCCCATCTCCACCGCCTGGCGCCTGTGCCCTCAGGGCATCTACCTTCCTCCCGACATGGCCAAGTACAGCGCCATCTCGGCGGAGATCCGGGTGGTGTTCGAGGCTTTCACCGACCTGGTGGAGCCGGTTTCCGTCGATGAAGCGTTCCTCGACGTCACCAGCAGCGTTCGGCTCTTCGGCGACGGCGAAGCCATCGCCCGGAGCATCAAGGCCCGGATCCGCGAGCAGACGCAGCTGACCGCGTCGGTGGGGGTGGCCGCGGCCAAGCTCATCGCCAAGATCGCCTCCGACCTGAAGAAACCGGATGGCCTGGTGGTGGTGCCCCCCGGGACGGAGCGCGCTTTTCTCGCCCCCCTGCCCGTACGCCGCCTGTGGGGGATCGGTCCGAAGATGGAGGAACGCCTGGCCCGGCTCGGCATTCACACCGTCGGGCAGCTCGCGGACGCGAAGGTGACGAGGCTGCTCGGGACCCACGGCCTCGACCTGCAGCGCCTGGCCCGCGGCGAGGACGATCGCCCGGTGGTCTCGGACACGGGGCCGGCGAAGAGCGTGTCCGTCGAGCACACCTTCGGAGCCGACGAGGGGGATCCGCGCACGCTCCGCAAAACCCTGCTTCGGCTGGCCGACGAGCTGTCGCGGCGCCTTCGCGCCGAGTCGCTTCTGGGGCGCACGGTGACCCTCAAGTACCGGGACGAGACCTTCCGGACCACCACCCACGCGCGTTCGGGAAAGACCTCCACCAACGTGGGCTCGGAGATCTTCGAGACCGCGATGACCCTCTTCGACGAGGTGCACGGCTCCCGAAAGGTGCGCCTCCTCGGCATCGGGGTCTCGGGCTTCGCCGAGCCCGCGCAGAAGTCCCTTTTCGAGGATGAGACCCCGACCCGGGGGGCCCGAATCGACGAGTTGAGGGACTCGGTGCGCAGGAAATTCGGCAGGGAGGCGCTGGTCAGGGCCAGCGATCTGGAGGACGAAAAAAAGCCCGGATCCTAGTGTCGTCGGTCGGGGCGGGCGCGGTACAGTGCGCCTGGTACAGCGTTCCCATGAATACGGCGTGCCCGTCGTGTCACGCGCCCCTGGAAGCCGGCGTGCAGGTTTGCCCCGCTTGCGGCCACTCCCTTTCCCTCCCGTCCCCGCGCGAGAGGGGTGCTGCGGAATCCCGTCGGGACGAGCGCTTCATCGTTCCCACCGACGTTCGCCTGCGCAAGCTCGACGCGCAGGGCGTCCCCCAGAAGGAAGAGAGAACGATCGCCCACGACCTGTCACGGAGCGGCATGCGGGTCCTCACCAGCTGGTCGGACCTCCGGGAAGGGGACAAGGTCTCGATCGAAGAGATGGGAGGGAGCTTCTCCACCGGCGCCATCGTCCGGCACGTCAAGCGCGGCACCGACCAGATCACGCGCGCCGGAGTCGAATTCATCGGGAAGGAAGCGCCCGAGCGTCTGGTGGGAACCACCGCGAGCATCCCTCGACCCGCGT
>CAZTXO010000135.1:0-2616 GCA_964617515.1 uncultured Saprospiraceae bacterium | reverse complement strand
AACCCCTGCTGCCAAGGTCCCTCCTGTCAACCTTTACCCATTTAAACATTTACACATTTACACCCATAAACATTTCCCTTCCTCAATCGTTACCCACAGATATTTAGCTTTGACTGCCCATGACGGAATCAAAACGACTGGAATTCGGAATTTATACGTTCGCGGATTTATCACCGGAAGCAAACGACAAAGCAAGGGCTACCCATCAGCGTTACCGGGAACTGATGGAAGAGATCCGTCTCGCGGATGAACTTGGCCTGGATGTATTTGGCGTCGGCGAGCATCATCGTGCCGACTATGCCATATCCGCTCCCGCCACCGTGCTGGCAGCCGCGGCAGTGCTGACCAAACGAATAAAACTGACACCTGCCGTTACCGTCCTGAGCTCCGACGACCCGGTTCGTGTCTATCAGCAGTTTGCCACCATCGACCAGTTGTCTGCCGGCCGGGCTGAGATCATGGTTGGCCGCGGATCGTTTATTGAATCATTTCCACTCTTTGGGTACGATCTGGACGACTATGACGCGCTTTTTGAAGAAAAGCTCAACATGCTGCTGCGCCTCAACAGTCAGGAGAAAATCACCTGGGAGGGAAAGCATACCCAGCATCTCCATGGCATGGGTGTCTATCCACGTCCTTACCAGGCGCAAATACCCATCTGGCAAGCGGTGGGTGGAACGCCGGCCTCGGCCATCCGCGCGGGAAAACTGGGATTACCCCTGGCGCTCGCCATCATCGGCGGCTTGCCAAAACAATTTGTTCCCTTTATCGGGTTATACCGGGATACGTGGAACAAGCAAAACCACACCGCCCCTTTTCAGCTTGGCATCAATACCCACGTATATGTGGCGGAAGATTCGCAACAGGCCGCCGCAGAGTACTTCCCCTCCTACGCCGAGGTCATGCGGCGCATCGGGCGTGAGCGAGGCTGGTCCCCATTGACGAAAGACCAGTTTGAATACATGCGCCTGCCACAAGGATCCCTCATGGTCGGCAGCCCCCAACAGGTGATCGACAAGATCCTCTATGAGCATGAGCTTTTTGGGTTTACACGTTTCCTCGCGCAGATGCGGATGGGCGACCTGGCGCATGAGCGGCATCTCAAAAGCATGGAGTTGTTTGCCACCCAGGTTCTGCCGGTTGTGCGGTCCGCCATTTCCAGCTGAAGGATTAACTCCCCATACGCTTACCAGTAAAAAACGGATTCCCGGTCTTTTCCGGATGAATCTTTATCCAGACTTCCTCTTTATCGCTGCCTGAAAGGAAATTACCCTTTCCTGCAAGAATCCTCCCACATCCCGGAAGACGATAGTACCAGCTTTGTCATGGTTTCGACCGTAACCCTAAACCCTATTTTTTCACTTAACCCAACAATCATGAAATCACATTCACTTTGGCTCCTTGGTGCGATCACTATGACCGCCTTATCCTGTCAAAAAGCCACTGACATCGCAGGATCCGGAATCGACCCGGATGGCTCCTCCGTACTCACACGAACGCCACCAACCGACCCATTGCTTGATCCTGATTTTTCCAGGGGAATGAGCATCAACAATGCCGGAGTGATCGCGGGATCTACACAGAATGAAAACGGAACCGTGGTCGCTTTCCGGCTGGGCCACCAGGGGCTGTGGCTTTCCGGGGAACCGGTGAGCGGCAATGGCCTGCCGGAGATCAAATTTGCCCTAAATGACCGCGGTGATTTGGCAGGACATTACCTGGTACCCGGCGGCATTGCCCCTATGGTCTGGAAAGAAGGTACCGGTTACCCGCTTCAAGTCTTATCGGGATACACCTATGGCGAGGTATTTGACATCAACGCTTCGGGCATGATGGTCGGTGAATGCCTCAATGGAAATTTTGTCACACCGACGGCCATGCGGGCCACGCTTTTCACCCTGGACGGGGATGCGATTGACCTGGGCACGCTTGGTGGCCCCAAGTCTGCCGCCTCTGCCGTCAATGATCTGGGCCAAATCGTGGGCGTGGCCGAAAACGCGGCCGGGCAATCTCGCGCTTTCCTCTATCAAAACGGAATCATGGAAGATATCGGGACCCTGGGTGGCACTACGGCTAATGCCAATGCAATCAACAATCGCGGCGAAATCGCCGGACGCTCTTTCCTTGCCAACGGCGCCATCCGGGCGTTTCACTATGCAGATGGTGTCATGACGGATCTGGGCACACTAGGCGGGGCATCCAGTGTAGCCTTTGATATCAACGACCGTGGTGATATAGTCGGTTTCTCCCGGATCCCGAATGGGCAGGCGCATGCCTTTCTGTATTCAGATGGCGTCATGACGGATCTGGGTGCCCTCGGAGGTACCGACAGCCGGGCCATCAGCATCAATAACCGCGGCGATATCACCGGTTTTTACACACTCAATGGAGTGACACATGCCTTCCTGTATCGTGACGGTGTGATGATCCCCCTGTAGCCGGAAAGATTTCTGTGCTGAAAACACGTTGAAAAGAGTAAAGGGGTTCTGTAAACGGAACCCCTTTTCGTATGCGATTCGATACACACCTGCACGGATACCATGCCCTATCCCTCTATCGCGGCCTGTGCTGCCGCCAGGCGGGCGATCGGCACCCGGTAGGGTGAACAGCTCACGT
>CAZTXO010000134.1:0-2628 GCA_964617515.1 uncultured Saprospiraceae bacterium | reverse complement strand
CCAAAACAAATTGCATCTCTTTGCGCACCACTTCCGGTACATCATCCAGATCGGCTTCATTACGTTTGGGTAAAATTACTGTTTGAATGCCAAAACGCGCCGCAGCCAATACTTTCTCCTTGACACCACCTATCGGCAAAACTTTGCCACGCAAAGTAATTTCGCCGGTCATTCCCAGTTGTGCCCGCAATGGGCGACCTGTCAACAGGCTGGCCAGTGCGGTGGCCATGGTGATGCCAGCACTAGGCCCATCTTTGGGGATAGCGCCCGCTGGGATATGTAAATGGATGTCCGATTTGGTGAAGAAATCCGGCTCAATGCCTAATTTAGCGGCGCGGCTACGTACATAGCTCAACGCGGCCTGGGCGCTTTCTTTCATGACATCGCCAAGCTGACCGGTAAGCGTAAAGCCCTTCTGGCCAGGCACCTTGGTTGCTTCAAAGAACATAATGTCGCCGCCAATGGCTGTCACGGCCAGACCCACGGCAACCCCTGGAATTTCAATTCGTTCAATCAATTCGTCGCTATGAATTTCGCGCTTGCCCAAATAGTGCGCTACTTCCCCAGTATCCAGCACAATCGTGGGGAAAGCTGTCGTGGCCGCTACTTTTGCGGCAATTTTGCGGCAAATCTTGCCGACCTGTCGTTCAAGACTGCGCACACCGGCTTCACGCGTATAGCCCTGGATGATCTCGCGCAGCGCTCCTTCCTTAAATTCCACTTCACTGATGCGCAGCCCATTTTCTTTGATCTGACGTGGCACCAAATAGCCCTGGGCAATCTGAATTTTTTCGGCCTCGGTATAGCTGCTCAACTCAATAATTTCCATCCGGTCTCGCAAGGGCGATGGAATTGCATCCAAAACATTGGCTGTGGTGACGAACATTACCTGGCTTAGATCAAAGGCCACATCCAGATAGTGATCACGAAACTCGCGGTTCTGCTCAGGGTCCAACACTTCCAATAATGCGCTGCTGGGATCACCGCGGAAATCACGGCCGAGCTTGTCCACCTCATCCAGCATAAAGACAGGGTTTTTGCTTTCAATGCGGCGCAGACTTTGAATAATGCGCCCTGGCATTGAGCCAATATAGGTACGCCGAAAGCCGCGAATATCGGCTTCATCGCGCACGCCGCCCAACGACAGACGAATAAATTTTCGTCCCATGGCGCGGGCAATGCTGATGCCCAGGCTGGTCTTCCCTACACCGGGCGGCCCCACAAAACAGAGGACAACGCCTTCTCGCTCACGGCGAATTTTGTCGCGCAGATCTTCTTCGGTGGCGCGCTCTTCTTTGCGTTCCGCCCGCAATTTGCGCACCGCTAAAAATTCTAGAATGCGATCTTTGATCTCTGTCAGCCCGTAATGATCTTCATCCAGCACGGTGCGGGCATGGTCAATATCCAGGTTATCTGGTGTGATCTTTTGCCAGGGCAAGCTGACCATGAGATCAAGATAGGTTTTAATGACACTGTACTCAGCAGCCTGAATCGGCATGCGCCGCATCCGGTCAAGTTCCCGGCGAGCTTCTTTCTCGGCTTCCTCCGGCAACTTGGCGGCTACGATGCGCTCTTCCAACTCGCGAATATCAGCCGCCTGTTCGTCTTCTTCGCCTAACTCTTTCTGGATCGCCTTCATCTGTTCGCGCAGGAAGAAGTCACGCTGCATCTTCTCCATTTCGCCCTGCGCTTCTGATTGGATCTTGCGCCCCAGTTCCAGCACCTCTACTTCTTTTTTGAGCAGTTGGGTAAGCTTGAGGAGCTTATCGTAGACCTTATCGATCTCCAGCAGCGCCTGGGCATTCTCATTGCTCAAACGCATACTGCCGGCTACCAGATAGGCAAGTTGGCGCGCATCCTGTACGTTGATAGCCATGACCGAAAGCTCATCCGGCATCTGCGGTTCAAGCTCGATCATCTTGCGGAAGAGTTCTTGTACCGCCCGCATAATCGCTTCGGTTTCAATAGTCTCTTCAAGAATTTCGGGCACCATGTCTACCCGGGCCCGCAGGTACGGTTCCTCTTGAATATACTCCAAGATCCGTACCCGCTCTAACCCTTGCACCAGCAGCCGGATTGTGCCATCAGGTGTCTTCAAGACGCGATGAATCTGCACCGCCGTGCCGATGGTATGAATTTGATCCGGTTTGGGTTCCTCGATCTCTTCGTCTTTGCTGGAGACCAAAGCAATAATGCGGTTCCCTGGTAGACAATCTTCCACCAGGCGAATGCTGCGCCTTTGCCCAATCGGCAAAGGCAGCCACATCATCGGGTAGACGACAGTTCCACGCAACGGTAAGACAGGTAAATCATCGGAAACAATCGGTGGGGCATCTTTGGATATTTCTGGGTTTATCTGCTCCTGGTACTCGTCAGATTCAAACAAAATCTGATCTTCTTCAGGATCTTCCCAATTATCCGTAGGCGAATTTTTATAGCTACGATGCATACATACTCTGTTTAATCGTTACTTCAATAATGATCATGATATTCTAAATAAGAGAATAATTGAAGTCAAACTTATTGTATTTTACCACAACCAAATCATTCATACTATAATCTTAGTTCATAATCTAGTTTTATCAAAGAACTTGCGTCTATACCATTCTTGTATAAGAACGGTGCGCG
>CAZTXO010000133.1:0-2639 GCA_964617515.1 uncultured Saprospiraceae bacterium | reverse complement strand
GGTAACCCGATCACGGATGAAGGCAATGTCTGCAACATTTTCGTTGGCTACTGGGATAAGCCCCTGAACGACTGCGGTAACGGCGAGAAAATCGTTCGTACCTGGACCGTTCTGGATTGGTGCACCCAGACCACCCTCGAGTGTGTACAGGTGATCAAGTTGTCGGATGACCAGGCACCTGAAGTGACCTGCCCGAATGACTTTACGGTTGGTACGGACTTCTGGTATTGCTATGCCAACGTCAGCGTACCGAAACCGACGGTATATGATGCCTGCGGTTCCGCCTACACGCTGAGCCTGACTTCCGTAGATGGTATCGTCGTTCACTATGGTAACAACTATGTGATCAATCAACTTGGCCTGGGTGACCATACGGTAACCTGGCATGTGGAAGATGAGTGCGGCAACCATACCTCCTGCAGCTTTACGATCACCGTGGTCGACGATGTCGTACCGGTGGCCAACTGCGATGAGCATACGATCGTTGCCCTGTCCAATGACGGCCAGGAAGGCGTAACCCTGGTTCCGGCCACGGTATTTGATGACGGTTCCTACGACAACTGCGGTCCGGTGACGTTCCGCGCACGCCGTATGGACAGCTGCATCAACTTCGACTGGACCACGGAAGGAGCTTGCATCGACGACGTTCCGGGTGGTATTCCTCCGGTCAACAGCCGTGACCGTGGTACTGTACACCGTCCCTGCGTGCCGTTTGCATGCTGCGACGTAGGTACCGGCCCGATCATGGTCGAACTGGAAGTAACGGATGCTGCCGGCAACCGCAACTATTGCATGGTAGAAGCACAGGTACAGGATAAGATCGCTCCGTTCGTTGAATGTCCTCCGGACATCATCGTCAGCTGCGACTTCTGGTTCAACGTACAGGAAGGCACCTATTATGATGATGAAGAAGACGGCGGTAACGGCAACGGTAACCTCGATGAGGATCCGATGAGCCCCGTATTCGGTAATATGTATGATGCATTTGCATACGATGACGATGAGAGTGTCCGTGGTGACATCATCATCAACGACCCGGGTAACTACGAAATCGGTCAGCCTCACTACTGGGGTATCGACGGATGGGCAGATGATAACTGTAAAGTACATCTGCAGGTACGTGTACGGGTAGTAGACGATTGCAGCGGCGGTGATCTGCCGGGCAACGCACCTGCGGGAGCTGTGAAATACATCGAGCGCCGCTTCAGCGCGATCGATGATCAGGGCAACGTAGGTACCTGCGATCATCCGCAGCGTATCTGGGTGGTAGACTTCGAACCGTTCTACATCTCTGACCGGACCTGCAATAACTCAGATCCGAACGACGGTGTGATCTGGCCATGCGATGTATTGCTGACCGACTGTCCGGAAGACTTGGGCAACACGGGTGAGCCGACCATCTTTGATGATGCCTGCAGCCTGGTGGGTGTAACGTATGAAGATACCCGCTTCGACTTTGTTGAGGGCGCATGCTTCAAGATCCTGCGTAAGTGGGCCGTGATCGACTGGTGCCAGTACAACTCACAAACCGGAGAAGGCTTGTGGTACTATACGCAGGTGATCAAGGTACACGACGAAGAAGGACCTGAGTTTACGGATTGTCCGACCGGACCGGTAACCCTGTGTGTAGCAGACGACGGCGTATCGCTGCCGGCTAACAACCAGGCCTTCCTGGGCGAGGAAGATCCGAATGCATCGAGCTGCAGCGTACACCTGAACCTGCACCGCACGGTCCATGAGACATGCTCTGACTATGTCAACTACGATGTGAAACTGTATCCGTACAATGGGGATGAGTTTGTCTATCTGAAGACGACGACCACCGTACCGGTCGATGAGAATAATGATGCTGACCTGAGCTTTGACACCCGTCAGAACCCGAACCAGCAGATCCGCCTGAATGGTATCCCATACAACAGCAAGTGGTGCGGGGACTATCACCGGATCCTGTGGACGGCAGAAGATGGTTGCGGCAACTGGAGCCATTGCGAATACCTGATCCGCCTGGAAGACTGCAAGCAGCCTTCGCCGGTATGTATCAACGGTCTGAGCACCGTGGTGATGCCGATCGGTGGCCAGGTAACCATCTGGGCGAAGGACTTCAATGCGTCCAGCTTCGATGATTGCACACCGGAAGCCAACCTGCTGTACTCGTTCAGTGGCGACAGCTATCAGCCGAGCTACACGTACACCTGCGATAATGTACCTGCCTTCGGCGTTGAGCTGAGCGTACAGATCTGGGTAGCGGATGAAGGAACGGATGACAACTGCAACGGCCAGATCAGCTGGAATGAGCGGAACAAAGACTACTGCACGACCACGATCGTGATCACGGACAATGCCGGCGTTTGCGGTGATACCACCGGAAGCATCCTGGCAGGGGAAATCCTGACGGAAGATGTACAATCTGTTGAACTCGTCGCTGTCAACATGACCGCACCGGGTAAAGTGTTCCCAACGTATGTGACCACGCAGAATGGCCAATATCAATTCAGCGGAGTGATCATGCCGGAGAATTACGAAATCAAGGCCGAGCGTAACGATAACCATAAGAATGGCGTATCCACCCTCGACCTGGTAAAAATCCAGAAGCACCTGTTGGGTATCGAGCCTTTCACCAGTCCATATGACCTGATTGC
>CAZTXO010000132.1:0-2646 GCA_964617515.1 uncultured Saprospiraceae bacterium | reverse complement strand
ACATGGAGCGTCAGGCTCGCAAAATCGGCGCCGAATTGCGCTTCTACCCCAGCACGTTGATGACGGCCACCGCCGGCGGCTTTCTGGCTGGCGGGTCCGGTGGCGTTGGCTCGATTACCTGGGGCACCCTTTGGGACGAAGGCAACGTCCTGGGTGTCACCGTGGCGACCATTGAGGAGACGCCACAGGTGATCACAGTACACAGCGCCGCCGAGATGCAAGGCGTGATCCACAACTGTGGCCTGACCTGTTTTATCCTAGACTTAACGTTGGCGCTCGCGCCAGCCCAACCCTGGGCGCAATATGCCGCGGCCTTTGACACCCTGGAAGCAGCCCTGCGCTGCGGCGAAGCGTTGGCCTATGACGAAACGTTACCCAAACGCCTGGTGACCGTCTTGGAATGGCCGATTCCGGGCTTTTTCCGCCAGTTTGCCAAGGCTGGCATCTCACGCGAAGGCAAAGCCGCCCTGTTGTTGGAAGTGGTGGCCGATCAAGCTGATTTGGAACGCCGTTTGGCGCAACATCAAGGCACACTGACCTGGCATAGCCCGCACGAGAAGTATCACAAGGGCAGCCTGATGCTTTCGGATTTCGCCTGGAATCACACCACCATGTGGGTGATGAAGGCTGATCCGGGCTACACCTACCTGCAAGATTCCTTCCTGCCCGACCGCGTCTACGAGCAGTTGCAACTGCGCAAGGCCCGCTACGGCGACGATCTGTTGGCGCATATTGAATTTATGAAATTCCGTGGGCAGCTATTACCACAGGGATTGAGCATCGTTCGTTTCCACTCTAAAGAGCAGTTGTGGGAGTTGATGGCCTACTGCGAATCCATCGGCCAGTGGATCGCCAATCCGCATACCCACCGATTAGACGAAGATGTGCGCTGGAACGGCCAGCCGATCCTGGATGCCAAAGCGCGCTGGGATCCGTACAGTTTGCTCAATCCCGGACATTTGAAGGTGTTGGAACAGGTGTAACAGATATCTTCTAGTGGCAAATTATGCTATAATTGTCTCGCGGCAAGAATTGTAGCGATGGGTAATGTAATTGTGGTCAAGTGTTAACTTACGGCTTACCAAGTGGAGAAATCCTAACGATTATGATCGTTTGGACCGATTACATGCGGTATCGTGCCAAATTGCGCGGGTTTGATCTTGCTACACTTGAACATATCCTGAATAATTCGACCGAACGTTACTTTGACGTTGAAACAGGCCGTCCAGTTGTCATTGGACGCCATCAAAACGATCTCGTCATGCTACCGTATGAGAGAGAGGGTAATACGCTTACACCGATCACCATACACGCGACTACACGCCAACAGATTCATTTTCGGTTGAAGATGGAGAGATTTATCCATGAATAAACCACGCATGATGTACTTTGAGAAAGAGGATATTTTGCATTTGATCCTCTCTGAAGAACCGGAAGCCAACAGCGTTGAGCTCAGCCCAGGCATTACCGCAGAACTCAATGAAAAAGGCGAGATGATCGGCATCGAAATCCTCGAAGCCAGTGTCTTCCTGCGCAACGTTTTACTAGAATCTATTCAATTCAAACTCCTGCAATTACCCTCGCTCCACCCGGCGTAAGCGGGAAGGCAACAGGAGAAAGATATCTCACGGCTGAGGCGTTGCATGAGCTTGAAAGAATCGAGCATCATCGGCAAGCGTTAGTGGTGCCGCATCCTGTGGATTGCCCAGTATCTACCACCAGAGGAGATTGCGCCATGACACAACATGAACCGATTCCCCAAATCGTTCGCGTCATTGTACGGCCAGAATTTGTACTTGAGATCGATTTTACAAACGGCCATAAGGGTTATTTGCAGCTACCCAAACACTTACCCCTCACTGGCTACTTTGCTCCGCTTGCGCAACCGGAGTTTTTCAGGCAGGTTTTTGTGAATCACGGCACACTCTGCTGGCCTAACAATATCGATCTAGACCCGGTTGTCGTCCATGCCTGGACGATAGGCGAACCCATTGAACTGGCTGAGGCAGTACCTGCCTAGAAAGCAGCGCCAAGAGCGGATGTCATTCGGCTGTTTTATATCCACTCAAAGGGCAAGGTAGCTGGGTGCCTCCTAAATTTTCGCATCAATCCGAATAGCCTTTGTTTGCTCTTTCCGCACGCTGTTAGACAGGGTAATAACAAGAAGGGTAATATGTCACTCGTTCCACACAGCCCAGCTTGGTACGACCACATCGCCGAGCTACAGGAAGGTTACTACTACCCCTGGCAATCGCAGTTGCCTGCTTATCACGGCGAGGATGTTTATGCTGACATGGTCAGGGAGCACCTTTCACCGACCACGGATGTGCTGGAAGCCGCCTGCGCACATGGTGAACTTGCGCTTGACATTGCGCCGCTTTGTCGATCCATGCTGGCCTATGATCGAGTTGCGGCCTGGATCCAGCGGGCCCAACAAAGGGCGACGGCACGTGGCTTGACCAATCTCACCTTTGTCTGCCACGACTCTTCGACAGAGGCGAACGGCGGACAAGCGCGTTTGCCCGCCGCGGCAGCGTCGTTTGACCTGCTGCTCTGTAGCAAGGGGCCATTCCACTGGATTTTGGATGCACGCCGGGTGGCCCGCCCCGGTGCAGTGCTTTTGATGTTGGTGCCGGATGCTCCACC
>CAZTXO010000131.1:0-2655 GCA_964617515.1 uncultured Saprospiraceae bacterium | reverse complement strand
CCACCGAGGAGGAGGCTTAATTGGGGAGGCAGCGTAGTCAGCCAACAATATGCCGTGTTCATTTTGAGTTTGAGAAAACCAATTCAAGAGGAGATAAAAGATGCTTGTCGTTTTCGCCGTTCTCGTTGGTCTGGTTCCTGTAATTCCTGCGGTCATTTTTGTGCTGCAGAATGGAAAGGCAAACCCTGCGAAAGCAGTCGCACGACTGGTCAACGGCTTCAATGCCTTTAACTTCCTGGTGGGGTTCATGGCGGCCGGCCTGGGCCTGGTCTGGCTGGCCTCGCCAGGCTCGGTCCTGGCGTCAGGCTCGGCGCAGGGCGGGATTGTCGATCAGTATGCCTCCCTGGCAGCCGCGCTTTCCACGGGCCTGGCCTGTATCGGCGCCGGTATTGCGGTGGGCGGCTCGGGCGCCGCGGCGGTCGGCGCGACCGCTGAAAAACCGGAGTCGTTCGGCCGCTCGCTGATCTTCGTCGGCCTCTCGGAAGGGATCGCGATCTACGGCTTGATCATTTCCTTCCTCGTCCTGCCGCGCTAGGGACCGATGAAAGTTCTCGTCATCGGCCATCCGAAAGCTGTGCTCGGCTTCCTGCTGGCAGGCGTTGACGGCCGCGGCGTGTCGACTGCAGAGGAGGCGGATAAGGCCCTGGATGAGGCGCTTGCCAATAAGGACAATGGCATCGTACTCGTCACACAGGACGTTGCGCAGCTGGTAAAAGCGCGCGTGGAAAACCTGAAGCTGCGCAGTACGATTCCGCTGGTTGTGGAGATCCCTGGTCCGGCCGGCGTCCCCGAAGGAGAGCCATCGCTGAGCGAGCTTGTTCTGAAAGCCATTGGGATTAAGCTATAGGTCTGTCATTGCGATGAGTGGCGAAGCCCGATGAAGTAATCTCGTGTGACGAAGCGATTGCTTTGCCGGCGAACGGCCCGCCGTGACATGAATGGAGAGAATAAATGGTAACGAGAGCTACAGAAGACAACATCGAACCTTTGACCCGCGCAATCCTGAGAGAGGCAGAAGTCGATGCCCAACAGATGCGGGAAGAGGCCATGACCAAAGCCGAGTCCATTCGTCAGCGCGCCCGGGAGGAGGCGGAGCAGGTGCGGAGGGAGATCCTGGAGCGGGCCCAGAACGAAGCGGACCGCCTGCGAAGTCAAACGTTATCGAGCGCGCAGCTAAAGGCCCGCACCATGCAGCTGGAGCATCGTGAAAAACTGCTGGACGGCGTCTTCCAGGCGGCAAAGCAGAAATTACCTGAAGTCCAGAAGCGCCCCGATTACGAGCAGCTTGCCGCGTTGCTGCTCCGTGAGGCACTGACGGAGCTGCGGGTCAATCAGGCGCAGGTACGGGCCGATCAGTCCACCCGCGCGCTGCTGGAAAAAAAGGCACTGAATGACATTTGCACGGAACTAAAAGGTGAATTTACCCTTGCAGACAATTTGGAGGAGGGGACGGGCATTGTCGTGGATGCGGCTGATGGAAAACTGCATTACGATAATACGCTGGAGACCCGCTTGCAGCGCCTGCAAGGTAACTTGCGCGCCTCTGTGTATAAAGTGTTGATGGGAGAACAGTCATGAGTGAGAAAGTAGGCGCCGTAACCTGGATCAGCGGCCCGGTCGTCCGTGCCCGCGGATCCCGTAATATCGGTATGCTCGAACTGGTGGAAGTGGGGGACGAGCACCTGGTCGGGGAGGTGATCGGGTTGGACGGGGACGTGATCACCGCCCAGGTCTATGAAGAAACATCCGGCATGCAGCCGGGCGCGCCGATCTTCGGCACGGGCCTGCCGCTGTCGGTCGATCTTGGACCGGGCCTGATCCAAAGTATTTATGATGGTGTGCAGCGTCCGCTGCCGCTGCTCGAAGAAGCGACGGGCTCGTTCATTCGCCGGGGCACCAGTTTCGCCCCGATCAGCCGCGAGAAAAAGTGGAAGTACACCTCGAAAGTCAAAGCCGGTGATGAAGTTAAAGGCGGGGCCATTCTCGGTATCGCCATGGAGACCGAGACCTTCGAGCACCGTGTCATGCTCCACCCGGATGATTCCGGGACGATCAGCTGGGTTGCTCCAGATGGTGAGTACACGGTCACCGAACCCATCGCCAGGCTGAATACAGGCCGACAGGAAAAAGAGATCGCCATGCTGCAGCGCTGGCCCGTTCGGCGGCCGCGTCCGTTCGTGCGGCGCCGCGGTGTCAGTATCCCGTTGATCACCGGCCAGCGCATCCTGGATACTTTCTTCCCGGTCGCCAAGGGTGGGGCGGCAGGCATTCCCGGTCCGTTCGGTTCGGGCAAGACCGTAACCCAGCACAGCATTGCCAAATGGGCAGATGCCGAGGTGATCGTCTACATTGGCTGCGGTGAACGCGGCAACGAGATGACAGAAGTACTTCAGGAGTTTCCGCATCTCGTAGACCCGCGCTCCGGCCGCCCGCTGATGGAGCGAACCGTGTTGATCGCCAATACCTCCAATATGCCTGTGGCAGCCCGTGAAGCATCGGTGTACACGGGAATTACCATCGCTGAATACTTCCGCGACATGGGATACGATGTCTCACTCATGGCCGATTCCACCTCCCGGTGGGCAGAGGCCATGCGAGAGATCTCATCGCGTCTCGAGGAGATGCCCGGAGAAGAGGGGTATCCTGCCTACCTGG
>CAZTXO010000130.1:0-2682 GCA_964617515.1 uncultured Saprospiraceae bacterium | reverse complement strand
CTTCAGTCCAGGTGTCAGCCACTCCTCCACAGATAACGGTCTCATGGGTCAATGATGCCAACGCGCTTTCTTATACAATCTCCCGCAAATTACCCGCTGATACCGCCTGGACGCTGCTCTCCACACTCCCGGGCAGCACCAACAGCTATGTGGATGTAAATGTATCGGCCGGCATCGTCTACGAATATCGCCTTGTCAAAACGACCCCGCTTGTCACCGGCTATGGCTATGTGTATGCCGGTATCAATATCGTTACCACGGACGCACGAGGGACGATCCTCCTTGCCGTGGAGGATGGTTTCACGGCACCGCTGCAGACGGAACTGGATCAGCTAAAGAAAGATCTCATCGGGGACGGATGGAAAGTCCTCCGCCACGATTTTCCTTCCACCACCAAAGACACCACGCTGAAAAACTGGGTGATCAGTGCTTACAACCAGCCCGGCAGTGCGGTGCAGGCCCTGCTGATCATCGGCCATTTTGCCATACCCTACTCCGGCAATTTCGCGCCGGACGGCCACGCGGAAAGAGTCGGCGCCCAACCGGCTGATGTATTCTTCGCCGATATCGACAGCGCCTGGACGGATTTCTCCGTGACGACCAATAATACCGGTTCCATCTATACACCTAACATGCCCAATGACGGGATCTGGGATCCGAGCGTGATCCCCTCCCCGGCCGAACTCCAGGTGGGACGCATCGACCTGCACAGCATGACGGGATTTCCCCTGAGTGAGGTCGAACTGACGCGACAATACCTGAATAAAAATCACGCGTACCGGCATAAGCTGATCAACCCCGACCGCAGAGCCCTGCTCAATACGCATCTCGATAACAGCATCCCGCAAACCTCCGCAGTCGCCTGGCGGAGTTTCGCTCCCATGCTGGGCAGCAACAATATCGCGCCGATCAATACCAACGGATGTTCGGCCAACGGCACCTGCCAGCTCTTTATGGATTCGTTGCAGGCACACACGTATCTGTGGACCTACATGGCCGGAGGCGGGAGCGATACGAGCTGCGCCAGCCCCGTCATGACGAGCTCACAGTGCATCAATCTCGAGCTCAACACGGTCTTCATGCAATTGTACGGAAGCTACTTCGTGGAGTGGGCCAAAGGCGGTATAACGGGTACGGTCAATCATCTTTTGCGCGCGCCCCTGGCCAATGCGGGCATGCCGCTGGCCACCTGCTGGACCGGCGGCAATCCAAGATGGTATTTCCACCCGATGGGGCTGGGCGAATCCATTGGCTTTTGCGTGAGACAAAGTCAAAACAACAAGGGCCTCTATGATGCGGGCAGCACCCAACTCCTGGGCGGCGTGCACATGGCGCTGATGGGCGATCCGTCGCTGCGGCTGCACATGGTCAGCCCGGTGACCCAACTCACCGCCACCCAGTCGGAAACCTCCATCACGCTCTCATGGACCGCTTCCGCGGACAACAATATCCTGGGGTACCATGTCTACCAGGCAGACAGCCTGACGGGCACGTTTCAAAAACTGAATCCGTTGCCCGTCCTGACGACTACGTTTACGGATAGTTTCCCGTCGCTCCAACCCGGAAATATCTACATGGTGCGCGCGGTCAAATCCGAAGTGACCGCTTCCGGCAGTTATCAGAATATGAGCGAGGGCATCTTCATCGCCAAACCGCTGACGACCACGTTTACCTTTACCGGGGATGGCCTATGGAGTATGGCCAGCCAGTGGAATAACAACCTTAAGCCACCCGCTGTATTACCCGCGGGATTCACCATCGTAATCAATCCCATCCCTGGTGGAAGTTGCGTGCTGGATCTCCCGCAACACATCGCCACCGGCGCGCATTTTGTCCTCATGCCCGGAGCCGATTTTGTCATCGCGGAAGATCTGTTTCTGCATTGATCGCTTTCGGTGATCCCAAAACCCTTTTCACCGGGATGGCTTTATCTTTTTCCACGCATCCTTCTATCCGCCTTTTGTCTGAAACTGTCCGGTTCGTCCAAGTACCCGTCCCATTCATCGGATAGTTGTAAAAGGATGCGTGTGGCCTGGTACTTTAGGCTTGACCAAACCACGAATGTCATGTATCGCCTGCCTTTCCTGCTTCTCTTCCTCCTCGCATGGATAGCGCATACTGCCTATGCGCAGGGGCCGAGGAAAATCGATCTGCCCGATGCCGTCGCGCGCGACCAGGTCACGGTAGTCAAACGGGAACTAACCCTACTCCATGAGGACCATTATCCCGGCATCCGCCTGAGCAAAGCCTTTGGTGAAGGCCTGGCGTGGATCAAAGGCGTCGATTTCGCCAACGGCACCATCGAGTTTGATGTGCGGGGAGAGGATGTCAAGCAGCACAGCTTTGTCGGTATCGCTTTCCACGGGCAAAATGACTCCACCTATGATGCTGTCTACCTGCGGCCTTTTCATTTTCTCACCCAGGATACCATCCTGCAAAAGCGAATGATCCAATACATCTCCCTGCCCGAATTTACCTGGCGCAAACTCCGCGCGGAGCATCCCAACATGTTTGAGAATTCCATCACACCCATCTCCGATCCCAATGACTGGGTCCATATGCGCATCGTAGTGAAGGACGCTACAGTCACGGCCTATGTCAATCACAACCCCCCCACCAGCCTGGTGGTACTAAAAGTCACGGCTACCCATTCCGGGTCCATTGGCTTCTATGTGGCCGATA
>CAZTXO010000129.1:0-2688 GCA_964617515.1 uncultured Saprospiraceae bacterium | reverse complement strand
GACGCATATATCATGGATCAGACAGCCAAGGGTGTACCACTACAGGACATCCAGAAGGGCGTATGGGCGCTCATCGGGCAGTATTCGGATCAGCGCAAGGCAATAGAAGCGGCTCACCCATCGGCGGCTATCCCGTCCAGCAAAGACCCACTGAACGGTTATAACCCGCAGGAGGTTGCAGCGAAAGCAACTGAGTTAGCCGTGAGCAAGGCGAAGGAAGACCTGGGCGATGCACCGGCTTGGCCTGGGGACAATGCCAGTAAAGAAGCGAAGGCGCAATACTACAAGGACAAAGCAGCGTATGACCAACGCCTCAAGGATACTGTGGCCGCTTATCTGGCTGATCCTACTTCTTTGGTTGGAGACAAGAAGATAGACCTATTCAAAGTGCCAACCGATCCTGCTGAAGCGCTGAAACTCTACAACCAACGCTTCATGACGCCAATTCAAAAGCAACTGGCCGATGCGGTGGCGGCTGAGAAAGCAGCAAAGGCGGCTGAGTTCGCCAAGAACAACGGCCTGTGGAACCAATACAATGGGCTGGATTATGAGGGCAAAAAGAGATTCTTGGCCGAACATCCAGAGTTTGCCGCTTATCTGGCAGGACGATATAAACAGAAGGGCTTATCCGCACCCTGGCAATCTCATGGTGGCGGTGGTGGTCATGGTAGCGGCGGGCGCAAGGGGCGAAGTCTTGGCGGAAATGTATCGTACTCTACACTATTCCCTAGCATTGCATCCTGGGCACAACGCACGCCAAAAGCGCCTGGCGTTTACAGTTCAATCAATCCAACACTCTGGAAAGATACGGGGCGTAGATATGCAGGGAACTAAACTTCTGCTTCGATTGCTGGATGACAAGACATTCATACTGGCATTGCGTAAGGTCGCTATAGATTTCGTAGCGGCCTGTGAAGATCGGTTGAGCATTCCGGCCAAGAATTCGGCGCTGCATGTACGCCGGTTGAGAGTTAATAGTAATTTTGATGCTTGACAGCAATCAGAGACTATGCTAGAATAGTCGGCAACAAATAAGCGTCACTCGTTGAGAGCGCCGCGGATACCCAGAAATGGGCTATCCGCGGCGCTCTTTTTTTTACCCAAAGGATACCAGAAATGACGGAAGCTATTGCGGGGCAAGTGGTGGGCGACGGTGGAGCAGGGCAACCTGTGGCCGCTGGCGCAACTGCGCCCCAACCCAATGGTGGTCTAGATTTCAGTAAGTTGGACTGGAATAGTTTCGATCCCTCCGTGCTGCCTCGCAATGTAATCGAGCGTCACCCCGACTTTAACGGGCTGCGCTCGGCTATGGACAAGAAATTGTCAGCGACAGAACGGCGCTACCAGGAGCAATTGCAGAATGTGCAACGCCAATCGCAAACGCAGTTAGAGCAACTGCAACAAATCCTGGGTTCCCGCATGGATGACGGGGCCAAGCGCGATGTGCAGCAATGGCAGATCAATCAACAGCTTGAGCAACTGCGCCAAGAAAATCAGGCGCTAAAAGCCTACTACGGGCGGCAATCCATGCTAGCCGAACTATCAAGTAAGCACGGTATCCCTCTGGCAGACCTAGAGGATGTGGAAGACCCAACGCAAGCATACGAAAAGATTGTAGGCCATCAGGCTACAACCTTAGCGGCTATGCAAAAGCAGCTTGCAGAGTTGACCGCCAAGATCAGCGGGGCGGCTCTGCCTACTCCTGACCTTGGGGCTGGTGGCTCCACATCCGCACAAGCAAGTTTACAGCAAAAATATGATGAGGCCATGCGCGCCCGTAACACTTCCGCTGCTGACAAAATTCAGATGGAAGCGCTAGACAAGGGCGTTGACCTTGATCTCTACAGTTTCCGTAACAAGGTTTAATCATGAGTACCAACCCTAACAACATTCGGGCGGCTACAGACCGCAACCGATCCAATGCAATCCGCGTAGTTGCAAACAAAATTTGGATGTGCAACACGCATGATCTCTGGCTGACCAATAAGATCGGGATTGAGAACGCACACAAGAGCAGTAAGTTTAAGTTCCCACGTATTGAGGCTTTGGAGTATGAATGGTTTGAGCGTGGCAACACCCCACGGTCAAACAAGATTACTGCTCCCGTTGCGGCTCCTGCCAGTCAGGGGCTAGATTGTTTCAATCAAAACGTCTACGGTATGCAAACCATCCCTGTATCAAACCCTGAACGCTACTTCAAGGGCATGGTGGTTTATGCCACTGCTCCGGCTCCAGCATCCAACCTTGCCCCCTGGGAGTATATGTATATCCATGATGTGGATTACAACTTGAAGACTATCACTGTCACCCGCGGTTGGCGTGGCACTCCGGTCTACAGTTACCCAGTGAACCATGAAATTTGCGTGCTGACCATTGTTGCTGAAGAATGCCCTGATCATGTGGTGGCCTACAATCCGCTAAAAAACAGCGTGAAGAATTACCGCCAGTTGTTCGTTTCTGGCCTCTCGCAATCCGAGCGATCAAAGGGCATCAAGCACTATGGCGATGATATGAGCCAGTACGATGAGCTTATGACCCGCATTATGGGCGGAACCCTGAGCGGCAAGACCGTCACAGGCGAATTGCCTTTCATGTTGGAGATGGCCGCATGGTATGGCCTTCCCTCCCCTGGTGGCAGCGGTGGCGATAGTTCTTTCGGTGGGATCAATAGCTTCCCGATCAATCAGG
>CAZTXO010000128.1:0-2749 GCA_964617515.1 uncultured Saprospiraceae bacterium | reverse complement strand
TGCTCGAGCAAAACCTGCCCGTCACCTGGGATAATCCCGATATCTGGATCAGCGCCGCGGCCACACCCGATGTCATCGAACCGGATTCATACCACCTCAGGGCCAATACCCATTACCTGGTACACATACAGGTTCACAACGCCTCCGTCGATCCGGCGCTGGGGGTAAGGGTCCGCCTCGTCTACCGGCCCTGGAGTTTTAACTCACCGGACCTGGTGCCGGTGGAAACAGATGCCAACGGAAATGAAGTCATCCGCTTCGTCAATGTGGCCGGCATGGGATCCGCCGTGACGACGTTCCACTGGATCACGCCCAATCAGCCCGCTGACGGCGCATCCAGCCACTGGTGCCTCCAGGCCCATCTCTTCCATCCCATGGATACGAACCCGAAAAACAACCTCGGCCAGGAAAATACCCAGGTGTTCAATACGATGCAGGCGCGCCTCCACACCACGGATATCGTCACTATCACCGCCGACCTCTTTAATCACGGCGATGAAGCCCGGCGCTACCGGATCCGTGCCCTGCAATACCAACCGGACGAAGAAGCCACGGTCCAACTCAAACTCCGCTCCAATAAAGGCAAACGCATCATGAACAGTACCCAGAAACTAAAACGGCTGATCCCCGATATCAATTTCGGGATCAACCGCGACCGGAAAATCAGGCTTGGCCCCATCGAATGGTTCAGCGATGTGGTGACGGTCCGCAACCGCTATATCGGTTACGAAAAAGTCAAAGCACAATTGCAGCAAACATCCTTCGAGCTGCCTGACCACCTTCACCTGACGGTCAACGACCAGCCACCGGTCATCTCCCTGGACGGGAAGAGCCGGACGACGGTGGAGCTCAAAATCAGGAATACGAAGCAACATGATACCGCCACCCCCTATAGGGTGACACTCGTGGCGATCGATGACCGGAATAACGTATCCGGCGGCATTCACATTCAATTTACCTACTAATCCAATATAACCCGAACATCATGCCTGAAAATATCATCACCTATACCACCTGCGCCGCACCGGGCGTCGCCACTTCCCATAAGCGGATGGGTGGCTTTGCCGGCTATGTGGCCGGCCTGCTGGTCAATGCCTCCTTTGCTTACCGCGTGGCCGTAGTTGGACTGATCGTCGCTGCCGCGATTTTCCTCATCGTGGCCAATCCGGTGACGGCCGTGGCTACCTTTGCCTTCCTGATCGCCACCGCGCTGGACGTGAAGGACTGGTATTACAACCGGCGGTTGCTGTGCATCCAAAAAGATGTCTGCACGATGGGCACGGTGACCGATCAGTCCAAGAATAATTTTGACGGGGACGCGGTCTTCAATCTCCTCCTGGCTCCCTATACCCATCGCGAATGCTTTGATGCCACCCTCGCGCACTTCAGGGCCAACGAACAACTCGTCAAAGATCCCGCGCATTATGTGGCCCCCTATCATACGGCTGTACCGGACTTTAGTGATTATCCCACGCTGCATCTCAATCCCGGCGATGCGGGCTATAGCCTGGCGGCGCAGCAAGGGGTGATGAAAGGGTTTCTCAGGAAAATGCAGGGAAAGGATGATCACGATAAAGATCTCACGAGTAATATCTACAACCAGTTTCTGACAGGCGTGCTGGACCGGATTTTGGCGTTGACGGATGCGAACGGAAACCGCAAAGATTTCAACGGCCATTTTTACCGCAAAAGCACGGCTCACATCCCCTTCGGATCGGACATATGGAATGCCATCCCGCCGGACTTTGATGAGAGTGTCAACTGGCAGGCCCAAAACGGGAGTATCAGCGGGCTGACGGCAGACAATCCCTATGAGCGCACGGAAATACAACCGATGGGACTGAACAACATGTTCAAATTCAATCATGGCATCACCTCCCCGTTTTTACATTGTGAGATTGAAGGCCATGTGGTTGCCTCGATCATCGACAATGCGATTGCTTTTATCACGGCCTTCTTTATTGCCTACCTGGCCTTCCTGCTGGTCTCTACATTGGCGGGCGTGATTGCGCTGGTGCTTATACTCTTATTGATCCTGGCGTGGTTATTACTGGGCGGCACTAAGACCGGCCAGGCCGGCCAGCCGGATGTGGAATACGAAGAGCCCATTGGCGATGATGAAACCGTCCAGGGCACCGGCGATGTCGTCCTCGCTCATGGCAACTGGATCATGGACACGGAGCACACCCAGCGCTTTGAAATCCACCCGGTAAAAGCCTACTATATCATCGGTCAGGAGAAGGTGACCGGTGCCACTGATCTTTTCGACAGTGCCGAAGAGCGCGAAAAGGCCGGCTTTGGCAAATTCGATAACAGGGCTATTAGGGCCGCGCTCCAGGAAGAGTATTGCAAACTGGTAAGTGACGATGAGCGGACGGATCCGCCAGTCATCTTGTTGAAGCCGTTGAATACCTTGTTGTCCTACGGGATGGTCACAAAGTATGGAGGGGGAGCAGGAGTGGAAGTGAGGTAGAAATTACGAATTATTTTATCCGCCGAATCCGCCTAAGGCGGAGAAGGAGGACGAATTGTAACTGTGTAACTGTGTAACTGTGTAATCTACTAATCTTCTATTCTTCTAATTTCCTGCTCGTTTCATCACCAGGTCGGGGGTGAGTTTTACGAAAACCAAGAGAGAGGCCGGAGGTGAGTCCCACGATAATCTATTCCTTACTTTTTGACCAATGGCTTACTCCCCCTCTTTTCATAAGAGAGGGGGTCGGGGGGTGAGTTTTGCGAAAAGCAAGAG
>CAZTXO010000127.1:0-2765 GCA_964617515.1 uncultured Saprospiraceae bacterium | reverse complement strand
TTCTGGTTCATTTCGATCTCCCTCAACAGCTGCCCAAAGGTTTATTTCAACCGGATAATTTTCATTAGAATATTCTCCAGTAATTCTCTCATTAATGTCTACTGGTTTCTTGTTGTTTTTAAAAAACATATAGGGTTTATAATTGTATGTAGCTCATTATTATACAACAGATTTTTTTTGTAAATAATAAACTGGGGCTTCGCCCCCCGATCGTGTCAAGTGGTGTCCCCAATCTTCCTCCACGTCGTTACACGCCGCTCCGTGCAGACCGGGTGATTCCCCTCCACTTTTCCTTTGCGTCTTGCTTGTTCCGGTTCACTTCACTTACCGCCGCGCCGGTGACACGCTCACCCCCATTTTCATTCGGTCGCTCACAGCAGGCTGTTCGCTTTTTCCTCATTCCTCGCCGGAGGGCAGAAGGGTTGATGGCACTTTTTAGTGACATCAAACCCTTACGAGGGTTTTTAACAATCAATCAATGAGGTACTTATGAAAACTGCTTTAATCCACGAACTAATGGAAACACTTCAATCCGAAATGTTCGATACGGAAGATTTGAAAAACCTTTCGTTTTATGAGGGCGCCTTTTACGTTTTTGCTGACCAGGCAAAAAAAGGCAATCTCGATGAAGAAATGCTTCGCGGGTATTTGAGCGATTTTTTAGCACAAGAAATCAGAACGGATATTTTGGAAGAGAAAAGCCCTAAACTTCTTTCTGAACTAAAAGCCCTACTCAGCAGTCTCGAAAACGCCAAATCACAAAGCGAAACTCAAAAAGCCTACACCTTAATCAGTGAAGATAAATTCGGTCATTTTGAGAGATGCACCATTGAGCACCTTCTTATGAATTGGAATGAAGACAGCCTTCCGGAGGAGTTCTCAAGGGACGACATCAAGATAATCGTCACCGAGTTCGGCAATATCTACCTAAGCAATTCAGCAAACCAGCTCGGAACACTCAACGGGTACGATGTTGAATTAGAAACCCCGGAATAAGCCCTTACAAATAGGGCAAGAGGCTGGAAGCGGAAGTTTTCAGCCTCATTTAAAATTTAATGTAGCGAGGTATGTATGAGCCAAATAACCACAACAGATTTTTCAAAATTCGGACACAGGGAAAGAAAACTTGCCGAGCAACTTTTGAGGGCATGGAACAAACAGGGTTTACCGGAAGATTTTTACAATGAAGAAGTGACCATCATGTTTAACACGCATTCTGGCAACGTCTTTTTGACTAATTCGGAGTTTCAGGTTGCCATGATGAACGGCGACAGGCTGGAGAGTTTCTACACCGATTTTGAAACTGGCGAAGAAGGCTTCAAAAATGAGCTTTCAGAAGAAGCACTTGAAAGGCTTAATCTAAAATGATATTACAGGGGGAGAAATCCCGAAAGGATATATCCCCCTTTTAACCCAAACCGAAGGAGCTTTTATGGCTGTAAACTGTAAAATAGAACTGAACGGATTTTTAGGCGGCGACGCGAAAACCGTTACACATAACGGTAAAAGTTTTGTTGTCTTGAATATCGCAACCACAGATAGTTACCCCGTCAAAGATGAAAAAACCGGTGAAACGAAATGGAAGGACAAGGAAACAGTATGGCATGAAGTACTCGTTTTTCGCGCGCAAGCCGCGCACTTCGCGCGCGACTTGCGAAAAGGTGATGCTGTGAATATCACCGGCTCGTTAGCCTACAAACCATTCAAAGATGAAAAAGGCTATACTAAACACCAGGCGAGCGTGATTGCAAACTATATTGAAAAAATTGAATACCCTCGCCAGGATGAACTTTCATTTGATGAAGCAAGCGAGGCGATTAGCCAAGCAGCTTGAAAATGGGAACCATTTTTGCGTTATTGCAGTTAATCAACTCAAAACGCAAATAATGGCTGAATCAAAACCTGTCACTGTAAACAATCGTGAACTCTTTGAGGGCAATCGCATACTTTATCACACTCCTACCCAAAGGCTGGTGGCGATTTCTGACGATGAATACATGAAGATAATCCGAGATAGAAATGTGAAATTTCTTTCTGATCTACCAGATATGGAGATTGAATGTTTCTACCTCAGTTCAGATACTGAAAGGGTTACTGATAACAGCAATTCATTTAAAGTGGATGAATTAGAAGGTGTTGGTTACGGTGAAACAAAATGGGGAAACGGGCTCCGAATTTACTTTCATACAAGTAACATATTCTAAAATTACTCCTCTCCCCGTTCCTTCACCTCCAAACTTTCCACAAAAACGCCGCTCTCTCCAACATCCTTCCCGGAATAATCCTCCCGCACCCAGGTCAACCGGTTTTGCAGCAGGTAGAAATAAATATCCTCCAACGCCCGCCCTTTGACTATCACCACCACATTTGAAACGTAAATCTCAATCCCCGTTTCAGGGTCGAAATCAGCACGTGTTAGGTATGAATATGGGAGGGCAGATCGTTTGCCGTCACGGGTACGCAGTTCAAACATGAGCGCCCGCCCGTTTGCCTGCGGATCAATCCCGAAGAACTTCATTTCATCTTCGGTAGTTTCCGTTTCGGCTCTAAGCCTTTCTACAAAGGAAGATTTCATCTTTTTACTATGATTTTAGGTGCGACTTTTTGAACCGCAACTTTTGCCCGATCATAATGCACTCTCGCTAAGGTTGCAAGGCGTGCAACAAGTCTTTGCTGATTGGGCAGGGTAGGTGCGCTTCTCGGAATGCCGGTATTCCTTAAACCCGTGCGTTTCTCCGCCAGTGCCACTACTTCCGCTGCCGTCC
>CAZTXO010000126.1:0-2812 GCA_964617515.1 uncultured Saprospiraceae bacterium | reverse complement strand
CGTCCGACCGCCGCCGCACCAAAGTCCACAAGACGATCAGCGGCTATGGGAAATGGACACAATATAGCCTCTTTGAATGTTTTCTCAGCGAAAAACAATATTTGCAATTACGGCAAAAATTAGACAAAATAGTAGCATCAAGCGAGGATTCGGTGCGATTTTACACCCTTTGCCAATCATGCTGTGCTCGCACCGAAACAGTAGGCAGTCCATTGCCGCAGGATGAACTACTTTATCTGCTCTAGCGTTGAGCGGCTTGGCCTTGCGAGGATCGCGGCACCGCTGCCGGCAGTGGGGGATGCTCGCAGAACAACCGCACCAATGTGTTGGCTGGCGCTCTCACTGGAGACGCGGTCTATTTTGATTACCGGAACCTGAGGATGCGCAGGATCAAGGAGTTGGCTTGACTTCATCAGGCGCCCTAAATGGGGGTGCCAACGGCGATCCTCGCAGGTGGGAGAATTTCATCACCATTGGGGGTAAAAAATGGATTTTGTGACCGTTGATGGGAGATTTTCCTGGGCTTTTCCCTATCAAAGCCCGAAAATTATATGCCGGTGGGACAAGTTGCGAGCGCTGCCAAAAAGGAGATCAACCCAGTCGAGGAGGGTAGGACTTAATAAGGAGTAAGGGAAGGTGACGGATCCAGAAAGAAAGAGGGGAACAAGAATGACAACAGGCAGAAAAAGTGCAAAGGGTTGACGAAAAAGATAGGAAACAAAAGGGAGTGTGGAGCGAGGAAGAGGGCAACTCAGGGGTAAGAAGTTTGGTTTTGGGCGGGCGCAGCAACGGCGGGCGCGCCGAAAAAGCCGAGCAGTGGAAGGCTGCTTGGCCAGGCGAGCGAGGGTCTGGCGGTGCGAACCACGAAGAGGGGTGCTCCACCACAGAGCGTCACCGAAGCAATTGCGATTCACCCTTGAGTCGTGGTCAGGTGGAAGCCAGGTTGGTCAGCAGGTTGGTCAGCGGCAACAGAGTAAGTTAGCAGTTCCGTTGCATGAAGGCTTTCTTCTCATGGATACGCTGCAAGGTACGCAGATTGATCAAAACGTAGATCAAGGTGTTCTGATTAGTAATAGAACGTTGGTTGCGTAGGTGAGGTCGTTCAATGCCGAGGGCGACAGCCTGGCTGTTGATGCGTTCAACCACGGAGCGCTGGTCATAGAGTTGCTGGAAGTCGGCGCTGTCGCGGTCGAGGGTATGCCTGACAAAGGCGCCGATGCTGGTGGGCAAGGTGGTGAGACAGCCTTGATCGTTGGCAGTGCGTTGCCAGTTCTTGTGGTCGATGGGGCAGGGTTGAGCGGTTTTCTCTGGAAAAAGGAGCGGGCAGACATAGCGGCCAACCTCGTGTGGGACCAGACAGTGGCTCTTCTTCTGCACCCGGTACTTGAGCGGCATGGGGAAACCTGCTTCGCAGAGGGGTAGGCGTTCCGGGCTGAAGGTCTTCTTGTGGTCGGCTCTGTCGGCCCAGGGAACAGCGGCGAAACCACCGGCCAGGGTGAAGTACTCGTAGACATACCAGGTATCGAAGGCCGCATCCAGCGCCCCGAATTTGGGTTTGTAGCCGAGATTGACTTCGGTCTGGGCCATGAGGGGGTGGAAATAGCTTTCATCAGCGTGGTCAAAGGTCTGGGTCAGTTCTGCCAGAACGACTTCGCCCCAGCCTTCGATTGAGGTGGCGACGACGCCAGAGGCATAGCCCCAGTAGAACTCGCCGGCTTTGGGTTTGGGCAGGTCGCTGGAGGCAGGCAAGCCTTGGGTGGTTGGCGTGGGGGGTTCGGGGGTGGCGCCAGTTGTCGGGTTCGGGGGGCTACCCGGTGCTACTGAGGTTTGGTTGCTGTTGGCTTTGAAGCCGACCTTGCAATCCGGATCGCCTTTGGGCTGTTTCTCCTTGTGGAAGCGGCCTCCCTTGATGAACTCTTTGGGATTGTTTTCCCGCACCCACGCAATGAGGTGCTTGGTGTCCAGGCTGACTGTCTCGCCCAAGCTGTGGTTTCCTGCGGGTGCGGCTGCCAGTTCCTGCTGGAGCAGGTGGACGGTGCCGGTGAGCAAAAACTGCATCTGGGCCTGGGGCAGTTTGCGCAACAAACGGCTCAGATGGCGATGCGTCGGCAAGCTGGCCGCTACATCAAAGCCATAGGAGTAGTGGTCGGTGGGCACAAGGGGAAAGCCTAAGCTCCAGACCAGGGCCGGTTGTTCCACCAAATACTCCCATAGCGCCGGCATCGACGTTAGCCCTTTGTCCAACTTGACCAGCAACGCCGCCACCACGGGCGCATCGGGAGCAGGTTGGGGGCCACGTCGCTTTTGTCCCAGGGACCGTTCGGGAAAATGTGCCCAATCCAGTCCGCCGAGCAACTCGATATACTTGCGCGCAGCGGCTGATTCTCGCACCAGAAGTGGCCAAACGCTTTCTCCCAGTTGCGCGAGTTCCGACAGCGATGGCCGCACTAGCGGCAGCCCTAATGGCAGGACAGGGGTAACCACTCGTGCGCTTTCTTTTTGCTCTGTCCTGAACCACCTTCGCACAGAGCTGACAAGTTGTGGTATCATTGCGACAAGTCTCCTTTCAACGTTGGTCGGGTTGTCTCTGTGGTGGAGTTCCCCAACCAGAAGGGAGACTTCTTTTTATCAGTTTTGCCTTACCTTGTCCAGCCGTTCTTGCCGGTCTGCCGGTCGCCAAGCCTCTGCTGTTTTACTGTCCGTTGTGCGGATCCATTTCTTTTTTCGGTTCCGTCTTTCTACCGATTTCCTGGCTCCGCCAAGCAATTTGATCCGCTCATCGGAACTTAATCTTTATTAAGTCCTACCCTCC
>CAZTXO010000125.1:0-2839 GCA_964617515.1 uncultured Saprospiraceae bacterium | reverse complement strand
TATAACATCCTGATCGTGTATTAGATTTGTGGTGCTGAGAAGCAACTTATATTATAAGAAATTATAATATAATCTCGACCTGATGAATGATATCCGCGGCGATTGCGGCGTAGTTGAGCTACGCGGTGATGCGCCTTCGATAGTTTGTTTATGAGGGCGGGATTCGTTTCGAGGTAAAGATTTTAACTCTTCATAAACAAACCGTAATCTCATGAAAAAGACCTTCTTGCGAATAGCCATATTCGCTTTTCTCCTTGGGGGATTGAGCTTCGTAGATGCTACGTACCAGGTCAAAGCTCAAAATGCCCTTTCCAGTGATTTATTTGTGGAACCTGCCGGAAATTTTGTCACACCCGCGGTTGCACAGGTACGCCTTCAAAATGCGATTGATAATCTCAAACTGACCTTGTCCACCCTGGTGGAAGGCACACCGGAGTATCGGACCGTTTGGCTCCGTTATTCCTATCACAACTTGGTCCTCAATGCCATTGTGAATGGCAAGACCGTTCCCGAAGCGATTGTCGATGGTCTGAAAGAAATGTCAGCCACGGATGAGTTCGACACAGGCAAGGGGGTACTTCAGCAATACAGAACCCAAATGATAAGCCTGCTCAAGGCGTAGAGCCCGAAACCAGGTGACGAATGATAATCTCCTTTTTTAGAACAAACCAATATCTCATGAAAAAAATAATTACTCAGAGAAAGATGAAAGGGGCTCTCGGTGTCATAGCCAAATGGACACTGACTTTCCTGTTGCCCTTATTCATGCTGCCGTTGGCGAATGCGCAGGTCAACTATGTTGAGTTTGCCTGTAATGATGCCTACACCCCGGTTCAAGGGGTGGCGGGTTCCACCTACATCGGTGCGGGCGACGATGTTACCTTCACCAACCAAAACCTTCCATTCACCTTCACCTTTTATGGAACAGCGTATACCCAGTTCATGGTGAGTACGAATGGATTTTTGGTTTTTTTACCCGGTACCGCGAGGGGCTTGACAAACGGTAACCTGCCCACCGCTACTGCCGGTGCGGCATTGTATCCGTATTGGGATGACCTTGACGCCGATGTAGCTATTACAGCAGGTTGCGGTATTTATACCCGTGTCGATGGCGCTGCTCCCAACCGGATATTTACTGTAGAGTGGTGGAAAATTGGTCACTTCAATCATGATGCCCAGGGTGGTGATATCACTTTTGAATTACGATTGTTTGAGACCACCAACCGGATCCAGTTTAAGTATTTTGATACCACTTTTTCGGGCACGCAGGCTGCCAACAGCAATGGCGGAAGTGCAACCATCGGATTGGAAGGTCCGCTCCCGGCGCCTCGCCCGTTCACCCTGCATAGCTTTAACAATGCTGCCGGTGTGACCAGTGGTCAATGCATTGAATTCACACAACCCCAGCCGTGTAACCTCACACCGCCGGCAAACGTCACGGTCACCGCAGCCCTCGGCACCTGTGCCGGATCAGCCAATTTCGGTCCGTTTACCACCACCCCGGCCCAATGCCTTGATGGAGTAAATGTTGGCCTGCGTTACAGCATCAACGGAGGTCCGTTCACGGTTGCTCCTCCACCTTATAACCCCGTGACGGTAACCGGAATACCGGGAGGTGTCAATACCATTACCTGGCAGACCTTCCAGATTGCAACCGGTGCCACCCTGAGTACGGTCTCTTCCTCTTGTACCGTATTGGATACACAGGGCCCTACAGTAGGATGCCCGGCCAACATCACGGTCAATCTTGATCCCGGAGATTGCTCCCAGGCTGTCAACTTTAATGTAGGCGCTACCGACAATTGTGGTTTATTACTGCTCGGTAATGCCACCCATCTCTTCCAGGTGCCACCCACCATCCTGCCACATGGCGGAGGTGCGATCACCGTGGCAGGTAATGGCGCGCCGGGAGGTAATATGTTTAACCTGACCAACACCTCTTCCCAGGCCATCTATATCAAGCGCCTGGAAGTACGGTTCGGTTCTGCTGCCTTTGGGGCTATACCCGCAGTCGTGCCGGTTTCCGTCTATATTACGAATGGTAATACCTATGTCGGAAATACCAACAATGCCGGCGCATGGACCCCGGTCGTCATCAGTACACCGGTGACGGTAGCAGGCCCGAACAGCGAATTTTCCGGCTTCAATCTCCCCGGAAACGGCATCGTGTTGCAACCGGGTCAGACAAAGGGTGTTTTCCTGTTTGGAAACACGAATTCACTCGTTTACAACTCCGCTGGTAACTCGACCCTTACACCGTTTACGGATGGTAATCTCTCCCTCCTTTCCGGTGTCGGTATTGGTGGATTGTTTACCGGTACGGCTCTTGGACCCCCGCGTACACCAAACGTTCGCTTCCACTATGCCCTTGCCTCCGAACTGCAGCAAACTACCCAGATTGTTGGTCTGCCCTCCGGCAGCCTCTTCCCGAGGGGAACCACCACCAACTGCTTTACCGCCACAGACCTTTCAGGAAATACAGCAAGCTGCTGCTTCACGGTGACTGTAAATGAATATCAATTCCCGCTGACGGAACTTGCCTGCAACGACAACGTACAAATCTCCCTGGATCAAACCTGCGTGGGTATTATCACAGCAGACATGATCCTGGAAGGCGGCCCGTATGGTTGCTATGATGATTATATCGTCGAGGTGGACAGGACGGCTCCTTTTGGGGATGGACCCTGGAGCCCCGGAATTTTAAATGCTAATGATGTCGGACATACCTATGTCGTGCGTGTCACCGATCCTGAAACCGGCAACAGCTGCTGGGGCACGATCAGTGTCGAAGACAAGATCCCGCCGACCATCGAGTGCCGCGACCAGGTGATCATGTGCG
>CAZTXO010000124.1:0-2868 GCA_964617515.1 uncultured Saprospiraceae bacterium | reverse complement strand
CCGGCGTAAAAACATGGATTGAGCCATCAATGTGTGACCGAAATCTGACGCCTTCCTCTTTGATCTTTCGTTGCTGGCTGAGCGAATACACCTGGTAGCCTCCGCTATCCGTCAGGATCGGATGCGGCCAGCGGTTAAAACGGTGCAGCCCGCCTGCCGCGCGAATAACCTCCATGCCCGGTCTCAGGTACAAATGATAGGTGTTGCCCAGGATGATCTGGGCGCCGATCTGTTCGATCAATTCCTCCTGGTGAACGGCCTTCACGGTACCTGCTGTGCCGACTGGCATGAAAATGGGCGTTTCCACCGTGCCATGGGCAAGGTGTAAAAGGCCGGCGCGTGCCCCGGAATCTTTATTTGTCCCGAGGAGATCAAACTTCATGAAATACGCTTTCCAGGATTTTAGCCATCTGGTATTTTTCTTGTACTACTTCCCACTTTACCGGTTTGCGGCACAAATTTGATTTTTGCCACGCTTGATATTCCGTCATGATGAAATTCCTGATCTGTTCCAGGTCCGAAGGCAAATCGGTGCAGGATAGTCCGAGATTCACTTCTGCGAGGATAGCCGCCAGTTCGGGATCATTTTGTCCGGTGACAATAGCCAGCACGGGGCTGCCTGCTTCGATGTATTCGATCATCTTACCGGTGAGCACCCCTTGCAACCGGTTGGAAGAAACCGTGAGGAGGATATTGATACAGGCATCCCGTTGCCATTGTTTTGCCTCTTGCTGGGGTAGAAGCCCCTTGTCGGAAAAGTTGGCGGACATTTCATACCGGGCAGCCAGTTTACGCCAGATCATTCCGTCCTTGCCGGCATAGATAATTCGCAGCAGCTCCGGGTTGATCTTCCTTTCCTGTATCAGTTGAAAAAGAGCCTGAAACAGAGGTTCGGCATTTCGCTTATCCAAAAACATGGATCCCGTATAGACAATCGTGAAAAAGGGGCTTTGGCGCGGCTGCGGCTTTATGGCTTCCGGAGGAATACCATTACGCAGGACCAGGACATGCGAAGAATAGGCACGAAGCGATTGTGCCAGGCCTGCTGATACCGTGGTGACCAGGTTCGCTTTTTGAAACAGTTGATGAAAAAAAGTCTCGTGCCATTTGGGAAAGAAAATATGCCCGTAATGCGGATCGATGGGAAGATCCCGGAAATCAGCGATCCAGTATACATCCGGGTGCCGCTTTTTCAGCCAATAAGCGGCATAGTGATCCGCGAATGGCCGAAAAGACGAATACAGGTGAGTTATCTTTTCCTTTCGGATGAGCCGGTGTCCCCGGATCAACAGGAATATAAAATAGAGCAATCCACCCTCACCGATGAGTATGCTGAAGGGATAGGTGTTGATCAGCCGGATCGCCAGCTGGGATATCCCTTTTGATTTGCTTTTCTCGGATGGGGTCCGGCCATTTTTCCGGTACCCGGTCAGCCACCGATAATCGTAGGCCGGTGTATAATAAATATCCAGGCCCGGAAGTGTGACCGGGTGATCCGTTTTCCCGGAAGGGGTAAGTACAATTCCTTTTTCAGCGCGTCTTGCTATCGCTTCAGCGATTCGTTTGTTTCTCGAATTGGCTGAACCTTCGAGCGGGGGAAAATGGTAGAGAAAAAAAAGAATTTTCATTGCTCCGCGGATCGGGTAGGGCGTTGATCCGGTTGCCCGGAGGAGGTAAGGATGGTATATAAGGCATCCGCGATGATATTTTCGTCAAATTCACGGAGTGCCTTTTTCCTTCCTGCTTCGCCCATCGCCTGGCGTGCTTCGTTGGGCAGGGATAAAAATTGCAGCATCGCTTCAGCCAGGGAACGGGCATCCCGGACCGGTACGAGGAATCCGTTGACACCCGCTTCGACCATCTCCCGGCAACCGGCGGTATCCGTGATGATGACGGGACGTTCCATGGACATCGCTTCCATGATCACCCGCGGCATGCCCTCGCGATAAGAGGGAAGGACAATGCAATCGGATTGTCCGATCAACCGGCGGATGTTGTCCGTAGCGCCATGGTAATATATGCTCGGATCCCGGATCCACCGCACGAGATCTTCGTTCCGGACAGAAGAAGGATTCTCTTTATCGATATCACCGACCAGCCAGAACTGCACATCAGCATGTCGCGCCTTGACAGACTGGGCAGCTTCGATGAATTCCTGTATACCCTTGTCATAGAGGAGCCTCCCGATAAACGTAAAAGTGGTCAGCGAAGGATTCTCCGCGGTTCCGTCAGGGGAAAAATAGGCGGTATCCACACCACATCCCTTGATAGAAACGCCCTGCCCTTCCCGGATCATACCGGACTCCGTAAAAAGCTGTTGATCATCCTTGTTTTCAAAGATGACCCGGCGGTGTGCGGGCAACGCGATTTTGTACAGCGAACGGGTGACGGTATTGATCCAGCCCGGGTGGATCAGGGAATAGCCGAGCCCGGTCACCACTGCCACGGAAGGAATCCCGAGCATCCGGGCCGCTAAGCCGCCATAGATATTGGGTTTGATCGTGTAGTGAAGTATCAAATCCGGTTGGTAGCGTCTGTAGAGGCTCCACAACTCCAGCAACAGCCTCAGATCCTGAAACGGATTCACACTGTCGCGGTGCAGATGCCGGATAGGGACATGCGTGACTTCGCGATACTTTTCCGTATAGGTGATAAACTTGTCTACCGGGGCCATGACGATCACCTCATGCCCCTCCGCGATCAGTTTGCGGATGATGTTTTGCCTGAAATTGTAAATATTCCAGGTCGTGTTGGCTATGATAGCGATGCGCGTCATTTCAGTACCCCTGATTCTCTACCGGTAAAAATTCGTCCTCCTTCTCCGCCTGAGGCGGATTCGGCGGATACCAGAATTCCTAATTCCTAATT
>CAZTXO010000123.1:0-2938 GCA_964617515.1 uncultured Saprospiraceae bacterium | reverse complement strand
CTCCTGGTCGAGCTTCCCCAGGGTGGCCCCGAGGATTCCCGGGAAAATCTCCCGGCCCAGGCCCGGGGCCATGCCTTCGCCGATCGGAATGTCCAGGAGCGGCTGCCCGGCGGGGGAGAAGGTCTTCAGGGCTCTCTTCTGCCAGGCGCCGAGCGAGCCTCCGTTCGTGGCCACGATCCGGCCGTCGGCGAGGAAGGTGGAGCGCGGGAGGAACACGTCCCTGAGCAGGTAGGTGAGTCTCGCCGCGCCCGCCTCCGGGGCCAGGTCGATCAGGGCGACAAAGGATCCGTGGCCCGGCCGGGTCACGGAGGTGAGCAGCGCGCGAGCGGCTCTTGCGTCGAACTGCACGAGGAGGGGACCCTCCGTCGGAATCGAGGCCACCGTCTTCACGGCCGCCGACTTCGGATCGATATCGATGAAGACAAGGCTCTGCCCGCCTCCGGGGTCACGCACGACGCGGGTGGCGCGGAGGTCTCCGGAAGGAAGGAAGGCGGCTTCCAGCAGATTGATGCCCCGCGACAGGCTCGCCCGGTCCTTCCATTCGTTGATCTCCGACAGCTCGCCACGCGACCGCGAGGTGAAGGTGAGGTGATGGCTCCACTGGATCGCGAAGACGTCGCCCTCCGGGGAAGGCAGAACCCAGTCCACCGCGCCGAAATCCGCGAGGTCTCTGACGCTTCGGTAGTCGGGGAGCCCGCCCGGCATGGGCAGCTGCGTCACTTCTCCCGAGGAGGTGCGCACGCGGTAGGTCGTGGTCCCGCCCAGCCGTCGCCACAGAGGCCGGAAGAAGAACGGCGTGGCTTCGCTCCAGGCCATGGTCCCGCCATCCGCGGACACCCAGGGGCCCTGATACGAATCGGCATTGAGGCGTCGCGCCTGACCGGAGGCGATGTCGAGGATGTACACGGGGCGGAAGGTCAGGCCGTCGCCGCGGTCCACCTCCGCGCGCACGTAGGCGGTCTTCCCGTCCGGCGAGCCCCAGGTCTCATGGTCGACGCGTCGGATGGCGTCCACGCCCGGGTGCAGCACCCAGATCCAGGCGGAGAGGACCGCGACCGCCACCAGGGCGAAGTGCGCGGCCATGACCCGGCCCTGGTACTTCGAGATCCGCCCGCGTTCGGTCCGGCCGGCCGAGATGGCCACCCCGCACGCCACCAGGCTCGCGGCAACCCAGGAAAGAATGAACATCCTGACCGCCGTCGCGTCGTTGAAGTACGCGCGGATCACCAGATCGGCGAAGAGTCCGAACACCAGCAGGAACGCGCCCATCGAAACTCCGATGCGCACGGGGATCATCAGCATCGCGCGCGTGCCGCCCTCGGCCCGCGCCCCCCGCCCGCGCACGGCCGCGGCCAGGGAGATGAAGAGGGCCAGCGACCAGGCGCTCAGCAGCAGTTCGGCATGGAACCGGGTGAGGACCGACAAGGTCCAGCCCGAGCGATCGCTGCTGGAGATCCAGTAGGACGCCATGAAGGAGAAGAAGGCCACGGCGGCGAGAGCGAGAAGGGCGGCGAAGCGGCCGGCGAGCAGCACTCCGGCGGGAAGAGGCCGCGCGAAGAAGAAGGACGACTTGCCGTCGGCGAAGTCGTTGCCGAAGGTGCCGCCCGCGGCCATCCCCACCACCACGAAAGCCACGGCCACGATCGCCCCGATCTCCACCTTGCCCCCGAGCCCGGAGGCGAGCGCCGGAACCAGCCCGGCCACGAGCGCGCCGGAGGTGAGGCCGAAGGTGAGACGCCGGCAGTCCAGCAGGGCCACGGCCAGGATCTGCTTCATGACAGCCTCCCCGCCCCGCGCGTCAGTTCGGTAAAGATCTGTTCCAGCGACTGGCCCCGGTCGATCTTCATCTGTTCGACATCCTCGTCGAGGGCGAGTCGCGACCCCTGCAGGATGCCCACGCGATCGGCGATGCCTTCGACCCCGGCCAGGTCGTGGGTGGTCAGGACCACGGTGGTGCCCCGGTCGGCCAGTTCGCCGATGAAGTCGGAGAAGAAGTCGTTCCGGGCCACCACGTCGAGGCCGAGCGTCGGGTCGTCGAGCACCAGCAGTTCGGGCTTGCTGCCGAGGGCGAGAGCCAGGGTGAAGAGCGCGCGCTGGCCCTTGGACAGGGCGGACACCATGGCGGTCTCGCTCACCCCCACCCGCCCGAGACGGGCTTTGACCGCGCCCTGGTCCCAGGTCGGGTACACGGATTGATGGAAGGCCACCACGTCGCGCACCCGGAGCTGGCCGGGCGCGTCGGAGGTTTCGGGCACGTAGGCCGCACGCGCGAGGAGACGCGCCCGATGCTTCCAGACGTCCTCCCCGAAGACGAGGACCCGGCCCGAGGTCGGCTTCTGCAGGCCGAGCAGGCATCGCATCAGCGAGGACTTGCCCGCGCCGTTCCGGCCGAGCAGCGCGTAGACCGAGCCCCGCGCCACTTCCAGCGAGACCTGATCGATCACGAGCTGCTTGTTGTACCTGACCGAGACGTTCTCCACTCGAACCACGGTTTCATCGCCCATTACCGGTTCCCTCCCTCGTTGTTGCTGAGTTCTTCCCAGGCCAGGTCGAGGGCCTGGCGGGCGGCGTCCAGTTCCGCCCCGTGGGTGATCGCGACCGATGCGAAGTTCATGGCCGCCTGCCGGATCACCCGCGTCTGTTCCGACTTGCGCACGGCCGGGGGCGCGGCGGAGACGTAGGTTCCGTCTCCCCGCCGCACCTCCATGAGGCCGGCCCCCACCAGCCGCTGGTAGGCCTTCGACACCGTGGCGGGATTGACCCGCAGCTCCGTGGCCAGCTCCCGCACCGAGGGCACGGTGTCCCCGGGGGCGAGCGATCCGGAGGCGAGGAGGCGTCTCAGCCCCTCCTCGATCTGGCTCCAGATGGGCCGCGGATCGGCGGGCAGGACCTGGATGCGATTCGTCCAGGAGTCGGCTTTGGGCGGTGTCATTGTTGG
>CAZTXO010000122.1:0-2945 GCA_964617515.1 uncultured Saprospiraceae bacterium | reverse complement strand
AATTCGGCTTGCATCCATTGCTGCCGCTCATACTAGCCAAAGTTTTGCACCACGAAGGGTTTCACGTTCGGGTTGCTCAATAGCCGCTTGCGCGCGGTGTGGATGGCGAAGCGGCCTAAGTCGCACGTGATCCAGCGGCGGCCAAATTTTTCGGCGACGGCGGCAGTAGTACCGCTGCCACAAAAGCAATCAAGTACAAGGTCGCCTTCGTTGCTGCTGGCTTGGATGATGCGTTCCAGGAGGGCTTCGGGTTTTTGGGTGGCGTAATCAAGGCGTTCAGTTGACTGTGCTTGAACAGGCCAAATGTCAGTCCAAAGTGTTTGCAGCGGGATACCGGGCATTTCATCCAAATATCTTTTTTGTCTTGGTACTGTTCCTGGTTTTGTTTGAATAATTCTTCCTTCTTCAAACAGCTTATTCATTGTTGCTTTAGAAAACCGCCAGTACCTTGAAACTCCAAGAAATTCATAGTATGGATTTCCCTTTTCACCCTTCGCACCGCCAGGGGCAGTAATATCACTTAACTGATATTTTCTTCCATCTGAATCACTATTCTTGTAAAAGGCGTCGATATAAGCCTGTTCATAGGGTGTATAAATGGTATTCCAAGTATATTTTTCGGTTTTGGCATAAAGCAAAATTGTTTCATGTATCCGTCCCATGTGTTTTGCCCCTTGGGTCACATCTCCTTTAGCAGTTTGGCGTTTCCAAATAATTTCATTGATAAAATTCTCGTAACCAAAGACTTCATCTAATACTGATTTTGCATAGTGGCTTACATGCCAATCGAGGTGAACATAAATCGAGCCATCCTCGGCAAGCAGTTCGCGCAGTAGTACGGCGGTTTCATAAAACCATTGCAAGTAGGAATCCAACCCGCGCCCCCAAGTGTCTCGGTAGGCTTTCTGTTCAATCATCGAGGGCTGTTTGGTGAAGGAAATATCCTCACTCTCTTCGTCCCCCTCGTGCTGCGGAATGGTGGCGGTAAAGGAAAAATTTGCGCCCGTATCGAAGGGTGGATCAATATAGATGAGATTGACTTTGCCGGCAAATTCGGGAAGCAGGGAGGGCAGCACATATTTTTTATCGCCCCAGATGAGCCGGTTTTTCCACCCGCTTTCCTGTGCGGCGGCGGTAGCGGCGGCGGCGAACATATCGGCCTGAAGGCCGGCCTTCCGTTTTTCGTTTACCGTTTCGATGGTTTGGAACGGCAGCGCAATCCGGACGGGGCTTACCTTTTTGCCGTCTTTGTATTTGCCGTCCCAGATGAGTTCGGTCATGCTTTTCGGAAGATTTAAGTTGGTGAGGTGGCCTTGTACGCCAAACGGCAAACATCAGACCATTAACACACAAAGAAATACAACTTCCGGTATATATGGTTTTGAGTAGTCGCGTCAAATTTGCAAAGGGCGTTTTTGCGCCTTTTGGCGTACATACTGCCCATACCAATCGTTCAATCGGCTCACAGTTCCGCCCCTCGTATAAACGCCCCGAACTCCCGCACCCGCGCGACGTCCTGTGGCTGAAACAGGAACGGTTGAACATCCCGAGCCGCGGCATCCAAATCAATTTGATCTACCGCCGCCACCATTTTTTCGCGCAGGGTTTCCGGCGTGGAGGTGCCGAGTTTCAATTCCAGATAAGCATAATTCGGCTTGGTGCGCGCCAGTAAAAAGCTCGCATCAAAAAAGTCGCGGCCTTTGGGTTGTTTGCGGTTGCATATGGCAAACAGTTTTTGGGCCAGCAGGATATCCAACGGCGTGGTCAAAAGAGTCGTAAATACATCAAAACGGTTCAGAATAACGCGTTCCGGCGTAAACTCGAAATGCTGCGGCTCGGTATCCAGTTGGATCAATATTTTTTCCTCCCGGTGCCCGCTCAGGCCCGTTTCAAAAAGCAGGTTGGGAAATTTGATATAACAGTGGTAGGCGCCCCGCAGCACATTGCGCATTTCGACTTCCAGGCCTTCCCGCTCCAGGCCAATGCGCAATAACTCGGATACGGATTCAAATTCCGGTTCCGACAGGCTGAAGTTGTCGAAATCAAGGTCCTCTGAGAAGCGGTTGTTTTGGTGAATCAAACGCAGGCAGGTACCCCCGAGAAATGCAAACTTACGCGCATAGGCGCTTCCGATTAACAACGCCAGCAACTTGCACTGAAGATACTCCCGCAACAAAAACTGCTGAAAACCATGGAGCTGGGGAGGATAGAATTGACGAATTTCAGCGAGCGAAAGCATCGGTTTGGTATTGTTGAATGTAGGTAAGTAAGCGCCGCCCCCGCCGCTGCACGGATGGGCCGCAAAATTTGTCCAGGTATAATTGATAGGTGGGCATATCCAACTGCTCGCGTATTGCTGCCATATTCAGCCGGAGCGCCTCGAATTGGGCGTCAGCGTGCAATTCCGGACGCAGGTATAAAAGATCGAGCAGGGCCTTCGCCGGATCGGCAATAGCAAAATACAAGCGGCCGGCCGCCGCCATCCGGTAACCAAAATACCAGTCGGGCTTCACGTTAGCATAGGAAAAATGCCCTATCGGCGTCTGAAAAGCGTTGGTCTTGAGGGTGGATACCGACTGGAAGGTGAAAACCCCTTCCGGGATCAGGCCGTAGAAAGACAACGCGGATTCCAACGAAATATAAGACGGTGCATAGATACGGTTGGCCACCCAATACAGCTGCCGTTCGTCCCAGCGGCGGTCGGCAAAGCAATACCATTTGTTGCGCACTTTCAGCACATACCCTTTTTCCTGCCAGCGCACCAGATTTTTGGTATCAAAGCCGGGGAAGTATTTGTCGATCTCCGAAATTGAGAAAACCGGGTAGTCTTGAAAAGTCGCTTTGAAAACCAAAAAATTCATTTTGTTTCCAATTAAGGACAAAAATAGTAATTTTTGGAAACAAAACTTACTTTCCAATACAAAACTTCCCAAAAATATTCCCCA
>CAZTXO010000121.1:0-3007 GCA_964617515.1 uncultured Saprospiraceae bacterium | reverse complement strand
CGTGAACCAGGCCCTGGTCCAATTCCGCCCGCTCGTATGAATCCAGGAGGAGTTTTGTTCAACCGTTTCAGCGATTGTATGGTTGAAGTTGAAGTACAAGATAAGAGTGTACCAACCGTAGTTCCTCCACCAAATATCGTTGTTAGCTGTTGGTTCTGGTTTGATGTTGATAAAATTGACGATCCTAATGATCCTACTTTCGGTAGAGTTGTAACGGATCTTTCTGATAGACATAAAGTAGTTACCAATGACTTGGTTTGTTACAACTACTGTGTACGTAACGATATTACTGGATATCCTGGTTATGTACCTGGTGCACCACCATCTAACCCACCAGCTTGGAACAGAGCTTGTGATTACTACAGAAGCTTGTTTGATACAGCTCATTATGACAGAAAATACGAATTAACATGGGGCTTTGATGGCTATGTATTGAGCTCTTGCGGCAATACACCGACCATCAGTGTTAACGATAACAGAGAGTGCGGTCAAGGTCAAATTACCCGTACAATCGTAGCTCGCGGACCAAATGGTATCAGTGTAACAGGAACTCAGATTATCTGGGTTGTTGATTGCGATCCATTCTATATCAATGGAGCAGACAACTGCGATCCGGATGATGACATTACCTGGCCAGGTAACTGTACAGGTCAAGCTACAACTATTGATGGTTGTGGAGCTGACATCAGCCCAGACAATCCATTATTAGGAAGACCAGTAGTTGAAAACGGTGCAGATGATCTTTGCGCATTAATCAGTATCGAATATGTGGATGAAATATTCACAATCGAACCAGATGCTTGCTTCAAAGTATTGCGTCATTGGACAGTAATTGACTGGTGTCAGTACGATCCAAGCATTGATCCAGAAAAAGGTCGTTGGGAATATTTACAGATTATCAAAGTACATGACACTGACAAACCAGTTGTAAGTATCAGCGTTGGAGACTGCGAACCAGCAGTTAAAAATGCAACTGACAACATTTGCTATGGTCACTTGAGCATAACTGCAGATGCAACTGATAATTGCAGCCCATTGGATTGGTTATTCTATGATTATAAGATTGACTTATTCAATGATGGTAAAGGACAACATTCAGGATATGACTATAAAGTAGGTCCATTAACTCGTAAAGAGTTTGCTGCTGGTCGTACACCATTGTTCCACCATAACCCAGCTGCTGACGATGAAAACAATCCATTCGATGCAAGCGGTAACTATCCAGTTGGTATCCATAAGATCTGCTGGTTTGTAGAAGATGGTTGCGGAAACATAGGTACATTATGCCAATTGTTTGAAATCAAAGATTGCAAAGCACCAACACCATATTGTTTGACTGGAGTAATTACCGTACCAATGCCAACAAGCAAGTGCGTAACAATCTGGGCAAAAGATTTGGATAGAGGAAGTTATGACAACTGTACAGATCAAGATGACTTATTATTCTATTTCAATGGAGATCCAAATGCAACCAGCATAACAATTTGCTGTGATGATTTCGTAGCAGCAGGTGCAAATGATGAGTTGTTGGTAGATGTTCAAATGTGGGTAGAAGATGAGGAAGGCAATACAGACTACTGCAAAACAGTAATCATCGTACAAGACAATCAAGATGTTTGTCCTAATACAGGTTCATTCGGTAATATCACTGGTGAATTGAAAACTGAAAACGACGACCAGACTGAATTGTCTAATGTTGAATTATTAGTATCTTCAAACATGATGAAGAGTATGGTTACCAGCAACGATGGTAAATACTTATTCGGAGATTTGAAACCAAATACATACCGCGTTAAACCTAGTAGAAATGACGATCCATTAAATGGAGTATCTACAAAAGACATCGTTAAGATTCAAAGACATATTCTTGGAATCGAAACCTTGAACAGTGGATATAAAATGGTTGCTGCTGACGTTAACAACAGTGCTACAATCACTGCTGCAGACGTTTCTGAAATCAGAAAGTTAATCTTAGGTGTAACAAGCAATTTCTCTAAAGTACAATCATGGACATTTATTCCAAAAGCATATGTTTTCGGAAGCAATCCATTCATTGCACCAAGAGAATCTAACCAAGTGATTACTGCTCAAGAAAAATTGATTGAAAACTTTGTAGCCGTTAAAATGGGTGATGTAACAACTGATGCCAGAGGCCACAACGTTGCAGGAAGCAGCAGCAGAAACAATGGTAAATTACATTTAGAAGTTGACAACAACGTAACAGTTGCAGGTGAGCTTTATAAAGTAGCTTTCAAATCAAGCGACTTTACAAATATCGCAGGTTACCAGTTTACATTGAAATTCGACCGTCAGGCATTGTCATTCGAAGGAATCGAAGCAGGTGCATTGAATGTTGATGAGTCAAACTTTGGAACAACTCAAGTAAGCAACGGTATTTTGACTACAAGCTGGGATAGCAAAGTAGCTCAAAGTGTTGACGCAAATGCAACCTTATTCACAGTTGTATTCCGCGCAAGCAGCCAAGCAAACATTGGAAGCTTGTTAGCAATTACAAGTGATGTAACTACAGCAGAAGCTTATGATGCTCAATTGAGCTCAAAAGACATCAGCTTAGGCGTACGTACAGAAAAAGGAGTGGTAGAAAGTGGCGTATTCGAATTGTATCAAAACAGTCCGAACCCATTTGCTAAAGAAACTGTAATATCTTACAGATTGCCACAAGCAGGTGCTGCTAAATTGAGTATCTATGACGTAACCGGCAAGGTATTGAGAGTATTTGAACTCAATGGCGTAAAAGGAATGAATACTGTTAAAGTACAGAAATCAGAATTAAACGCTACTGGAGTATTATACTATCAGTTAGATGCCGCTGATCATACAGCTACCAAACGTATGATTGTAATTGAATAATCTTGATAAACAATAGAATTGAAAAGGCGGTCAACTGACCGCCTTTTTTTTTTGGCATGAAATTGGTTATTAGTCTTCTGTAATCTTTTAAGAAGCATTTTCTACCAGATTTAGGTAGGAGGATGCTTTATAATAA
>CAZTXO010000120.1:0-3103 GCA_964617515.1 uncultured Saprospiraceae bacterium | reverse complement strand
TGCCGGCCGAGCAGGTGTCGTTGGTGCCGGTGGAGGCCCTGGGGGAAGGCGAGCGCCCGGCCGATGTCGACGGCGGGTGGGGCCCCGCGTTGGCCAGGACGGGGCCGGGCGGGACCGGGTCGGCTGGGACGGCGTCGGGCGGGACAGGGGCAGCCGGTAGGGGGTCGGGCGGGATGGGGTGGGGCGGCGACGGGTCAGGTCCGTCGGGGGTGGGGCCAGGGGCGGTGGGGCCAGGGGCGGTGCCCTGGCCGGGACGGGTGCCGCCGCCGTCACCGGCGCTGGTGGCTCCCGAGCCGGTGGTCGCCGAGGTGGTCGACGAGCGGGGGGCGCCGGTGGGGGTGAGCGGCCGTGGCCTGGTCTCGGCCACCCCCGCCCGCCTGTCGGTCGCCGGCGGGCCCTGGGTCGAGGTGGCGGCCTGGGCGGGGCCCTGGCCCCTCGACCAGCGCTGGTGGGACCCCGAGGCCCACCGCCGCCAGGCCCGGTTCCAGGTGCTCACCGCCGAGGGCGTGGCCCACCTGCTCACCCTCGAGGGCGGCCGCTGGTGGTCCGAGGCCGTCTACGACTGACCCGCTGGCGCTCCACGACAACGTCGATCGGGTGTTGTCGCCTCGGCGTCAGTTCGGAGTGATGGCGTCGGGCCCCCCGCTGTCGCCACAACACCACCCGTTCCCCAGCCAGAGCGCGGTGCTCAACACCTGGCGGCGGCGTCGGGGATCAGGCAGTAGGTGCATTCGGCTTGGGTCGGCGTGGCAGATCTGTCGCCGACATGGTGCCCTCGGTGCTGGCAACATGACCCAGGATGAAACAAATCGAGCCATGGCTTAGGTCAGGGGGTGGCGCGATCTTCAGGTCGGGTACGGGAGACAGCTATCAACGACAGAGGCCTCGGAGTCCTCAGAAAGGAATCTGGTCCACCTCCTCGAATGGCTCCGCAGAGCCCTCCGAACCCGCACCTCTGACGACAGAAATGAAGGTATTCGCCGCTTCGCCAACAGGAGTAACGATGAAGATCTTTTGAACCGTGGTGGAGGAGTTGGGGGCCCAAGTGGACCCCGCGCCAGGGTCGCAAATATCACAGTCCGGCACGTCGCTCAGGCCCGCACATTCGTCTTCAGGCTCAAGGACACCCGTGAGGTAATGTGAGGAGAGCTCGTTTGCTGATACTAGTGGCAACTGCGGACGAATTAGGGTACCGTTGTCCACTTCGTTGGCAAAGCTGTTCGGATTGGTATAAGTGGTCTGCACCGTGATGAAGGTGCTCCCCGAGGGAATATTAGCCTGCGAGCATACTCCATCGTTCTGCACATCTCGCTGGACATTTGTGATAGCGACTCTCGCCTCGTATGGGTCGCCGTTGCGATCCGCCCATTCGTATGTTCGCTCCGCTACGGTTTGCTGTGTCGTAGTCGTGGTCGCTGCAGCTGTGTTCCTCGTCGGACCAACTGTGTCGTCGGCGGTCCCAGTGTTCCCTGCAGTGCCACCGCTAGAGTCTTCACTACACCCGGCTATAATCATTGCGGCTGTCAGAAGCACTCCCAGCATTCTGATCTTCATCTGCCAGTCCTCGTCTCCCGAATAGATGAATCAGGCCGAACGGTTCAGATTCTCAAGTGGGTCGGCCCGCTGAACAACTAGCCCCATGAGCTATAGCTAAGCTAGTCGCCCGCAGCGAAGTGTGTCTCGCAGAAGGGACCACGGTCGACCTCCTCGATCCGGCCGCCGCAGGTCTGGCTGTAGGTTTCGAGATCGGACCCCGACGGGGTCTGGGCGTACAGGTCGTCGCAAGCCACCATGTCGCCTTCGAAGCACTGGGTGGCCAGGCCGTTGAGTGCTTGGTCGTCGCCCAGGATGTTGCGGGGATCCGACCCCGGCGGGATCCCCTCGTTGGCGATCTCGGTGGTTGTTGGCGCTGTCCCCTCGGTCGTGGGTCCGCCGGCCTGAGATGACATTGGGACTTCAGCATGAATGGTCTCGCTTCCAGAGTCATCGAAGGTGGTGACGGCGAAACTCTGAACCTCCACCAGTGGGCCCGGCGGTACCACCAGAATCCAGCGGGCCGTCCGTTCCGAGTCTGCATCAAGCTCTTCGGGTTCGGCGGCAGGATTTCCTGCGTCGGCGGCGGCGAGCGGAAGGCATTGCTCATTGATCCAACCGGATACCTGTGTTGAATCTCCCGTTGGATCCAGGTAGCGAAAATGCACAAGGCCCTCTTCCAACGGAATGCTGAATGAGTTCGGGTTCTTGAACACGATATCAATCGTCGCAATCGTCGAACCGTTTTCCAGTCCACGCCCTCGTGATTGTGAGCACACGCCATCGTTCTGAACGTTCTCCTGCAGACTAATCAGCCGCAGGGTGATGGTAAATGGATCGCCGTCCAGATTGGTTAGATCGGCCGTCTGTTCATCCAACGCTTCCAACGTGCTTGATGTCGTGCTGACTGCATTGCCGGAGGATGCCGTTGGAAGGGCGTCGTCAGCGCGATTGATGATCACGAGGGCGCCAGCGCTCACGACGACGATCACGCTGACGACGAGGCCGGCGATCACGAGTGGCCGTCTGAACATACCGCCAGGCGCTCCCCGGGATGTTTGTGGCGAGCCAACCCCAACGGGTGCAGCGCATTGAGGGCAGAACGCTGCACCTGCGGGCAGAGCATGGCCCTGCGGGCAGTGGGTCGGCGGAGGGGGTGGCGACGCCGTACTGGCCGGTTCCGGTGTGGCCGGTGCCGAGATGACCGCTCCGCACTGTCCACAGAAGAGTGCTCCCGCTGGCGCAGAGTGACCCCGGGGACAATGGCTCATCGACGGCCCTTTGCTGGTCGAGCACCCGGTGATGTCGGGTGGCCCTTTCGGCATGTGTGCACTGGGAGCCCCTCGTTCTGCCCAACTGAGGAGAGCTTGGGCAACCATCCCTACAGTGCGAGTAGTCTGCCATCCCTGCCCCGGTGACCGCACCTCGGTGGCCGGGGGGCGACTGGGGGGACTCTAGGCTTCAGCGGTGGGACAGGCCCAGGGTGAGTCGTCGCCGGACGCTGAACGACGCCGGCGGCGATCGCTGGCCGGCCTGTTGGTGCTCCTCGTGCTGTTCGCCGGCTACCAGG
>CAZTXO010000119.1:0-3115 GCA_964617515.1 uncultured Saprospiraceae bacterium | reverse complement strand
GCCATCCCGCTAAGCGCCGCCACCCGAGCGGCATCCCGTAGTGTATCCGGGGATACGTCGAGAAACAAAAAACACGCGGGCGCATGCGTAAGTGAGCCAGGGTCCATCCTGCCTCATCCAACCCGGTTGGAATCCGGGTCGCCCCTCCTTCTTGTGGGCCGTAGCTCAGTTGGGAGAGCAGGGCGTGCTTCAAACCGCCCAGGTCGCCGGTTCGAGTCCGGCCGGCCCCGCTACATTCCCCCGTCCCATCCGCTCATCCTCCTAATCCGCCCACTCATCAGCCTGGCCGGGAGTGGTTCCCGACCAGGCGCCCTTATCTCTGCGTCCTTGCGCCTCCCCATCCCCCTACTCCCACAAACTCAACTGCTGCGGCCCCCGCGACAGCCGGTCCACCGGCGACAGCGCCGGCGCCAACCGTTGCGACTCAAGCGCCTGCGTGTAGCGCAGCAACTGCTGCTCGTGCCGCCACCCACCCGCCTCCACGATCACCTTCAGCGGCGCGCACGCCTCACTCATCGCACACGCCCACCCTCGCCGGAACGCATGCGGCGTCACCCCTGCAATCCCAATCGCCTCCCCCCGCTTCCGCACAATCGTCCGTAACCCATCTCCCGTCAGCGGCCGCCCCTGCGTCGCATCCCCCCGCAGCGACAACCACAACGCCTCCACCCCCTCCGCCGGCGCACGAATCGCCAACCAGCGCCGCAGCCGCTCCGCCGTCGCCGCCCCAAACGGCGCCCACCCCGTCTGTCCCCCCTTCCGTATCACTCCCGCCACGATCCCACGCTGAAAATCCAAGTGTCCCGGCGTCAGTGACAAAAACTCCGCCCGCCGCAAGGCGGAATCCCCCAACAACGACAAAAGCGCCGCATCCCGCACCCCCTTCGCCGACCCGTCGCAACTCACCAATAGCCGCCTCAGCTCCTCTCCCGTCAAAGTCCGCTGCATCGCCAACGGCACCTTCGGCAGCTTCAGCACCCCGGCGCAATTCCCAGCCCCCTCCATCAGGCCCTCAGCCTGGCACCATCGTAACCACGACCGCACCGCCGTTACCGCCTGCTTACACGTCGCCGGCGACCACACATCACGCAGCCCTGCCCCCCACTGCCGCAGCGCCCGTCGATCGATGATGGCCACCTCTACCACACCTTGCTCCTTCAACCATAGCGCCAGCCTCAGCAAATGCCACTCATACTTCTGTATCGTGGCCGCGCTCAAACCCTCCTGACGCTTGGCCGCCAAAAACTCGTGCACAGCAGCATCCAACAACATACTCCTCTCCTTTTCGTGCAGCTACATCGGCGATGGCGAGAGAGACGGCGAATACTACGCCATCTCATACCTTCCATCAACTCGACTGCAACGCAACCGCGCACTTCCCCACCGGCGCCGCCCCCCGGCCTCCAACCACTGGGCGACCCCGGTTCCCATGCTGGGGGCGATGTCATCCCCGCATCGCCCCCATTATCCTCCCCCTGTCAATAGAACAAATGAGCACCATCCGCACCCACAAACAGCGCCACTTCTCTGTCCTCGACAACCACCCTATTGAGGACATGCGGCTATCCTGGGAAGCGCTGGGCGTCCTCACCTACCTCCTTTCCAAACCCGATGACTGGCGCATCCAGGTTCAGCACCTCATCAACCTGAACCGCGGCGCCGGCCGCGACAAAATCTACAACATCCTCAAGAATCTGGAGGAGTCCGGCTACCTGGCCCGCCTGCGCGAGCAGGGCGCCGATGGCAAATTCACTTGGGTGCGTGAACTCTACGAATCACCTGAATTCAACCCCTACCTCACCTCACCACTTCCTGAAAATCCGGAAATGGTTCCGCCATCTCCTGAAAAACCATATACGGTTTTACCGTATACGGCTCAACCGTATACGGTAAAACCGACACTACTAAATACTGAATTACCAAAGACTGATCCACCAATCACTGAATCACCAAAGACGGAGGGGGAGGACGCTGCCGGCCACGACGCCGCCCAAACCCATCCCCCCATCCCCCTTGAAGAAGAAGGCGATCAGATACTTCTTCTGGCCAACACCATCGCCGAAACCTGCGGCCTCAGTCCCGTCTCCCTCGCCGCCATGACCGGCAAGGGCAAGGCCAAGTGGACCGAGATCCTCGGCTACGCCCAACAGTTCGCCTCCCTCACCCTTCCGCCCGATTGGTGCGACCACCCCGCCCAGGCCGGCCCCATCACCGCCGATCACATCCGCCTCTTCCGCGACTGGTGGCAGCGTACCAAACCCATCGGCAACAGTGCCGACGACCTACCCCACCCTATCCAGGTCTTCCAGCGCCTGTCCACTCGCGACGCCATCGCCTGGATCACCCACCGCCTCCCCATCCCTGGTCAACCCGAAGCGCCGTCCATCCCCTGCTGTACCCAGCAGCGTCCATCCCCGTCCACAGACCCCACCGACCTACAACCCAACCTGCCCCCCGCAACCTGCCCCCCGCAACCTGCCACTCCTGCCTCCGACCTCTGGCAAGCCGTACTCAGCGAACTTCAACTCTCCCTGGAGCGCCCTGTCTTCGACAACTGGTTGCGGGGCACCGTAGGCACCGCCCTCGACGGCGATACGCTTACCGTATCCGTACCCAGCCAATTCGCCCAGGAATGGCTGGCGCAGCGCATGAACGGCATGATCCGTCTCCGCGTTCAACGCATCGCCGAAAGGCCCCTCACCCTCAATTACCAGATCGCCGCCCATGCTTAGCCTCTCCCTGGCCAGCCCCGCCGAATTCGCCCTGGCTCAACGGATGGTGAGCGAACACCACTACCTGCACACGCCTGTCGATTCACGCACCTCGCCGCTGGCCTACATCGTTCGCTGGCAGCAGTTCCCTGCCGGCAGTCTAACCGAAGTCGGCTGTCTGATCTTCGGCCGGCCCGAGTCCACACGCTGTTACAGCGGCAGCCTCACCTACGGCAGCTTGGACGATGTCGCCCAAGGCCGCGCCCGCTACTCGCGCTGGGAAATCATCAACCTCGCCCGCATCTGGCTCGACCCTCGCATCCAGCGCGGCGGCGCCGACTATATCCCCAACGCCGCCACCAACATCCTCGCCCAGGCCCTGCGCCGCGTCGTCATCGACTACC
>CAZTXO010000118.1:0-3153 GCA_964617515.1 uncultured Saprospiraceae bacterium | reverse complement strand
TACCGGCCGGATCTGCCTGGCGCCTACGTGATCTACGGCGCGATCCGTGACCGCTGGGAGGCGGCCGGCGTCGCGCGACGGCTCGGCGCGCTGGTCGCCGACGAAGCCGATGCGCGGGCCGAGGGCAGCCGGCGCAGCGTTTTCGAGAAGGGGGCGATCTACTGGTCCCCCGAGACCGGCGCCTGGGAGCTTTTCGGCCGTGCTTACATCGATTACGAGCAGTTGGGCGGCTCCGCATCGGTGGTGGGGCTTCCCGTCGCGGCGCAGGAGGAGTTGCCCGGCGGGGCGATGCAGCGGTTCGACCGCGGGCGGTTGTACCTGAAGAGCGGCGCGACGCGCGCCTTCGAGGTGCACGGCGCCATCCTCGAACGCTACCTGGCGACGGGAGGGCCCGGAGCCTGGGGCTTCCCGATCTCCGACGAAGAGGACGTCCTGCGCGCGGGAACCTTCCGGCGCGACCCGCCGTCCACCGGCGCCCGGCAGAGCCGCTTCGAGGCATGCACGTTCTTCTGGAGCGCGGCGACTGGCGCCCACGAAGTGCACGGAGACATCCTCGCCGCCTATCGCTCGGTGAACGGTCCCGGACTTCCCAACGACGACGAGTACAACGGGCTCGGCCTGCCGATCACCGACGGGGCCGATCTTCCGTCTTGGGCGGGCATCGGCCAATTCAACGCGTTCGAGCACGGCAGCATCGTCTTCGACGGCACGGCCTCGCGCATCTGCCCGGCCTTCAGGCTCGGAATCGGACTCGCGCAGACCCAGGAAGCCGAGGGATGGGGCCAGGGCCAGAACGATCTCTACTTCGAGATCGTGCTTCAGTGCAACGGCGTCGTCGTCGAGCGCCGGCGCGTTCCCGAGCACGGGTCCTTCGGTGGCGACAACAGCCACGATCTGGACCTGCTCCTCGACTACCTCGTCGTCCCGAACGATCCGGAGCTGCGCATCACGCTGACGGTCGACGTCTGGGACGAGGACGGCGCGTTCGGCGGCGGCGACGATCACCTCGGGACGTTCACGAAGGAGCTGAGCATCGCGAACGGCTGGGGCCTCTTCGAGAGCGAGAGCGGCGTGTTCAGCGCGAACTTCGGAAAGGTGGATCGCCTCGACTGGCAGGTGCAGCCACGCCAGCCTCCCCGCGCGCCCCGCGACTTCTGGGAGACCGGCAACCACGCCACACCCAGCATCGACTATTCCCAGTACGCCGCGGCCTTCGTCGACGTCGACGACGACCCGGAATGGACCGATCCATCGGACTGGGCGCAACGGGCCTACTTCGCGCTCGCCATCGAGGACGCCGCCACCGGCGGCAACTGCTTCGGGCTCTGCACCGAGGCCCTCTATGCCTGGATGGGGCGCGGCTACGGCACGCCGCTCGCGCGGTTCAAGGCGCCCGATTGGGAGCTCGTCCGCAACGCGGTGAACATCAAGCATCTCTATCAGGTCGGCAGCGATGTCCTCGGGCATCTGCACGACCAGAAGGAAGACGGCATGACGCCGGCAGCCATCTTCCGGGAGACCCGCCGGCGCTACCTCGCCGGCGAGCCTTCCGTCATCGCGATGCACTCGGGCGCCGGGTACACCGGCTACGGGCACGCCGTGCTCCCGTTCGCCTGGGACGATTCGCAGACGCCGTGGATCGTTCACGCGTTCGATCCCAACACCCGCAATGCGCCGGCGCTCGTCAGGATCGACGGCGACCGGTTCTCGTTCACGACGGGGGGGGCTCGACGTGTCCGGATCGATGGTGTTCGTGCGCTGGAGCGCGCTCGATCACAGGCAGTGCTCGCCGATCTGGGATCCGAACCTCCTGCTGCTCGCGCTGCTCTTCGTCGTCGTCGGCGCGGACGCCACGACCGTCGGAATGACGGACAGCGCCGGCGACAATCTGTGGCTGCCGCGCAATCCGCGCGTGGACCCGTCGAGCGGCCGCGGCCAGTTCGCGCCGATCGTTGCGCTGGATGGGCGATGGAAGGGCGAAATCCTGATGCGGCGCGTCCGCCCGGCGCTGCTCGCGGGGTTCGACATCGGACACGCGCTCGACCTCAGGCTTTCGGAACTCGTCGAGCGAAGCCAGGCGTTCGTGCAGGGCGAGCCGCGGACACGGGCCCCGGGTGCCCTGCCACCCGAGCTCGCGCGCGCGCTGTCGCGCGCCGAACTCGGGCCCTCGCTGGAGAGACTCACGCTGCGGGAGTGGTTGCACGCAGCGGAATCGCCGAATGTCGGTTCGCGCGCTCCGATCGCGCACGGCGCCTCCGCGGTCGATGCGTCGGGACCGGGCAAGGTCCGGGGCGTGCTGCGCGACTTCGCCCTGCAGAGCAGTCGGACCGGTCCCGATTTCTGCCACGAGCTCGTGGGCCGACGGGACGGCCGCTTCGATCACCTGACGCGATGGCGCCTGACCGAAACGCGCATGCGGTGCGCCATCGAGGGCGGCGAGAGGCATCGCGTCGAGGCCTCCGGGCTTTCGGGCCGGATGCCCGTGTACGGACTCACGACGCAACGCGACAAGCGGGTCGCCATCGAACACACGGTCCGCCTCGGACGAAGCGCGGCCTTCGCGCGGCTCAGGATCGCGAATCTTCCCGTTCGCAGCGGCCTTCCGTTGAACATCGCGGTGGGCGGCGGGCTCTGCGGTCTGGAAGTCGTCACGGCGGGAGAGCGCGTCGATGCCGCCATCGAGCTCGAGACCTGGCGGGGCGCGCAGCGAACCATTTCGCGATTCGTCGCGCCGATGGAGGGCGGCTTGCGACTGGCCCCGGCATTGCACGTGCCCGGTGCGGCGATGAAGGTCGCTCGCATCGACTCGCTGTTCGCGCGCGCGCTGGCGACCGACCTGCTGAAGCCGGTGTGAGATTTCGAAGGCGGTGTGCGGCTGTACGACGCGGCCGGTACGGCGCCGCGCCGGGCCGCGGGCCCGGGCTTCCCCCGAACCGGCCGCCGGAGCGACCTCCGGGACGCCGGCGAGTGGCGTCGGCGCGACAGGACGAACGGAGCCGGCCGGTCCCGCCGTTGACAGCGGCGACGCCGCCCGACGACACTGGCGGCCGGCCGTCCCTCTCCCGACCGGAACCCGAATCGCATGAAACGCCTGCTAGCCACCCTCGCGGCGCTCGCGCTGCTCGGATCGACGTCCGCGTCGGCGCTGGTCAT
>CAZTXO010000117.1:0-3254 GCA_964617515.1 uncultured Saprospiraceae bacterium | reverse complement strand
AAGTTGCTGCGGGGGAAAGTGATGAAGGCGGAACGGAGAGAGCGGAGTGAGGAGTCGAGGGTCGAGAGTCCAAAGTCGAGAGTCGAGAGTCGAGAGTCGAGAGTCGAGAGTGCAAAGTGCAAGGAAAGAATTTTTGGATGTGCCTGCGACAAGTTTGAAAATTGTAACTTTAAGCAATGCCTTCCTTCCCAATCACCGGCGTATGGGGCATCATCGGGTTCGTCCTGTGCACGATTACATTCAATGGGTACTTGTACCATACTCCTCCGCTGATTGAACTATGCGACAACGCCATCGATGATGATGGTGACGGGCTGACCGATCTCCAGGACCCGGACTGCACCTGCGAGATCATCGAACCGGAATCCCTGATTCCCAATCCCTCCTTTGAAGAGATGGATTGCTGTCCCTTCATGCAGAGCCAGATGGACTGCGCGACGGGTTGGATCCAGGCTTCGGAACCGACCACTGATTTTATCCATATGTGCAACTGGATGGGTTGGGATGAATTTCCCCCACCCCTGCCGTTTCCGGATGGCGAAGGGATCATGGGTTTTCGTGATGGACGCGTGCGCGGCGATGTACAACAGCCGCAGTACAACTGGAAGGAATATGCCGGAGCCTGCCTCCTCCGTCCGCTCAAAGCAGGCGTGCCGTATGTATTCCAATTCTATGTGGGCTTTGTCAACCGCACGCGCTCCCCGGACATCAACATCAGTTTTTTCGGCACCCCGGATTGCGACCAACTCCCGTTTGGCGTCGGCAATGAAGACTTTGGCTGCCCGACGAACGGACCGGGATGGGTGCGCCTGGGATCCAGGCTCGTATCCGGCGGGGCGGGACATAAATGGGTGAAAACGACGATCGAGATAACCCCCGATGAGGATATCGCCGCTATCGCCATCGGTCCGGATTGTCCACCGGTAGAGACCCCGGTAAGCCTCTATTATTTCTTCGATGATCTCACGCTCGCGGACCTGGCATCCTTCCAGTTTAACATCGATGCTTCTTCCAATCCCTGCGATGCGCAATTTATCCTGGAGGTGCCTGATCAGGCGGATTTTACCTACCAATGGTATAAAGACGGCATCGCCCTGGTGGGTGAGACATCGGCCCGATTGTCGATGATGCACGGGGAAGGGGAATACCAGGTACGGATCATGCACGACGGGTCCTGTAAACTCACAAGCATCTATACATACGCCATCCCGGTGATCAGGTCAGATGAACACCGGGTCATCTGTGAAGGCGACCTGCTGCTGTTTGGCGACCACCAGCTAACCTCACCGGGCCTCTACGTGGATACGTTCAAGACGATCGGCAACTGTGACAGCATCGTCCACCTGCAACTGGATGTGCTTGGCATCACCGCGGATACGGTAGAGGGCTATATCTTCCCTGGCGAATTTTTTAACCTTAAGCCCTACCGGCTGGACCGGGAAGGGGATCACCTCCTCCAGCTCACATCCTCCCAAAACTGTGACAGCCTCGTGCTGCTTCGCCTGCACTATTATCATGTCTTTATCCCTAATGTATTTACGCCCAACGGCGATGGTGTCAACGATGTATTCACCATCACTTCGCTGGACAACCGTGTGGAGACCATCCGGTTTTCGGTTATGGATCGATGGGGCAATCAACTCTATTCCGGACCCTCCTGGAACGGGGAGCATCATGGACGGGAAGTGGCCAATGGCGTGTATACCTTTTTTGCGCAGGCTCGCATGGATGATAGCAAAACCAGGCAATTCAGTGGCAATATAACCTTATTGCGATAGGCCTTTTTTCCAATACTTGTCCTGAAGGAGCGGATGCTATATTTTCTCCTCCTTCGTTAAAGCTTCGACGGATACCATAATTCGTCCTCCTTCTCCGCCTGAGGCGGATACGGCGGATGCAATAATTCGTAATTTTACCCCATGCTCCATGCCATCTCTCCCATTGACGGGCGCTACAGCGATAAGACGGCCCCGCTGCAGGCTTTTTTCTCAGAGACGGCGCTGATGCGATACCGGTGCCACGTGGAGGTAGAATATCTCATCGCGCTGATAGAATCGGGCATCATCAAGGCCTACCCTTTGTCTCACCCCCAAAAAGCAGGTCTCCGGGAGATCGTCAAGCATTTCGGTGACCCGGAGACGATCCGGGTTAAATCCATCGAGGCCAGGATCAATCATGATGTCAAGGCGGTCGAATATTATCTCAAGGAAAAACTGGATGGCCTTGGACTTTCTTCCCTGAAGGAATGGGTCCATTTCGGACTGACCTCGCAGGACATCAACAACAGCGCCTTCCCCCTGATGATCCGGGAAGCCTACACGTACATCCTCAACCAGGCCATCACGACGACCCGGGATGAAATACAGATCCTGGCGGAAATGACTTCGGATGTGCCCATGCTGGCCCACACGCATGGCCAGCCTGCCTCCCCAACCCGATTCGGCAAAGAGATGCTCGTATTCGTGGAGCGGCTCGATGCACAGATCAAATCCCTGGTCCACACCGAGCTCAAAGTGAAGTTTGGCGGCGCCACCGGTAACTTCAATGCCCATGCCGCGGCTTTTCCTCATGTGGACTGGAATGCCTGGGCCGATACTTTTACCAACCATTATCTCCATATAGGCCGGTACCGGCACACCACGCAGATCGAGCATTACGACCAGATCGCGGCACTTTGCCATGCCAACATGCGCATCAATACGATCCTCATCGATTTCTGCCGGGATATCTGGACCTATATCTCCATGCATTACCTGACGCAAAAGGCCAACCCGGACGAAGTGGGATCATCCGCCATGCCGCACAAGGTCAACCCGATCGATTTTGAAAACGCGGAAGGAAACCTCGGGTATGCCAATGCCATCTTCGCGCACCTGGCGGATAAGCTTCCGGTCAGCCGCTTGCAGCGCGATCTCACGGACAGCACTGTCCTGCGCAACATCGGCGTGCCGATCAGTCATACCTACCTGGCCCTGCAATCCATCCAGCGCGGCCTTCGAAAGATCAGTGTCAATGAAGATAAAATGCGGGTTGACCTGGAGGCAAACTGGACCGTGCTCGCAGAAGCGATCCAGACCATCCTGCGGCGCGAAGGTGTGGAACAACCCTATGAAATGCTCAAAGGGCTGACCCGGGGAAAATCCGAAGTGACACAGGCGGATCTGCATGCTTTTATTGATCAGCTCCAGGTTGGGGACACCCTCAAAGTCGAGCTGAAGGCGCTGCGGCCGGAGGAGTATACGGGACAGTAGCAA
>CAZTXO010000116.1:0-3277 GCA_964617515.1 uncultured Saprospiraceae bacterium | reverse complement strand
GTGGTTTGCTTCGGCTACGCTCAGCAAACAGGCTGAGGTTTGACGTGAAACGTGGTTCGCTTCGGCTACGCTCACCAGGTTGAAGTTTGACGTGATACGTGTTTCGCTTCGGCTACGCTCAGCAAAAGAAAGGAATAGGAATTTCAGTTGTAACGGAGGTAGGGTAGAATTCTTTTAACCCAGGTTGTATCCGGCGGGAAGATTTTGTGGAGTTCCGATGCATCCTCTATCAGTCCATGGTTTTGAATGTAGGCATGAATCGTTCGCAGGAGACGTTTGTCCAGATACGGATGGGAGAACGCAGCGGGATCGAGATGATTGATGTCAATCGTCTTTACGGGTTCCTGCAACGTCAGCAATGGTTTTATTTTGATCAACGTTTCCGTTGGCAGCCCGTAACATTCTGTCAGTTGATCCAATGAAGCATATCCACCCAGCGCTTCCCTGAATTTAATCAGCCTGTCAGCCAGCTTGGTTCCGATGCCCGGTAATTTTTCCAATGCTTCCGCCGTAGCCGTATTGAGATCCAGAAGCGGCCCGTTTTTGAACGTACGAAAGCGCTCCGTAGAATCCGGATTCTCCTTCCGCACGCTTTCCGGAAAGCGTATATAAGGAAGCACCCTCTGCAATTGCGCGGAATCCATGCCATAGATTTTCAGCAGTTCTTTTTCGTTGCGGATAGGACCACCGGCGCGAAGGTATTTTTCGACGTTAAAAGCGGCCTTTTTATTGAAGCCAATCGCCATGAGTTCACCGGGCGATGCAGTCAGGATCTGGATCGGGATAACCGGGACGAGAGGGATACCCTCTATTTCTTCCTCTTTCTCTGTGAGGGTTGGTTCGTCGGGAAGCTTACTCCCGGATGAGCGATCGTTTACCTCGAATGGGTGGATAGCCGGAGTTTCCACCACTGCCAAGGTCTTGACCCCATCATCGTGTCCGATGAGGATTATCACCGGTTTGATCAGTTCCCAACCGAGCAGAAAGACAACGAACACGGTGAGGTAGATACGGTCTTTCCGGGTGATGGTCAGGTGGTATTCTTTTTTCATAAGGACATCTTCAGGTATCCTTCGGTATTGATGTCATATAACCGGATATCCATCTGCCTGGCCAGCCTTTTGACTTTTCGTTGTTCGTCGCGTGGACAAGAGGCGGTCAGGACAAATAGCGCATGTGGCGCGTCCTCCATCCAAGTGCATAGCCGTATCGGATCCCGGCATCGCAGGATAATCAAATGGGTAGGGCTGCCTACAGTATCCTTGTAGTCCTGGTCGTTGTATAACATGCATGTGCCGGAGGCGGTACGCAATTGATGCCGATCATATTGCCACGATTCGGAAAGGAACGTTTGTTCGGGATGCAGCGGGACAATGGCTATTGCATCGCGATAACAACGATATCCCCTGGCCGCGTACTCGACCTGGGAAGTCGTCAGTGCGCTGTCGGCAACCGTATAGATGCGGCCACCGGAAGAGATATCCATGAGCAATCCTTTGTAGGAATGGTAGAGGATGAACTCACCGGAAGTCCATTGGTTGATCCGGTGGGCGAGGAGCGTGGTGGCAACGGCCAGGCCAAGGATATACCCTATCACCTTGCCTGTCTTCCATCGATACAGCCAGGCCACAGAAAAAATAACCGACATCCAGATCAACAAGGCATGGCCCAGGGAGGGCAGGGAGTAATTCATCACGGGATTGAGCGCTGCCATCCATTTCATGGTTTGCACAAACCAGGCACAGGAGCAATCGAGGACAGGCCAGAGCAGATCCACACCGATACAGGACAGTAGGCTGTTGAGCAGCGCGCCGAAGATCACCACATACCCGGCCGGGATGGCCACGATGCTGCTAAGGATAAAGGTGAGCGGGAACTGATGAAACTGGCGCAGGATGATCGGAAGAATGAAGACCTGCGCGGCGAGCGATACCGCGGTCACTTCCCAAAGCCAGTGAAGCCATTTTGACCTGAACGCAGCCATTCGAAGGATAGGTTTGGCATATAACAAGATGCCTGCCATGGCGAGGAAGGATAACTGAAAGCCCACCTGGTGGTAGAGAAGGGGATTCATCCACAGCATGAGGAAAGCCGAAAAGCCGATCAGGTTCCAGACCTGAGTGTTCCAGCCCATGGACTTTCCCAGCAGGAACAACAGGATCATCCAACCCGCGCGGACGACTGCCGGACAGGCTCCTGTGAGGCAGACATACAGGCTGATCGCCGTCGCGTAAAGGACCAGCCGGATCATTCTTTTCCAAAGCACGCCATCCCCTGGCGCGCCAAGTAAAAGGAAGAGTATGCTATAGATCATCGCAACGTGCATACCGGAGACCGACAGCACATGCATGGCACCGGAATCCGCAAAGGCATCGAGGACATCCTCCGCCATATCGGACCGGTCGCCCCACACGAGTGCATTGATGACCTGCGCCGAAGCTGGTGCGGTATGCTGACGCACCAAAGCGGAGAGGGTTGATTGCCATTGGGCGGTGAGGCGTAGGAGGGAAAAGTGCTCCGGAGGTTTGATTTCTTCCGGCGCGTCCATGACGGACATCTGGTGACGAATGCATAATGTGCGGTAATAGGTGCGCGCGTCAAAAGCAAAAGGATTGAGGGGCCCGGCGATTGGATATACCCAACCCGATACCCTCAGTTCATCGCCTGGCAAATACAGATGGTTGCTGTCACCCCGGATCTGCAGTAAGAGGTTAGGATCGGTAAAGAAGACCTGTACCGAATCCACGGATGACTCCAGCTTCCGGACACGACATTGCATCCGGACGAGGCCTGGTTTGTTTTTCAGGACCTGTGTCACGACAACCCAGCCATCCATCCGACGTGGTGCGTCCATGGGCGAGTCTGGAAAATGGCTGAGTGAAAATTGATGATAATTCAACATGCCGGCAGAGAAAACCAGTAACGTGAGTCCAAAGGTGGATGCCAGGTAAAAGCCGCCTGTGTATTTCCTCAAGGCTAGCAAGCCTGCTGGAATCATAAGTAGCAGGAGGGCCGGTTGCACCCGCGGCCAGGCGGATGGGCGGATATGTTCGGCGAGTGCCAGGGCTGCGACCAGGGTGAGGGAAAGCCAGAGGAAAGGGCTGTTTCGGAGGTTGATCATGCCGGAGGGTCTTCCCTTGCATGTGTCCTAAAGGAGGTAAATTGTTACCGGGAAAACCGGAAAAACTTCCTCCCCGGGATTTTTGGCATGGTTTTTAAAGGTTTTATGCAGGATTCAACATTACCTCATTCTTGAACTGGAAGTACCTGGCATTTA
>CAZTXO010000115.1:0-3459 GCA_964617515.1 uncultured Saprospiraceae bacterium | reverse complement strand
CAACTTATATTATAAGAAATTATAATATAATCTCGACCTGATGAATGATATCCGCAGCCATTGCGGCGTGGTTAAGCCACGCGGTAATGCGCTTTCGATGGTTTGTTTATGAGGGCGGGATGCGTTTCGAGGTAAAGACGTTAACTCATAATAAACAAACCAAAATCTCATGAAAAAGACCTTCTTGCGAATAGCCATATTCGCTTTTGTCCTTGGGGGATTGAGCTTCGTAGATGCTACGTACCAGGTCAAAGCTCAAAACGCCCTTTCCAGTGATTTATTTGTGGAGCCGACCAATCAGTTTGTTTCCGCTCCGGATGCCGTTGTACGGATCAACCAGGAAATTACTTCTATGAAGTATGTACTCGCCGGGTTGGTAGAAGGGACACCGGAATACAGAACAGTCTGGCTAAGAAGTACCTTCTATTCAGCCACGTTGGAGGGATTGAATGCCGGCAAAACGGTGCCCCAGTCCATCGTGGAGGGCCTTAAGTACATGACCCAGTCCGATGATCTCGATACGGGTAAAGGCGTGCTCTTCCAATACAGGACACAGATGATCTCCTTACTTAAGGTATAATACACCTCAGGGTCTGGATATGAAAATCCCAATCATTCAAGATTTAAACAAACCTCTCATGAATTCTTCATTACACACGAAACCTTACTTACTTCCCCTCCTGAAAGGGTGGAGTACTTTGGTCTTCCTGCTGCTTTGCCTCACCTATTTGCCCGCGCAAACCTTTAATGGTTCAACGGTCAATACAGCAGGAAACTCCGCCATTCCCTCTGTTAATACCGGTGGATGCGGGGTAGAACCCCAGACGGCCGCTACCGGAGGTACGCGGTTTAACTGCGCGGTAGCCGGCGTCCCGGCAAACGCTAAGTTGATTCAGGCTCAGTTCAATTTCACCCATACATTTGATGGGGATCTGGACATGTACCTGGTTAGCCCTTCAGGGCAGGTTATTGAATTGTCCACAGACAACGGAGGTGGCGGTGATAACTTCACCAATACGGTGTTTTCGGACAATGCGGCCACCAGCATTACTGCAGGTACCGCACCTTTTACGGGCACGTTCCGCCCGGAAGGTACACTGACCTCGAACACCTGTGGCATTACAGTTACTCCCACCATTACCACCCTGGGTGCTTTTAGCCCTACCGCCGGTACCTGGCAATTTCTCGTACTGGATGATGCCGGTGCGGATGTTGGAGCCATGATTAACTGGAGCCTGACTTTCGCCGTCGTGTGCACATTCACTCCACCCGCCAATGCTACCATCTCCGCGGCTCCCAATACCTGTGCAGGAACTTTGACCTTTAATATCAATTCCAACCCACAGGGCTGTATTGATGGGGTGACCACAGGACTACGGTACAGTATCAATGGGGGAGCCTTTGTCAACGTAACGCCGCTGCCTTCCGCAACCGGAATGGCTACGGGTATCCCAGCAGGTGTGAATACCATTACCTGGCAGACGTACACTATTCCTGGGGGTGTTACACTCTCCTCCGGAACCTCCATGGTAACCGTTTTGGATACACAAGGGCCAACCGTTGGATGCCCGTCAAATATTACTGTCAACTTGGATCCGGGAGATTGCTCTCAGGCTGTAAGCTTTAATGTTGGCGCTACCGACAATTGTGGGTTATTACTGCTTGGTAATGCCACCCATCTCTTCCAGGTGCCACCCACCATCCTGCCTCATGGCGGAGGTGCTATTACCGTTGCCGGTAATAATGCCCCGGGCGGGAATATGTTCAACCTGACCAATACCTCTTCCCAAGCCATCTATATCAAGCGCCTGGAAGTGCGGTTCGGCTCGGCGCAGTTCGGCGCCATCCCGGCGGTGGTACCGGTTTCCGTCTATATTACGAATGGTAATACCTATGTCGGTAATAACACGAATGCCTCAGCCTGGACCCCGGTAGTCCTCAGTACTCCCGTAACCGTAGCAGGCCCGAACAGCGAATTTTCCGGCTTCAATCTCCCCGGAAATGGCATCGTGTTGCAACCGGGTCAGACAAAGGGTATTTACCTGTTTGGTAACACCAATTCTATTGTTTACAACTCCGCTGGTAACTCGACCCTTACACCGTTTACGGATGGTAATCTTTCCCTGCTTTCCGGTATTGGTATTGGAGGCCTCTTTACCGGTGCGGCTCTTGGACCCCCGCGTACACCAAACGTGCGCTTCCATTATGCCCTGGCTTCTGAATTGCAGCAAACCATCCAGATCTCCGGACTTCCTTCGGGTAGTCTCTTCCCGATCGGAACCACGACCAACTGCTTTACGGCTACGGACATTGCCGGTAATACCGCAAGCTGCTGCTTTAATGTCACCGTCAAGGAATATCAGTTCCCGCTGACAGAGCTTGCCTGCAACGACAACGTACAAATCTCCCTGGATGAATCCTGCGTAGGTATTATTACGGCAGACATGATCCTGGAAGGTGGCCCGTATGGCTGCTATGATGATTATATCGTCGAAGTGGACAGGACGGCACCTTTTGGTGACGGTCCCTGGAGCCCGGGTGTTTTAGGACCAAACGATGTCGGACATACCTATGTCGTACGTGTCACCGATCCTGAAACCGGCAACAGCTGCTGGGGCACGATAAGCGTCGAAGACAAGATCCCGCCGACCATCGAGTGCCGCGACCAGGTGATCATGTGCGGTGCGCAACTGCCCGATGAACCTGCTCCTGCTTTGGTAGGACCGCAGACGATCCTGTATACAGGGCTTAATGATTATATCGAGAGCCCCATTACGCTCAACTACTATTTCGATTATAACTATCTGCCTACCACACCGGTACTTGACCTCGATGTCCGGCTCGAACTGCAGGATCATACCTTCCTGCCCGACCTGAGAATGCAGGTGATTGCTCCGGATGGAACCACCATTGCCTTCTTCCAGGTAACCGGTTGTACCGGACAGAACTGGCCGATCGACTGCTGGTTTGATGATGAAGGGTTGGGTAATCTGACCCAGTGTGCCAGCCTCAATGCAGGTGGTGCCCACTTGCAGCCTGTCTGCGCCCCGGGTGTATCCTGCCAGGTGTTGAATGGGTTTGATGGCCATAACGCAAAGGGTACCTGGACAGTCCGTATTATGGATATCGCGGCCCTGGATGACGGTTTTGTTCGCCAGGTGGGCTTAGCGATAACGGTTAATGCTCCGGCGATCGAACCCGAGGACAATTGCGGTGATGTCGACCTGACCTACACGGATACCGAAGAAGGTGATCCTTGCGAAGGCCTCGTGGTAACCCGTCACTGGGTGGCGACCGATGCCAGTGGTAATACCGCCGCTTGCGATCAGCATATCACAGTTGAACCCCTGGTGCTGGACAGCGTCGTCTGTCCTACGGCCTATATCGGCCATTGCGGCGAATCTTCTGATCCGGACAATACCGGCTGGCCCACCGTCAACGGTAACCCGATCACGGATG
>CAZTXO010000114.1:0-3467 GCA_964617515.1 uncultured Saprospiraceae bacterium | reverse complement strand
GGCATCTATTTGATCAGATTCTTAAACCGCGGCCTCCTGGGCGTCACGTCACCGAGACGCTTTTTCTTGGCCTCTTCATAATCCTCAAAGTTGCCTTCAAAGAAAATAACTTCCCCTTCATCTTCGAAAGACAGGATATGCGTCGCCAGCCGGTCGATAAACCAACGGTCGTGGGAGATGACCAGTACGCAACCGGCAAAATTTTCCAAAGCTTCTTCCAGCGCCCGCAGTGTATTGACATCGATGTCATTGGTCGGCTCGTCGAGGAGTAATACGTTTCCTCCTTCACGAAGCGCAATGGCCAGGTGCACCCGGTTTCGTTCACCACCCGAAAGGACGCCGAGTTTCTTTTGCTGATCCGCGCCCGTAAAATTGAATTTGCTGATGTAGGCGCGCACATTGACCTGGATTCCACCCACCGTGATGAGGTCATTGCCGCCTCCTACGATTTCATAGACCGTCTTGTCCGGATCCAGGTCCTGATGGGATTGATCCACATAGGTCAGCTGAACCGTATCCCCGATGGTGATGGCACCCTCGTCTGGTTGTTCGCGGCCCATGATCATCCGGAACAGGGTGGATTTACCTACGCCGTTAGGTCCGATAATACCGACAATAGCGTTTTTAGGGACTTTGAAACTGAGGTTATCAATCAGCAGGCGGTTGCCGTACCCTTTGGAAACATGATCGCATTCGATGACCACGTCTCCCAGTCGCGGTCCGGGCGGAATGAAGAGTTCGAGTTTGGCTTCCTTTTCTTTGATCTCCGCATTTCGCAACTGGTCATAGGCGTTGAGACGGGCTTTTCCCTTGGCCTGTCTTGCCTTGGGAGCCATGCGAATCCATTCCAGTTCGCGGTCGAGTGTTTTCCTGCGTTTGGATTCCGTTTTTTCTTCCTGCTCGAGCCGTTTTGATTTCTGCTCCAGCCAGGATGAATAATTGCCCTGCCAGGGAATGCCTTCTCCCCGGTCGAGCTCAAGGATCCAACCGGCAACATTGTCCAGAAAATAACGGTCGTGTGTCACGGCGATGACCGTGCCGGGAAAGTTTTTCAGAAACTGCTCGAGCCAGAGGACACTTTCGGCATCCAGGTGGTTGGTCGGCTCATCGAGGAGCAGGATGTCCGGCTGGGACAGCAAAAGACGGCAAAGCGCCACTCGCCTTCTCTCACCTCCGGACAAGACCCCGATCATCGCGTCTTCCGGGGGACAGCGGAGCGATTCCATCGCGGTTCCCAGGCGGTAATCGAGTTCCCAGGCATTATAGTGATCAAGTTTTTCCATGAGTTCGCCCTGCCGCTCGATCATTTTCATCATCGCATCCTCATCCATGGGCTCGGCGAGTTTGAGATTGATGTCTTCGTATTCTTTCAGCAGGTCGACGATGGGTTTTACCGCTTCTTCGACGGTTTGCCGGACGGTTTTGGACTCATCCAGGATGGGTTCCTGCTCCAGCAAGCCGATTTTGTATTCGCCGTCAAACCAGACTTTACCCTCATGGTTTGGGTCTTTGCCGGCAATGATCCGGAGCAGGCTGGATTTACCGGAGCCATTGAGGCCGAGCACGCCGATTTTGGCTCCGTAGAAAAACGAGAGCCAGATGTTTTTCAGTACCTGTTTATTCGGAGGATATGTCTTGGAGACACCCTCCATGGAAAAAATAACCTTTTCGCCCGCCATTGGGAGTGTTTTTTGATTTGGAGGGGCAAAGGTACAGGGCGCAGCGCAGAAGGCAAAGGGAAAAGGAAAGAAGGCAGGAGGTAAAGCGCAAAAGGCAGCGCGCAGAAGGCGGAGAGAGGAAGGAAGGAAAGAAAAAAGTCAACGTGTAAGCCAGACCATTTGATGATGGACGGCAAACTGGTTTTTCCTCCGCGACAAATTGGATGGCCTTTTTGGGGAATATCGGGTGATCAGGGGATCCATTTTCGTGGTTTGAGGTCTTGCTCCGGCACTAATGAAAAGCGATCGTCAGCACATTTTCTTTATACCCGGAAAGCGCTTCCAGTTCGGAATCGATCCGCCTGTTCCATTTCGCTTGTTCTGCGCGATCGATCGAGTGGCGTGTCTCCCGGTCATACCGGGCCTGGGTGGTTTTGTACTCCGCGACAAGATTGCGGAACGCAGTGCTCAGATCCTGGTTGAAATGCCGGATATCAAACCGGGAATGGAGAATGAGGCGACGCAACTTGCGGGCGTAGATCTCACAAATATCAAAGTGACGTTTCTCGTGATTGAGCGCTTCATCCGGATGTGGAAGGTCCGGATAACGGGTCCAGGATTCCCAGGGGAGGAAAAGGGCGGTCACCTTCAGGACCGCCTTTTCGCGATCCAAATCCAGGGTCTCGTAACTCAGGGAGGAAACGGTTACGGCGCCGGTGTTCTTACCCATTTCCGCGATGTGTCGCGGGTTGACTTTTCCTCTGAACATGCCCCAGTTGAAATGTCCGTCTTCGTCATATTCAATCGCCTTCGAAGGCTGCCCTGTCATGGCCGATCCGGAAAGCAGGAGCAGGAACAAAAGGGTGATTCTCATGCCAGGATAAACTTGGCTTAGGCAACCCTTATTGTTTGGCAGGAGCTATAAACTTTTGTTAAATCGTGACCCGTCAACCGTAAGAGCAAATCGTGGATCGTCAACCGGTAACGTAAGCCGGGTTACGATCACGAAGCCTTGCCGCTGATCACAGGCATCACCCCGTCTTTCCAGGCAGTGAATGTACCGTCCAGGATATGCTGACGGGCCTGGCGGACGAGGGAGAGATAAAAAGAAAGATTCTGAAGGGAAGAAATCATCGCGCCAAGCGGTTCTCCGGAGAGGATGAGATGGCGCAGGTAGGCAAGCGAATGTTCCCGGCTGGTCGAGGCGGTGGACGCGGGATCGATCGGGTCAAAACATTGTTTCCACTTTTCATTGCGAATGTGGATGATGCCGCGGCTGGTATACAACAGGCCATGCCTGGCATTGCGGGTGGGCAATACGCAGTCAAACATATCGATGCCCCGGGCAATGCATTCGAGTATATTGGCGGGTGTGCCGACACCCATCAGGTAGCGGGGCTTGTCCGCAGGGAGTATGGCCGTGACCAGGGCGGTCATGGCATACATTTCTTCATGAGGTTCGCCGACGGACAGACCACCGATGGCGTTGATGGGCATTTCTTTCGAAGCGATGTATTCCGCGGATTGCTGCCGGAGATCCGCATAGGTACTGCCCTGTACAATGGGCGCCAGGATCTGATCGTACCCATACGGAGCAGAGGTCTCACGGAAACGATCGATGCACCGGTCGAGCCACCGATGGGTCATGTGCATGGACCGTGTGGCGTATTTTTTATCACAGGGATAGGGCGTGCATTCATCAAAGGCCATCATGATATCGGCGCCGATGGCCCGCTGGATATCCATCACGTTTTCCGGCGTAAAAACATGGATTGAGCCATCAATGTGTGACCGAAATCTGACGCCTTC
>CAZTXO010000113.1:0-3625 GCA_964617515.1 uncultured Saprospiraceae bacterium | reverse complement strand
AATCAACTGCAGAAGAAATTTCTGAATTTGCTGATTATTTTATTAAACGATAGATAGAACAATCACTTACTTATGGAATTAAAAATATTATTTCATATAGCGAGGCCTTTGGCCTTCTCAATAAAGAAGTAGGGATATGCACTACACAGGATTTAAAAAGGTGTTTGGTGAATAAAGGGAAAAAGGTTCTTGTCAATTTACCATTTACAAATTTGGCTGAGAGCAAATTGCAACCAGATGTTGCTTTATATGAGACAGTGTTTGACTTCACTGCATGTTTTTTATCCAGTTAAATTGAAATGATCGAAAAATCAGAAATTTCACTCAAGCCAAGTTCTGAAAATGGACTCAAAGGTAAATCATTGTTTAGGCTTAGTAAAATAAGCATTTTAAGGTTCATAAAGTTCAATTGTAATAGGTAACTATCCAACCATGAGCAATCTTTAAATTGGTTCTAAATTTATAGATTTTTTCATAAGTCTCCAATTGTCCATTTTATTTTTCAAATTTTAGGAAGCTATAAAACTATTCTGGCAGGTAGATAAAAATAAAAAATTATTTAATAAAATGTGATAACCAATTTATAAATTTGTGTACAAGGGTATGATAGGGCTTGAGCTTTATTCAAGGACTAAGAGTAGTTTTTGAAATTTAAAAGTCGTAATTCTGTTATTTATTGACAATTTCATTCAATGTAACAATTACTTATTTAGACTATATTTACTCATAATTAAATTTACAAAATGGACGCTTCATTCAAGAAAAACAATCAAACAAACAGCTTTCGGATTCCGATTCATTTCATCGTAAGCATGCTTTCACCGGTTTATACCTTAAGGTATTTTTCATTAATCAGCTCACTGATCATCGGATCAAGGGCACTTGATGCTCAAAATTGCACCGGTACACCAAATCCAGGTGCGACGACCAGTACTGTTGTACCTCCGATTTCTGCTGGTCAGGCTTTTACTCTAAATATCGCAAATGCGCAAACAGGTACGGGCATTACCTACCAATGGCGGATTTCTACCGATGGTACGAATTATTCCAACATTAGCGGAGCTACAAATTCAAGTTATATACTTCCCGCTGGTATCCTGAATACAACCTATTATAAATGTTTTGTGAAATGCACAGCAACAAATACCCAGGCATGGTCAACTGCACTAAAAATGGCGGTTAAAACAGAAGCAAGTATCGGGGGTAAAATTTGGAGTGCCAAAAATTTAAATGTGTCAAAATTCCGTAATGGAGATCCAATCCCGGAAGCAAAAACGGAAGCAGAATGGATGGCGGCCATTAATAGTCAAAAACCTGCATGGTGTTATTATAATAATGATCCGGCTAATGATACCAGAGATGGAAAATTGTACAATTGGTATGCGGTTATAGATCCTAGAGGTCTGGCACCTGCAGGTTGGCACATTCCATCCGATGCTGAATGGTCAAATCTTTGCAGCGCACATGCTGCTTCAGCATCATCGCAAGGTATGTTGATGAAAAGTCAAAGCGCTTGGTTCCGTAATGGAAACGGCACAAACAGCTTAGGTTTTAATGCATTTCCAAGTGGTTACAGAGACCTGCAATACAATGGAGCTTTTTTCGTGGGTATCAATGAAGTCGCTCGTTGGTGGAGTTCAACCGAGGCTGGAGGGTATGTTAAAAGTCGAGCTCTAAATTACAACTATAACAATTGCTCAAGTCCAAGCAACGCAACAAATTGGGGCTGCCCGGTAAGATGTATTAAAGACTAATTAAATTGATAAATCGGATCGGGTAACAATTATATTTAATGGGAATTATTTTAATATTTCCTTCATCGTTTCATTCGGACTTGTTTAAATGATCCATAATTAGGATAAACTCTAAAAAATGGATTGTCTAATTTTAATCAACATTTTAGGCACAGCTTTTTTTTAAAAGAAATATAATATTTAAACACAATGGTTTCGTTTGAACAAATAGTTTTATTAACAATACTTGGTAAATCATGGAAGCAAGTTCATGAATAAATAAAAATTGCGCAGCACTTCCCTAAACAAGCTGTATTGCCTCAAGTTTAAAAAATATAAGCTGGCTTATGTGACCATTGGTTTACATTTTAAATACAAGATCGTCCTTCAAGCCAAATTTGGGATTCCGTAAATTTCAGTCTGATCTGGAAATTTGTCTGAGAATTATCAAAACGCTGATTGACTAAAGTTATTTTATTTAAATTGGTTACATGTGATTTTTGCAGAATAATCAGGAGTGAACATTATGTCAAAAATGATTTACAAAATTGGGTATCGATCTGGGTTTTTAGCTTTAAGTGCAACGATTGCGATTATTATATTCCAATTAATGTAACTCGCCCGATTGTTTAGCTTTCCGATTGATGAAATTTTAATTTACGCTACTTCAATCCTGATTGTGATCCCTTTTATTCTGGAAATTCTTGCGCTCCATTATAAGACAGCTAGTGATAAAAAGTTTTGGAGTCATGCCGCTTTAATCTTTGCCGTTTTATATGCTGTTTTTGTGACTGCCAACTATATTGTTCAGCTTGTGACCGTAATTCCCATGAAATATAAAGGCCTTGCAGAGGAAATCCGTGTTTTTGAACAAACATCGCATTCAATGTTTTGGGATTTTAATGCGCTGGGATATATTTTTATAGGATTAACTACTTTAATGGCAATTCCCGTATTTTAGAAACAGGGCTTTCAAAAATGGGTCAGGATTTCATTCATTGCAAATACGCTCACAACTCCTTTGATTAGCTTTGTATAATTCTATCCCACCTTTTCTGAAAAGCTTCTTATTCTTGGCTTCCCATGGGGAATTACAGCTCCATTGGCAATGCTTAAGCTTGCTATAATGTTTAAAAAAAATACTTAAGTATTCAGGATTAGGCTATCCTTGATTTGCGACGAATGCATTATGTCACATCAGGATATGAGCAAGGTTGATGCTTTTTCAACCGGGAAATTATATCCTTAGAAAAAATTTTCATCTAGCTTTTTAGCAATTAGATCTTATTATTATTATATCTTGGATCCTGCAGTAAGCATTGTCAAACGTTAACAGTTTTTTATATAAAGGAAGTGCGTGTTTGGAATAAAAGCATTAGAAATGAAAAGGAACAAGAAAACCAAATATCGAACGTTAACGATAATTGCATTTTGTTTCCTGCTTTTATCCTGCAATTATTCAAACAACTTAGATTATTCAAAAACTAAAAGACAAACAGCAATGGACAGTTCAAATCAAAAAATTGAAACAAACAAATAATTTGTTTGACTTTGGATTTTGGGCGGATGGAATAATAACCGAAACAACATTATTCCGATAGTCAGTAAAGCGTATTGGATATCCCTCACTAAAGCAAAAGAGAAGTAAATCATCGTAAAATACCAACGAATTTTTAATTCACATTTGCTTTTGCCTAACTCACAATTACAGTTTTTTATTATGGTATAACGACTTAAAAAGTTACCTTTGACAATAACAAAACCCTACTAATGATCACCGTAATTATTCCAGCACTTAACGAAGAAGAAACCATTGCCAGTGTAGTGACCTTTGCAAAAGGACAGCCGCAAGTCACAGAGGTAATTGTGGTGGACGACAAGTCGCTTGACAA
>CAZTXO010000112.1:0-3722 GCA_964617515.1 uncultured Saprospiraceae bacterium | reverse complement strand
CCAAAAGCAATCATCCGCTTCGGCTCTTCACCAATGACCAGGATGGACAATTTGCGATGCTTCCCAATGGAAACGTCGGGATTGGGGTCACCAACCCGGTTTTCAAACTGGATTTGCAGGGGGATGCGCATGTCGTGGGAAGTGTGGGGGTCGATGTATATCCGACCAACCGCCTCGATGTCAACTATGGCGGGCCACGGATGAGTGCCTATCATCCTACCGGCAGACCGCTGTATGTGACCGGAGACCTTGGGGAGTCATCTTCCGGTATTGAATTCAGACACCGCAATGGCAGCCAGGGGATCGGATTTGGGTACAATACCATCTATGCCACCGGGTACCAGGAAAGCCAGAACCTGGGATTGTCCGCCAGGGGACCTTCGGGCTACCTTCTTTTTTCCACTCGCGATACCACCCGTGTGAGTATTTCCGACAAGGGAAATGTCGGCATCGGAATCGTCTATCCGAATGCCCCGCTTCATTTTTCGAACGCCCTGCAAAACCGAAAAGTGGTCCTCTATGAAGCGGCCAATAATAATTACCAATACTATGGATTTGGTGTCAATCCCTACGCTTTGCGTTACCAGGTACCGAATGTTTGGGACGATCATGTCTTCTATGCCGGCGGGTCCGATACCACCACCAATGAACTACTCCGAATCCGGGGCAATGGGAATATCGGCGTCGGCGTGTTTCCGACCCATAAATTGGATGTCCATGCCGGAGCGGTGAGAACGGGTACACATCCTGTCGGGCTTCCCATCTATGTGACAGGGGACATAGGCACTGAATCAAATGGTATGGAAGTCAGACAGAACAATGGGGAGCAGGGTGTTGGTATAGGATCCACCAGCGTATACGCAGCGGGATCCCAGGTCAACCAAAACCTGGGCCTTTCCGCCAAAGGAGAGCAGGGATACCTTTATTTTAAGACCAGTGGCGTTGAGCGCATGCGGATATCCGGTCCCAATGGCTATGTCGGGTTGGGGGCATTTGATGCTTCGGCGCCCCTGCAGTTTGAAAATTTATACCAGAGTAAAAAAATAGTCCTCTATGAGAATGAGCCTTACCATGAGGACAGGTTTTACGGATTTGGCGTATACACCGAGGTGTTGCGATACCAGGTTCCCACCAGCACGAGTGACCATGTTTTTTATTCCGGTATATTCTTCCCGGGAGGCAGCCAGGAATTGATGCGGATTACCGGGGATGGGTATTTGGGTGTAGGGCTGAGCAATCCCATCAACCGGGTGGATGTCAATATGGGCAGCGCGCGCAGTGGTACCCATCCGTTTTGGCGTCCTTTGTACGTGACAGGAAGCCTTTCGGCTGACGCGGATGGCGTCGAAATCCGGCATGCCAATGCGACGCAGGGGATCGGGTTTGGCTACAATACCATCTATGCCACCGGCAATAATCTCAACCAGGATTTGGGATTCAAATCCCGCGGCACCACAGGAAGCCTTATCTTCAGGACCAACGAAACCGAGCGGATGCGGATCGACGGTGCCGGGAAAATGATCGTACCGGGTGATGTGGATGTGAATGGTAAACTTGAAATCGGATTTCAAAGGATCGTTTCCAGCCTGGTGGATGTCGGGCCGGGAACGACGGGGACGGCTACCTGCAATTGCCCCACCGGATTCGTGGCTATGGGCGGAGGGGTATACTTTTCCTCGTCGGACCTGAAGTTCGTTTCGAGTTATCCGGAGACGGATTCTTCCTGGAAGGCCCAGGCGTTCAATCCGAATCTATTTAACACCTATCAGATCCAGGCTTTCGTCACCTGTGCGAGGCTGGGGAATTGAGGGAGCTACAAAGTGAGAAAGCGAGAGAGTGAGAAAAAACCATAATGTGCATGCAACATTTACGCTTGTGGCCCATGCGGGCTGTGTGGCTCATGGGGATGATCGCCTGTCAGCGGGGGCATGAGGCGGCGACAGTCAACCCACCAGGAATGCGGGAGGACAGCATCAGGCAGTTTATCTATGCCTACACAGAGGAGATATGGAACCGGCGGGATTTTTCGAAGGCGGAAAAGTATTGGGGGCCTGACTTCAAAAACATGTTTGCTCCGGAGGCGCCGCATGGCGTGGAAGGGATGAAAGCGCAGGTGACGTATTTTCTGCAGGCGTTTGATTCCTTTCACATCGACATCCAGGACCTCATCGTCCAGGGGGATAAGATCGCGATGTGGGTATCGATCAGCGGCAGGCACACCGGACCTTTGTTTGGCATCCCTCCGACCAACAGGGAGGTGAAGTTTCGGGAAGCGGTCTGGTACAAAATGAAAGATGGGAAGCTGGACGAAGTCTGTCCGTTTGTAGACTTTAACGCCTTGTTTGAGCAACTGGGTGCTTATCCGCCGCAGCGTCAATAGTGGAGTCGTACTCTTGCGTGTTTTTTGTGGCGGAGGTCCGGTAAACCCTAACGGGAGGTTGCGGGATCCGGGCGGAACGGTGTATATTTGGTATAGTTGAAAACAGGACAAGGATGGCTTCACCAGAAGGCAGCCGGCCGCCGATACGGGCGAACCTGGCAGAATATAAAGACAGGCCTGTGATCAGGCTGGAGTTTGATTATCACCAATCCCTCATTTCGGAGATCCGGTCCATTCGAGGCAGAATCTGGAGTCCCACGCACCGGTGTTGGTATATACCGGACACAACGGATAACCGAAGGAGGTACGGGATATCGGAGTTTGCCATGTGGTCACCCGGACTCGCGGAATGTGGTGTGGGTCCAACCTATCAGTCTTTATGCCAGGACTTACTGAACCGGGTTCGGGAAAAGATTATACTCAAAGGCTATAGTCCCCAGACCCTGAAAAGTTATACCAGTCATTTGCGGAAATACCTGGTCGCGATAGCCCAAACCAGGAATCCGCTGGAGGTCACGAAGGCAGCGATAGAGCAGTATTTACTGGAGCGTCAAAAGAAGCATTCATATAGCGAAAGTGACATCAATTCGCACATCAATGCCATCAAGTTTCTGTACGAACAGGTACTTGGGCATGAACGGATGTTGTTTTATCTGCCGAGGCCGGAGAAACCACTGCAGTTGCCCAAAGTCCTGGGAGAGCATGAGTTGGAGCGGTTATTCCGTGCGGTGCCAAACCTGAAGCATAAAGCGTTATTGCTGACCGCTTTTAGTTGTGGGCTGCGGGTAGGGGAAGTCACCCGGCTGAAGGTACATCAACTGGATGGGGAACGGATGCAAGTGTTTATCATGCGCTCCAAGGGTAAAAAGGACAGGTATGTGACCCTGAGTCCTGTGCTGAAGGATGTCCTGGACCGGTATATCGCACGGTACGAGCTTGGGCCAAAGGATTACCTGTTCCAGGGCCAGGAAAAGGGCATGGCTTATAGCACCCGTAGTGCGCAGACAATCTTCAATCGCGCCATCAAAGAAGCCGGAATCCATAAGGATGTCACGTTTCATGCCTTACGCCACAGTTATGCCACTCATCTCCTGGAAAAGGGGGTGGACATCAAATACATTAAGGAGTTGCTGGGGCATTTTGATATCAAAACAACGGAAAGATACCTTCATGTGGCAAAGGAAAAGCTGGTGCACATACAAAGTCCGTTAGACTACCTGGACACGGGGATATAAAAAGCGAAAGTTTGTATCCACGCCATGATGATATGGAAAAACGCAATAGTAACGTATTGATTATCAAAGGAAATTCATTATTTTAGTTGCGTAGATATACGTGTTAT
>CAZTXO010000111.1:0-3746 GCA_964617515.1 uncultured Saprospiraceae bacterium | reverse complement strand
CCATGTCCTGAAAAATAAAGTATGACCTGATCATTTTCTTTTGCTACTTCCATCAACCAATCTAAAGTAATAGCAAACTGAGCAGCGGTTGCATCTTTATTAAGCAAAACTTTGAGATGATCGTTATCTAAACTACCACCTGATTTTGATCTTAAAAAATTGGCGAATGCTTCCGCATCTTTATCGGCATAACGTAAGTCCGGAATTTCTTTTTCCTGATAATCGGAGATACCAACGACAACAGCATAGGTGTTTTGAGTCGCGAGTCGCGAGTCGCGAGTAGCGACTATTGGAGAAGCTCCTTTTTGTTGAGAGAAAAGTGAAAGGAAAAAAGTAGAAAGTAGTAATACAAGATGTGATTTCATCTTTTGAGATTATTAATCTTTAAATTGTTCGGGAAAATGTTTTTTCATTAATTGTTTGTACTCTGGCGTGGATCGCAAAGTAGAAAGTTCTTCGGCTTTTTCCAATTCTTCGAATTTAATTCCTTTATCGATCGCTTGTTCTACAAAATCGATTGATTCAGTAATTTTTCCTTCTGATTGGAATATGCAGGCGATGCCAAGTGATGACCAGTAGTCTTCGGGGTTAAGTTGTTTGGCCTTTAGAAATTGTGTTTGCGCTTCTTTAAATTTATACATTTTTATACATACCCAACCGTAGTTTAAATAAGAAGTATAATTAGTCGAATCGAGAGTTATTGCTTTTTTAGTTGCAGCTTCTGCCTCTAAGTAATGACGGGTAGAGTAATATAAGTTGCTAATGTGTTGCCATGTAAATACATTTGTTGAATCTAATGTCAAGGCTTTTTTATACGCCAATTCTGCTTCGTTGTACCTTTCGATCATATAATAAGAGGAACCGAGAATGGTCCAGCAGTCTGAATTAGTTGAATCGAGACTTATAGCTTTTTTAACTGTCAATGCTGCATCAGCGTATCGACCGACATTATAATAAAACTTGCTTAAGTTTCTCCATGTGATTGTATAATTTGAATCGACGGTTATTGCTTTTTTATATGCCAACTCCGCATCGACATGGCGGTTGGACTCATTATAACAAATTCCTAAGTTGTTATAGGGTATTACATTAGTTGAATCGAGACTTATTGCTTTTTTAAATGCCATCTCTGCATCATAAAATTTTTTGATAACAAAATAACACATACCTAGATTGTTCCATGCTCCTATATTAATTGAGTCGTACGAAAGGAATTTTAAATAAAATGCTTCTGCTTCTAAATACTTCTTTTGCCTATAATAGAACGTACCCCAAGCGTTCCATAATTCTCCTAAACTAGAGTCAATTTTAGTAGCTTGTTGTAGTAGCGCCTCTGCTGGTTGAAATATCTTGAATCTGTCGGAGAGCATAAAAGCCGCATCTACTAAAGGAATTACCCAGTTTGGATTTAGTAAGGTGGCTTGTTTGGCATAATATTCCGTTGAATCAGGTTCGAGGAATCGAATACCGAAAACTCTACTTATCTGCCAAAAAACATGGGGTTGTTCTGGTTGCCAATCCAATGATTTGCGGAACAAGTTCAAAGCTTGTTTACCTAATATTGGATTAGGGTTCAAGTCTGAATTAGTTATCAGATACCCTTCAAAAAAATACTTTCGAGCTTTAAGTGTCGAATACATATAATGTTTCTCACCTAATAATTCTGAAGCCCTGTCTAAGCAAAGTGGATAAGATCTTATTTTATCAGTGAAGACTTTTAAAGGTAATCGACGATTATTAGCTTTTGAAAATTCCTTATCCTGACTGTTTTTCATCCACTCATTTAGAGTTTGTTGAGCATCATCCTGCAGGGCAGCAGCATAGTTTCTGGTAAATGTTGTATGCAAGCTTTTGAAAGACTGATTTGAAATGAGTTTTTGATAATAAGTCTCAGCACATGATCCTTCGGGAATAAGAAAATTTTTGTTCTTTATGGCTTCATTAAATAACCGGTATGTAAGTCGTGCATTAGTGTCTACACCAGTTAATACCTCTTCAACGATTCCCCGAGAATCAATTGAAGACAGTTGAGTTACTTGATTGAATCTTCCTTGTCTAAGAGAAGCGAGTATACCTGTATTGACTTTGGACAATGGAGTAGTACGATTGCCAATTATCATTGGAACCTGACTTACAGGTGCTACTTCTGCAGTCACATGATCTTCCAGATATCTTCCTACTTCTTGAAGATTTACTATGAGATCGTTATTGTTATCCGCTAATCCATATAAAGCATTCACCAGATTATACGAGAATGCACCGCGACCTCCTCCCCATTGTTCACCTTCGATTGAATATTCATGAGGTTGACAGGAAAGAATTTTTATTTCATTTGCATATTGCTTTGCAAGATTGGCATTAGTGAGTTGATTTCCATTAATTGAACTTCCTGAGAGTTTACCACTCCGACAGGCATCGGTGATTATTACAACTTGAGCTTTATTTTGAATGGATAAAGTTGATACTACTTCCTGCAACATGGGAAGTGCAAATGCACCTCCTGACATATAAACTTGTTCGGGGGCATCCCAACATAATAAAAAACCTGGCTGCGTTAAGGTTTTCTTTTCTACATCTCCATGACCGGAAAAATAAATGATGACTCTGTCATTCTCCTTCGCGTTTTCCAATAGCCAATCCAGATTTATTGCAAACTGCGCCATGGTCGCTTGTTCATTGATCAAAACTTTGAGATGATCGTTATCTAATCTTCCTCCGGCATTCGATCTTAAAAAATTGGCAAATGCTTCAGCATCTTTGTCAGCATAACGTAAGTCCGGAATTTCTTTCTCCTGATAATCGGAGATACCGACGACAACAGCGTAAGTGGTTTGAGTCTCGAGTCGCGAGTCGCGAGTCGCGAGAATTGGCTTTGCTCCTTTTTGTTGAGCTTGCAATCCAAAGCAAATAAGAAATAAGTAAATAAGAAAGTTGTGTTTCATTGCTTATCGTTGTTGATTTGGAAAATGTTTTTGAACTAATCTTCTGTATTCTGGTTTTGAGCGAAAAGAAGCCAGGTCTTCATCCTTTTCCAATTGTTTTAACGGTACTCCTTTGACAATGGCCTGTTCTACATAATGTGCTGAATCTTCAGTTTTTCCAAGTGCGTCGAGCAAATACGCCATTCCTAGCAGGGCAGCCGTATAGTTAGGATTAAGTTTAATGGCATATAGAAATTGTTGACTCGCATCATCATAACGATTGAGTTTCCAATAGACCATTCCAAGATGTTTGAATGGATTGGGTACAGTAGAATCAATGGCAATGGCCTTTAATAAAGCTATCTTTGCCTCTTCATATCTATGAGATTGTAGATAACAGTAACCTATATTGTTCCAGGCAAAAAAACTGTTAGAATCAAGACCGATTGATTTTTTCAAGACTGGCTCTGCTTCGATATATCTTAAGGTTTGCATATAACAATTGCCCAGATTATTGAAGGCGGATGCATTGGTCGAATCCAGAAGAATGGCTTTATTCAATACTACTTCTGCTTCTGTATACTGTTTGGTAAGATTATAAGTAACACCAAGATTATTCCAGGCACTGGCATAGGTGGAATCAAGATTTACTGCTTTTTTTAATAGCTTTTCTGCCAGATCGTATTGCCTTATTTGATTGTAAAAATTACCAAGATTATTCCACGCATAAATAGACGTTGAATCCATGGCAAGCGCTTTGCGCAAAACGGATTCCGCGAGATCAAAACGACGGGTTTGATTGTAACAAACACCAAGATTATTCCA
>CAZTXO010000110.1:0-3886 GCA_964617515.1 uncultured Saprospiraceae bacterium | reverse complement strand
AGGTAATTCCAGTTGCAGGTATATCCTTTAGATAAATACCGATTCCTGGTTTACATCCACAAATAACTCTACAATCCAAGCAACCTTTAAACTCATTGTCGTAAAAATCTCCTACAATGAATCTATGAGCAACTGAGTATAGTCCAAAAACATTTTCATGAAAGCGACAATTTGTAAAATTAATTTCTGTACCCCTTGTGGTGCCTCCAACAAACCGTAGCATAACTTCTGCATCAGTGATTGTTGCATCATTCCACGTGAGGTTAGAACCCAATTTAGATTCAATTCCTTGCCATCTGCAACAACTACTATAACCCAGTCTAACAGCATCTTGTATTGTTGTGCTATATAAATCAAATTGATGTTGGTCTACAAATATTTTGGAACCCTTAGCCATATTAAAGGTACCTCCAAAAAATTGAGTTTCAATGTCAACCAACAATGTACCTTCGATTATGAGAGGTGCACCTGGTTCGTTAGCGAAATTTGTTATAAACTCATAAATATTCATATTATAACTTGGAAGATAAAGAGACATTCTTGTTTCGGCGTTGTAAGAACCTACATAAACCCCGTTATATGCATCTAAGCACTTTGTTACTTCAAATTCATAAGTATCACAAATTACACGATGAGTGACACATATTTGACCGCTCAAATTAACAAAGTTCGTAAAATAGTGCGGGGGTGGAACAAGCCCATGATAAATATATCCATCCTGAAAGATCCATTCATGTTGCACAAATCCAGTTAATTCACAAACGGGAGTAACAACAACTGGTCTCTGTATACACGAGCTAAAGTCATCAAGATAATTCATGTCAAAATCAGCCGTTTGACAGCATTCGCAAGGAGGAAAACTTCGTGTGAAACAACAAGAATCGGCAATTTCATTTATTTTAAATCTTACACAAATCTCGTAAGGTCCTATATCAGTAAATCTATGATTCACATAAGGCACAGAAGTAGTTTCCATTGAACTTCCATCACCAAAGCTCCAAACAAAGTCTGGTTCGGCACAATTGTTTTCGTAAGTTAGCTTAATGCAACATTCAGGATAATTACTACTAATTCCTGATGGAGATTGGTCTGGACATTCCTCCCATGTTAATAGAGAATCAACGCAACTGCTTACATAGGTTACAGTATCACAACAAGTATAGGTGTACTCCGTCAAAACATTAAAAAATGTTACACAAACGTTGTAGGTGCCAGGATCTGGAAACCTATGTCTTATAGTATTTGAAGTGGACATAATACTATTTGTTCCATCACCAAAATTCCATGTGACATTAGTCAAATGCGTTGTATTTATGCTTAAATCTGCTGTGAAGCAAGGTGCATCATAAACGGTTGAGTAATTAAAGTTTAACGAGCTGCAATTATAATTGCATCCAATATCATAAACTAAAGTCTTTTGGCAAGAGTAGAGTAACGTTGTATTATTATGAACTACTTTTATATAAGTTGAATTTAAAATGATACAACAAAACTTATATGCACCTAAAGTACTTCTGCAAAGTTCTGTATTAGTAGCAAAGTCATAAATAATAAATTCATGGCTACCTGGTTGATTAACAGCTTCAAAACAAACACGATAAGTATTCTCTTGCAAACACTCTATCTTAGTCAGCATAAAATCGCACGGATTATCTTCAATACAGGAAGCATCGGATTTATTTATTGCCGGCGATGAAGTTGGATTTACGAAAAGTAATAAAGTCAATGAAATTATTGACTTTACAAAAGGCGAGGTGAAATTCCAGAATTTATAATTTAGCCTAAAAAAATTTGAATGGATTAAATTTTTCATATTTTTGAATTTAAATTTTAAAGAAAAAGATAGTATTCCCTTTTCGCTAGTGAAACCAGCGCTTCAAAAGGAAAAAAGCATTCTAGGGAAGGCTGAATGAATGCTTGAGAATTTTCTAAAGAATGATTGTGTTAGCTAAAAATATCGATTGGGTGTTTATACCTGCGTTTTGGGCTAAAGATTGTTAATCATAGTATATAGAAAGATCATTGGCTATCATTCAGCCTTATCGCGCCTGGCGATAAAAATATTGAGTATTTCATAAAAATACAATTTTGGTTAATAAATAAAACATTCCATTCAAATGCGTATTTTCATTTAGCAAACTTGCTAAATGGCGCAATTGATTATCTTAAAATTAGAATAGTTTATAAGATCAAAATATTGAAATCTTGACGGGTGTGATTGTATTACAAAAATATAATGCATAGCTGGCAAACTCCAAATTAATTGTGTTAAATTTTTAATTTCAGATGAAAAATCAGGGTAAACCCTGATTGCAAACTAAGGGTTTACCCTGATTATATAAATAATTGTAATATGAAATTTAGAAAATATTTTCAAACTTTTGAAACAGGCAAAAAATAATTTTATCAATTTGATCAAGGGATTTATAACAATTTACCATATTAGACTTAATAAATATAATTTATAAACGGAGTCATTGAAAACGTATTTATTCAGCAAAGAAATTGGCGAGGGGGAAAGACATCAGAATTCTAGCTTGAACCAGCATCATTTTACAATTTTTAAAGAGTATTCATTGGTATTATTTGGAGCAAGTTTACAATTATTCATTTAGGCAATGGAATAAGCGTATTTGATAAATAAATTAAGACCACTAAAAAAAAAGGATCTCTAAAAATGGTGATTCTCAATTTCAATTCAATTAAATTATTTGGTGAGCATAATGTAAGTTTGCAATTCAATTTTTTAAAACAAAATTTATGGCTAAAGTATCAATCTACCTTAATTTTCCCGGAACAACGGAGGAAGCATTTAATTTTTACAAATCAATTTTTAAAACGGAATGGTCGGCTCCATTTATGCGGATGGGAGACATGCCTCCTATGGAAGGAGTCCCTGAACTCTCTGCTGACGATAAACGTAAAATAATGCACGTGGCCTTACCTACTTTAGCTGGTATAGAAATTATGGGAACAGATACCTTGGAAAGTATGGGACACCACACTACCATCGGAAATAATACTACCATCAATTTAGAACCGGATTCAAAAGAAGAAACCGAACGTCTTTTTAATCTATTGTCTGAAGGTGCAACAGAAATAGCTCCTTTGCAAGACCAGTTTTGGGGTGCCCTCTGGGGTTGCTGTCTTGACAAATACGGGATCCGCTGGATGTTCAATTTTCCTTTAAATAAGGACTAAAAGTAATTTTACCGATAAATAGTTATGATCAAGGCTGTTTAACATTAATCTAAAATGCTGGTTTAAATTTTGAATCACGACGAATTTGAACTCAACGGACCTTGGTTTTTAATCAATAATTATCAATTTTTTGTCAACCGGCTACTAAAACAAGCTTTTACATTTATGTTACATGGTTTTACAGCCAATTTGTGGCTCGGTTATGGCTTGCCTGTACTTTTGGCTCATTGTTTAATTTAAATTTTTAGCCATGCAAATCCTTATGATCGCGTTTTTTTTCTTTTTTCAATCCTTTTTTGTAGGCCGACAAATTCAGGAATGTACGAATCCGGTGGCCTCTAATATTATTTACCAATCCAAGGATGGAGGCCGGAGTTGGCAGGATATCAGTGCAGGACTTCCTCTTAATTTCAGTGCACAGAGTATCTATTCTGATGAAGGCAAATTAATATTGAGCCATGATCAAGGCTTATACCGATGCAATACTAAGTCCTCCATTCCAAATTGGACCCAGGAGACTTTTTTGAATCGGCCCATTTCAAATGTTTTTAAATGCAATGGAGGACTATATGCGCAACATTTTGAGGAGGGTTTTTATCAGGAAATTATGAGTTCAGGGGTTTGGGTTCCGGTATTTTCGAACATGAATGTAAATCGACTAAGAAGTATTGTAGATGCTCCCGAT
>CAZTXO010000109.1:0-3934 GCA_964617515.1 uncultured Saprospiraceae bacterium | reverse complement strand
TTCATCCTCGGCTACTACACCCGCCTGACGGGCGTTCAGGCTGCTGTCAGCGGCATCGATGAACCCCTGCCAACCCAAAGCACCCAACCCCGTCACTATCTGCTGACGCCGGAAGCGCAGCCCAACCAGCCGCCGAACATCGACGACTGCGGCTTTCGTATGCTCCAGCCCCACGAAATCCGCGCCGCCATGGCCTTTCCCGACACCTACATCATCCTCGGCAACAAGCGCGACCAGGTCCGCCAACTCGGCAACGCCGTCACCCCACCGGTTATGGGCCTTCTGCTCCAGCGCGCCATCGCCAGCCTGAGCTGACATCATGAAAGGCCTCGCCATCCTCACCCATCGTGCCCAGCGCGAAGCGAATCCAGGCAAACGAGTCGATCGACGCAAGCTGCCGACCTGCGCGCACGATGGCTGCCGCCGAAAAGTCGAGGCATTGCCAGATGGCCATCTGCTCTACTGCTATGCCCACGCCTCCAACCAAGAGCGAGACACCTACCAGGTTGCATGGCGTCTGTTTTCGCAGAACGCTGACAGACAATGAACCACCTCCAACCCTGTGGCCATCCCCTCACCGACATCGCCGGCGACGAAGAAGAAGGTACTCACTATTGCCGTCAATGTGCCAAAGAAACCGCCGTCGCTTTTGTTTTGGTGTCAGTTTGGGTGCCGTGTGGTGTATGCCGGGGAAGGGGCAAGCTGTACGGTTTCACCTGCGGGAACTGCAACGGCCAGGGACAACATCAGTCGGCTAGATTAGTTCCAGTAGGCCATAAAGCGCCGCACATTCCCCCATGAAAACACGTCCCATCATCTTCACCGCCGCCAGCGTTCGGGCCATTCTGCAAGGTCGCAAGACGCAGACTTGCAGGGTGATCCGTTTTCCACCCCACACCTACGAACCAACCGCCGACTGGGTGCAATCCATCCACCAGGACGGCAAAGGCACCTGGGTGGCTTGGTCATCCGACCAGGCCGATCTAGCCGACTTCACCCAACGCGCTTACCCGGACGGCGGCGGCTTTCCCTGTCCTTACGGCTCGCCCGGCGACCGCCTATGGGTACGTGAGACCTGGGCCTACGTCACCCTGGCAGCCAACGAACCTGCCGACCGGCTCCGCCCCGACGGCGTGCCCGTCCACATGCTATACCGCGCAGACGCAGCGCCGGACTGGGCAGAGCAGGTCCCCTGGCAATCGCCGATCTTCATGCCCCGCTGGGCGAGCCGCCTCACGCTGCAGATCGAGAGCATCCGTGCCCTGCGGCTTCACACTCTGACCTTCGAAGACATCATTGCCGAAGGCGCCCCCTTTGGCAACGCTGCTACCGCCGATGATGATTTTGCCGTCGAGTGGAACGCCATCAACGCCCGCCGTGGCGTCCCCTGGACCAGCAACCCCTGGGTCTGGGCCGTCACTTTTTCCATTGGTGTTCGCAATGGAGAACAAGCAGCTTGACCTCATCCCCGGCTACTTCCATTGCCACAACTGCGGCCGCCGGGAGGTGATACACGTCCGCTCATCCGGTCGCTTCCGCCTTTGCGACGCCTGCTATACCGTCATCGTTCCCGACCTCCCCGACGGCCAGGCGCACACCGATGCCCAACGTCAGCAGATCTCCGCCTACTGGGACTGGCGCTACCAGATGGCGCTCCGCTATCCCGTCCCGACTACTATCCGAACCGTCCAACCCGTCCGAAGCATACCCGCTAACTCCGACTGCCACAACCCCACCTGCGCCTGTGGCCAACCCCGCCGCCCGCTTCCCCACACCTCCGCCACCCCGCCCGACCTCTTCGGCGGCCCCTTCTTTCTCCTCTGCCCCACCTGCGAAGCCAAAGCCGCCATCGACTCCATCCTGCGCCTGGCCCCTGCCATCCACCCCGACTACGACGACGAAGACTGGCTCGACTCCCTTGCCCGCACCCATCCCGAAGCCTTCACCCTCGACGTCTTGCCCGCCTACTGGTTCGAGCGCGGGATCAAAAGCGCGACCCCATGAAGACCCCACGCATCACATGGTGTGCAAACTGCGACAAACGCCCGGCCTTCTATCTCGGCCTGTGCCACGCCTGTGCGCAATACCAGCAACGCACCGGCCGGCCGCGCCCCAAACGCCTATGGGATTTGCAGCGCGTTATCAACTTCTGCGAATGCGGAAACATCATTCGCGCCGGAAAGGTCTGCGAGACCTGCCGCTCCTACATCAAACGCAAGGGCCGCGCCCGTCCGTCCATACGCAAAGCCTATCCGGCGTACTGTCGCAACTGCGACCGGCCCACTCAATCACATGACCGTGCCCAAGGACTCTGTGGAGCCTGTCGCTCCTACCGTCGCCGCCACGGCATAGATCGCCCCCAGGCGCTCCTCCACAAACGGGCCCCGCACGGTTGGTGCGACTGCGGCCAGCCGGCGGTCAAAAGCGAGACCGTGCGCGTGCACGGCTTCGCCATCACACTTCGCATCTGCGCCATATGCGCCTAAACTATCGTGCTTCACCGACCGCGTCCCGCCGCTCCAGAATACTCGACATAATGACCAATCCAAACCGTTACACTGAAATCAAGAGAGGGGAAGTGCGCATCCTCACCGGCACATCGTCCCATCTCGATGACGATGTCGTTCTCGGCACCGAACTGATACGAGAAGCTGAAATCACCGCTAGCGTCAATCTTGTCATGACCAACTACATCAGCTACTTGTACGCTGTTAGCTTTCTTACCGGCAAGCCGCCAATTATGTCAATAAATGACGATAATTCGACATAAGGCAAGTAGTGTGTAGTCCAAAAAGAGACTTGTAGCGCCCCTGACGTGACATAACAAAGCCATACCAGATCAAACATCCTCGAGGCCGGCAGGTGAAGTGGAGCACCCCTCCATCATCCTGCCGGCCTTTTCGCGTTCGCCGCCAGACGCCAATCCACTGTCTGACTCGTTCGCCCCAATTCGCACCCCGGCCTCAGTCTGGCAGGGGAAAAACCCGATCTTCTAATCTTCCATTAATCTGTCCTTAATCCTGCATATCCTATATCTGTTATACTGTATTACAGTAAAGCGACTCGATTCCACCCCATCACTGACCCTCAGGAGCGACCCCAAAATGACAACCAAACCCACCAATCACATCATCGTAGACCCCACAACCGGAGAGTTGGTCATGTGGGAAATTGGTAGTGACGAAGCCATGCGCTTCGACGAAGAATGGATCGAAGTGCCCACCGTCAGCGGGTGGAAATCGGTAGGCGAAGTCTTCAACCTGTCATCCTGGAAGCACGACCGGCAGACCGCCCATCTGCGCCGCCACATCGTGGACGGGCGGGCCTACGTTTCAGCCGTCGCAACCCGCTAAGACCATCCGTCCGGGCGGCCTTCACCTCAGACCGCCCGGACGAGTTCACACCACCCAGGAGCAACTCCCATGCCAACCCTTACCGCCCAAATCGACGAACTCCTTGCAAAGGCTCTTGCCCACTACAACGCCCGCTACAACAACGACCTGTACCGCGCCGCCACATCCTACATGCCAGAGCAGTCGCAGGGAACCATCCCCCAATACAACCGCTGCTTTCGCCTACAGGATGCTGCCTTGGCCATCTGCGGCAGCCCCTATCATGCCATCCGCCCCACCACCCGGTGGACCGCAGCCGAACTCGCCTTCCTCAACCTCTTCATCATAACAGTTAAGTCAACTTCCACCCACCACACCAACCGTAGGGGCGAGGTCTTCTCGCCCCCCTCCTCGACGATGTTCACCCACCCCTTCCTGCAGGACACCCTTTTCGCCCTTCCCGACCAGCAGGTTTCCCGGCTGGTCCCCAGCCCAATGGCCCTGCCCACTGACGCCATCATCCTTCTCGACCTCAACTACACCCTCGTCGCCAATAGCTGGCTCAAGCGCAAAGAACCAGGCCCCTATCTCTGGCAGATCAG
>CAZTXO010000108.1:0-3988 GCA_964617515.1 uncultured Saprospiraceae bacterium | reverse complement strand
TATTATAAACAGCTATGAAACTTTCATTGATCATTTTAGTGCACTTAGTTATTTTAATAAATGTTGAATGCAGTTCGCAGCAATACAAAACAGGTATCTATGATCGAATTGATTCAATTGTGACGCTTGATATGGAAACTAATATTACTGACACACAAATCGTTAATTACACGGATGTTTTTATAGATGCCGACAATTGCGAATCACTGCCACAGCATTTTATAGCCAAACCATGCGTGACCAATAAAGTCAGAGTCAAAAAATTGACTGCCCTAGAATTTAGATGCAATGGCATGTTTCAAAGAGAATGGGAAGGCGAATGGACCATCCATGCATTTAGTATAAAGTCCATGAGTAAAAAGCAAACAAACCAAGCCACAATCAATCAAGGACCTGAATTTAGTCCTGATGCAAAAGAAATAGTATCCAAATTAAAGTCCGGTGATCAACTAGTTTTTGAAAACATCTTATTAGAACATCCGATAAAAGGGAAGGTAACAGCCGAATTTATAATGGAGGTAAAATGAGAATTATTGATGGTTGTTAATTTACAATAAAATCAATTTCTTATAATTTCCAGATTTTAAAATTGAATTATCGTATCGATACGAATTTAAATAGAGCGAGAAACAGAATGAGAATGATGTAAAAATCAGAACTAGAACCATCGCTCTCGCTCTGTTTCTTGTTCTGATTCTAACAAATTCTTAGATTGTGCACTAATAAAATTTCTATAAATTTGCTGTATTAATTATAAAAGTGAGATTAATTTTAAAAATATTGCCTCTCAAGTTATGCTTTATTACCATTTTTATTGCTAATATTAATTTATGCTCACAGCATTATAACCGAAACTGGATTATTGGTTATGGAAGCAATGACACTACTAAGATCAAATATGGAAAAATGCTACTAGATTTTGAACAGAATCCAGTTTCGATTTTATATTCTCCAAAAGGTAAACAATTTGAGTTAGGCTTTAGCACCTCCTGTATTTCGGATAAAAGTGGGAGGTTTTTATTTTATTCAGATAATAAATATCTTATCGATTGCAATCATCAAGTTTTACCAAATGGTGATTCTATAAACCCCGGTAAAATAAGAGAATACTACATTAATGATGGATATCCTGTGTCAACCGCCTCCTTTTTTCTACCTGATCCAGCCAATTCAAATTCATATTATTTTATACATCGAGCATTAGGATTAGATGAGGACCCCCACACAACTAAACCTATCTATTCAGATAGGTTATTATACAGTAAAATAGATATTAATAATAATTTCCCTAAAGGTATAGTTACTATGAAAAATCAACTTTTATTACATGGAAATTTTGTTCTATGTCATTTGGCTGCATGTAAACATGGTAATGGCAGAGATTGGTGGATTATTCTCGAAGAGGCAAATTCAAATAAACATTTTATTTTTTTATTAAATCCAGATGGTGTCTCATTACATCATGAGCAAAAGATTGGTATTAAATCAACTTTAAAGGATTGGAACGGAGATTGTTTATTTACCCCAGATGGTAAAAAATATATTAAAAGTACTTTGGATCAACAAATACAAATATTTGATTTTAATAGATGCACAGGCGGATTTTCAAATCCAATTCAAATATTATTACCAACAATAGATTCTGCCAATTCGCTTATGGTATGTGCTTCACCAAACAGAAAATATTTATACGCCTCAATTTATAAATATATTTTTCAATTTGATTTAACTAAAAAGAATATAGTTTCTTCTGTTGAAACCGTAGGTATTTGGGACTGGTATTATTATAAGAATCTTTTTTCCACAGGGTTTTATAAAATGGGACTTGCTCCTGACAATAAGATTTATATAACTACTGAATCAGGTGGGCCTTATATTCATGTTATTGAAGATCCAGACTCACATGGAAAAAATTGCAATATGGAACTACGAAAGATTAAATTACCAGCATATTACGCATTTGGTATTCCAACCATGCCAAATTATAATCTGGGGCCTGAAGATGATTGTTTTTGCGATAATCTTGGTATTGACAATATACCTTTTGCATATTGGAACTACAATGTAGACATAAGCGATTCTAAATTACTTAAATTTAGGGATTTAAGTAGCTATGAAACAACTTTCTGGAAATGGGATTTTGGTGATGGAAGTTATAGCAACATAAAGAATCCATATCATAGATTTACTTATAGCGGAACATATAAGGTATGTTTAAAAGCAATTAATATAAATGGAAACAATTCTTTTTGTAGAATTATACAAATAGGTGTAGAAGATTCAATAAATTATAAAATAAAATTGAATATAAAGATTTATCCAAATCCAATTAAGGATATAATTAATATAAATATTGAGGATTATAACCTGGATAATCTTAATTATGAAATTTATAATCAATATGGTCAATTAATGCAAACTAATCGATTGTATTCCCGAAATAATTATATTAACTGTACTGAGTGTGAGACTGGAATTTTTTATATTGCAATTATAAAAAATAATAAGAGTATTATAATATCAAAGTTAATTAAATTTGAATAAGAAAATCACCTGATATTAGAATTATTATGAGTTGAAATAATTTGAATTGGGTATGCTTCAAGAATAAATTAAATGAACAAATTTAATAAGCTTTAATCAAAAACAATAGGTTACTGCACTAAATGGCCTGCTCGGCTTTCCTTCAATCAAAAGTTTTAAATATATCTTGTAGTTCGGAAGATTTATAAAATCCTAAACATTAAATTCAGGATACATTTCTCTTGCCATAACCATTGCATCCTCAGTGCCAATACGAAATGAAATAATAGTTCCGACATTACCCAGCACTGCACTTTTAATATCAGGATCAAGTTGAGCCATATACTGGTAAGCCATGGTCATTCCTACTTTAAATTTGCGAAGCTCGGAAAACATACCTAATAAGGACAAGGTAGTGAAGTTATGAAATTCATCTACATAGACCATAAATGGAATTCTCTTGTCTTCTTCTGTATCCACTCTGCTAAACGAAGCAGAAGCAATTGAGGTGATAAACAAAGCACCTAGAATATGGGAAACATCTGCTCCAACATGACCTTTGGAGAGATTGACCAGAACAATTTTCTTTTCATCTATTGCTTTTCTTAATGATACTTCATCTGGATTATCAATTAAAACTCGCTTTATAATCGGATGTACAAGCATATAATGTAAAAATCAGAGCAAGATCCATCGCTCCTGCTCTGTTTCTCGATTATTCAAATGCAAATTATTGCACTTGCTTAATATTTTTGAACTCGTTTTCGAAAATGTCTTTTGCATTAAGAACATAGAGCAAGAATCAGAATGAGAATGATGTAAAAATCAGAACTAGAACCATCGCTCTCGCTCTGATTCTAGTTCTGATTTTTGCTCTCGCTCTGGTTTTCATTCTGATTTTGGATTTTAGCTTACTCTAGATTTTTAATCATAGCGAATAGCATTCTGGATAGTTCATCTGCAGATTTAAGATGCAATTTAAATTCATTTTCTTCAATTTGCATATTGTCATGCAGAATGTCAAGTATAGCAACACATTCAAAAACTGAGCTTCTTGATATAATAAAAAAATTCTTGCGATCTGGTTTTGAAAATCTTCCGGATCCTTCCGCTATATTTAATGGGATGCTGAAAGATTCTCTGTAAAGTAGATCAATTATGGTTTTTTGTAATTTAGTTTTTTGGATTACTGAATTCATGGAAACATGAAAGGCCTTGGCTTTTTTATAGATCTCTAGATTTTGAAATTCAAACATGTTCTCGATGCTGATTGAAAAAGAGTGAGAAACAGAATGAGAATGATGTAAAAATCAGAACGAGAACCATCGCTCTCGGTCTGATTCTCGTTCTGATTTTTGTACCCGGGGCGGGACTTGAACCCGCACGGCCATAACTGGCCACAGGATTTTAAGTCCTGCGTGTCTACCAATTCCACCACCTGGGCAGTTCAATAGTTAGGAGTCAT
>CAZTXO010000107.1:0-4262 GCA_964617515.1 uncultured Saprospiraceae bacterium | reverse complement strand
TTAGATAATTGTCAAATGGAATAATATGAATCAAATTGTGGAAGCCTTATGCATTTCGCTCTTCGAGCGTTTTGACCAGGCCCGCGATCGTACTGCCTCCGGACTTGAGTGCGGAGATGACATTACGTGCAGGTGACTGGAGTAAGAAGATGACGTCTCCGATGAGTTCGTTCTTCGATTTCAGGTTGATCAGGGCCTCAAGGCTCTCTTCCCCGAAGAAGACATCACTGTCGATATAGGCGGCCTTCAGCACCGGTTTGGTGCCATCGCCACGGAAATCCCGGATGAGCCTGGCGGGCGCATTGGCCGTGTTGGTCAGCATGATGGCGGTAGGTCCTTCCAGGGCCTTGAAGACAGCGGCGAAGTTGCGCTCTTCTCCAAGACGCTCCATGGCTTTGCGCGCCAGCGTATTCTTGACCACGGTCATCTGGATACCCTGCTCAAAACACTTGCGCCTGAGCTTGTTGACCTCTTCAACCGTCATGGAAGAAGCATCGGTAAAATAGATATAGGAGCTGTTGTCGAATGTCTCCGTCAACTCGGCTATGACCTGGTCTTTTTCTTGCTTGTTCATCGTCGTTTGCTTTTTAGAAGTAAGGTGAACTATAGGATATGGTTAGACGACTTTAGGATCAATGTTGATACCGGGGCTCATCGTCGAGGCAACAGAGATGGTTTTCATGTAGATGCCCTTGGCGCTGCTGGGCTTGAGGCGCTGGATGGTATGCAGCAATTCAAGCGCATTGTCCGCCAGCTTTTCAGCGGAGAAGGATACGCGGCCAACGGGTGAGTGAATGATGCCAAACTTGTCCACGCGGAAAGCAATCTTACCGGCTTTCACCTCCTGCACGGCACCGGTGATATCCATGGTGACCGTCCCGGATTTGGGATTCGGCATCAGGCCGCGCGGACCCAGGATCCGTCCGACCTTTCCTACCTGGGCCATCACGGAAGGCATCGCAATGATGACATCCACGTCCGTCCAGCCTTCCTGGATCTTGGTGATGTACTCATCCAGCCCGGCGTAATCGGCTCCCGCGTTCTGCGCTTCCTGCACCTTGTCCGGGGTGCAGAGCACTAATACTTTTTTAGTTTTACCTGTTCCGTGAGGAAGGCTTACTGTACCGCGGATCGCCTGGTCGGCTTTCCGGGGATCCACACCCAGGCGGATGTGCAGGTCAACGGACGAATCAAACTTGGTCAGATTGACTTCCTTGACCAGTTTCATGGCCTCATTGAGGTCATACAACTTGGCGCTATCGACTTTTTTAACAGCGATAGCCATTTTCTTGCTAAGCTTAGCCATTCAATAAAAGTTTTAAAGGTTCTGGCGTGTCGTTTTCGGGCGACACTCCCTTTGAAATAAATGATTTCTTTAGGTCGCGCTCATCGTTTTGAGCGGGACAGCATGGATAAAGCCGGTCAGGACTTTACGGTGATCCCTTCCGGGGGCGTGCCCGTGACAGTAAGCCCCATACTCCTGGCCGTTCCGGCAACCATCTTGATCGCCGAGGTCAGGGTGAAGGCATTCAGATCTTTCATCTTATCCTGGGCAATGACGGCCACCTGGTCCCAGGTGACGCTTCCTACCTTTTTACGGTTGGGTTCGGCTGACCCGGATTTCACTTTCGAAGCTTCGAGCAGTTGGACAGCAGCCGGGGCAGTCTTGAGTTCAAATTCGAAGGATTTATCCTTGTATACCGTGATGATCACCGGGATCAGTTTGCCGGGCATATCCTGCGTACGGGCGTTGAAACGCTTGCAGAATTCCATGATGTTGACCCCTTTGGAACCCAATGCCGGACCTACCGGGGGAGCCGGGTTGGCGGCACCGCCTTTGACCTGCAATTTGATGAATGTTTCTATTTCCTTTGCCATAATGGACTTCAGGTTTTAATATCTAATCGATTGAGGATCAAGAAGTTTTCTCAACTTGCATAAAGTTGAGCTCGACTTCCGTGCCCCTGCCGAATATCTTGACGATAACTTTGAGTTTCTTTTTTTCTTCGTTGATTTCCTTGATATCCCCGACAAAATCGTTGAAGGGTCCATCAATGATTTTGACCATTTCTCCTTCGATAAATGGTTCGACCATGGATTCCACCAGGCCCTGCGATTCATCCACTTTACCCAGCATCCGGTTGGCTTCACTTTCCTGCATCGGGATCGGGTTGTTCCGGCCCAGAAAATGAATGACATTCGGCATGTTGGCGATAGCCTGAACAATCTCGGCGGAGAATCGTTCAGGATCCGCTTCCAGGAGGATGTACCCCGGCAGGATATTGCGGTCGAGGATCACTTTCTTCCCGTTACGGATCTTATATACTTTCTCTGAAGGCACCAGCACCTGGGTGACGACGTCATCCCAGCCGGCACGTTTGATCTCCAGTTCGATGCGCTCCTTGATTTTGCGCTCCTTGCCGGATATCACCCGTAATGAATACCATTTTTTGCCTTCAGCCATGATTCGCTGATCGTTATATATTATACAGGATGGAGGTCGCTTGTTTGCAGACCGCATCCATCAGCAGGACGAGAACGGCAATCAGCGCGGAGCCGATCAAAACAACACGTGTGCTGCCCAGCAGGTTAGACCAGGTTGGCCAGGTCACCTTGTGGACCAGTTCATTGTAACTTTCGATCAGGTATAACTTGATTTGTTCCATCCGCTTTACATTTTATTTTTTCAACATCAGGATGCGTTTCCGGCGCCCTGTTGACCACTCTCTACTGTTTAGCAGGGAGGACAGGAATCGAACCCGCAGCCTACGGTTTTGGAGACCGCCGCTCTACCAATTGAGCTACCTCCCTAACACATTTGTCTTTTGTACCGGGTTTTACATGCCGCTGCAAAAGCGAAACCTGTTTGTATTCGTTAAAAAATTCCGGCAGGAGTTACATCCCTTTGGCAAACCGCCTGCCGGAACCTGTATCAGTATTTTGTTAGGCCCTCCGGCTTAGTCGAGGATCTCGGTTACCTGTCCGGCACCCACCGTACGGCCACCTTCGCGGATAGCGAAGCGAAGACCCTTTTCCATGGCGATGGTGTTGATCAGGGTCACCTCAAGACCGACGTTGTCACCCGGCATGACCATCTCCACGCCTTCCGGCAACTTGACGTCACCCGTGACGTCCGTTGTACGGAAATAGAACTGCGGACGGTAGCCATTGAAGAAAGGCGTATGACGGCCCCCTTCGTCTTTTCCGAGTACGTAGACTTCGCACTTGAATTTCTTGTGCGGCTTCACGGAATCCGGTTTGCAGATGACCATCCCGCGGTGGATCTGGTCTTTTTCAATACCGCGCAGGAGCAGACCGGCGTTATCACCTGCTTCCCCGCGATCCAGGATTTTACGGAACATTTCAACCCCGGTGACGGTGGAGGTCAGCGGTTTTTCACCATCCTTCATCATCCCGATGATCTGGACGTTGTCTCCCGTCAGGATCGTACCGCGTTCAATACGTCCGGTGGCAACCGTACCGCGGCCGGTGATCGAGAATACGTCCTCGATCGGCATCAGGAACGGCTTATCAATATCACGGACCGGCTCGGGAATCTGCGTGTCAACCGCATTCATGAGCTCCATGATGGCTTCTCTTCCTTTGGCATCGCCTTCCAGCGCTTTCAGGGCAGACCCTTTTACAATGGCCGTATGATTGCCGTCGAAACCGTACTGGTCGAGCAGTTCACGAACTTCCATTTCAACCAGTTCAAGCATTTCGGGGTCATCCACCAGGTCCACTTTGTTCATAAACACTACGATCTTGGGCACCCCTACCTGGCGGGCGAGCAGGATGTGCTCACGCGTCTGGGGCATCGGACCGTCGGTAGCGGCCACCACGAGGATGGCGCCGTCCATCTGGGCAGCACCCGTAACCATGTTCTTCACATAGTCGGCGTGTCCCGGGCAGTCCACGTGGGCATAGTGACGCTTGGTCGTCTCATATTCCACGTGTGCGGTATTAATGGTGATACCTCTTTCTTTTTCTTCAGGAGCGGCATCGATGGAGTCATACGATGTCTTCTGTGCCAGACCCTGGTCGGCCAGTACATAGGTGATCGCTGCCGTGAGGGTCGTCTTACCGTGATCTACGTGACCAATGGTGCCGATGTTTACGTGTGGCTTGGTCCGCTGAAAGGTTTCTTTTGCCATGGATGTAGTTGTTTAAAAGATATGGTTTAACGAAATACTGATTGCTGGTTTACGATGTATGTTGTGTTATTGATCTTCGTTTGAGCCAATGAAGGGATTTGAACCCTT
>CAZTXO010000106.1:0-4322 GCA_964617515.1 uncultured Saprospiraceae bacterium | reverse complement strand
ACGCTTCCAGCTAATGCGGCGCTCAAGCTGCTCGGCAACACTTTCAGCGACCAGACGGGCATCTAATTCTGGCTTTGTAATCTCACGCACGTCGATCTTTACCTTTTTCTGGGTAAGATCTTGTAGTTTGGTGCGCAGCACATTTACGCTCTGACCTTTGCGTCCGATGATCACACCGGGGCGCGCAGTATCGACAATAATATGCACCTGGTTTGGTTGCCGTTCAATTTCCACATTGCTAATACCAGCTTTGGGCAATTCGGCCACCACAATCTTGCGGATTTCACGGTCTTCAACCAGTTGCTCGTTATAACGCCGACCGGCGGCATACCAGCGGCTCTTGTGTTCTTTAATAATGCCTAGGCGAAAGCCTATTGGATGTACTTTGCGACCCAAATCTATCCTCCTTGACCCTACACTTTGTCGTGTTTGAAACCCAGCGTTCTTCAACGAGATTAAACACTGTCTTTCAAGACAATCGCGGTTTAGCTGACAGTGCGTTCTTCCAAAATCACCGTAATGTGCGACGAGCGACGAAGCCACGGTTTAAAGCGACCGCGGGCGCCAAAGCGGCGCCACTTACGTATAGGCGCTGCATCGGCAAAAATCTTCGTGATAACCATATCACTCGCTTCTAAGCCAAAATTCTCTGTGGCATTGGCCAAGGCGCTTTTCACGGTTTTGGCCACTAGCTTGGCTGACTGTTGTGGCATAAATTGCAATACAGCCAGGGCATCCTGAGCCTTCTTTCCGCGCACCTCATCCAACACCAAACGCGCTTTTTGGGGGCTAACGCCTGTAAATTTGGTAACGGCTCGAACTTCCATAATGATCACCTTTCCATTTAGGCAGGTTTGCGGCCCGCAGGTGCAGACGCAGCAGGAGCAGCGGCTTTCGTTGTCTTTTCTGCTCGCATGTGACCACGGAATAGGCGAGTTGGCGCAAATTCACCTAATTTGTGCCCTACCATATTCTCGCTAATAAAAACCGGCACATGACGACGACCATCGTGGACAGCAATGGTATGTCCAACGAATTGTGGAAAAATCGTCGAAGCGCGTGACCAAGTCTTGAGCACTTTGCGCTCGCCCTTGCGATTCATCTCCTCAACGCGTTTGAGGAGCTTGACCTCAATATATGGTCCTTTTTTTAATGAACGTGACATGTTCTCTCCTCACATTACACAGACGACGATGCATTGCCACGGCGACGCACAATAAACTTATTTGTGCGCTTGTTGACGCGGGTCTTCTTGCCTAATGCTGGCTTGCCCCAGGGTGTCTTGGGGCTAGGCATACCAATAGGCGAGCGACCTTCGCCACCGCCATGCGGGTGAGCACCGGGATCCATGGCAATACCACGTACACTCGGGCGAATGCCTAACCAGCGGCGGCGACCGGCTTTCCCCATGCTCAAGTTGGCGTGATCGGCATTTGAAACAGCGCCGATAGTAGCCAAACAATTCATATCCAGATAGCGAACTTCACCACTCGGCAGACGAACCTGAGCCATAGCGCCCTCTTTGGCGAGGACCTGGGCCGCATTGCCGGCGCTTCGCACCAACTGTCCGCCGCGGCCGGGATAAAGCTCAATATTGTGGATCATGGTGCCTAATGGAATGTTGCGAATTGGCAAAGCATTGCCTGGGCGAATATCGGCGCCAGAGCCAGACATTACCGTATCCCCAACCTTGACACCGGCAGGAGCTAAGATATAGCGCTTTTCCCCATCCGTATAGGTGAGCAAAGCAATGCGAGCGCTTCGATTTGGATCATATTCGATCGAGCTAATCTTGGCGGAAACGCCCCACTTATCGCGTCGAAAATCGATAATGCGATAGCGGCGCTTGTGACCGCCACCCTGATGACGGGTGGTCAGCTTACCAGTATTGTTGCGGCCACCTTTCCGACGCAGCGGAGCGAGCAGCGAGCGTTCGGGCTGGGTTTTGGTAATTTCATCAAAGGTGGCAACGCTCATATTGCGGCGTCCCGCCGATGTGGGTCGATAAACTTTAATTGCCATAACGAACCTCCTCTACCCTAAACGCCTTCAAATAGCTGGATGGTGTCACCCTGCACCAATGAAACAATCGCCTTTTTCCATTTGGGCTTGCGAATGCCAACACGGCGTCCACGGCGCGTGGTCTTGGCCGGCATGACCAAAATACGCACAGTATCCACAGTGACATTAAAGGCAGTTTCAACTGCATCTTTCACCAACAGCTTGTTGGCACGCATGTCCACCTCAAACGCGTAGGTACCTTCTTCCGCGTTATAGACTGTTTTTTCAGTCACAACCGGTCGTCTTAAGACTTCGTAGATGTGCATAGTGACTACCCTTCCGCCTCTACTGGGCTGGCAACATCTGTCCCCAACCACAGTTCAATATGCTCAACCGCATCTTTGGACAACACCAGCGTATCGTATCCTAACAGATCACGTACGTTGAGGTAGCCATACAACATGGGTTGCACATTTGGCAAATTACCCGCGCTGCGCCAAACAGACTCATTTTTCTCAGCCAGCACCAGCAGCACGCTACCTTGGTTTGCACCAACAGCATTCAACGCCTTCACCATATTCTTGGTCTTGGCTTCTGAGACGGCTACCTGGTCAACGACAATAATCTGGCTGGCAGCAGCTTTGGCAGTCAACGCGCCACGCAGCGCTGAACGCTGCATTTTCTTGGGCAGTGATTGCGTATATTTCCGTGGGGTTGGCCCAAAAACCGTACCACCACCAATCCATTGGCCAGCGCGGTTTGAACCTTGGCGTGCTCGCCCGGTGCCCTTTTGGCGCCACGGCTTTTTACCACCGCCAGATACTTCCCAGCGCTCTTTTGTGTCGTGTGTACCTAAGCGGGCATTGGCTAACTGGCGCACAAGCGCTTGATGCATTACGGCTTTGCTGACAGGAGCGGCATAGATCGCGTCGCTCAGTTCAACCTCTCCAACCTGCTCCCCAGCCATATTTTTCAACGGTATCAACATAAGAAAACTCCTTTACGTTCCCTACAGTCTAGGCCCAAAGCCTGGGCTGTGTAGTCTGGGGCTAAGCCTTTTTGAGCGATTGCTTTTTCACTGCATCGTGCACGAGCACAAGCCCATTGCGCGCACCAGGCACAGCACCTCTGACCGCAATCAGATTACGCTCAGCATCAACCAGTGCAACCTTTAAGTTTTGCACGGTGATACGCTCATTACCATAGTGACCAGGGCTGCGAATACCGCGATAGGTGCGACCTGGGGTCGTGCCAGAGCCACGCGAACCAGGTGTGCGGTGCCGATCAGATTGACCGTGGGTTTTGGGGCCGCCAGCAAAATTATAACGCTTTACACCGCCGGCGAAACCACGACCTTTGGAGATACCAACAACGTCAACAAAGTCGCCTTCTTTAAAGAGATCCGCCTTAATAACATCACCCAACACATGGGCAGGCGCACCAGCCGAGCGAACTTCACGGAGACGGCGCAACACCGGAGTATTGGCCTTCTTTAAATGACCACGCTCGCCCTTGGTGATCTTTCGTTCAGCAACTTCTTCAAAGCCTAATTGAACAGCATTATACCCATCTGTTTCAATTGTTTTGACCTGTGTAATATAGCAGGGGCCTGCCTCAATAATCGTGACAGGGACTACGGCACCGCTCTCATCAAAGAGCTGAGTCATGCCTACTTTTTTACCAAGAATTCCTCGCATGCTGCCTCCTGGGACTGCCGGTTGTTCAGTCAATGAACCGAACCACATCATCCCGCAACTGCCAGCACTTCTAAAAGGTGAGCAGTTTTCAGTTGTCAGTTTTTTCTTCTACTGGTACCATGCCACTATTTACTGACCTACTGGCGTTACTGGGATTTTAGAGTTTGATTTCAATATCAACACCGGCAGGCAAATTCAACCGGGTTAAATTTTCAATCGTTTTGTTACCGGGATCGATCACGTCGATCAAACGCTTGTGAGTGCGTACCTCAAATTGCTCACGACTATCTTTGTCAATAAAAGCGGCCCGCATCACCGTAAATTTCTCAATATGCGTCGGCAGGGGCACTGGCCCCACAACCTGTGCTCCCGTCTGCTCAGCAGCATCGACAATCTGCTTGACAGAGAGATCTAACACGCGATGATCATATGCCTTGAGTTTAATCCGGATTTTCTGTTTTGCCATTAGGCCATCCTTTATGATTTACGATTTAAGATTGACGATTTACAAAGTGATACAGCAAGTGAAACCACTTTGTAAATCGTCAATCAGCACTTACTTGATAATCTTGGTGATGACACCAGCACCAACGGTGCGACCACCTTCACGAATGGCAAAGCGAC
>CAZTXO010000105.1:0-4551 GCA_964617515.1 uncultured Saprospiraceae bacterium | reverse complement strand
ATATTCTCTGGACCATCGATGAAACAGGTCAACAAATAGGACAATCCAACACCAGTAACTGGATCCTGCCCATCGCACCCTGCGGGTGGAAGACGATTTCCGTGCGGTATTTTGACGGCCTCCGTTACCGGATATGTTGTCTCCGCATTTACCTGTGTCCTCCCGATGAATGTTATTCTTCAATTGAGTATGGATACCTGGCCTCAACCAACGAAGCTACCTTCAGGCTCAATACGACCGGCAACACGGATATCTCCTGGTACTATGATGATGCCCCGGGTCAAATCCTGGGCACCAATGCCTCCATCACTCTTCCTTACCCGGCGGCATGTTTATCAAAAACGGTATCCGTGAAGTATAAGGACAATGCCGGCAGATGGCATGTGTGCTGCCGGTTGATCTATTTCTGTAACCCGGTTGCCTGCAGCAGTATCGGGGTGAACTATTCGGATAGCCTCGGCTATTCTTTTACGGCCCAGCAAGCCGAGCAAAATATGTCCTGGATTGTGGAAGAAACGGGCACATCGCTAGGGACGAGCCAGGTCAGTCAGTACTTCCCCGCGGGACCGAATTGTGACTACAGGACGATCTCCCTGCGATATTGGATTCCTGGCACGGGATGGAAACTCTGTTGTGTCCGGATCTATTGGTGTAATCCGGCAACCTGCTCCGACAATATCTATTTTATCTCATCCGGTAATACCCTGGGGGTACAGGCACCGGATTATTTACAAAATGTAACCTGGTATAAAGATGCTGTTCCGATGGGAACAGCCAATCCATTGCTCACGTCGCTTTCGCTCAATACCAGTCATAAAATTTGCCTGCGTTATTTTGATCCTTGTGATGGTGCTTGGAAATGGTGTTGCCGAACGTACACACCCGGAAGCACCTCCGGTACACTGACTTTTGATGTGGAAAACAACATTTGCGGCGAACAAAACCAGGTCGTGGAAATCCCGCTGCGTGTGAGGGCGTTTACGGATATCATCAACTTTCAATTCAGCGTGCAACTTGAAGACACGACCAAAGGCAGGTTGGTCAGCATAGTCCCGCAGGCGATTCCGGGTGATTTTGATTCTTATATCAGCAATGCAGGTACTGGAACCGTTTACTGGGAAAGCGGCTCTTCCGTCACGCTGCCGGAGAATACGGTTATAGCCCAGGTCCGCGTCAGGATCCTCTCCTCCGTCGCAGGGGTATATAAAATCAATATAACCGGAACGCCAAACCCCATCTATGCGGAAGACGGATCAGGAAACCCGATCACGCCCATCGTACAGGAGGGATCCTATTGTTTCGAGTCGCTGGTCAATGTGTGTGGCAGAATCACGCGGGAGGACCTGGTTCCGATCGCCAATGTAAACGTAAGTCTCAACGGATGTAAGCGGTACTCGGAGATCACTGATGCAAACGGCCATTATTGTTTCACGGATATTCCGGCAGGAGCGACGTATGAAATCGTGGCCTCCAAAGATGTCAATTATAAAAACGGGGTCAATACCGGTGATCTGAGCGCCATCAAGCGGCACATCCTGGGCAGTGTCAAACTGAATTCACCCTATAAGATCGCTGCCGGAGATGCCAAGAAAAGCAACAGTGTCAACACGGGGGATATATCCGAGATCCGGCGACTGATCCAGGGGGTCTATACTGATTTTCCGACTTGCGAGTCATGGGAGTTTACGGACAAGAACTATGTTTTCCCGACTCCGTCGAATCCATTTGGGGAGGAGTGGCCCGCCCGCCTGGTCCTTCAAAACATTCAGCAGGATATAGCCAATGCGGATATGATCGGCTGGAAGATGGGCGATGTCAATCTCAGCAATAATCCCCAAAACCTGGATCCTGACGGGATTGAAACCAGGAGCCTGACCGATCTTTATTTGTACCTCTCCCCTGTCAACATACCGGACCAGGATACTTTCCTGATGGATGTGGCGGTCAAACAATTTAGCGACATTCTGAACGGATCTTTTTCTATCCGGTTTGATCCGGAAAAGCTCGAATTGCTTGGTATCACGGCTAAGCATCCGGCCCTGAACCTGAGCGATGATGAGTTTGTGATCAATGGCACCTCAGGAAATTTGGTTTTTGTCTGGGAGGCCAGTTCGGGCGTGACCCTGGCTGATTCTTCCATCTTGTTTTCGCTCCGGTTTGTACCTAAAGATCAAAGTGTTGACAAATCGGAAGTGTATTTCAGCAGTGAGCCGGCGGAAATCTATTTCGAAAATGAAGACGGGGAAATACTAAATGTGATCACCTCAGATGCGTCGGTATCCGTACCCGTCAGGGAGTTGCGGAAGGCGGAAATCGTCCTGCATCCGAACCCTGTGTCAGATGAGCTCAATATCCGGATCCTGTTTGAAAGACCGGCCTCCGTACGTGTTGAGCTGATCAGCGAGATGGGAGCGGTGATCCGGCGGCTGGATGAAAGCAGGTCAGGAACAACCGTATATGAGGGCACGCTGAACCTGGGGGATCTGCCAGCCGGCATTTATCTGGTGCGGGTTCTGACAGAAGAAGGCAGTGTGACCAGGCGGATAATTCACTTATAGCCGGCAAAAGTTACTTGCATGATACAGGGGAGATCTGCGTAGCCCGATGATGCTCCCCAACTAGACGGAAAAAAAGTATGAGTAAGGAGGTGTGGAATAAAATTTTATATTTGAAATGCGTAGCGAGAAAAACCCTAATCACTTTAGTCTATTTAAGAGAGATACCAGGGACCGGTGTCCTACGCTGTATATCACCGGATGCACATCTTATGTCCGTGCCCGAATAAACCGTTGATCATGACCACACCCCTTGTTGATACTATCTTCCGGTCCGAGATCTATCTGTGCCCAAAGGGCCCGGACACGCTCCTGGTGAACGGTCATGAAATAATATCCGCCATCTTTCACCAGCGGCTGCCAAAAGACACGGTTATTCAAATCGATGCGAACGCCGTTTATAAGGTGAAGGATTCACTTTTGACGGGTGCTGAATTAATACAAAAATCGACGGCTCCCATACCGGATCCATCCGATGCCGTTTGTTGGGGTCCGTTTTTCTTAGGATTTGTCCTTGGATGGAATCTGTATCTCATTAACCGGCACAGGGTGAAAACGGGGGTATCCATCGGGGATATTACTGTTATTTCAACGGCGCTGATCAGTGCCGGTATTTTTGCTTTTTTCGGCAACCACCTGGAACTGGTCGGTTGGTATGGATGCGGCGTTGGAGCCGGGTTCCTGGTGTATGGCCTGTTGTTGTTTATTCTCCTGGCGTTTAAACTTGATGAGGATGGATTACCCCTGCGGCTATTGGATTTGCATACCTGGCCGATATATTGGCGAAGCGGGCAAGGATTAAAAATCAGGAAAGATGAATAGGGTCCTGGTACTGATAGGGTGGTGCCTGCCCCTGCTGACATCGGCGCAGGCTGGGTCAAAGGATTCCGGTGAGGATGTCTTTGATGTGCTCAATACAACCACCACACCAGCCTTTATGGTGATGGGTGTTTCCAATACGGAAATAGCCCGTCCCACCAGTTTTAAAGATTTTACGGCATCCCTGCAGAATACTACCAAAGGATTCACAGAATTGCCTAACACCTATGGAATTGAGATCAGGCCGATACGGGAAAAAGATGTGACGTCTGAAGAAGCGTGTAATGTGATGAAATATTTTTCGATCTCTTTTGGATACCATCTCGAAAATGTTGGAGAAGCAAATGAAATGACTAAGGTGGGACTTGGTATCAATATACCTATTATAAGGCCTCGTAAAGTCGGAAATAAAGAACGGTTGAATAATAGCAAAGCTCAGTTCAACACCATGATATTAACAAAAGAGGCAACGCAGGATAATGTAAGATTCATACAGGCCAATATGGTTAGAATAGCGGGTAGCAGAGGGATCATAGGCCCAGGTAAAGATTTCAGTACGATGACTGAAGAGGAAAAACTAAAGATAGTTCAGCAAACCAGATCTTTGGAAGCCCTTCAACAGGAAACGTCCTCATTGGAAGCCGTACAGAAATTAATCCGCAAGGAAAAGGGGAGTGAAAAGGTTCGCAGGGAAGGATTTTTTATGAATTTCTATGGAGGCATTACCTGGAATTACCCTCAATCTTTTTCAGCGGACAGTGCTCTGTCCAGATGGGGGGGGTGGATTACAACCGGGTTGGAGCGGGGATTTGGCAAGCCCCAATCCGGAGGGTCAGGGGAGAAGCCGGGTTTTATTTCCATTTCAGGGGTATTTAAGCTATTGGACGAACCTTTTATGCGGTATTTTGATGCCAATAACGTATTGGCTTACCAGCAGTCTACGGCGATTGAAGCCGGGCTGAAAGGGGCGCTTACGCTCTTCAATGGAAACTTTGACTTCAGTTTCGAGGTGCTGACCAGGCAGCGCCTGGAAGAAAATGCGGCATTGAAGAAAACAAGCAAGTGGGTGTTTAATGCGGCGTATGCTTTTCCGAAGGATTGTAAGATGTCGATCTCTTTCGGGAAGGATTTTGAAAACATTCTGAGTAAAAATGGTAATATAATTTCATTTATTAAC
>CAZTXO010000104.1:0-4622 GCA_964617515.1 uncultured Saprospiraceae bacterium | reverse complement strand
TATAATGCTTCGCAAATTCATGCGGCATCGCCCCCTTGATATCCACCAGGAATGTTTCTCCCCGCGAAATGCTTTGAAGGTATTCAGGCGATAATTCTTTGAAGGCCTGGTGGCCCACCGCCACGATGATGGCATCATACTGCCCCGCAGGTTCGGGCTGCAGGTGGATGTCGTATTCCCTTTTGACCTCCTCCGCGGAAGCATAGGGATCGATGATGTCGACGTGGACGGAGTATTCCTCCAGTTCATGAATGAGGTCCACTACTTTGCTGTTGCGGATATCCGCCACATCCTCTTTAAACGTGATACCCATGACGAGCACACGGCTTTCCCCCGGGTTTTTCCCGCTTTCGATCAGCGCCTGCACCACTTTCTTCGCGATAAAGTGCGGCATGTAATCATTGATCCGGCGACCCGCCGCGATGACCTGAGGCTCATACCCCAGTTTGCGCGCCTTGTGCATGAGGTAAAACGGATCCACACTGATACAATGGCCGCCGACCAGGCCCGGGTAATACTTATGGAAATTCCATTTCGTCCCGGCCGCTTCGATCACCTCCCGCGTATCAATGCCCATCCGGTCAAAGATGATCGCCAGCTCATTCATCAGGGAGATGTTGAGATCGCGTTGCGTATTTTCAATCACCTTGGCCGCTTCCGCCACCTTCACGCTGGACGCCTTATAGAGACCCGCCCGGATGATCTCCCCATAGACCTTCGCAATTTCTTCACAGGCCTCCGGATCATTACCACTCACGATCTTGAGGATATTGGGCAAGGTGCGCACTTTATCGCCGGGTACGATCCGTTCCGGGCTGTACCCGAATTTGAAATCAATGCCGGCTTTCAAACCGGATGCTTTCTCCAGCTCGGGCACACAATCCTCTTCCGTACAACCCGGGTATACCGTGCTCTCGAAGACGACATAATCCCCCTTTTTCAGGGCACGCCCCACCGATGCGCTGGCGGCCAGCAAGGGCTTCAGATCGGGCACCTTATGGTCATCGATATCGGTCGGGACCGCGATGATGTGAAAATGCGCCTCCCTGAGTTCATCTTCCCGGCTCGTAAAACGAATAGCACAACCCTCAAAGGCGCTCCGGTCCAACTCCCGGGACGGATCCTGCCCCGCCTGCATCATCCGCACCCGGTCCGCATTGATGTCAAACCCGATGACCCGGAAATGCCTGGCAAACTCCAGCGCCAACGGCAGCCCGACGTAGCCCAGGCCGGTGACGCTGATCGCTTTGGCTTTTGTTTTAAGTTCGTCAGATAGTTTCACCCGTTCAGTGATTAAACGATTAGGAGATAAAAAGAGTAGAAGAGTAGAAGATTAGAAGATTAGAAGGTGTGGTTTGGCATGAAAGCACCTGAATACCGTTACCTGTCTAACTGGGATTTCCTTAATTGCGTTAATAACAAAGCCACTTCATCCACCCGATGCCGTAATTGGCTCAGATGATCAGCAGTCATATACGTCAGGTCCATACTGATAATACCCTGATTTAATAATTCCATCAAACTGCAATAACTTATTTCGGTGTACCTGGCTTTCTCTTTACCAGAGAATTTTGAATTCCCTTCCACCAGATTTGAACAAACGGAAACAGATGCCCTTCGCATTTGGGCTACCATTCCAAAAATTTCATCCCTGGGAAAATCTTTTGTCAGTTGATAGGTGAAAACAGCCAGGTTTCTGGATTTTTTCCAGACAATTAATTTTTCAAAGGAATACGTTTTCATACTGTTGAAGTTTTGGTGAAAATTAAATCTACACCAAATACTTGATTTCAACATACGCTACTTGCCTAATCTCCTACTCTCCTAATCACCTACTCTCTTCATCGTCTCCTCATCAAATCACCATCCCCGCCGCCACCGTCTCATTCGTCCCCTCATCAATCAAAATGACACTGCCGGTGATACGGTTTTTCTGGTACGGATCCACAAACAGGGGCAGGGTCGAACGGATGGATATCCGGGCGATGTCGTTCATCCGGATGATCCTGTTGTCCATGTCGCGGTGCAGGGTGTTGACGTCCATGCGGTAGCGCACTTCGCGGATGATGCAGCGCGCCTCCCGGGTGGTATGCCGCAGGAGGTATTTGCCCCTTTCCTGCAAAGGCTTTTCGTTGAACCAGCAGATCATGAGATCGAGGTCCTGCTCCTGCCGCGGGACGTTGTTGACACGCACGATCATATCTCCGCGGCTGATGTCGAAATCCTCCCGGATGTGCATGGTGACACTCATCGGCGGATAGGCCTCCTCTAATTCCCCGTCGTATGTTTCGATCTTTTCGATGCGGGTGGTAAATCCCGAAGGAAGCAACATCACTTCATCCCCTTTTTTGAAGATGCCGCCCGCGATGCGTCCGGCGTACCCGCGGTAATCATGGTACGCGTCGTTATAGGGACGTATGATATACTGCACCGGAAACCGGCAATCGATGAAATTGTGATCACTCGCGATGTGCACGTTTTCCAGGTAATAGAGGAGGGTGGAACCCTGGTACCAGGGCATCTGCAAGCTACGGTCGACGATATTATCTCCTTTCAGGGCCGAGATCGGGATGAAGCTCACGTCATGCACATCCAGCTTTCCGACAAATTGCTCAAATTCATCGTGGATGCGTTCATAGACCTCCTGGCGGTAATCGACGAGATCCATTTTGTTGATGCAGATGACGAGATGTGGGATCTGCAGCAAGCTGGCGATGATGGCATGCCGACGCGTCTGTTCCAAAACGCCCAGCCGGGCGTCAATCAGGATCAGGGCCACATTGGCCGTGCTCGCCCCGGTGACCATGTTGCGCGTATACTGGGTATGCCCCGGCGTATCCGCGATGATAAATTTCCGCTTCGGTGTCGCGAAATAGCGATACGCCACATCGATCGTGATGCCTTGTTCACGCTCTGCTTTCAGCCCATCCGTGAGCAAAGCGAGATTGATGTTTTCCTCTCCCCTCCGTTTTGAAACTTCCTCGATAGCATCGTACTGGTCCTGGAAGATGGACTTACTGTCATACAGCAGCCGGCCGATGAGGGTGGATTTGCCATCATCGACGCTGCCCGCAGTCGTGAAGCGAAGGAGTTCTGTTGATTTGTCTGTATCTACTGATTTTGGCATGGATGGAAAGGAAAAGGGTTAGAGGGGTTAGAGGGGTTAGAGGGGTTAGGGGGTTAGGGAGATTGGGATTGCTTAATTTGATAGGATCTGAGATTATTGAGTTTATAGCAAATAGAATCTGCTTTTTGACGAACATTATCCAGATCAGTCGTCGAGATATATAACAAATCAGAACAGATAAGGCATTGTGCTAACAGTTCCAACATGCTTCCATATGCGATTTCAGTAAACCTTGATTTGTCCTTGAAGGAATGCCTCGAGGATCCTTCAGCCAGATTGGAGCAAACGGATACAATAGCCCTTCTCATTTGATTGGCAAGGCCGAATTTTTCCGCACCAGGAAATTGTTGTGTGAGATGATAAACATGGACGGCTAGTTCCCGTGCCTCTTGAAAAACTTCCAGTTTTTCAAAGGAATACATTTTCGCTTTCAACATGGTGTATTGAATTAAAGGTGAAGAAATCAATACACTAAAATTAAACTATATCGTATTTATTGTCAATCCCTCTAACCCTCTAACCCCTCTAACCCTTCTAACCCTTCTAACCCTTACTAACCCTTCTAACCCTTCTAACCTAAAAATACCCTTGCTTCTTCCTGTCTTCCATCGCCGTCTCACTCCGCTTATCATCCGCGCGCCCTCCGCGCTCCGTCAGCCGGGAGGTGGCGACTTCCTGGATGATTTCTTCGATCGTGGCCGCCGTTGAGCGCCAGACACCCGTGCAGGTCATGTCGCCGATGGTGCGGCACCGGATCATTTCTTCAAACACTTGCTCCTCCGGCCGTTTCTGGAGGTAATCGCTGTCCGCCAGCAACATGCCGTCGCGGTCAAAGACCTTTCGCCGGTGCGCAAAATATAAATTGGGTAACGGGAATTGTTCCTTTGCCAGGTAGCGCCATACATCCAGTTCGGTCCAATTGCTGATGGGGAATACGCGGAAATGCTCGCCAATATGTTTGCGGCCATTAAAGAGATTCCATAATTCAGGGCGCTGGTTTTTGGGATCCCACTGGCCGAACTCATCGCGATGACTGAAAAACCGCTCTTTGGCCCGCGCCTTTTCTTCATCACGCCGTCCGCCGCCGAGGGCCGCGTCAAACTTTCCCTTTTCCAGCTCATCGAGGAGCACATAGGTCTGCAGGGTATTCCGGCTGGCATTGTAGCCCTTTTCATCCTGGATCTTGCCTTCGTCGATGGCTTTCTGCACGGAGCCCACGATCAGCCGCAGGTTGTATTGTTCCACCAGCCAATCCCGGTATGTCAGTGTCTCCGGAAAATTGTGCCCGGTGTCAATATGCAATAACGGAAACGGAACCCGCGCCGGATGAAAAGCCTTCACCGCGAGATAGACCATCAGGATGCTGTCCTTTCCCCCGGAAAACAACAACACCGGGTTTTCAAACTGCGCCGCTACTTCGCGAAGGATGAAGATGGATTCCGATTCGAGCTCTTCAAGGTGATTCAGGTAGTACTTCATTCCGGTAGGTTATGGA
>CAZTXO010000103.1:0-4849 GCA_964617515.1 uncultured Saprospiraceae bacterium | reverse complement strand
GAAGCAATCGGTCGCATAAAAGCAATAGCGCTTGACAAAACACGAACTATAACATATGGTAAGCCTGTTGTGTCAGACATCTTTCCATTGAATGTAGAAAGTAGAGAGGAATTGTTAGCCTGTGCTGCAGGAGCTGAATTATTTTCTGAGCATCCCCTGGCTGAAGCCATTGTGGAGGCCACTCGTAAAGAAGGATTTACTCCACATGAAGTACATCATTTTGAAAGTGTCCTTGGCAAGGGCGCAAAAGCAGAATGCCTGGTTTGTGAGGACGAGACAATTCTTATAGGTAAGTTGGACTATATAAGAGAACATCAGCCCATATCAGAAGAAGCAGAACGAATAGTTGAAAGTTTAGCGAATGAAGGCAAGACCAGTGTAGTAGTAAGTTTTGGAGAGGGGGTTGCAGGGATCATTGGTCTTTCTGATGAAATAAAACCTGATAGTAAGGATGCCATATCTTCTTTAAGTGGACTTGGCATCACTACCATTATGCTAACAGGTGATAGCGTTAGAGCTGCACAATATGTGGCAGATCATGTTGGGATAAAAGAAGTAAAGGGTGGATTATTGCCGGAAGATAAAACCGAAGAAATTCAACAGCTTATCACGCGATTTAAAGAAGTAGCGATGGTCGGAGATGGCATAAATGATGCTCCTGCACTTGCTCAATCGACCGTCGGAATCGCCATGGGAGCTGCAGGAAGTGATACTGCTATCGAGACCGCGAATATTGCCTTGATGAATGACAAACTCTCTCTGTTACCATTTCTGATCAGGTTAGGAAGGAGAACTTTCAATGTCATCAGATTGAATACGATCGGCGCTATACTGGTAAAGCTCATTTTTATCATCCTGGCTTTCCTGGGATATAGTAATCTTGTTTTAGCCATAGCTGCTGATGTGGGAGTCACAATAATCGTGATAATCATTAGTCTTGGTTTAGTAAAATACAGATAGCATTGAAATCATTCATTTGGTTGATATTCATTAAGTTAAATTTTCTAACCTTATTTCCTTATCTTTGCACAATGCGCTTCGCAGCTTCATTCTTAGTGATCCTGGTCTCCTTTCTATCTGTAGAAAGCGGTATTCCATTGGTGATGAATACCATGGCACAATGTTGTGCAGGAAGCTGCCATGATGGACAAAAATCATCATCGACTGATTCACCGAATATGACCTTTCCTGATCAATGTAATCCATTTCTGGGTTGTGGCTCATGTGCTGGAATAACAATTGAATGTAGTCTTGTTAGTTGCAAAGTGTTGGACTCACAAACGAAGCTTTTTACGATCGATTCTAAACAATTCTCCTTGCTGATCCCCTCAGACTTCTGGCACCCTCCAAAGTTGACTTGATCTTTTGCTTTTCTGCTATTATTCTCCACCAGATGGAGAATTGAGTTACAAGTCAATTATTCACTATCCATAATCAAACAGAAATGAAATATTTTCTTTATTTCGGCATATTCCTAAGCATTTTGATTTCAAGCCAATCTGTTACCGGTCAATCAACTTCTGACTCATTAAAGACTGCATCCATCAAAGTTAGCGGCATTACCTGCAATGGTGACATGCCGATAATTAAAAAGAAACTTATCAATCTGGAGGGCACGGAGTCGGTCACATTTACTGAGGCTAAAAATGGCGTGGTCACCTTCACTGTAGAATATCACACTTCGGTAATAACAGAAGAACGGATTCTGAAAGAAATAGAAGCAGCTCCAAGTTGTGACAATCCTAATTCATTTCCTTACAAGACCAAGCCGCTAAGCCCACGACCAAAAAATCAATAGATGAAAAACATACTATTCACTTTTTGTTTCTTGGGGTTTGTATATATAACTCAGGCTCAAACCCTGAAAGGCAAGGTATTTGGCATGGGAGAACATGACAAAGAAATTTTGCCTGGAGCTACTATCATTTGGTTGGGATCTGAAATAGCAACTACCTCAAATGAAAACGGAAACTTTGAAATTCCATTCACTGATAATCCTGAGAAAATATTAGTTGCATCCTACCTTGGATTTAATACTGATTCACTTCGCATTGTAGATCAATCCTATGTCACCATCATTCTCCAGCCCAGTCAAACAGCATTAGAAAGTGCAACAGTTACGGCGGGCAGATCAACGTCGTATGTTTCAAACATTAACCCTATCAAGACTGAAGTTATCACGCAAAAAGAATTGACAAAAACTGCATGTTGTGACCTGGCCGGTTGTTTTGAAACGCAAGCGAGTGTACAACCTCAAACGACTAATATCATAACAAACTCAAAGGAATTGAGAATATTAGGATTGTCAGGTGTGTACAATCAATTGTTATTCGATGGAATGCCAATGTTGCAGGGATTATCCTATACATATGGCATTAGCAGTTATCCCGGTACGCTGGTAGATAATATTTATGTGGCTAAAGGGGCAAACTCAGTATTGCAAGGATACGAGAGTATCAGCGGCCAGATAAATGTCGAACCTAAAATGCCAGATGAAACTGATAAACTCTTGCTCAATGCTTATGTCAATAGTTTTTTTGAAAAGCATTTTAACCTGAATTATGCAACCTCTATTGTTCCAGGCAGGAAATGGAGCACAATGCTGACCCTTCATTCAGTACAACCTGCGAATAAAATTGACGGTGATGAAGATCAGTTTCTCGATTTACCCTTACTGACACGTTATATGGTTTACAATCGATGGAAATATGGGAATGATCAGCAGAATGGATTTTTCTCGCATATAGGGTTGAGATTTTTACATGAACGCAGAATTGGAGGGCAAACTAATTTTGATCCGGAAACAGATGAAGGCAGCAATACTGTTTATGGCCAATCCGTATCATATAATCAACCGGAATTCTATACGAAGACAGGTATTAGAATTAATGATAATCACGCGGTGACTTTGATGGCTTCAGCCTTTTATCATCATCAAGACTCATATTTTGGACCCATAAAATACAATGCAAAGCAGGGTAGTATCTATTTGAATTTGCAACATGAAATTCTCTGGCATGAAAGACATCTGCTAAAATATGGAGCAAGTTTCAGGAACCAGGAAATTAACGAAACCATAGCATTCACAGATCCATCAGATGACCGATCCTTTGATGGCCCCTACATAAACAATCAAGTTATTCCCGGTGTTTTTGCGGAGAATGCATTTCACTGGCGAAACGATAAAATAATCTGGATAGTTGGAGCCCGGTATGATCATCATCAAAAGTTTGGTTCATTCTTTACCCCCAGAACCCTCCTGAAATACTCAATTGATGAAAACAACACCATACGGGGATCTATTGGATCAGGTTGGAGAGAAGTAAATCTATTCAGTGAGAACATCAATCTCCTTTCAAGTTCGAGGGATATTATATTCCAGGAGGAAATTCTACCAGAACAAGCTGTTAATTGGGGATTCAATTATACATACCGGGTAACATTTGAAAATGTTGAAGGAACACTATCAGCCGATTTCTACCAAACAGATTTTTCAAATCAATTTTTCCCGGATTATGATAGCGACCCCTTGAAAGCATATATACGTAATTTTACAGGCATATCGAAATCAAATGCTTTTCAGTTAGAGGCAAAAATTAGTCTTCATGAAATTATCGAAATGAAGGCTGCTTACAATTATTTAGATGTATATCGGATTGAAGATGGCCAGAAGAATGTTTTACCATTTAACCCCAAGAATCGATTAATGGCTGCATTGTCATATCGTCCGATCAGCAACAAATGGCACGTGGATGTGAATGCTCATTGGTATGACAAGCAAAGATTGCCAAATACTGATTCAAATCCTCCTCAATATAGAAACCCACAATATTCTCAACCCTATACAGTGGTAAATGCACAACTTACGGTCGACATTGGTAACTTTGAAATCTACAGTGGCGTTGAAAATATTTTCAATTTCAGGCAAATAAGGCCGATTACCAGTTGGGAAGATCCGTTCAGTGACTACTTTGATACTTCCTCTGTTTGGGGGCCAACACGCGGAAGAGAATTTTATTTAGGAGTGAGATACAGAATTTCAGGTTGATGTATATCCGATAGCAGCAAGTACTATGCCTGTAATGGGATCACTTACACCAGCCTGGTGATGAAATTATAGATTTTTATTTCAAAAAATCTATATGAAAAAAGGAAAACAAATTGCCTTCCATTGCTTGCTTTGTTAATAGACTTGAACTTATTCTTCTCGAATGTTAATTCGGTTGAATTTGAGGAGGACGTTCATATTTGCAACAACCATGTAGTTTGTTGTAGACTTTATCCGTTGCCCGGTGCGTATCGGTGTCATAACCACTTTCTGCAATGGCAGTTTTGATCTTGTCCAAATCTGTTTTGGATGAATCAAAAACCACGGTGATCATATCCGCTTCCATGTCCCAGGTTGCTGATTTTACACCTTTCCCATCTAAGGCAGCCGATTCGATGGTCTTTTTGCACATACCACAATTACCATAAACCTTAAAGGTTTCAGATGATTTGGTTTGGGCATGTGTTGAAATTGAAAGCAAAAGCAGTAAGGATGTTGCAAATAGATATTTCATCTTATGATTTGTTTAAATTAATGATTCAGTATAATTTTCCGGGTTACGCTGGACGAACCATCGGATATATTCAAAAGATATAATCCTGCCGGCAAATGCAATAAATCCAGTTGCACGTATTGATCAGAGGATTGGGTAAACATGACCGCTTTTCCTTCGAGATTTTTCAAAGACAATTGTACTTCACCAGATAAACTTTCTTCAGGCATGGTTATATTGACTATGCCGGAAGATGGATTGGGTGAGATGGTGATCAATGCTAAAAGTGGATTAACCTCGACTGCTGA
>CAZTXO010000102.1:0-4968 GCA_964617515.1 uncultured Saprospiraceae bacterium | reverse complement strand
CTCCACAATGATCAGGAGCTGCACCACCACTGTTTGTTAATATTCCATTACAACCTCCTGAAAAGCTTGCAGTGCCTAACCAGGTATTGAATTTGTTATTGATATCAGTTTGCGATTGGCAAGCTGTTTCAGTTACATTGTTAGCACATGTCAATACTACAGGTGAACTTTGCACCGTAAAGGTTGCAACGCAAGTTCGGGTTGTTTCGCAATCTGAAGTAACCGTAAATGTTACACTTGCTGTACCGCCGCAGGCTGGGGGAGCTCCCGTATTATTATTTGTAAACATACTGTTACAGCCTCCTGTTGCTGATGCTGTAGAAATCCAGGTATTAAATTTATTATTAATTGTAGTTTGTGATTGACAAGCTGCTTCAGTAATATTTGATGGGCAAGTCAATACAACTGCAGGAGCATTCGTCACTGTAAATGTCGCAACACATGTTTTATTAGGTTCACAATCAGAAGTGACTGTAAATGTTACTGAGGTAGTCCCTCCACATGCAAGCGGCGCACCTGTATTGTTATTATTAATGCTTGAATTACATCCTCCACTAAAACTTACAGTTGATAGCCAGGTATTAAATTTAGAATCAATTTGTGCTTGCGTCTGGCAAGGGGCTTCTGTTACATTGTTTGGACAATTTAATACAACTGGAGGCGCATTTTCAACTACAAATGAAGCAGTACAAGTTTTTGGAGCTTCACAATCGGATGTAACTGTAAATGTAATTGTTGTTCCTCCACCGCAATGATTTGGTGCGCCAATACCGTTATTGGTTAAAACAGGATTACATCCACCACTAGTTGTTACAGAATTTATCCAGTTATTAAATTTGGTATTGATGTCAGCTTGAGTTTGACAAGCAAGTTCCATTACGTTATTCGGACAGGTTAATACAATAGGCGTTGCCGCAGTAACCGTAAATGTTGCCACACATGTCTTTGGAGCTTCACAGTCTGATGTTACTGTAAACGTTACACTTGCTGTGCCGCCACAATGATCAGGCGCTGATCCTGCATTGTTTGTTAAAATTCCATTGCATCCACCGGTAAAGTTTGCAGTGCCTAACCAGTTATTGAATTTAGAATTTATTTGAGCTTGGGTTTGACAAGCAGCTTCTGTAGCATTTGATGGACAATTTAATACAATCGGAACATCATCTATTACTGTAAATGTAGCTACACAAGTCTTTGGTGCTTCACAATCTGAAGTAACCGTAAACGTAACAGAAGTTGTACCACCACAATGATCAGGAGCAGCCCCGCCACTATTGGTTAATATACCATTGCATCCACCAGAGAAACTAGCAGTTGCCAACCAATTATTAAATTTGGTATTAATTGAAGTCTGGCTTTGACAAGCAACTTCTGTTGCATTTGAAGGACAATTTAATACGACAACCGGTGCATTAGTCACCGTAAACGTTGCGACACATGTTTTTGGAGCTTCACAATCTGAGGTCACTGTAAATGTTACACTGCTTGTACCGCCACAATGATTTGGTGCTGCACCGCCGCTATTGGTTAATACGCCATTACAACCTCCTCCAAATGTAGCTGTTGTCAACCAATTTGAAAACTTCGTATCAATTTGTGCTTGAGTCTGACATGCTGCTTCTGTTACATTATTTGGACATGTTATTGTAACACCTGGAGCCGCTGTTACAGCAAATGTTGCTACACAAGTTTTTGGAGCTTCACAATCGGATGTCACTGTAAACGTAACGCTTCTTGATCCTCCACAATGATCAGGAGCTGCACCACCACTGTTTGTTAATATTCCATTACAACCGCCCATGAAACTTGCTGTGCCTAACCAGTTATTGAATTTTGTATTGATATCTGTTTGTGACTGACATGCTGCTTCTGTAACATTATTTGCACATGTCAATACTACCGGTGAACTCTGTACTGTAAATGTCGCTACACAGGTCTTTGGTGCTTCACAATCTGATGTAACTGTAAATGTTACACTTGCTGTACCGCCGCAGGCTGGGGGAGCTCCCGTATTGTTATTGGTTCTTACACTGTTACAGCCTCCACTGTGCATAGCTGTGGCTAACCAATTCGTAAACTTCGTATCAATTGTTGCTTGCGTTTGACATGCTGCTTCCGTTACATTGTTTGGACATGTCAACACCACTGCAGGTGCATTCGTTACTGTGAACGTCGCTACACAGGTTTTTGGCGCTTCACAATCTGAGGTAACTGTAAATGTTACCGAAGTTGATCCACCACATGCTGGAGGAGCACTTCCTCCACTGTTGGTTAACACACCATTACACCCACCGCTAAAGTTTGCAGTGCCTAACCAGGTATTGAATTTATTGTTGATATCTGTTTGTGTCTGACATGCATTCTCCGTCACATTCGATGGACAGTTTAATACTACTGCAGGTGCATTCGTTACTGTGAATGTCGCTACACATGTCTTTGGTGCTTCGCAATCCGATGTAACCGTAAACGTTACACTTGCTGTACCTCCACAATGATTTGGGGCTGCCGGTGCATTGTTTGTCAATACTCCATTACAACCTCCCATGAAACTTGCTGTACCTAACCAGGTATTGTATTTATTGTTGATGTCTGTTTGCGATTGACACGCATTCTCTGTTGCATTGGTTGGACAAGTCAATACCACTGCAGGTGCATTCGTCACTGTAAATGTCGCTACACAGGTCTTTGGCGCTTCACAATCCGATGTAACTGTAAATGTTACTGATTTTGATCCTCCGCAATGATCAGGGGCACCACTGTTATTGTTTGTCAACACGCCATTACAACCACCCATGAAACTTGCGGTACCTAACCACGCATTGAATTTATTGTTGATATCGGTTTGCGATTGACATGCATTTTCTGTTGCATTGGTCGGACAGGTCAATACAACTACCGGTGCATTCGTAACTGTAAATGTCGCTACACATGTTTTTGGAGCTTCACAGTCTGATGTAACTGTAAATGTCACACTTGCTGTACCGCCGCAATGATCAGGCGCTGCGCCTGCATTATTGGTCAATACACCATTACAACCTCCTGTAAAGCTTGCAGTAACTAACCACGCATTGAATTTATTATTGATGTCTGTTTGTGATTGACATGCATTTTCTGTTGCATTTGTTGGACAAGTCAATACAATTGGTGTATCGTCTATTACTGTAAATGTTGCCACACAGGTCTTTGGTGCTTCACAATCTGATGTAACTGTAAATGTTACACTTGCTGTACCGCCGCAATGATCCGGGGCACCGCTGTTATTGTTTGTCAACACGCCATTACAACCTCCGGTAAAGCTTGCGGTACCTAACCACGCATTGAATTTATTGTTGATGTCTGTTTGTGATTGACATGCCAACTCTGTTGTGTTTGTTGGACAGTTCAATACAATTGGCGTATCATCTATTACAGTAAATGTTGCTACGCATGTTACCGGCGCTTCACAATCTGATGTAACCGTAAATGTTACACTTGCTGTGCCGCCACAATGATCCGGGGCACCGCTGTTATTGTTTGTCAACACACCATTGCAACCGCCCATGAAACTTGCTGTGCCTAACCAGTTATTGAATTTTGTATTGATATCTGTTTGTGACTGACATGCTGCTTCTGTAACATTATTTGCACATGTCAATACTACCGGTGAACTCTGTACTGTAAATGTCGCTACACAGGTCTTTGGTGCTTCACAATCTGATGTAACTGTAAATGTTACACTTGCTGTACCGCCGCAGGCTGGGGGAGCTCCCGTATTGTTATTGGTTCTTACACTGTTACAGCCTCCACTGTGCATAGCTGTGGCTAACCAATTCGTAAACTTCGTATCAATTGTTGCTTGCGTTTGACATGCTGCTTCCGTTACATTGTTTGGACATGTCAACACCACTGCAGGTGCATTCGTTACTGTGAACGTCGCTACACAGGTTTTTGGCGCTTCACAATCTGAGGTAACTGTAAATGTTACCGAAGTTGATCCACCACATGCTGGAGGAGCACTTCCTCCACTGTTGGTTAACACACCATTACACCCACCGCTAAAGTTTGCAGTGCCTAACCAGGTATTGAATTTATTGTTGATATCTGTTTGTGTCTGACATGCATTCTCCGTCACATTCGATGGACAGTTTAATACTACTGCAGGTGCATTCGTTACTGTGAATGTCGCTACACATGTCTTTGGTGCTTCGCAATCCGATGTAACCGTAAACGTTACACTTGCTGTACCTCCACAATGATTTGGGGCTGCCGGTGCATTGTTTGTCAATACTCCATTACAACCTCCCATGAAACTTGCTGTACCTAACCAGGTATTGTATTTATTGTTGATGTCTGTTTGCGATTGACACGCATTCTCTGTTGCATTGGTTGGACAAGTCAATACCACTGCAGGTGCATTCGTCACTGTAAATGTCGCTACACAGGTCTTTGGCGCTTCACAATCCGATGTAACTGTAAATGTTACTGATTTTGATCCTCCGCAATGATCAGGGGCACCACTGTTATTGTTTGTCAACACGCCATTACAACCACCCATGAAACTTGCGGTACCTAACCACGCATTGAATTTATTGTTGATATCGGTTTGCGATTGACATGCATTTTCTGTTGCATTGGTCGGACAGGTCAATACAACTACCGGTGCATTCGTAACTGTAAATGTCGCTACACATGTTTTTGGAGCTTCACAGTCTGATGTAACTGTAAATGTCACACTTGCTGTACCGCCGCAATGATCAGGCGCTGCGCCTGCATTATTGGTCAATACACCATTACAACCTCCTGTAAAGCTTGCAGTAACTAACCACGCATTGAATTTATTATTGATGTCTGTTTGTGATTGACATGCATTTTCTGTTGCATTTGTTGGACAAGTCAATACAATTGGTGTATCGTCTATTACTGTAAATGTTGCCACACAGGTCTTTGGTGCTTCACAATCTGATGTAACTGTAAATGTTACACTTGCTG
>CAZTXO010000101.1:0-5101 GCA_964617515.1 uncultured Saprospiraceae bacterium | reverse complement strand
TTCTGAACAACAAATATTCTTGTACCTATTTCTATTTTGGCAACCATCGGTACTCTTTTGGGGTTCGGGTATGCACAAAGAGTCGGTATGTTTGCTTTGTTTGGGTTTGCTTTTCTATACGTTTGACAAGTGGTTGAGGCACGAAAGACATTGGCAACATATTGGCATGGCTTTGTTGGGTGGATGGTTATTATTTATGGTGCGTCCGCATGTAGGTTTATTGTTGCCGCCTATACTATTGTCTTGGTGGTCGACGAACCGTTATCCGCGCTACATTGGGCTACAATTTTTGTTAAGTTATGTGGTTTTGTTAGCTTTGGTTGTTTTTTTTGATACCTATACGCGCTACAGTGCTTTTAATATTTTGGTAGAAATGCAGCACAATTTCATAGCTTATTTCAAAGGCAACACCGATTTTTATCTGCCTGCCCTACAACCCACTTTGGGTAGTGTATTGTCTTTTTTGCCTATTGCGCTATATAATATGTTGTTGTTGCCCACTTTGGCACCTTTTACCTTACAGAACGACCTTCCTGCTTGTTTAGCCGCTTTGGAAAACACCGCTTTTTTGATATTATTGCTCGGAAGCATCGCCCGTACCTTATACTACCGTCTTCCTTTAGATACAATATGGTATGTCTGCCTCTTGTTTGCCTTATCACATTTAGCCTTGATGGGCTTGATAACAGACAATTTGGGCGCTATTTTGCGGTATCGAACCTTAGCTTTTGTGTTCATGCCAACGATTTTGGCAGTATATTGGCACAAAAGCAGGGCAGACGGGAAAAGAAGAAACTAAAACCCTCCATCACTCCCAACAAGCTAAATCCGCTGCTACTTGTTGCGAAAACGAGGCGGCTCCTTGCGGGTTGAGGTGCAAAATATCCAAAAACAAACTATCTTTCCCTGCAAAAAGGCGACTATAATCCCACTGTTGCACTTCGGGATAGTATTGCAACAAAGAATCGACAGGCGAAACCAAAGGCGGGTTGGGGAAAATAGAGTCTACAATATGTTGCGTACAATCGGGTATAGGGTAGGAGAGGAGTATAATGGGCAAATGCTCCCTGCGACACAAATCAATAATTCTTTGCAAATACAACAAACCTGTACGACTATAAAGCGTGGCAGGTTTTTTTTGTAAGAGGGTATTCCAAACAAAGTTGCGGGCTATGGCATCATTTTGAGCCGCGCTATGTTCGTTGAGTTGGGCGGCATTATCCACTCCAAATTGAAAAACGTTTTCCATGCCCCGCAAAAAAATGTCGCGACTCTCTATATACGGAAAAAAACGGTACACATAATAAGTCTTTTGAGCAGCAGCAAAAGGAATATGGTGGGTCTCGCTCCAATCGGCATAGTCAATCAGTTGGTTATAATAATAGTAGTTTCGGACATAATCGATATTACTTTGGGCATAAATAGAGAAATCGTGCGACAATAGCAACACTTCGGGTTGCGGTGCCTTGGGCGTATCAAACAGTTTCTGGAGTTTGTAATACCGCATAGCAACACTTTCGCCGCCTGCTGCCCACTTTTGAGCCGCAGGAATTTGGTCGAGCAATACCGCTTTATTGGCGCGCGAATCTCCCATAAACAAATAACGATAGCCTTGCGGAGGATAAAGCACTTGCTGTTCGGCTTTCCACAAATCGCCTTTGCCAAATTTTTGCGTAAAAATGGCATACAAAGCCCCATGCAAGAACAAACAAACGACAAAGAACAACAGCATTTTGCGTACCAACACCATAATTATTCGAATTTGGCGCTAAGGTAAGCCATATTACTGGGTTTTGCAAAAAACGATAGCGAATCGGCAATTGTTAATTGGCTTTTGGAAGGAAATGCGCTAAGAAGCATCGGTGCGATGGGGCTTTCTCCCTAAAGTAGGGTTTAAATTTTATTTTATGGAGAAAATGAAGACGAAAAAGCACACTAATTCCTATCAAACACACCAAGCAATAAGAAAAAAAACTATCTTTGCGCCGAAAATAATTGACTATGACCCCACCTTCCACACCTATACAGATTTTTATTGCCTACTCCAAACACGACGAAGCCTATTTAAAGGCTTTACTGAAACATTTGAAACCTGCCACAAAGAATAATACGATAGAAGTATTCCACGACGGCGAAATAGAGGCAGGCAAAGAATGGGACAAGACCATTAGAGCCAACCTACACCAAAGCGATATTATATTGCTCTTGGTGAGCGCCAATTTTGTGGCTACTGATTACTGTTATGATGAAGAAATGATAGCAGCCATTGCCCTGCACGAGCAAGGAAAAGCACAAGTTATCCCTATCATTGTCACGCCTTTTGATTTCGAGGATATGCCTTTTGCCAAACTCAACTTTCTACCTTCGAAAGCCAAACCGATTAGTTTGTATAAAGATGAAGGACAGCACCAAGCCTATACAGAAATAGTAATTGCCCTAAAAATCAATTACAAAGAAGTATATAAACGCCGTGAGGTTTTGCAAAAAGCAAGGCAGGAGCAAGAAGCGCAGGAAAAGGCGGAACAAGAGCGACAGGAAAAAGAAGAAAAGGCTGCAAAACGCAGACAGTATGACGATTGTTGCAAAAACGCTGACAACTTGTTTAAGCAAGAAAGGTGGGGGCAAGCCAAAGAACAATACAAGGCTGCTCAAGGAATGTATGAAGCGGGATATACTCCCAAAGCAGATGCCTTACAAATTAAGATAGAGCGATGTGATGATGAAATAGCAGCTCGCGATTATATAGACCATGCCAAAACCTACCTACAAGACCAAAAGTATGAAAAGGCAGCCGTTTCGCTACAAAATGCCTTGAAAGAAAAAGCAAGTTTAAAAGAACGTCCCGATATACAAACTTTGCAACAACAAATCCAAGACGGTATTGTTGCAGAACGCGAACGCAAAGCCCATGAAGAAGCGGAACGCAAAGCTCGTGAGGAGGCAGAACGCAAAGCTCACGAAGAAGCCAAAATACGCCAACTTCCTGTCCCCATACAACAACTCCTACAAGACATGGTCTTGGTAGAAGGCGGTAGCTTTATGATGGGTAGCGATGATGGACGTGATAGTGAAAAACCCGTACATCGTGTAAGTTTGGATAGTTTTTATATAGCCAAATACCCCGTGACTCAAGCGCAATGGATAGCAGTAATGGGCAGTAATCCAAGCTATTTTAAAGGGAATAATCTGCCTGTCGAGCAGGTAAATTGGCAGGACGTACAAGACTGTGTAGCAAAACTAAACGCGATGCTCCAAAAAGCGGAATTGCCCGCAGGTTTCTGCCTACCGACCGAAGCCCAATGGGAATATGCTGCTCGCGGTGGCAATAAAAGCAAAAGTTATAAATATGCAGGCAGTGACGATATAGACAAAGTGGCATGGTATAATGGCAATAGCAGCAACCAAACACAGCCCGTAGGTCAAAAAGAAGCTAACGAACTCGGTTTGTATGACATGACTGGCAATGTGTGGGAGTGGTGTCAAGACGAATGGTATGATAACTACAAAGGCGCTCCCGCTGATGGCAGTGTTTGGGAGAAGAAAGAAAACAATGGACTTCGGGTGGTTCGTGGCGGGTCTTGGAACGCCAATCCTAACTACTGCCGCGTCTCCGTCCGCTCCTACGACCTTGACCGCTATCCCGTCAACATTATGGGTTGGCGGTTGTCACGGTGTTAACGCAGACAGGGTTCAAAACCCTGTCTGCGTTCAAATGGAAATTGCGATAGGAGACAGCTATCAGGAAAACAACTTTGCGCTATAGCCGAAAAATTGGGTTGGGAACTCAAAAGAATACAAGGCAGTCGCTATATCTATGCCAAACAAGGTAGCAGAACGTTTCCCTGTACATGGCAATACACCTTAAAAATCGGCTTGCTCAAGGCATTGCTCAAAATTATGGAGGAGAGTGAAACAGACTTGTAATCATTGGTGTAGTAGGTCTTTTACCATAAAAGAATCAACCCTTCGGAGGTTCAAAACCTCCGAAGGGTTTTCCAATGATGTCAGCTTATTGTAAAACCTACTTTACGGAGAAATATCGGTACAAGTACCAATACTACCTATTAAAGTAATATCATTTCTGCAAAACCCATTCCAAAAATAACCCTGAAAAGGTGCTATGATATGTTTTGTTGGACTAAACCCGCGAGAACACAGAAAATTTGCATTATCCCTTCGGAAGTTTCGAGCTTGTGAAGGGATATTTTTGGTGTTTCATAAAAAAGCGTATCTTTGCACTGTTTTCCCAAGCCCACAAAAACAAGGACTAAAATGAATACCGAACTTATATTTTTAGTGGAAGAATCTCCCGAAGGCGGCTATACGGCGCAGGCACTTGGACAAGCCATCTTTACAGAAGCCGATACCTATACCGACCTAAAAACCCAAATATCCGACGCAGTACGTTGTCATTTTGAAACTAATGAAATGCCTACTTTGGTGCGCCTGCATTTTGTAAAAGATGAAGTATTAGTGATATGAAAATACCGCGTAACCTAAGCGCCAATGAGCTTATCAAGTCTTTGGAAAAAGTGGGCTATTTGCCCACTCGTCAGACTGGTAGCCATATAAGGCTCACCACACAACAAAATGGTCAACACCACATAACCACCGCAACACAGTCCGCTGCGAATAGGAACATTATCTACTATTCTCAGTGAAGTTGCACACCATTTGCAGACGGATAAACAAAAATTGCTTGAGTTGTTGTTTAGCTAAAATACCAACTTATCGGTGCAGCGGTTTTTTATTCCGCAATAAAAAAATAAAACCCAGAACATCAGGAAGTTCCAAAATCTCCGAAGTACTATAAACAAAGAAAAAACCGCCACAGCCCACAGCCGTAGCGGTTTTTTTTGTGTGCGTGGTGGCGCGTCGCCATAATAACAGCCTATCGCACCATCATCGTGGCAGGGTCGCTCCAATTGCTGACACCATTGGTGTTGACGGCTCGCACTTGCACCCAAATCACTGTGCCGCGGGCAATACCGCTCAAAGTTGCGTGGGTATTAAATGCCAAACTGCTGGGTTGCCATACTTCGTCGCCCTCTTTTCGCCAACGAATTTCGTAGGTAGTAGCTTTAGCATCTTTTTTGTGCTG
>CAZTXO010000100.1:0-5178 GCA_964617515.1 uncultured Saprospiraceae bacterium | reverse complement strand
GCACCCGGACCAGGTTACTTATGAACCGGAGGATGCAGGGCTAAGGGACGAAAAATATTGTTGTCGTAACCTTTATAACCTCCATAACCTTTATAACCTCCATAATCTTTATAAACTTTATAAACTTTTCGTAAAACGAATAAACCCCTGGATCACCTGATCACCCCATCACCAAATCACCAAATCCTGCCTATTCGCCTATCTTTGCCCTGAGCTAAAATCAAATCCATGCCGGAGATTACCTCCTTTACAGGCGAGCACACCATCATCGAAGAAAGTGCCCGCGAATTTGCCAGGACGCATATCCTTCCCCATGTCATGGATTGGGATGAGCGTCAGTATTTCCCCGTTGAGCTGATGCGCCAGCTTGGCGAACATGGATTCATGGGCGTGTTGATCCCGGAGGAATATGGCGGAGCAGGTCTTGGCTACCAGGAGTATATCACGATCATCACAGAAATCGCCAAAGTGTGCGGATCCATTGGACTATCCCTGGCAGCACACAACTCCCTTTGCACCAACCACCTCTACACGTTTGGCAACGAGGAACAGCGCCGGCGGTGGATACCCCAACTGGCCTCCGGACAATGGATCGGGGCATGGGGCCTGACCGAACCTAATACCGGGAGTGATGCCATGCGGATGAAATGCGTTGCCGTAAAAGACGGAAATGATTACATCCTCAACGGTACCAAAAACTGGATCACGCATGGCAAATCCGGTGATGTGGCCGTCGTCATCGCCCGCACGGGTGACTTGCTCGACAGCCACGGGATGACCGCTTTCGTCGTGGAGCGTGGGACACCCGGATTCAAAGCCGGAAAAAAGGAAAACAAACTGGGCATGCGGGCATCAGAGACAGCAGAGATGATCTTTGAAGATTGCCGGGTACCCGCTTCGCATGTGCTGGGAGAAGTGGGCGAAGGATTTATTCAATCCATGAAGATCCTGGATGGCGGCCGTATCTCCATCGGCGCACTCGGGCTGGGGATCGCCAAAGGGGCATATGAGGCCTCCGTCAAATATGCGCAGGAACGGCAACAGTTCGGACAACCCATTGCCAACTTCCAGGCCATCAGTTTTAAACTGGCGGATATGGCGACTAAAATCGAAGCGGCTGAGATGCTCCTCCGCAAAGCGGCCGATCTGAAAAATGCCGGAGCCAACTCGACCAAACTGTCCGCCATGGCCAAATATTATGCATCCGAGATCAGTGTGCAGGTATCGACTGACGCGGTCCAGATCTTTGGCGGCTACGGGTACACCAAAGATTTTCCCGTGGAAAAATATTATCGCGACAGTAAACTCTGCACGATCGGCGAAGGAACTTCGGAAGTACAGAAACTGGTCATTGCCCGGGAGATCGTGAAAGAATTATAATTCAACGCGATGTTTCGATTCGCCCCAATCTCCATCTTGCTGTTCATCCTATGGCTGCCGGGCTGCACCTATGACACCGAAGTCACGGATTTTCATTTCCCCCCCGAGCTGAAATGTGATTTTGACGTGGGGTCATTCAGTTTGCTGGAGTCCAGTTTGAATTATCTTCCCTATGCGGGAAAAAGCAGGGCGATCTACGTTGATTCTACAGGAAGCCAGATGGAATTGCTGATCCATACTTCTCCTGCATACACGTACAAAGGGGCCTTGATCAAATACAATGTCTTTGAGACTGGCGATACGATCCGTTATTGTTATGAGAGCGAAAGCACAGGATGCACACTCCTCAACAGTGGCCTTGACATTTCGTTTTCCCTCTCCGTCAGTGCGCGAACTTCTTACCAGATGCCGGACATGGACATTGTCGGTGATTTCCTCGATATTTATTTTCATATTCCTGGCAGTGACCCCTGGAAATCCATTCAGGTATTTCAACGCATTATAGCCCAGCGGACATACCCGGGCACTTTCCAAAACCTTCAATTCTCTCAATTAGAAATTTTTGGCAGGACCTTTACCGATGTGGAACGCACGGATTACGCCGTCAGTGGCATACCTTCCATCGTATACTTCAACCGCACGGAAGGAATCGTAAGTTTCACGGATACGACTGGAAAGACATGGCGATTTGAAGGGATGGAATGATCTCCGGTTAAGGACGAACCCGCATTATTTTTTCAGTGGAATGCCTTTTCCCCTGCGCCAGTTCCAAAAAGTATACGCCGCTTGGTAACCCTGTCATATCCACCTGGATAAAGGAATCTGTACGTGGATGATCCAGGAGTACTCTTCCCCACATATCCACCACCCTTACACTGCCGGCACGCCCGTCTTTCCAGGTGACTTCATAGATCCCGTCACCCGATAATTGGGTGATGGTATAAGGTTTGTCCGCCTCCGGGACAGGCTCTTCCGTGCCCACTGTCCCTACTTCGATCTCCGTACCCAACATCTCCAGTCCACCTCGCTGATTGCCCACGATCAGCTCATAGAATCCATCCGCATTGAGATCCGCCAGGGCCGGCGAACTCCTGATACCAAAATCGAGCCCCCCATAAACATCATCCACCAGCGTGATCGCGCCGGTCTTCCCTTTATTCAAATCCGCGTATATCGCCAATTCACCGGGATCTTTTCCGGTCATCAGCAGGAGACCATCCTGCCCGGCCACAATCACCGGTGTGCTATACTGGGGCAACCCGATCGGAATGTCAAACAGCACGCGGCCAAAACACTGTGTATTCGGTGCCAAGGTCACATCAGCGCCAAATACCGCATTGCCCACCGTACCCACGTTTTCATAATAATTGAGATTGCTGCACCGCCCGGTATTGTCCGCGTTACCGGTTCGCTCCCCGATGACCAGGTCCCGGAGACCATCGCCATTGATGTCCGCCAGCTGCGGTGTGGAAGATACCCCGACACCGATATTCATGTAAGGATAGACCGCGGGCTGAAAGGAAAACGCCGAGCCTCCGGGCGCTTCATTCTTAAAGAAGAATAATTTCCCGTTTTGCTCTCCCACGACAAGATCCACAGACCCATTGCCATTGATGTCACCAAAGGCCGGCGTAAAATCAAACGTGGGTATATCCCCGTATTGACTCATGCCGAGATAATCCCTGGTGATGAGTTGAAAATAAGGTTGCGCTGCAGTGCCCTGGTTGAGAAACAACCACAAAGAAGGGGATCGTGTCAGGCTGCCGTCTTCAAAAAAGTAACCGCCCACGACCAGGTCAGGCAATCCATCCGCGTTGACATCCGCCACCGCGGGCCTGGAAAAAGATCCGAGGTCAATCATTTCGTTTTGAAAGAATCCCTTTTCCGTCAGGTGGTACTCCAGCGGCCCGTCCGTAAAGGGATTATCATCATACCGCCATACGCTCTGCCGGTCCTCCGCCAGCGACCTCGAATTGACCGCCGCGATGATCTCCGGCTCGGGATCATCGTCCAGTTGCACTTTATACGCACCAACGAAATAAGGGATGAGCACCGCGGTATCCCCAAGTGGCCAATGACTTTCCTGCTCCGTGATCCAGGCTTCCTGCTGATTCAATCCATTGTGAAGAAACACGAGCCTGCGGGAAGAAATATCCCCGACCCAGGCATCCTGGTCCCCGTCAAAATCCTGGTCCAATGTCATGATCGTACTGCCGGCATGCCGGGGTACGATCACCTCTCCGCCGGTGAAATTCCCATCCGAACAGATATCCGGATCATCACTGAGGTATACTTCTTCCGTGAGTTCATTTTCGAGGATCTTGCCCCAGCAAAAATCCTGAATGTTGTAGCGAAGCGAGTCCCGGCCCCAACCATTCTCAACAGACTGGTTGCTGTAATAGGTGATGTAACTGCCGCCGGGCTCAAACGACAGGATATCCAGGTCACCATCCCCGTCGATATCACTGACGGCCGGCGTGTCTTCCCAGGAGACGTACAGATTGGTCAGGTCTCCCCCGGCAGGCACCTGCAGGTAATCGCGGCCGCGATCACTGATTTTCGTAAAGGACCATTGTCCGCCGGTATACGCCCCGCGATATACGGTCACGCCCGCGACACCGGTGGCGGACGAACTCGTAAACAAATCCTCAACACCATCCCCGTTATAATCCGCTACCAGCACCCAATCCACCACGGGCGGAAATATCCCCGTGTAGGACCAATCGAGGATCCACCTTCCGCTGGCGGGCAGGTGGATATAGGTACGAAGCTGGTCGCCCTGGCGGTCAAAACTGATCATATCGGTGATCCCGTCACGATTGAGATCGATGTTGGAAAACTGCGGGGCATTGTACCCGCCGTTCCAGGGCATCGTGATCTCTTTTCCATCCACGGTGACACCCACCTCCAATCTTGCCTGGCTGCGCAGGATATAGGGGAAAAAGAGCATCGCGCTGCACAAACCCATCACCCCCACAGAAGGAATGCGGGCAATTGAATTTATTTTGTCCCACTTGATCTTCATAGCTGTTGATATTAGCCTGGCCTAAACCGCCGGTCCAATACCTAAAGGTAGGGTCTGGCTGACAAACCATTTGCCGGCTTGACGGGTTAAGCGGATATTCGTCTCTGGTATACACCATTCATGAACAAACCTTACGATCAGCGCGCCTATTCCGTACATCCTTCCTCCCTGATGATGGTGTTGATCCTGGCAGGCCTTGGCGGATTGTTTGCCGCCCTCAGCGCTGCCTATCTGTATACCCGGGTGGACAAAGGGATGCAGAGCATCCAGGTACCCGGTCTGTTTATCGTGAATACGTTTATCCTGGCCATCAGCAGTTACTCCATACACCGGTGCGTCCGTTTTTTTGGCCTCCGGGATGAACAAAGGTGTTATCGCTGGGGGGTCGCAGCCCTTATCGCCACTGTCCTTTTTCTCTGCCTGCAGGGGGTCGCCTGGTACCTGTTGCTCTCCAGGAACCAGCATCCCGGATCCTCCGGCGGTTATGGTTATCTCTACGCCATATCCATCCTGCATTTTCTCCACGTGACGGCTGGCCTGCCGTTTCTTTCCCGGATCCTGATACCGTTGCTGATCGCCATCCGCCAGGGAAATGCAGCCCTGATTTTCATCGACGACGGGCAGCGCAGGCGCTTGCGGCATACCGCCTGGTATTGGCATTTTATCGACGTCGTGTGGATATACCTGGTGCTGTTCTTTTTACTCAACCGGTTATTTTAGAAAGCGACCCTTGCGCCACCGCTGAAGCTATGGCGGCACGCGGTCGACTACGC
>CAZTXO010000099.1:0-5240 GCA_964617515.1 uncultured Saprospiraceae bacterium | reverse complement strand
CCCTCCTCGTAACGCTTGGCGTCGATCCGGGCCAGTATCTGGCCGCGCTTCACCCGGTCGCCCTCCTTGATCAGGAGGTGCACGATCCGGCCGGCCACGTCGGAGGAGACGTTGCCGAACTTCTTGGGGCGGATCTCGCCGGAGGCCGAGACCTTGGAGACGAGGTCCTTCTTGCCCACCTTGCCGGTCTGGACTTCGATCTTCTTCCCGCTGGCCCGGGCCACGCTTCCGGCGATCACCCCTCCGATCACCACCAGCGCGCCGATGAACAGCGCGATCTTCTTGCCCTTCGACATGAATCCTCCAGAATTGCGGGCCAGCGCGACAGTCTCCTGGAGAAACCTTCGAGAAACTCCATGGATCGTGGACGGGACCTGCCTTCGTCCAACACGGTGAATACGGAACGGGCCGCTCTTTGGTTCCGAGCGGGTTATCTTACGTGGGGCAATGGAGATGGACAAAGACGGCGACCGACCGTGACCCTTGAAGCCTCTTCAGATCCGCTGGCGCAGGGGTGACCGGCCCTTGTCCTCGGTTTGGCCCTCCTGTCATCGGGGCGGGACAACTTTTCGGCCTTCCTACCCTCTCCTGACGGCACAGCGATTGCTTCTGTTCCCGTTGGCAGATTCCCTCTCAGGGTCCGCCTTTCGAGGTTTAAGTCCATGAAGACACTCAAGCTCATCGGAATGCTCCCTCTGGTATTGGTGTCGGCGACCGCCTTCTCTCAGGGTGACAACCGCGCAGTTCCTCGCGGCGGGGGCTCGGGCGGCCAGTCCGGTTCGGGGCATCACGCCGGTCCGCCTTCGGGCGGCGGCGGAGGTTCGAATCAGGGAAGCCGCGGCGGCGGTTCCGCTCCCTCCGGCGGCGGCCAGTACTACCCGGACGCGGCGGGACGGCGGCCGCGGCCTGGCACGGGCACGGGCACCCGGGACCGCTATGGCAATGACTATGGCCATTACTACGGCTATGGCTACTACCCCTACTACGGCGGCTATTACGGCTATCCCTACTCCTACTACTACAGCCCCTACTACTACTGGGGCTATCCGGGCTACGGCTGGGGCTTCGGTCTCGGCTACGGCTACGGTTATGGCGCGTACGGCTACGGCTACGGGGATTACTACGGCTACTACCCGTCGGGGCCTGTCTACGGCGGCTACTCGTATCGCGATGGCGGGCCCGCGCAGATTCGAACCCTGGTCGAGCCGGCCAAGGCGCGCGTCTATGTCGACGGTTATTACGCGGGGGTGGCCGACGACTTCGACGGCATGTTCCAGCGTCTGAACGTCTCACCCGGCCGTCACGAGATCACGTTCAAGATGGAGGGATACACCTCGCACACGTTCCTGGTCTACGCGAACGTCGGCGAGACCCTCAAGCTGCGCGCGGACCTGGTCAAGGGCACGGGCGAGACCAAGGAGACGGTGGGTGAGGACTACGAGCGCCGGCCGGAACCGGGCCGTGAAGAAGGCCGCGAAACCCGCGGGAGCGAGCCGCCGCGGCTCGAACCCGGCCGGGAGGTCGACTCTCCGCCCGCCCAGCAGCCGCAGGTCCAGGTCCAGCCCCCGCCCCCGGCGCCTCAGCCTGGACGCGGCGAGATCGTCTTCGACATCCTGCCCCTCGACGCCTCCGTCTACATCGATGGAGAATTCCACGGCAAGGCGTCCCAGGTCACCAGGGTCCTGCTTCCCTTCGGTCGCCATCGGCTCGAGGTCGTCCGCCCGGGTTACCTCACCGAGGAGACCGAGATCAGCGTGGATGCCGCGGGCCGGAAGGTCGTAGTCAAGCTCGACCGGCGGTAGGACTCGGACGAGCCGGCCCCTTTCGGGCCGGCGGCTTCGCCTACTGCGAGCCCGCCGCGGTCGCGAGGGTGGGGCTCGTCTGGGGCGGCACGCCCAGGAGCGTCCGGTAGAACTCTCCGGCCACCGCGGACGCGGCGGAGCCGTTGCCTCCGCGCACGAAGGCCACGACCACCAGTTCCGAGCGCGGATAGCCGAGGGAGGACGCGAACCAGCCGACGCCCGAACACGATCCGGTCTTGCCGGAAGCCACGAAACCCGGATCGAAAGCGCGCTGGGCGCTGCCTTCCGTGACCGAGGAGAAGAGGCCGGGGGCGAGGAGGGCGAGGGTGGGAGGAGCGGAGAGGCGCGATCGTTCCTTCGCCTTCACCGCCTGCGGTCCGACGAACTGGGGCTCATTGAGCACCCCGCCGTTCACCAGGGCCGACATGAGGACGGCCAGTTGCATGGCCGAGGTCTTCACCCCCTGCGCGTGCGACGACATGTGACCGACCCCGAGGCTCGGGATGGAGCTTGGAACGACGCCCGCGGTTTCGCCGGGCAGGTTGATGCCGGTGAGCGAACCCAGGCCGAGCTTCTGCGCGTAGGCGCGCACGGTTTCGAAACCGAGCCGCTCGCCCACCCATTCGAAGTAGGTGTTGCAGGAGACCGCGAGCGCCCGCCGCAGGTCGATGGGACCGTGACCGGGGCTGATCCAGCACCCGTCGGTGCAGTTGAACCTCGATTCGGGGGTGATGATGCCTTCGGTGAGACCGGCCACCGCGACCACCAGCTTGAAGACCGAACAGGGCTGATACGCGGTGAGAAGGCCGGACTGGGGATTGCCGATGGTGAGCACGCGGCCGGTCCACGGATCCATGGCCACCAGGGCGACGTTCGATCGGTTGTGAATGGCGACCCGGGCCGCTTCTCCCACCTTGAGATCGAAGGCCGAGGCCTCCGGGGGGGTCAGGATCGAAACCGGAACCCAGCGTACCGGGGCCTTCCGCGTCGCCCGGGGCGCAGCGAGAGCCTCGCTGCCGAGGACGGGCAGCAGGCACGCGAGGGCCAGGATTCCCGAGGCTTTCCGGATGGACATGGTGGAGAAAGATCAAACCTATCACGACCTCCCGCATCCCGGGTTTTCACCGGGGCGGCGGTAAACTCCCGATCCCGAAGCGACGAGTCCCCCCGGGGCGGGGGTCCGGTTCGCCCCTTCGGCGTGCCTGAAACCGCGCTCATCACCTCCGTCTAGTTCAAGAGGAACTCCTCCATGAAACGTTTCGGTCTGGCCCCGGCCCTCCTCGCACTGCTCGCCACCAACGCCCTCGCGGATCTCGACAAGAACGCGAAGAAGTGGGTCGAGGAGGTGCGGCCCCTCATCCTTCCTGAGGAAGAGAAGGCCTACAAGGGCCTCAAGAACAACGCGGACGCCGCCGAGTTCCAGAAGATCTTCTGGGCCCGGCGCGATCCGAACCTCGACACCCCGGTGAACGAGTTCCAGGTCGAATACCAGAAGCTCGCGGCCGAGGTCGACGCCAAGTTCAAGGTTGCCGGCCGGCCCGGTTCCCAGACCGACTGTGGCCGCATCTACATCCTCCTGGGCGCGCCCGATGCGGTGAAGAAGGAGCAGAACGCCGAAGCATCCTTCCGTTCCCCCGAGACCTGGACCTACAAGGATCGGCCCGGCATGACCTTCAAGGGCGGCTCCATGGACATCCCCCTCGACGGCACCTGCATGCTGCCCCAGGGGAATCGGTTCGGCGACCAGCTGAACCGGCTGGGCGAACTCAAGGTCATCCAGACGAATCTCACCTACAAGTTCGATTCCAAGGGCGCGCTGGTCAAGCTTGCCGATCTGCTCCCCAAGCCCACGCCGGTGCAGGCCCTGCTCAAGGAGCCGCGCAAGGACTTCGAGCTGACCGCCAAGCCGATCATGGAGATCCGGTCCCAGGACGGCGCCTCGGTGTTCGTGGCCGGTCTGGTCCAGGGCGATGCCACCGGCCTCACCGTCTCCGATGCGGGAGGGAAGAAGGTGGCCAAGGTGATCGTTTCCGTCCACTCCACCGACAAGGAAGGCCGCGTGCTCAAGTCGCAGGACCGCGAGGTGAGCGCGGAAGTGGAGGGCGGAAAGTTCGTCTCCGCCTTCGGCATGCCCCTGCGCCCGGGCGAGCACACCATGAAGGTCGGCGCCATCGACCCCAAGTCGAGCAAGGGCGCGGTGGCAGAGATCGCGTTCAAGACCCAGGACTACGGGGTCGAGCTGACGGTTTCGCCGGTGATGGTGCTGGCCGACATCCTGGAAGGGACGACGCCCGCCAAGGACGACCCCCTGTTCGAATTCACCTTCGGGGCCACCAAGTTCGTGCCGCGCTACGGCAACGTCTTCAAGAAGAGTGAGTCGGTGACCCTGCTGGCCGCGATCTACGGGGCCCAGAAGGACGAAGCGGGGAAGATCTCGGTGACCGGCGGCTTCCAGATCCTGAAGGACGGCAAGACCCTCGCCAAGGCCCCGGATCAGACCTACGACGTCGAGCCCGCGACCCCGTCCGCGGGCCCGGTTCCCATGAGCGGCTATGCGCCCGGGAAGTACATCGCCCAGCTACGGCTGCGCGACAACGTGGCCAAGAAGGATTACGTCAAGGAGACGGAGTTCGAACTGATTCCGTAGGCCTTCTGGGCGGGCCTCACCCCGCCTGCAGGGCGGTGATGGCGATCGCGTCCACGATGTCTTCAACCGAGCAGCCGCGCGAGAGATCGTTCGCGGGTTTGGCGAGGCCCTGAAGGATCGGGCCGACCGCGCGCGCCCCGCCGAGGCGTTCCGCGATCTTGTACCCGATGTTTCCCGAGTCGAGGTCGGGAAAGACGAGGACATTGGCCCGCCCGGCCACCGCGGACCCTGGCGCCTTGGAGGCGGCGACGGCGGGGATCACCGCCGCGTCGAGTTGAAGCTCGCCGTCGAGCTGGAGGTCGGGGTACCGCTCACGCGCGATGTCGAAGGCCGCCCGGACCTTCCGCACCCGGGGGTGATCGGCGCTGCCCTTGGTCGAGAAGGAGAGGAGGGCGACCCGCGGTTCCACCCCGAGGAACGTCTTCGCGTTCCCGCTCGCGAGCCAGGCGATTTCCGCGAGCTCGGCGGGTGTCGGGTCGGGATTGACGCCGCAGTCGGCGAAGATCATTCCGCCGGAGGCGCCGAGGGCCGGGTTTCCCGTCTCCATGAGGAAGAAGGACGAGATCTTCGATATGCCGTTCGCGGCTCCGATGCCGCGCAACGCCGCGCGCAGGGTCTCGGCGGTGGTCGCACGGGCGCCGGCCACGAAGCCGTCGAAGATCCCAAGCGACACGCCGATGGCGGTGAAGAGCATGGGGGAGCGCACGTGATCTGCCGCCTCGGACTCCGAAAGTCCGCGCGACCGCATCCGCTCGAGATAGAAGCGCCTCGCCCCCTCGTGCTCCTTCCCG
>CAZTXO010000098.1:0-5553 GCA_964617515.1 uncultured Saprospiraceae bacterium | reverse complement strand
TATGCTTCTGGACAAACAAAGACCGTGAGCAGGCCAAGAAAGAGGGTAGAGAATTACATACCCTGATGTGGCCGCGCAACACGGTCAACCTAGCCAACCGTCTTATTGGTGTTGACCCAAAAATATCGTGTCCGGCTTACGATGAGTACGATATGGACAATAGCAAGGCGCGCGGTGAATGGCTGAAGACCTTATGGCAGGCGCAGGCTTACGGCCAAAAGATGCACCCACTGCACGCGCTGCGCTGGCACATGAACGTAAGCGCCCGCTGTGTGGTGCGCCTGCTATGGACTGGCAACCTTGTTGACGAAATGAGCAAGGGCAGTGTACCACCTTTGCTCATTCAACCGCTTGATCCGGTCAATGTCGGCTGGAAAGATGGGCTGTATTATCCCCAGTGGGTTTACCATCGTTACAGCGAGGACATTGGATCAGTCGTCAATCGCTATCCGCAGGCCAAGGCGGGATTGGTTGAGCGTTACGGGGATTGGACAAAGCAACCAGGAAAGACCCGCCGCCATGTAACCGTCACCGACTTCTGGTATTGTGACGATTCCGGCAAGAAGCGCCACAAGATTAACAACGCGATCATGGTTGATAACTTTATCGTCAAGGAATTTAACGATCTGCCGTACCCGCGCATTCCGATCTTTTACAAGGTCAACGACCCTGCGCCTTTAAACGATCAGTTGTGGGAAGGTGGGTCGATCCTTTCTGGTCAGTATGAAAGCTGGAAAACTTCAAATCAATTGGTGTCCATGCACTTGACCGCAATTCAGGATCACTTTTGGCCTGAACTAAACATTGTCAATGAAAACGGCGAGCAGATTCCAGAGTTGGAGCGCGGGCGCGGTGCGCAGAATACTTTGCCTCCTGGTACAAAGATACTGCCAAGCTTGACCAGTAATCCACAAGTGCAATTATCCTCATCGTTGCTGGACGTGATTATCGGACAGCAACAACAAGCGACGTTCCCTGCTGCGCTATATGGCGATCCTGGCGCCATGCGTAGCGCTTACGGCTTCTCTATGATGAGCAGCGCGGGGCTAGGGCGCATCTCTGACACTATTTTTCAACTACAACAGCTATGCCAAGAAGTAAACAGCATGGCCTTGTGCATGGTCAAGAAGTTTGGTAGCGAACCGCTAACCCTCTTTGGCTACGATCAGGCGGCCAAGGGAATGTACAGTTCCACCTTAGCTCCTGATCAGATTGGGGAGCGCTACGACAATACGGTCATGTTGGCCGATAACATGCCAACCGATGGCATACAAGGGCTGATTGCCGCTTTGCAGATGTACGACCGCAAGATTATCAGCGGTGAGACAGTGCGAGAGGATTACTCGGCCAGACCACCGCGCAAGGATGAGGTGTTTCGCATTCTTGAGGAGCAAGTATGGCAAGACCCTGACCTACTTAAAGAGCGAATGCGCCATGTGTTTGCGGCGCGCTACGGCGTGGAATTGCCGCCAGGGGAGCCGGACGGACAACTTACCCAAAAGCCTGGGATGCAGACACCGCAGACGATGCCAGGCGCAGGGATACCCAACGAAATGCAGGGGCAATTATCGCCAGAGATGGCAATGGGCAATGCGGGCGCTGACCCCGCGGCCTTCCAGACAATGGGACAGGGAAACATTCCTTCGCCCGATATGATGCAGCAAATGATCCAGCAAAGGGGGCTAGGATGAGCGCACACGACTATGCTTTATTTACCAAACTGTTGTTGCTGTTGATCGTTGCGCTTAGGTGGCTGCGATGAGAGGTTTTTTAATAACCCTGGGGATAAGCCTTCTTGCCCTGGTGATAACACCAAAGCGGGCGAAGGCTTGAGGCGGCACAATCCTTTGTGGCGCGTGTCGCTACTATCGCATACAGACTTACAATTCTGGCACCTGTGACAAATGGAAAGGTCAGCCAGAATCTAGAATCATTCTAAAGAACGGGCGTAAGCCTATCAAGATTGACGGAGGGAATGTATATGTTGACGCTGGGGCAACCTGCACCTACGCAACCAAAAAGTAAAATCGATCAGGCCATAGAGCAGGGTATGAAGTGGGCGGACGGGGCGGTGTACGGTGCGGCCAAACGCATGTTGCCGTCTATGTCTGGCGATAAGCAGGCCATGATCTGGCACAGTATCAAGAATGATCCGTACGCGCTGCAATCCTATATCATCCACCTGGGCAACAAGTCGGGCATCACTGATCATGCTGGGCTTGATAAGCTGGCGGCGGATTATATCCGTACGCAATCTGCGAAGTTTGGAGAATAAGCAATGGTAGTAGTTGAGGGCGTAACAGCAGAGGAGCAGTTACCGAATCCCAAAGAGGTACTACGTCGAGCGAGCGATAAGTTTCGGGTAATCAAGGGGCTGATGGAAAGGCGGGCAAAGCAGACAATTCGCTTTGACCGTTACCCCGTTGGCATTGTCTTTGTTGCTGATAACCATATCGGCAATGATGGCGTGGATTATGATCGGATGTTTGAAGAGGCAGAATTGATTGCCTCCACACCTAACCTGTACGTGATTCAGGTAGGCGATCTAGTTGATAACTTCATTGTGGGTAAGCTGATGAAAGTCAGAATGCACACAACTATTAATATCCCAGAGGAGTGGGCGCTTGCGAAATATTATCTCGAATTACTTGGGCCGCGCTTACTTGCTGTTTGCGGTGGCAACCACGACGCTTGGACTAGTGCTATGTCTGGCGTCGATCAATTACGTTCAGCCGTGGCAAGCCTGCGCCCTGGCCTATTATACAATCCTGATGAATTACAGTTTACGGTTGAAGTAGGCGGGAAGGCTTGGCCTGTACTGGTGCGCCATAAGTGGCAGTACAACAGCGTACTGAACCCAACCCACGGCATAGAGCGTAGCTTTGAGCGCAATCAAGCCAAGCCTTTTATTTTGGGTGTGGGCGCGCACACCCATGTTTCCGGCCTTGTGCGGCAATTCAATGCGGGTGGGCGCACGGGTACGGCTGTGCTGTGCGGCTCCTACAAGCTGTACGATAACTATGCCCAACAAATAGGCTGTGCCACCCCGAACGGTAGCACAGCGGTAACGGTTGTATTCCACCCCGAACACGGAATTATGGGATACGATAATCTTAACATGGCAGTGGAGATTTTGAAAAATGCCAAATTTCAGCAATAGCGATCCAAGCTACTGGGCAAAGCTTGCTGATCCTAAGAACTTGCCTTCGGTTGCATCCGCCGATGATTGGATGAAAGCAATTAACGCAAGCCGTCAACAGGCGTTGGCGGCGCAAGGTGGTGGCGCGGCACAACATTCGCCACAGGTCTATCGATCTTCTGATGGCCTAGTGACCTATAACAGTCGCGGCCAACGTTTGGATAGTTTGGGCCATATTGCCTATGGTGACGGGCCGCTGCGTCGTCGCGGTGGTGGCGGTGGTGGCGGTGGTGGCGCTCCTACTCCTGTAGCTGGTAGTGGTGGGTATGGGGCTTACCCCGTCTCGGCCATTACTGGGCAACCTTTACCCCTGCCTGTTTCTGCGCCCATGACGATCCCATTTGTGGATCAGGCTTTCGCCAGCCCTGGCATTGCTGGGCCTGGGCAAGCGCCAGTAACATGGCCTGAATTAAACGATGCCATGATGCAGCGTGCATTGGCCTATTACAATGCTGCCTTGCCCTGGGTGCAAACAAACATCAATGCCTACCAGAATCAACGGGATTTTGGGGAGACACAGCGTCGCTTTAACCTGGAATTCCCACAACGCCAAGCTGAGGCGGGCTTTGCTGCGGCGGGTCGGGCGCAACTACCCAACGCTCGGTACGTGAGCTATCGATAAAAAATCAGGGTAGATTCGACCATGCGAATCTACCCTTTGACGATTATCAGCCAACAAAGCCCCCGCTTGTTGGCTGATAATGATTCTATCATGCAGGCTTTATTATGGCAAAACCCTGGGAAATAGATTTTGGAGATGTAGAAAAGGCGCTTGGCCTGAGCGACCAACAAAAGCAGATCGGGCCACCTGCACCACAACAACAGCAGGCTTTGACCGGTGACACAAACCGTTACGATCCCCCATCACCTGCCTTAACTGGTGACGGCAATCGCTACGATGGGTTTGATCAGGTTGCCCAGCAGCTTGGCGTCAATGCGGCAATCAATACCCAATCACCGCTTGGTGACGTGACGCCAATGTCTGATCCTGTGGCGCAACAACAGAAGCCGGATACGACCTATGTAGCACCTACCTTGTGGGATCAGGTTGCCAACGACCTGAAAAGCCCGCAACAACCTGTAAACAACAACGTACAACTGTCAACACCACAAGTTGACACCGGTGCAACCCCACTATCAACTTCAGCGCAACAAGTTGACACTGTGTCAACCCCATTAGTTGCAGACAACAGCAATGGTCAACAGCGAGTTGACAGCGCTGGACAGGCACCCGCAGGCGGCGTATTTGATGCCATCGGTAATGCGCTTATCGCTGCGCCTGCCGCAATCAGTCAAACACCTGGCTATCGGGCCATGACCCAACGTAACGAGGATGCGATTAAGCAGGCAACGGCTGATGGTACGGCCATGAGTCCGATTGAATCCGTCAAGGTTGGCGGGGCGTCGGCGCTAAATGTGCTTGGCCTGGGCGCTGATGCGGTCAAGACAACAACGATCCCTGGTCTGGATGTTAGCGTGGGTCAGATCGCTAAGACTTTGGTCGGGTCATCGGATAAGGTGTACAACGATCCAACGCTCGGCCAACAACTTGGTCACTGGTGGAATGACATAACCAGCGAGATCGGTAAGTGGCAGGGAGTAAATCGGCAAGTTGCGGCATTACCTGACGCAATCAAGCTTGACGCAAGCATGGCGCTACTCAATGTCTACAGTGGGTATGATGTCGTCCAGCAGGGGATCAACGATATTGTCAATAAGGATCAGAACGTTGCATCCATCATTGATCGAGCGAATCAAGCACAAGCCGCTGGTGACACGACAAAGGCGGCTGAGTTGGGCGCACAAGCGGTAAAGCTACAGAATACCAGCGCGGTGGAGTTGGTCGATCAAAAAACATCGTTGCTACCAGAGCTTGGCTACACCCTGGTACTTGATCCGGTAAATGCAGTTGGCGAGATATTCAAGCTAGCAGGGTTAACGCCTGAAGCGGTGAGAACGGCGAAGGCGACGCGCCTATTTGATGTGACGCCAGAGGAAGCGTTGTCGAAAATTCCAACGGCTGTGACTGATGCTGCTACGGCTGCGGGCATCGTTGAGAAGGGCGGCTCTCTGCTTTCCTGGTGGGAGAAGGTTAATCCCTTCGCTCGAACACCTGAAGCACTAGCGGCAAAGGATAACAACACGCTCTATCGCATGGCGGCTAGCCTCTTTGGCGATGTGTCCACGAAAGAGGATGCCAAGCAGATTATCACCGCGCTTGTCAACAAACCGGAGGATTTGGTCAATGGCTTGTTCAACCTGACTAGTGAAGGGCTGGCGAATCGGGCAGACAAAGCTGGCAAAGTTGCCTTTGATGCTGGCGTCGTAGCCAATGATGAGGCAATGAAAGCGCT
>CAZTXO010000097.1:0-6045 GCA_964617515.1 uncultured Saprospiraceae bacterium | reverse complement strand
TCATGATGAAGTTAACTGATGAAAAGAATTGATCCTACTTCTTGTTCAAGCGGATTTCGGTTGCCCGCTGTGCTTATGATTCATGATGGCTATTCCTTTTAGCGAATCCTCAATGCCGGCAAGGGCGATCATACCCGGCCGGCACCTTTCCGTCCTTTGTCTTTGGTCGGCCCTTCACTTAATCGTCATGGCAATATTGTTGCACGCTTCGATCAGGACATCTCCCTTACGCATGGGAAGCGGGCTGCCGGGTATTTTCAGTTCATACGTCCACACACCGAGCCGGAGTTGCAGACTGCATTCCCGCCCACCAGGCAGCACCACTACCTCACGCGTTTCCCCTGTCTGACGAAAAGACAGAGAAACGATCAGCGAACTATTGGATTGATTATGGACGCAAAGATCCGCGTGACTGTTTTTACAATCCGGATCGCGTTCCGTTTCTTTTTTATTGGTGAATACCTTGATCAGCTCCACGACCAGCTTACCGCCTTCGATCACCTGGTTCGAAGTGTTTGGATTTGCAGCCTGGGCGACAAGCCCGGAGCCTCCTGACAGGAGGAGCCACAACGGGATAAGGATTGTTTTCACCGGCATAGAAAAGTTGAATTACCTGATCTTCATCTTCGCATGCCCCGAAAATTTTGAAAAGATGAATTCAATTTTCTAGACACAAATCTCACCCCGGTTTTGTAAATTTCCAATCGGAAAACAGAATACTTCACCAATAATTCCGATAATCTTATGCTTTCACCAGATAAGATCGGACCGGCGATCCGAAAGCTTCGCGAATCCCGCGGCTACTCCCAGGAATACATGGCCGACTGTCTCCATTGTTCGCAATCCACCTATGCGCACCTCGAATCCGGCAAAACGGCCATGCGCGTGGATCGCTTGTTTGACATCCTGAAGATCCTGGATACCGATCTCCATCAGCTCCTGCAGGAGGATCGGAGACCGGACTCGACCGTGCCACCCCTGGCGGGCACACAGACCGATCGGGAGATCAAATCCATGTATGAAAAAATGATCGGTGAGATGAAAGAGGAGATCACCTTTTTACGATCATGGATCGAAAAGGAGAGGTCGAATGGCAGTGGTTAGAGGTCAAAAGGAAAAAGGTAAATTGAAGCGTGATGAGCGCAGCGAGCAAAATCCACACCGGTTGCCGATTTGATGTTCACATCTTGGCCGGGACGTCTGCTAGACTGTTCCCTTGTTCCGCATCCGCCACAGGGACACGATCATGCGAATGGGTAAAAGCACACCCGTGATGAGGCTTCCCACACCGAAGAAAATCATCTCATGTTTCATGTAGAAAATCATGGCGGTCTGCTCTTCGACGTGCAGGTCCTCCACCAGGGTTTGTAACCCCCGTTCATCCATAAAGCTCCTGAAATCGAGGAGGGCTGTGGCGGTCACGAAAAACAATAACACCGCAGACGCAATGATCCCCACTTTGATCCATTTCATCCGCGCGATAAAGGTGAGCGGCAGGAAAAAGATATACCGGGAATACGTAATAAAAAGGATGATGAGCAGGACATTTTGCCAGGTAAAAGGAAACAAAGGAACCTGGATCCAGATCGGGAGCATGATCACGCAGATCACCAGGAAGGTGAAGACCCACCAGATCAGCTCCACGGTCAGCTTTTGCTGACGAATCCCTTCCTTTCTGTTTCCTTCGGCTAACAATCTGCGGGTATTACCTGTGAAGCGGCAAAGTTAGTACAATCCGTCCGGCCAGAAGAAATGGCGCATGATCCACGCATATTTTTCCCAGTTCCAGCGCCATTCCTTTCCATCCCAGGGCCCGGGAAGTGCCGTGTTGAGGTAAGAAAGGCGCACACTGTAGACCATCAGCAGGATCGTCAGGATGACCAGACCGGCTCTTTTCCATCCCTTGTTACCTTCCCATACCCGTTGATACAGGCCGGCCAGTGGAATCGCCAACAAGGCGTAATACTCGACATAGCACCGGTGCCCAAAAGCGCCGCCAAACCACCAGGTCCACCAACTCGCGAAGGTATAGGTAGCGATGGCGAAAATCAGCAAAAGGACAGGACCATGATATTGGCGGTACCGGATGCCGATGAAAATCCCGAGGACCATCATCAGCACGAGCGGGCTATACAAAAACAATCCATTCTGTACATCAAACAATACTTCGGGTACTTTGGGATGGGCATAATACCAAAAGCCCTCCCGGCTGTAGGAATAATAAATCCACCTGCCCGTCATCTCTTTCCAATAGAGCATCTGCGGAAAGACCATAGCCAAGGCCATCGTGCTCATCCCGGTGACGGGTCGCCAGTGGCGAAAGAAGAAGCGTATTCGGACACGCAGGTCATTCCATGAATAGACATGATACCCCAGCAACAGCAGAAAGGCTATGGCGTTTGTTGGCCGGACCACCAGAATCCATCCCAGGAACAAGCCAAGCAGGAGACCGTTGCGAAGACCCGGTCTTTCGAGGAAAGCAGGCAGGCGGTAAAGCAGGCAGACAAAAAGAAAAAAGGAATAGACATGGGAAATGGTCATCTCCCGGGTCATGTAATGAAAAAGGTTTGTGCCCAGGAACACGGAAATCACGACCCAGGCAGAAAGCCAAGGGGTATAGGATCGACACAGGAAGCGATAGAGAAAAAGTAAGCCCAGATAACCGGTCAGTAATCCGCCGATGGCTACAGCCCTGCAGTACAGGGGATTATAGAAATCTGATTTTTGTTCCCCCTTTTTAAAGAATCTATCGCATGGGCGATGAAAAAGGCTGGAAGTTCAAAGTAAGCGACCCCACAGGGATATTTGATCAGATACTCACCCCGGTCGTTATAATAAGGCCATACGCTTCCGGGCTCTACCCGGTGAAAATCACGAAGGATGAATAAGGCTGGCAAATATTTGTAATACCCTTCGCTGTCGGACCACAAGACGGCCCTCGGGTTGTGGGAGATTCGGTGCAGCATGATGCCCAGGAGTAAAAGGAAGAGCAAGGCCGCAACGGCCCATTCCGGTTTTGTTTTCATGATGTCAGGATTGAGGTTAGCGAAAAATGCTCGGAGAGGGCGTGCGTCTGTGGGAGGACACGATCGATAACCCGAAGCCCTATGGCAGATGGCTATTGAAGTTCAAATTGTCAACAAGCAGGCAGTCGCCCATCCATTTTCCTGTCGCTAAAGGGAACTTCCTGATGCCGGATGGGTGTGAACGCGGGTTGGAGAATCGAAATCAGTTACCTGCCTGATTATTCCTTCAGGCTGGAAAAGGGAAATAAAAAAACCCTGTAGTTTGCACTACAGGGTTCGATTTGAAGACAGGCAGCTACCTACTCTCCCACCCTTGTGAGGCAGTACCATCGGCGTGAAAGGGCTTAACTTCTCTGTTCGGAATGGTAAGAGGTGGATCCCCTTTGCTAAAGCCACCATTGAATCTTAATGGATGAATCGCTTCGCTCATCATCCTGACATTTCTTTATACCTGGGCGCATGGCGCGGAGGTATACCATCTTGTCTTCGAGATTAATGTTTGTGTGACTGTAAAAGCTGTCCATGGGACGACACTCGCGAGCCACACGTATTTTTTAAAAAAAGGATGGGAAGACGTCTGATTATTCTTCGAACGAGGTGAATTCCCCTGGTTTTAAGGCCGGGGTGAAGTATATTTTAAAAAAAAAGGAAGCTTTCGGGTAATTAGTACTACTCGGCTCCATACATCACTGTACTTCCACCTATAGCCTATCAACGTAGTCATCTCCTACGACCCTTCATCTCCGCGAGGGAGAATGGAATACTCATCTTAAAGACGGCTTCGTGCTTAGATGCTTTCAGCGCTTATCCGTTCCGCACATAGCTACCCAGCGGTGCAGCTGGCGCCACAACTGGTACACTAGCGGTGCGTCCAACACGGTCCTCTCGTACTAGTGTCAGATCTTTTCAATATTCCCGCGCCCGCAACAGATAGAGACCGAACTGTCTTGCGACGTTCTGAACCCAGTTCACGTGCCACTTTAATGGGCGAACAGCCCAACCCTTGGGACCTTCTCCAGCCCCAGGATGTGACGAACCGACATCGAGGTGCCAAACCTCCCCGTCGATATGAGCTCTTGGGGGAGATCAGCCTGTTATCCCCGGCGTACCTTTTATCCTATGAGCGATGACCCACCCATGTGGAGTCACCGGATCACTTGAGCCTGCTTTCGCACCTGATCGAGCCGTCGCTCTCTCAGTCAAGCACCCTTCTACTCATACGCTCTTCGTACCATTACCAACGGTACTGAGGGTACCTTTGCGAGCCTCCGTTACTCTTTTGGAGGCGACCACCCCAGTCAAACTACCCACCACACACTGTCTCCTGCTTTCGCGGGATTAGAACCTAAAAATAAAAAGGCTGGTATTTCAACGTCGACTCCACGACGCCTAGCGGCGCCGCTTCAAAGTCTCCCAGCTATCCTACACATCTTAGTTTCAAGACCAATGTGAAGCTATAGTAAAGGTGCACGGGGTCTTTTCGTCCCGTTGCGGGTAACCGGCATCTTCACCGATACTTCAATTTCACCGAAATCATGGCTGAGACAGTGCTCAGATCGTTACACCATTCGTGCAGGTCGGAACTTACCCGACAAGGAATTTCGCTACCTTAGGACCGTTATAGTTACGGCCGCCGTTTACTGGGGCTTCAGTCAAGAGCTTCGCTTGCGCTAACCCCCTTCCTTAACCTTCCAGCACCGGGCAGGTGTCAGACCCTATACGTCTTCTTACGAATTAGCAGAGTCCTGTGTTTTTGCTAAACAGTCGCCTGAGCCGTTTCACTGCGCCTCGTTTTTATGCGAGGGACGCTTATCCCGAAGTTACGCGTCTAATTTGCCTAGTTCCTTAGCCATGAATCGTTCGAGCGCCTGAGGATACTCTCCTCGACTACCTGTGTCGGATTGCGGTACGAGCAGTTTACTTCGGCTTTTCTTGGAAGACCCTCCCTGACACTATCCCCTCACCCTTGCGGGTTTGAGGTACTATCACCACTTGCGTGGCTTCAACGTACTAATCCGTCAGTACGCGATCAGCTCAGATCTCCGTCCCCTTTTATTGTAAACTGGTACAGGAATATTAACCTGTTTGCCATCGGATACCCCTTTCGGGTTTTCCTTAGGTCCCGACTCACCCTGGTCTGTCGAACATCGATCCAGGAAACCTTAGTCTTACGGCGATACGGTTTCTGACCGTATTTATCGTTACTCATTCCTACATTTTCTTTTCTACCCGCTCCAGCACAGCTCACGCTATACCTTCAGTGCTGGTAGAATGCTCCCCTACCGAACTTTCGTTCACAATGCTTCGGTGGTACATTTGATGCCCGATCATTTTCCGCGCAAGAACGCTCGACTAGTGAGCTGTTACGCACTCTTTAAATGAATGGCTGCTTCCAAGCCAACATCCTAGCTGTCAAAGCATCCTCACATCGTTAGATCAACTTAATGTACACTTAGGGACCTTAGCTGTTGTTCTGGGTTATTCCCCTCTCGGCGCGTGACCTTAGCACCCCGCGCCTCACTGCTGGTTATCTGTACTGGCATTCGGAGTTCATCAAGGGTTGGTAGGCCGTGAAGCCCCCTAGCCTTATTGGTAGCTCTACCTCCAATACAGAAAAAGCCAACGCTGCACCTCAATGCATTTCGGGGAGTACGAGCTATCTCCAGGTTTGATTGGCCTTTCACCCCTACCCACAGGTCATCCGAGCACTTTTCAACGTACACCGGTTCGGTCCTCCAGTTAGAGATTATCCAACCTTCAACCTGCCCATGGGTAGATCACCGTGGTTTCGCGTCTGCCCCGACTAGCTATGCGCCCTATTCAGACTCGCTTTCGCTTCGCCTCCGTCCTTTCCTCGGACTTAAACTTGCTAGCCAGGAGCAACTCGTAGGATCATTATGCAAAAGGCACGCCGTCATCCCTACAAAGTAGAGACTCCGACCGCTTGTAAGCGTATGGTTTCAGGGTCTTTTCACTCCCCTTTTCGGGGTCCTTTTCACCTTTCCCTCACGGTACTGGT
>CAZTXO010000096.1:0-6109 GCA_964617515.1 uncultured Saprospiraceae bacterium | reverse complement strand
GGTGGAGCTGGGGGGAATTGAACCCCCGTCCAGACAAAGCTCAAATCAGCCTTCTACATGCTTAGTTGCCGTTCGGATTTAAGATGCGACCAGGTACGGCAACGACGCGATCACATCCGGTTCCCTTAGGTTGTCGGCCTCCGGTCAGGACATCCCTTTGGCTTACTCTGCATTGTATGGTATGCGGCGGGTTTTGTAGCAGAGATCAAACCGTGGCATAAAGGCTAGCTAATACCTGGTATTAGGCAGCCAAAGCGAAACGTGTTTCGCCAGATATTGGTCGATAGCCATTTGGTAACGGGGTGAACCATCATGCCCCGGCATGCTTACTGACCTGATACATTTCCTGTCGATTCCGGTCAGCCCCTGATTTCAAAGATCGATACGCCCCTTTAACAGGGGAAGCAAAGGTAAAGTTTCCTGGGAAAGGGAGGTTTTGGACATGACGGTCCTTAGACCGTCATGTCCAAAACCTCATTAAATTGCATCTCAAACCAACCCTCCCTGTCATGAATGACGATGTCCGCAGCCAATTCCCCTCCCTGAAACGCATGGTCAACGGCCGCCCCATCGTCCACCTCGACGGTCCCGCCGGCACCCAGGTACCACAATCCGTCATTGACGCGATTACCGGCGTCTATACCCATAGCAACGCCAACACCCATGGCCAGTTTATCACCTCCCGGGAGACCGACACCCTGATCGATCATGCCCGCCAACAGGTGGCCTCGCTCATCGGGGCCGAAGGCGGTCATACGATCTCCTTTGGCGCCAATATGACCAGCCTCAATTTTGTCCTCGCCAACGCCATCTCCCGCTCCCTGCAGCCCGGCGATGAGATCCTCATCACCCAGCTCGATCACGAAGCCAATCGCGGACCCTGGCTACAGCAACGCCGCCATGGCATCGTCGTCCGCGAAGTCAGGCTCGAAGAAGATGGCACCCTTGACTATGCCGACCTCGAAAAAAAAATCAGTGAAAAGACCCGTGTCATCGCTATCGGGCTCGCCTCCAATATCTTCGGCACGGTCAATGAAATCGACCGGGTCCGGCAGCTCGCCTATGAAGTCGGCGCCTACCTGGTCGTCGACGCCGTCCACTATGTCCCCCACCTCCTCACGGATGTGCGGGAGATCGATTGCGATTTCCTCCTCTGCTCGGCTTACAAGTTTTATGGCCCCCACGTCGGCATCCTCTATTCCCGCCCCGGCGCCCTAGACCGCCTGGATACGGATCGCCTGCGCGTACAAACACAAAATGCCCCATACCGGATCGAACGCGGCACCCTCAATCACGCCGCACTGGCCGGGGTTTCAGCCGCTGTGGATTTTATTGCCTCCCTCGGCAACGGGGATTCGCTCCGGGCCAGGATCACCGACGCCATGGTCCATATCCAAAACCATGAACGAAGCCTCGCGCAACAACTCTATCTCGGCCTGCGCGATATCGATGGCGTGGACATCTACGGGCCCCCGCTCAAGGAAACCCAACGGGCCCCGACACTTTCGTTTACGGTCGAACACCTGCGGCCCGAAGACCTGTGCCGCAAGCTGGGGGAGAAGTCCATCTGCACCTGGGACGGGCACTTCTACGCCATCCGCGCGGTCGAGGTGCTGGACCTTCTGGGCCAGGGCGGCGTCACCCGCATGGGCATCGCCGCCTACAACACGGCCGACGAGGTAGCCTACGTCGTCCGGACGCTCCAGGAACTCCTGGCGGGGTAAAAAAGTTGATATATCAACTTTTTTACCTTATTTTGGCGGACATGGAAAAAATTACCGCCACCTTTTTCTACCGCCTCGAAAAATCCATCAAGACTTACCGGCAGTTTGCCCAAAACACGCTGCGGGTCCATGGCCACTCCATCACGATCGATCAGTGGCTCGTCCTGCGGATGCTCAAAGACCATCCCGACGTATCCCAGAATGACCTGGCCGACCTGATCTTTAAAGACAAAGCCTCCGTCACCCGTATCCTCGACCTGCTCGAACAACAAAAATTTCTCACCCGAAAAACTGATCCGGACAACCGGCGCAGGAGCCGGCTGTCGCTCACCCCGAAAGGCCACAAGGCAGTGGAGGCCATCATGCCCATCGTCACCCGTTATCGCAAGGCAGCCTTACTGGGCATCAGCGAAAAAGACCTGCTGAAGACACAAGCGGTCCTCGACAGGATGATCAGCAATTGTGTGAAAAATTAACCGGTCTCAACTTACCTGCTCTGGCAGGAATACACCACGGAACATATTTCCGCTCCAATCCTTGTAACGCATTCATCATGAGCTACCGCCACTTCCTCCCCTTTTTGCTTTATGGGCTATCGCTCGCCCCTGCAGGAGCACAAGATTCCTCTTCCCTGATTTTCAAAGTCGACGGCACTGAATCCGCTTATCCCCGGCTCTCCGCGGATGGAAAACGGATTCTCTTCCAGTCGAACAAGACAGGACACTGGCAACTGTACATCCTTCGGTTGTCGGATGGAGCGGTGCGACCCGTGATGCAGGATTCGTTCAATAATAATTTTCCCGACTGGAGTCATGACAACACCTGGATCGCTTTCACCAGCGACCGGGACGGGAATGAAGAAATTTATCTCATGCGGGAAGACGGCAGCCAGCTCAGGCGCCTCACCAACCACTTTGGCAGGGATATCCATCCCTATTTCAGCCCTGACGGACGGTATCTCCTTTTCAATTCCACCCGGATCAATGGTTCTTTCGACATTTTTCGCTATACCCTCGCCACCGGTGAACTCAAAACCCTCAGCCAGACCCATGAGGATGAAACCTGTGCCCGCTTTTCACCGGATATGCGCCACTTGCTTTATCTGCAAAACGGGGCTACAACAGACGATGTCTTCCTCGCCGACAGCCTCAATACGAGCAAAATGAATATTTCCAATACGCCGGACATACGCGACGGATGGCCGGTTTTTTCGTGGGACAACCAATGGATCATCTATTCCTCCTTGGAGCAGGGCAAGTTTAGCCTCTACCGGGTCCGGACGGACGGCAGGGACAAGATCCAGATCACCCATGCCGGAGCAGGAGAAGAAGATGCACGGGCATACCCGAGTCGCGATGGCCGCCGGTTAGTATTCAACAGGCGCAAAGGAAATACGATTGAAATAAGGGAAATCCGTCTGGGTTGATCCTCCTTCCGGAGATTCCGTTTATACCGGACAATACCCGGACACGGACCTGGCGATCGCCTCTTCGATACGCGCGGGATCATCATCCTCCCGTTCAAATTTCCTGCCGGTCATCACTTCATAGAGGTGTATGTATCGTTCACTGATACGGTTGACGATAGCATCATCCATGGCGGGCATCTGCTGTCCCTCCAGTCCCTGGAATCCATTCGCCATCAGCCATTCCCGGACAAATTCCTTGGAAAGATGTTCCTGGGGCAGACCCTTTTGCAGGTTCTCCGCATAGGTAGAGGCGTACCAGTAGCGACTGCTGTCCGGTGTATGCACTTCATCGATGATGTACAACTCGTCCCGGTACCAACCGAATTCATATTTCGTATCCACCAGGATCAGGCCCTGCTTTGCCGCCATGTCGGTACCCCGTTTGAAAAGTGCGCGCGTGATCCTGGCCAATTCATCATACGTCTCGCGTGATACGATCCCCTGCCTGACAATATCCTCACCGGATATATCGACATCATGGCCCGTGTCCGCCTTCGTGGCTGGTGTGATGATCGGCTCCGGGAATGCCTCGTTTTCCCGCATACCTTCCGGCATTTTTTCACCGCACAGCAATCGTTTGCCGGCCTTATACTCCCGCAAGGCATGCCCGGCCAGGTAGCCCCGGATGACCATCTCGATCCGGATCGGCTCACAGCGCACGCCAACGGTCACATTCGCATGGGGCATGTCCAGCTTCCAGTTGGGCACGATGTCCCGGGTGGCATCCAGGAAGTAACCGGCCATTTGATTGAGCACCTGGCCCTTAGAGGGAATGGCCCGCGGCAGGATATGGTCAAAGGCGGAGATGCGGTCGGTCGCCACCGCCACCATGATATCATCAAAGTAATAGACATCCCTGACTTTGCCCTGGTAGAAACCGGTCTGGGAAGGAAAGGAAAATCGGGTGGCGGAGATTGGCATAACTTTTGGTCGGTTCTGTTGTTATAGGAGTATTCCGGTGCAAATTTGAACCTTGCACTTGAATTATTGGAATAATCCCCCCTATATTTGTCGCTCAAGGAAAAAAAAATGAATAGTCACTTCTGTTGCGCTTGTTGTTGTTGCGCTCAACCTCCGGGTTGAACTGGGAGTGTACTATAGCTATACTAAAACTGCACAAAGCCTTTCAGTTCGTCCGGATTGAAAGGCTTTTTGTTTTGGAAAAAACGAAACAATAATCGCCGTGACCGCCTGTCGCGCAGGTCGAACAAGGCAAAACGGCGGGTAATGCTAAAGCTAACACCCCGGCGTTTTTCACGTCAGAATGCAAAAGCGAAGCGAATTGCATTCAACGAGGAAACGCAGGGGCTCGGGGGCAAAAGGCTAAATCTGACACCCCGGCGTTTTCCACGTCAGTATGCATGAGCGAAACGAATTGCATTCGACGCACAAACGCAGGGCTGGGGGCAAAAGGCTAAAGCAAACAAAAAATTTCAACCCTGGTTGGTCCCGGGGAACAATAAGAATAACATGACAACAACTTTAAAACCGGTCAATAAAACCCTCATCCTGCCACTGGCAGGCAATACCCCATTGCTGCCCATTAAAAGCCTGAGCACCCCAAAAGTGACCGTCTGGGCAAAGGCGGAGTGGCAACAGCCGGGGGGCAGTATCAAAGCGCGGGCTGCCCGGAATATAATCTCCCGGGCTATTCAATGCGGTAAGCTCCACCAGGACAATGCCCTGCTCGATGCCTCAAGCGGCAACACAGCCATTGCCTACGCGACGCTCCTCAGACCCCTGGGCTGGAAGCCCGTCATCTGCCTGCCGGCCAACGCCTCATCGGAACGAAAAAATATACTTCGTGCACTGGGTGCTGACCTCATCCTGACTTCCCCGTTAGAAGGCACAGACGGAGCCCGCGAGACCGCCAAGGAATTAAATGCGACTCACCCCGAAAAATATTTTTATGCGGATCAATATTCCAATGATGCCAACTGGCAGGCACACTATGGTTCGACGGCTGAAGAAATCTGGAGGCAGACGGACGGCAAAATCACCCACTTCGTAGCAGGCCTTGGTACAACCGGCACCTTCACCGGCACGGTCCGGAAACTGAAAGAACTTGGCCACGTGCGCAGCATCGCCCTTCAACCAGACCATCCATTTCATCCGCTCGAAGGATGGAAGCATCTGTCCACGGCGCATGTGCCTTCTATCTATGATGCATCGCTGGCAGACGAAACGAAAACAATCGATACCGCAGCTACCTTCGGGATGATCCGCTTTATCGCCAAAAGGGAAGCGCTTTACCTCTCCCCCTCTGCGGCGGCCAACCTGCAGGGGGCTGCCGACCTCGCCGCCTCTCTGCCTGAAGGCTGCATTGTCACCACGCTGGCCGATACACTCGAACGGTATACAGAAGTCAAAAATGAAATCTTCGGACGATGAGCACGATTATCAATAAGGATGTACTGACAGGTATCCGGGCACAGCTCGAAGCAGCCTACCCCGACGAGGCCTGCGGATTTCTTCTTGGCACGGAAAATAACCGGCTACGGCACATTTTTGCCATGCTGGAAGTGGAAAACCGATCTACGGAAAATCAGCGCCGGCGGTTTGTCATCGATCCGGTGGATTACATGCGCGCCGAAAGGTATGCCGCAGATCAGGGTTTGCAGCTGCTCGGGATCTATCATTCCCACCCGGACCATCCGGCCATTCCCTCCGAACATGACCTGGAATATGCGCAGCCATTCTTCTCTTATTTCATTCACTCCATCCAGGAGGGAAAAATGCGTATCACGCGCAGCTACCGCCTGGTCCACGACAAGTTCGTTGAAGAAAAATTTGCCATCCATCAATTCATCAAAATCTAATTCGTCCTCCTTCTCCGCCTGAGGCGGATTCGGCGGATACTATAATTCGTCCTCCTTTGCTAAAGCTTCGGCGGATACTATAATTCGTAATTCCTAAT
>CAZTXO010000095.1:0-6680 GCA_964617515.1 uncultured Saprospiraceae bacterium | reverse complement strand
GAGACTATAACCTGAAAGCGCAGTTTGGTACCTTGTTTGCCGGGCTGGAGGGTGCGCAAAACCGCTGGACCTATGGTGTGAATGTGGATGTGGGGATGGAGTTTCCGATCAGTGAACTGGTCAGTACGGTTATTGAACTTGGTTTTTCACCCGATCTCGCGCAGCAGATTTTCATTCCTCCACAGCATACGGGGTATTATTATTCAGACGGCGGGAGCGAGATCATCCTGCCGGAGACCAACCTGACCAACCTGGTCTTTGAGGCGAGGGTCGGTTTCCGGTTTTGGCGAAAAATAATCTATACCGATTAGGAAATAAGGAAAAGGAATCCCGGGTCTGTCATCCATGCGGAGAGCAGGATGATCCGCTTTTTCCTCTTTCTTTCCATGGCTCCTGTTCCCGGCGACCTAATTTGCCATCATCGTTTTTTTCCGGACCACCTCCCGGACACGGTAGACAAGGTAGAGGCACCAGGCGATAAATCCCACCATCACGTATCCCAGGTAATTGAAGTGTTCGAGCGGGCTTGTTTTCGTTTGCTGGACAACGACCAATCCTGCAAACATAGCGGCCAGTCCGCCCGCCATTTGTTGCAGGGATGAGTTGATGCTCATATAGGCGCCACGGTCATACATTTCCGGTACCGCCGAGTTCAGGGCAACGGCAGGCACCATCCGGCTCATAATCCCCATAAAGAGGATCATGTTGATCACGACCACGACCCAGACCGGTACCGGTTGAAGATTGGTGTAGACGAGCACCATGACACTGGCAATAATGGATCCGGCGATAAAAATCTTGTATTTATCCACCCGGTCGGCCAACCGGCCGATCAGGGGCATGATGATGATGGTGGATATCCCCGTACAAAAAAAGATGACGGGCAATTTTTCCTGCGGGATATTCACATTGTTGACCAGGAAAGCGCTGGTAAATGGCATCAGCATGAAACCGCCCATGGAAAGCATGGCCGTGGCCAGGAAGCCGATCCGGTAATTCTTCTTGCGGATGGTATGCCACAAATGCTGTAAAGGATTTTTGTCCAGTTGTATTTTCAGATGTTCATCGATGGGTCTTAACCGCAGCAGCACAGCGATGGCAATGAAGGCGGCCAGTCCCGCCACGAGGAAAAACGTGAAATGCCATCCCCACCGGTTAGCCAGCAAAATACCGATGGGGACGCCCAGGATCTGGCTGCCGGCAAAGGACATCTGCACAAATCCCATGACGCGTCCGCGCTGGTTGAACGCAAAGAGGTCGGTAATGATGGCCATGGAGATGGATCCGACCACCCCGCCAAACAATCCTGTCACAATGCGGGCGATCAGCAAAGTATGATAGGCATTGACCAGGCCGCATAAGATCGTCCCGGCAATGAATCCGGTATAGAAAAACAACAGGAGTTTTTTCCGGTCAAACTTGTCAGCAAACCCTGCCGTCAGAATACCGGATATCCCCGCGCTGATGGCATATGCGGATACGACCGAGCCGAATTGAGAAGGGCTCATCCCGAGCGACTTCATCAGCAGGTCGCCCAGCGGGGAGATCACCATAAAATCAAGGATGATCGTAAACTGAAGCAGGGCGAGGATCGCGATGACGAATTTTTGATACCCGGTGAATGCGGGTGGCTTAGGGGGTGCAGTTGTTTCTGCGGTAACGGCCAATGTGTTTGTGGTGTCTTCCATTTGGGAGGGGATGTGTTTATTCCAGTTCGGTGCATTGATAGCCGCGTGCGCTGATCAGCGCTAAAATCGCTTCCGCGGACAGTTCGTCCGAAACGATGCGCAGGACACAATCGATATCATCCGTATCCACGTGCCAATCCCGGATGCCGCGATGCCGGTCCAGGGTTTCTTTGACGTATTCGATATCCGCTGTTGTCCGGATGTCCGTTTTGAATACAAGAATGGCTGTGTCATTTTCCATGGTGTGAAGGATAGATGGAGGGTCAGGGGGAAAGGGCTTTGATCACCTTTTGGAGAAGGGCTTTCAGTATTGCTTCGGTGACCTGGAAGTTTTCATGCATCATGCTTTTGCCCATCAGGTGAAACCGCATCAGGGAATAGAAGGGCCCAAAAGCCAATGCCCAGAATAATTCGGGCTCCATCCGGAGGAGCTGACCCCGGTGAATGGCATTCATCACGAACTGCCGCATATTCTCCTTGAATTCATCGATCCGGACATCTTCATGATGAATGAGCGGACTGTTTTTAAACTGTTCGGAAAACTGGAAGTAAAGCGGGTATTCGACGATGTATTGCATCCGGTTTCGCCATTGGATCCAAAGCCCTTCCTCCAGGGAGGTATCGGGGCTGAACTGCCTGAGGGCGATGGTTGAAAATTTTTCATGGACCATCATGTAAAGGCTGTTGAGCAGGTCCACTTTGTTTTTGTAATAGATATACAGGGTAGCCGGAGAAACATCGGCAGCCCTGGCCAGCTTTTGCATGCTGAATCCCCCAAAACCCTCACGGACAATGAGTTCAATGGCTTTTTCGCGGATAAGCGCTTCCTTCTGTTCGTCCCTCAGGCGCATGAAGGGACAAATATAAATGAATGTTCATTCATTTATATAAATTTAATGATAGCGGTTGAATCGTAATATGCCCTTCTCAAAGCGCATGACCGGTTTGTCTCGCCGGACTTTATAGGTTTTAAAGAGGTAGACACACTTCCGGATTTTTTTGGGATAGGCGTTAAGGCTCATGGTAAACCAATCCGCCAGGATCAGGCCGTTTTGGACCACAGGGGTGTACTGATTTGCTTTGAAATAAGCCTCCAGGTCAAGTTGGGCCTGTGGATCATTGATTTTGTTTATCCGCCGAAGGAATAGCTTATGGTCGAGTACTTCCCAGATGGCCTGGTAGCCCCTGAGGCAGTGCAGATCCGGAAAGGAGTATGCACCATATTGAAAAGGTCTGATCTCAAACCCGAGTTCCTCGAGCGGGAAGGTTTTCAGTTGCAGGGTGTCCCGGTTGATGATCAGCAAATCGGGGATCTGATCGGCAGGGTAATCGAGCCGGGTACCGGTACAGCACAGGAATACAAGTAGCGCTAAGCCTGCCATTGTGGTTTTCCGGCCCGGATGCGGGTGTTCCCATCGCAGAGGGTGCACGGGGGTTTTCCAGTCCTTGACCTCCTCTAATATACCTAACTCCTGCAATATGACCCGGGCGACCGGCTCTTCAGTCCACGATCATCGTGGTCTGATTGAGGGCTTGTTGTTCGATGGATTCCGGCAGGATCCGCTCCCGGTATTGCTGGTCCCGTAATTGAGGAATATACCCGGCATCCCGGATGGCCTGTTGAATTCCATTTGAAGTAAACCGGAAGGGTGCGCCGGCGGCGGAGACTACATTCTCCTCAATCATGATGCTCCCCATATCATCTGCACCCGCATGGAGGCAGACCTGGGCAGTCTGCTTGCCAACGGTAAGCCAGGAGGCCTGGATGTGGCGGATATTGGGCAACATGATCCGGCTCAGCGCGATCATCCGGATATACTCATCGGCCGAACACTGATTGCGCGCCCGTCGGAGCTTTTTCAACAAGGTCCCGTCATCCATAAATGGCCAGGGAATGAACGCAATAAACCCAACGGCGTTTTCCGGTTTTTCAGCCTGTACCTGACGGATATCCACGAGGTGCTCCATCCTTTCCATGAGCGTCTCGATGTGACCAAACATCATCGTGGCTGAGGTGGTCAGTCCGATGCGGTGGGCGGCCCGCATGATGTCCAGCCATTCCCGTGCCCCACACTTCCCTTTTGAAATCAGCCTCCGGACGCGGTCGTTGAGAATTTCAGCTCCTGCACCGGGAAGGGAATCCAGGCCGGCAGCATGCAATTCACGCAAGACGGCTTCGTGACTCATCTTTTCCAGTTGGCAGATATGGGCTACTTCGGGCGGGCCCAGGGCGTGCAATTTCAATTGCGGGTATTCCTGCTTGAGTTGCCGGAAGAGATTCGTATAAAAAGAAAGACCGAGTTCGGGATGATGGCCGCCCTGCAGCAGTAACTGCTCGCCACCCAGACGGAACATCTCTTCGATCTTGACGCGATACTCCTCCATGGAGGTGACATAAGATTCGGAGTGACCGGGCCGGCGGTAGAAATTGCAAAACTTGCAATTGGCGACACAGACGTTGGTGGTATTGGAGTTGCGGTCAATGATCCAGGTCACCTTCTGCCCGGGGACCGATCGCTGACGCAACGCATTGCCAACATACATCAACGCGGAGGTAGGCGCCCGTTCGAAGAGATGGAGCCCTTCCTCTGCGGAAAGGAAGTCCTGGCGGAGCGCTTTTTCGAGTAAATCCCGGGTCAGCATATGGTTGGTAAACAAAGATAGCGGAATAAGGATGCATGATCCCCCGGCCGGTGTAAGGAGTAAACCCGGATCCCGGACATGGAGAACCCCGGAACCAACATCACCGGAGGGAAAGACTGGCTGATCTTAGGGAAATCCAGCTACTGCCGGGATCCACCCATGCAGGAGCCTGCCTGCCGCTTTTTGTTTTTTCCTTAAATTTCCCTATATTTGCAGCGCGAAAAATGACAGAGGGAACAGCAGTTCCCTCTTTTTATTATATGGCACAGACTACGGCAACCCATCACCTGGAATCGCTGATCCGGTCCACTTTTGAAGAGGGGCGGTGCGGGGAGTATTACCTGGTGGACCTGGAAGTAGGTCCATCGGGCCATATTACGGTCTATATCGATGGGGATGAGGGAGTTAGCCTGGATGCCTGTACGCAGATCAGCCGGATACTGGAGTCTGTCCTGGACCAGGAACCGACGCTGGGTGGCGTCTACCAGTTGGAAGTCTCTTCCCCGGGAGTCAGCCGTTCGCTCCGGTTTCCCAGGCAATATCTGAAACACGTCGGCCGGATGCTGCGGATCGAATTGTGGAACGGAGAGCAGGTGGAAGGAGTGCTGCTCAATACCGGTCACGAGGCCATCACCCTGGAAATACCACCGGTCGCCAAAAAAGCGAAACCGGTTACCCGGGAGATCCCGTATGAGGAAATCAAGGAAGCCTATGTGACGATAACGTTTGGAAAAATGAAAAACTGACTTTCCGTTATCCTGTGATACGCATAAAAAAGTAACGAATAAAAACTAACAACTAAAAACAAACCAGGGAAAACCGGGAGCGAACCAGAATCCGAATTCTTCTTTTCCCTTACCGCTTTTCCTGATTAACTTTTTGAAGCATGAACCTGATTGAATCCTTTTCAGAATTTAAAGCCGGCAAAAACATCGACCGGCCGACCATGGTCCGCGTGATGGAGGATGTGTTCCGCACCCTGATCAAAAAGAAATATGGTTCTGACGAGCATTTTGATATCATCGTCAACACGGGTGGTGACCTTCAGCTCTGGCGCGTGCGCAAGATCGTGCCGGACGGCGAGGTCATGGATGAGCAGAGCCAGGTCTCCCTGTCGGAAGCCAAGAGTATCGATGAGAGCTATGAGCTGGATGAGGATTGCTACGAAGAACTCACGCTCGAAGACTTTGGCCGCCGCGCGATCATGGCTGCCCGCCAGACCCTGGTGTCCCGGATCATGGAGCTTGAAAAGGATGAAGTCTACCAGCGGTATAAAGACCGGGAAGGAGAGATCATTCTCGGTGAGGTGCAACAAATCCTCAAGCGGGAAATCCTGATCCTGGATGACGTGACCAACAATGAACTGTTGCTGCCACGTACCGAGATGATTCGCGGGGACTATTTCAAAAAAGGGGACATGGTCCGCGCCATTATCAAGAAGGTGGAAATGAAAAACAACAACCCGGTCATCATCATTTCCCGGACCGACAATATGTTCCTGGCGAAGTTGATGGAGCAGGAAGTACCTGAGATCGAGGATGGCCTGATCACCATCAAAAAAATCGTCCGCCTGCCGGGTGAACGCGCCAAAGTAGCGGTGGAATCGTACGATGACCGGATCGATCCGGTCGGTGCCTGCGTGGGCATGAAAGGTTCCCGGATCCATGGAATCGTGCGGGAACTGCGAAATGAGAATATTGACATCGTCAATTTTACCAATAACCTCACCTTGTTTATCCAGCGCGCCCTCACCCCCGCCAAGGTGTCGAGCATTGAAATCAATGCCGAAAACAAGCGCGCCAGCGTGTACCTCAAACCTGACCAGGTGTCCCTGGCCATCGGGAAGGGTGGATCGAATATCAAACTGGCCAGCTGGCTGACCGAGTACGAAATCGACGTATTCCGTGACAGTGAAGGCGCTGAACTGGAAGATGTCGACCTCGATGAATTTGCGGATGAAATCGAAGAATGGGTCATTGATGAACTCAAGGGCATCGGTTGTGATACAGCCCGCAGCGTTCTGGCCCTCAGCAAGGATGAACTCGTACGGCGGACGGACCTTGAAGAGGAAACCGTCGATGAAATTTTACGGATATTAGCAGCTGAATTTGACGAAAGCTGAACTTTCTAAATCGGGAATGCTTCTGCGGCGACTTTTTCTCCGCAACGGCACTGCCTAAAGACCATGTATGTCGCAACGACTTGTTAAAGTAGCCAAAGAATTAAATGTCGGTACGGACAGTATCGTGGAATACCTCGCCAAAAAGGGGATCACGATCGAAGCCAAACCGACCACCATGATCACAGATGAGATGCATCATCTGCTGCTGCAGGAATTCAGCAGCAACA
>CAZTXO010000094.1:0-6974 GCA_964617515.1 uncultured Saprospiraceae bacterium | reverse complement strand
AATCCTTTTGGCGGTGGTGGTACGTTAATTGGCTCAATTCCAATAGATTATACATGCACAACATGCCCCACAATCATGGGAGTCATGCTCAATCCCGCTACGTGCAGCAGCATGTATCCCAATGATGAGCAAAGCGAGTTCATGGTCCTGGGTTCCGGATGCGGATTCAATGTCAGCAATTTTCAGCTAAATCCTTCGGTTGGTGGATCCATGTCAAACGATAGTATTGGTGGATCTCAAGGTTGTCAATGGTCCCTTGCCAATGCCACCACTGCTGTAGCTAACCTGATTGCCAACGGAACCAATTGTTCCGGAAATATTTTTGCGGCTGGCCCGGGAACAGATATTCCAGGTGGCGCCATTGTTTTGGCCTTTAGTGATTGGATTGGCCCTGCAGTACCTTTCAATTTTCAGGCACTCTGTAATACAGGCATGCCCATTTATGTCCTTGTAAGTTCTTGTAACCGGACAGACAATTTTGGAGCCTATTCAAACACTGCAGCCTCTTCACCCGGATACACGCTTACCACCTGTTCTCCATCAACAGTTCAATTCTCTTATTCTGTACCACCTGCCCCAGCAAGTTCAGCAACGAATAATATCCTTGCTTTGGGAGGGGCCAGTTTTGTTTCCTCCACCACCTGTACTGATCCCGGTTTGACAGGAGTCAATTTTCCAGACATTCCGATTGCTACAGCAACCTTGAATTACACTATTCCCAGCAACGTTTGTGGATCATCATCCGGCACGGTGACGTACTATGCATCAGGGATGATCAGCCAGAATGTACCTTGCCTGAATACGGTTTATACGCCACCATCAAGTCTGGCCTTAACCATTTCATGTCCCGCCATGATCGATCCCGCGGGACCTTTTTGTATTAGTGGAGGGTTGCAGCAACTCACGGCAACACCTGCTGGTGGGACCTGGTCGGGGGGAGCCTATATCTCTTCGAGCGGTGTGTTTAATCCGGCGGTTGCAGGTGTGGGAAGCCATAACGTAACTTTTACATCCACTACGTGTGGAACTACTGTTTCAGCTACCATCGTCGTAAACTCATCTCCAACCTTTGATCCGGGATCCGAGATTTTTGCCAATAACGTTCCCTGCAGCGGATATGCGGTGGGGGATGCTGTATTCGCCGGGTCAGTATCTGGAGGAACTCCGCCATACACGTATGATTGGGATAATGCAGGAACTCCGGGAAATGATGTGTATGATACGGATGGAGGATTCGGGATTGACAGCATTCCGGAAGGGGAGTATTACTTTATCGTGACAGACGCAGCAGGATGCGCGGATACAATTGTGTTTGAAATTGAAGTTTTCGATCCGGTCACATATGATTTTGACATAACGCCTATCCTTTGTAATGGACAAACCAGCAATATTTTCCTTTACAATTTTTCAGGTGGTGCACCAGGGCTTTATTTTTACAACTGGGATAATTCAAGTACCGGGGCTGATGATGATTATGGATCCCCTCCCGCAGATGACGATCCGGAAGATTTAACAGGAGTGAATGCCGGAACCTATTATCTGACGATTACCGTCAATGATGGACTTGTCCCTCCGGGCTATGAATGTTACTACCTGGATACATTCGTCATCACAGAACCTGCACTACTTACAGTGGCCGTCAATAGCCCCGCCATTCCATGTTTTGGCGGGACCACATCCATTACAGCTACACCCACAGGAGGCACAAGCCCGTTTCTTTATTATTGGTCCCATTTGCCACCCAACAACCTTTTGATTCCAGGTAATGCAGATCCGCAAACTGTAACCGTTGGTGTAGGAAATTACATTGTCACTGTTGTAGATGCAAACGGTTGTTCCAATACAGCAGTCGCTATGGTGACCCAGCCCTCCGCAGCACTCTCTGCGTCTGCTACTGGGGGTACAATTCCATGTAATGACGGGTCGGGCCAGGTCAGTGTAACAGCCAGTAATGGAACAGGACCCTATTCGTATGATTGGGATAACGATGGCCCAGATAATCCTGATAATGATCCTGCAATTCTTACTGGTTTAAATGGAGGCACCTATACCGTTACGGTAACGGATGCAAACGGATGTACGACTACCGCTCAGGCCACCATCACCGTTGATCCTCCCACCTTTACCTTGCCCCCTGATGGCGGTTCTACAGTGCCATGTATAGCTGATGCACAGGTGACACCCACTCCGCCACCCACCAATAATTCATGCGGTGATCCATTGACGATTACCGGCCCTGTGGTCGGCGCAGATCCCGTTTGTTCGGGCACAAAGACCTACACGTTTACCTATACGGATCCGGTCACAATGATTTCAGCAACATGGACCTATACCTACACGATTACACCTCCTACTTTTACTCCTCCATCCCCGGGTGGAACTACTGTAGCATGTATTGCGAATGCAACGCCACCCACCCCGCCACCCACCAATAATTCATGTGGCACTCCTTTGACGATTTCAGGTCCTGTGGTTGGCCCGGATCCGATATGTTCAGGAACGAAGACATACACCTATACATACACAGATTGTACAGGCACATCAGCTCAATGGGTATATACCTACACCATCAGTCCTCCGACTTTTACCATTCCGGCAGGAGGTGCTTCCACGGTCAACTGTATTGCTGATGCTCAGGTTGTCCCCTCACCACCCCCTGTCAACAACACCTGTAACAATCCACTCACGATTACAGGCCCTGTCGTCGGCCCGGATCCTGTTTGCTCCGGCACAAAGACCTACACCTGGACCTATACCGATTGTACAGGTACTTCCGGTCAGTGGGTGTACACCTATACGATTTCACCACCCACATTTTCACTTCCTGCAGGAGGTGCTTCCACAGTTGCCTGTATTAGTGACGCACAGACAGTTCCAGCCAATCCTGCTGTCAATAATTCATGTGGGGTTCCGTTAACAGTCACTGGACCGACCGTGGGACCTGATCCAACTTGTTCCGGTACAAAGACCTACACTTGGACGTATACTGATTGTACTGGCACATCCGCACAGTGGGTGTATACCTATACCATTTCCCCTCCGAGTTTTTCTATGCCGGCAGCAGGGGGTTCTACAGTTCCGTGCATCAGTGATGCACAAACTGTTCCTGCCAATCCTTCCGTGAATAATAGCTGCGGCGCACCACTCACAGTTACCGGACCAGTAGTTGGCCCAAATCCAACTTGTTCAGGTACCAAGACCTACACCTGGAACTATACAGATTGTACAGGTACTTCTGCCCAATGGGTCTATACCTATACCATTTCACCTCCTACTTTTTCAGTTCCTGCTCCCGGAGGGTCAACAGTTGCATGTCCGGCTGATGCGCAGATTGTCCCCACTCCGCCAACGGTGATGAATTCTTGCGGGGCTACGATTACACCGACAGGCCCGGTTGTTGGACCTGATCCGGTATGTGGCGGCACCAAGACATATACCTGGACCTATACGGATTGTACAGGCACCTCGCTTCAGTGGGTCTATACCTATACGATCAATCCGCCTACCTTCACTTTGCCAGCGAATGGAAGTGCAACAGTGGCCTGCATCAGTGATGCCCAGGTTGTACCCACACCACCAAATGTCAATGATTCCTGCGGAGATCCAATCACCCCAACAGGTCCTGTAGTAGGCCCTGATCCTGTCTGTTCCGGAACCAAAACATACACCTGGACATACGCGGATTGTTCAGGAAATTCCCTGCAGTGGGTCTTTACCTATACCATCAATCCACCAACATTCAGTCTTCCGGGAGCAGGAGGATCTACAGTGGCATGTATCAGTGATGCCCAGTTAGTTCCCACCCCTCCGGCACAGAATAATTCATGTGGAACGCCGCTTGTTATTACAGGTCCGGTCGTTGGGGCTGACCCTGTTTGTTCAGGTACCAAGACATATACCTTTACCTATACCGATTGTACGGGTAGCAGTGGGCAATGGGTATACACATATACCATTTCACCACCGACTTTTTCATTACCAGCAGGAGGAGGTTCTACAGTCCCCTGTATCGATGATGCACAAATTGTACCCACTCCTCCTCCGGTCAATAACTCATGCGGTACACCATTGGTCATTTCCGGTCCCGTTGTGGGGCCTGATCCGACTTGTTCCGGCACAAAGACATACACTTTTACCTACACCGATTGTACCGGATCATCCTCACCATGGGTGTATACTTATACAATCAATCCACCCACAGCTTCCGCACCTGCAGCAGGAGGATCAACTGTCCCTTGTATCAGTGATGCCCAGGCAGTACCCACACCGCCTGCGGTAAATAATTCATGCGGGGATCCATTGTCCATCACCGGACCCATCATTGGCCCCAATCCGACCTGTTCCGGAACAAAAACATACACCTGGACCTATACAGATTGTACCGGTTCCACTGTCCAATATGTATATACGTATACAATCAGTCCTCCTACATTCAGTGCGCCGGCACCGGGTGGTACTACGGTCGCCTGTATCAGTGATGCGCAGACACCACCTACTCCACCGCCAACGAATAACTCTTGCGGAACTCCTTTGACGATCACAGGACCGGTTATTGGGCCCGATCCGGTTTGTTCAGGGATAAAAACGTATACATACACCTATACCGACTGTACTGGCTCTTCATCACCCTGGATTTATACCTATACGATCAGTCCTCCTACGTTCAGTGGTCCGGCACCAGGTGGTTCAACTGTTCCTTGCGTTGCAGATGCTCAGATCGTACCGGCACCACCTGCAGTAACAAACTCTTGTGGTGCAACGATTACACCAACAGGTCCGGTTGTGGGTCCTGATCCGGTATGTGGCGGCACCAAGACATATACATGGACCTATACAGATTGTACCGGTTCGTCTGCACAATATGTGTATACCTACACGATATTACCGACTACGTTTACATTGCCGGCTAATGGTAGCTCAACGGTTCCGTGTATTTCAGATGCACAGGTTGTACCAACACCACCATCAGTCAATGATTCATGTGGTGATCCTGTGACACCAACAGGACCTGTGGTAGGTCCTGATCCAATATGTTCTGGAACCAAAACATATACATGGACGTATACGGATTGCTCAGGGGGTTCATCCAATTGGATATTCACGTATACGATCAGTGCACCGACCTTTTCACTACCGGCTGGAGGAAGTTCAACGGTTGCATGTATTTCTGATGCGCAAGTGGTACCCGCACCTCCTGCGGTTAACAATTCCTGTGGCACACCTTTAGTGATCTCGGGTCCGGTCGTTGGTGCTGACCCTGTTTGTTCAGGTACAAAAACGTATACATTCACCTACACGGATTGTACAGGCAGCAGTGGCCAGTGGATTTATACGTATACCATATCTCCACCGACATTTTCATTACCCGCCGGAGGCGCTTCAACAGTTGCCTGTGTAAGTGATGCCCAGGTGGTGCCCACACCTCCTGCAGTCAATAATTCATGTGGTACACCATTGATTATTTCAGGTCCCGTTGTAGGCCCGGATCCTACGTGTTCCGGAACAAAGACTTATACATTTACCTATACAGATTGTACAGGATCCTCCTCACCGTGGATTTATACGTACACAATAAATCCTCCAACTGCTTCAACACCTGCTGGAGGCTCATTGACTGTACCTTGTATCAGTGATGCCCAGGTGGTTCCCACACCTCCTTCCATCAACAACTCTTGCGGTGACCCGCTTTCCGTAACAGGTCCGGTTGTAAGTCCGGATCCTGTATGCACAGGTACTAAAACATATACATGGACGTACACGGATTGTACAGGTTCTACTGTGCAGTATGTATATACCTATACAATCAGTCCTCCGACATTTAGTGCTCCGGCACCAGGAGGTTCAACTGTTGCGTGTATCAGTGATGCACAGACAGCACCCACACCACCCGCGGCTAATAATTCATGTGGAGATCCATTGACCATCAGCGGTCCGGTGGTTGGTCCTGATCCGGCTTGTTCAGGTACCAAGACCTTTACATTTACGTATACAGACTGCACAGGTTCTTCTACGCCCTGGGTATACACGTATACGATCAGTCCTCCGACATTTACTGGCCCGGCTCCCAGCGGATCGACCGTCACCTGTGTCGCAGATGCCCAGGTTGTACCTACACCACCTGCTGTAACGAATTCTTGTGGGGCTACGATTACACCAACAGGACCCGTTGTGGGACCTGATCCGGTTTGTGGCGGCACAAAGACGTATACATGGACCTACACGGATTGTACGGGTTCATCTGCACAATATGTGTATACCTATACCGTATTACCGACGACATTCACCTTGCCGGCAAACGGAAGTTCTACTGTTCCGTGTATTGCAGATGCACAGGTTGTACCTACACCGCCATCAATCAATGATTCATGCGGTGATCCGGTGACACCAACAGGCCCTGTCGTAAGTGCAGATCCGGCATGCTCAGGTACAAAAACATTTACATGGACCTATGCGGATTGTTCGGGTGGAACTCAGGATTGGGTTTACACGTATACGATCAGCGCACCTACATTTTCGTTGCCTGCTGGTGGAAGTTCTACTGTACCTTGTATCAGTGATGCACAGGTTGTGCCTACTCCGCCTACAGTTAACAATTCATGCGGCACCCCCTTAGTGATTACAGGACCTGTAGTTGGCGCTAATCCGGTTTGTTCAGGAACGAAAACCTACACGTTCACCTATACGGATTGCACAGGTACCAGTAGTCAATGGGTGTATACATATACAATTTCACCTCCTACATTTTCATTACCTGCGCCTGGTGCTTCCACAGTTGCCTGTATCGCAGATGCGCAAGTTGTTCCCACAGCTCCTGCTGTCAATAATTCATGCGGAACACCTTTAGTGATCACTGGTCCGGTAGTCGGTGCTGATCCTATATGCTCAGGAACAAAAACGTACACATGGACCTACACCGATTGTACAGGTTCATCCGGTCAATGGGTGTATACATATACCATTAGTCCTCCTACGGC
>CAZTXO010000093.1:0-7064 GCA_964617515.1 uncultured Saprospiraceae bacterium | reverse complement strand
AAGTAAGTCATTTTTTCTACTTTTAAACTGTCTGAAAAACGGGGAAGGCTACAAAAACGGGGAAGGCTACACTAGCTGGTGTGTATTCCAGCGTTTCAGTGATCTCCTCACCAATACGCTTCATGCCATTGGTAGCTGCTTCGGGTTCGTTGATGATTTCCTCTACCGGTAAATGGTCAGGAAATTCGCCTCGACCAGGATGTTTTTTGGGGGATTTGCGATCGTACTCAATATGCTGTTTTTCGGCAGTGCTGCTATCATCCCTGGTGGATGGCGATTCAAACAAAGAAAGTTGATTCGCATTACTATCAGCAAGAAATCGCTCACGCTTGTTGCCGAAAATCATTTTCTTAAGTTGCGCGAGTTCTTGGAGGAGGAGTGCATTCTCTTGTCTCAACTCATAATTTTCCTGGGCAAGCTGAGTTTGATCCATGACCCAAAACTACTGTATCCCGAACCACATGTTTATCCGCTAAGGCAACTTTATTTACTGACATCGTCAGGCTGAAATCGTGGATAACGCACTGTATCTTTTTCGTTGTACCAGGTGACGAACGGAAATGCCACTGATCAACATCACCAGGTGATCATACGTGATCTTCATCTTGAGGGCATTACCTGATGGCAACTCTTCGAATCGACCTCGTTCTAATCGTTTTTGGTACATCACGTAGCCGTCTTTATCCCACACCAGCAGTTTGATCTTGTCCCGTGGTTTATTGAAGAAAATGAATACGAATCCGCTCAGGGGGTCATCATCTATCAGATTACGAACAGATCCGCACAACCCATCTATGCCCTTACGCATATCGACGGGAATGGTGCAAATAAAAAACCGCTGAGCGGAATGAAACCCTAACATCCGGCCAACTCCCGTAAAAAGAGCGGAGATACATTTCCTTCGATTCGGATCACCACATTCGCTGCCAAATGCACTTCGAAAACAGGGGATCCAATGCCTTGCCGGAGAATCTCAACCTCCTTGAACGGTCGATCGGAAGACTCCGATTTTAAGGATAGCTTCCGCTTCCAGTAATAAAACATGCTCAGGGATATATGGTATCTTTCGCAATAAGCCTTCACAGTGAGTTCGGACGAGGATTGGCGCTGAAAATGTTCAGACCAGGAGATAGGTTTGGCTTTCATTTTTTCGGCCAAAGCAAAGACATTCGATTAACTCAGACAAGATGCAGTTGGTCGGATGGATACCCTCAAGGCCTATTTCATGAAAGGATACGTATAATCCGTCGGTGGATTAAAGTTTTCCTTGATAGAGCGCGGGGACGTCCAGCGCAACAGGTTGAGCACACTGCCGGCCTTATCGTTAGTGCCGGAGGCACGGCCACCTCCGAATGGCTGCTGCCCGACGACAGCACCGGTAGGCTTGTCATTGATGTAGAAATTACCGGCCGCATGGCGGAGTCGTTGCGTGGTGAAATCAATCGCGGCACGATCCTGCGCGAAGACCGCACCGGTCAAGGCGTAAGGGGATGTATCGTCCAGGATGCCCAATACCTTCTTGTACGCCTCATCTTTGTAAACATAGATCGTCAGCACAGGCCCAAATAACTCTTCACACATCGTCACATAATACGGATCAGCCACCTGGAGCACCGTAGGCTCAATGAAGAATCCCTTGCTCTTATCGCAATTCCCTCCCGCGATCAATTTCACGCCTTTGGCTTTTTTGGCAGCGGCGATATAGCCCGCCAGTTTATCAAAAGACTTCTCATCAATAACCGCGTTGATGAAATTCTCGAAGTTCTCCGGGGATCCCATTTTCATGGAACCCAGATCCGCCAACATCTTCTTTTTGATGGCGGGCCATAAGGACTCCGGAAGGTACGCCCGGCTGGCTGCCGAACATTTCTGTCCCTGGAACTCAAACGCACCGCGCACCAGGCCGACCGCCACAGCCTCGGCATGGGCAGAAGGATGCGCAATAACAAAATCCTTTCCCCCGGTCTCTCCGACGATCCTGGGATACGATTTATACACGCCGATGTTATGACCGATGGTCTGCCATAAGCGTTGAAAAACCCCGGTACTACCCGTAAAATGAAGACCGGCAAAATCCGGATGATTAAAGATCACCTCGCCCGCCGTGGAACCATCGACAAACATCAGGTTGATCACCCCATCCGGCAATCCGGCTTCCATCAGGATCTCCATGATGACATGGGCGGAATAGATCTGCGTCTCCGCAGGTTTCCAGACAACCGTGTTACCCATCAGGGCGGGCGCGCAGGGAAGGTTTCCTGCTATGGAAGTGAAATTGAAAGGCGTCAGGGCAAAAACAAATCCCTCCAGGGGACGATATTCCATACGGTTCCAGGTCAACGGCGCGCTGATCGGCTGTTGCTGATAAAGATCGATCATGTATTGCGCGTTGAACCGGAGGAAATCACACCACTCCGCTACACAATCGATCTCGGCCTGGTAGACATTCTTGCTTTGCCCCAGCATGGTGGCCGCATTCATCCTGGCCCGGTAAGGTCCGGACAACAGGTCCGCAGCTTTGAGGAAAATGGCGGCACGATCCTGCCAGGCCATATTTTCCCAACCAACTTTTGCCCGCAAGGCTGCCTGGATAGCCTGTTTGACATGCGGACTTCCACCCTTGTGGTAGCGGGCCAGCAAATGCTTCCGCTCATGGGGAGGACGTATCTCCACCTGCTTGTCCGAGGTGACGAATTTTCCACCTATCACCATTGGGATCTCCAGTACTTTAGATTTGGCCTCCCGGATGGCTGCCACCAGCTTTTCCCGCTCCGCTGACCCTTTGACATAGGTCAGGACCGGTTCATTGTGAAGGGCCGGAAGTTTGAATATGGCGTTTGACATGTTGATAGGTTGATACGTTTGTTTGTTGATTCGGTTATTCGTTGATTCGTTGATTCGGTTATTCGTTGATTCGTTTATTCGTTTATTCATCTACTCTTCTACTCTTCTACTCTTCTACTCTTCTAATCTTCTAAGCGATTAGGAGATTAGGAGATTAGGAGATTAGGAGATTAGGAGATTAGGAGATTATCCTAAGATCACCCCAAGTTCGTAATGGTTCGACTTCGCTCACCACAAGTTCGTAATTCCTAATTCGTAATTGTTCATTTCTTGCTGATCAGTACTGTACTCCCTCCGGCAAAAACGGACTCGCATCCCCGCCGCCCTTGATGATCTCCCGCACGATGGTACTGCTGATATGCGAGTACTCCGGGCGGCTGATCAAAAAGACCGTTTCCACGCCGTGGCCCCCGATGATGTGGTTGAGTTGCGAAATGGTCTTCTCGTAATCAAAATCGGAAGCATTGCGTAATCCCCGGATGAGGTAACGGGCATCCACCTGCTGACAATAATGAACCGTCAATCCCTCGAAAACATCCACCCGGACACGGGGTTCCTGTTCAAACACTTTTTCAATCCACTTTTTCCGCCGCTCGACATCAAAAAGTGTCTGCTTTTGGGAATTGATCCCGATGGCGATGATGATCTCATCAAATAAGGGCAGCGCCCTGCGCACCAAGTCGACATGCCCCAGCGTGATGGGGTCAAACGAACCCGGGAAAACCGCTTTTCTCGTAAAGGTCATGAATAATGGCAAACGGGTTGATCTGTCCGCAAATATCACACCTTCCGGCGGATTAATCGGCTCCAAAAGTGTCCGAAGGTTCAGCCTGATCTGCGTCGGATTTCTTAAACACCAGGAAGGGAAGTAGCAGGAAATAGAACAAAACGAGCATCAGCAACTCTCCGAAGAAAATATACCAGGGCCAGGGACCCAGCAGATCCAGCAGGGTCGGTACAGCAGGTTTCTGTAACGTATAGCAATAATTACTGCCCAGGACCAGATTGACCATATGCACGCCGACGAGGTATACCTGGATATAAATAACCGCATGAAGGAAATCCTTCCAGGTGATCCGGATCTTCCAGACAATGACGGAATAGAGGACTGCTGCCACGATGCCCGCATGCATGATGAAATACCGGAAGAAATGAAAGGAGGGAAACCCTTCTTCCAACTCGGGCGTAATGAGCGCCTGCAGGGTGCCGGCCATCGCCCAGAAATAAAGAATGCCCATCCATTTTCTGCTTCGTTGCCAGATGACGAGGGGCAGGATCAAGGTTACCAGGTCACAAAGGAAAAAAGGCAGATCCGTGAGCGTATCGTAGGTACGGGAAGCGAGTTTAACCCCGGTTTCGATCACCAGGGAAAAAAAAGTGACCCCCGCCAGGATCAGCGCGATCTGGTATTTGACAACGTCATCCGAGCGGATACCTTTTCGCACGGCCTGGGCAGTAATCGCCCCGAGGACCATCAGGATGGCAAAATGCTGGAGGGAAAAAGTCTCAAAATGTGTATGCATACAACCCGGTAATCCGCCGATCGATCAAATGTAAGGATTGAGCGACATCCCCCGATTCGACGAATGATTATTCTCTATCTTTCTTCCCCTAACCATCTCAAATGATTTCGCGATGACTTGCCTGAAGCGACTTATGTATTCCACTGCCCTACTGGTACTTATTGGCTTACTTAATCCTTTGCTGGCGGGCGAAGGGATGTGGCTGCCCCTGTTGCTGAAATCCCTCAATGAATCGGAAATGAAAGCCATGGGGATGAAAATGTCCGCGGAGGATATTTACAGTGTCAATCATGGAAGCCTCAAAGACGCCGTCTGTCAATTCAACGGGGGTTGTACGGCGGAGGTCATCTCCGCGCAGGGGCTGATCCTGACCAACCATCATTGTGGCTACAGTGCCATCCAGGCACACTCGAGCCTGGAGCACAACTATCTGAAGGATGGTTACTGGGCCAAAAACAAGGGAGAAGAACTGCCCAATCCCGGCATGTTTGTTCAGTTTATCATCCGCATGGAGGAAGTGACAAGCCAGGTCCTGGAAGGGGTCGATGACCAGATGAGTGCTCCCGACAGGCAATCCCTGATCGACAAAAACTCCCAAAGGATCATGCAAAATCTCCCGAAAGAAGCCTGGCAGGATATCATGATACGCTCTTTTTTTGACGGAAACCGCTATTACGCCTTCGTCACCGAAACCTATAAAGACATCCGCTTCGTCGGATCACCCCCGGAATCCATCGGTAAGTTTGGAGCGGACACGGACAATTGGGTATGGCCCAGGCATACAGGTGATTTTTCAGTCTTCCGCATCTATGCGGGGCCGGACAACAGGCCGGCAGAATATTCACCGGATAACAAGCCGTTTCAGCCCAGACACTTTTTCCCCATTTCCCTGGACGGTATTGCGGAAGGCGACTTCACGCTCATATTCGGTTTCCCCGGCAGGACCACCCAATACCTGCCTTCCTTTGCGGTTGGCCAGGTGGTAGATCTGGTGGATCCTGCCCGCATCGGGGTCCGGAATATTTCCCTTGGCATCATGGACAAATACATGCGGGAAGATGAAGGGATCAAACTGGCCTATTCCGCCAAGTATGCCTCTCTTTCCAACGCCTGGAAAAAATGGATTGGCGAAGTACAGGGACTGACCACCAAGCACGCCGTTGCGATCAAAGAACGACAGGAAAGCGAATTTCAGCGCATTGTCGATGGACAACCCACCCTTTCCTCTCCATATGGCGACCTGCTGCCCCGGATGAGACAAAAGTATTCGGAACTGGATCCCATCATACAGAACAGGACCATTCTAGGAGAATTTATCGGCGGCGCTAACCTGGAGCTATTCAGGCTCGCAGCCACTGCGGACCGGCTGATCAATGCCTACAAGGAAAACGGGGAAGAGGGATTTTCAAAGGCAGCCGCCAAAACAAAGGAGGGCCTTCCCGGATTCTATAAAAACTACAGTAAAAAAGTAGACATGGAAATATTTGATGCCCTGATGGCACATATTTCCAAAACCGTTGCCCCTGCTTACCTGCCCACGGAAATAACAGATCAGCAGAAGGGGGTTTCTCCTCCGGTCATGGGGCTGGACGCGGCAACCCTATACAGCGCTTCGGCCCTGCCCGATGAAAAGAAATTGATGGAGTCACTGGGAAGAGATGGGGGAACCTTTGCCAGGCAAATGGCTTCAGACCCGGCATACCAGTTGTATCTGTCCTTTAAGCGAATCATGGACAGGGATCTTACACCGGTTTCGAACAAAATCAATGAACAACTGCAGATCCTGCAGAAATCGTACATGCAGGCCTTGATGGAAGCGTATCCGGGCAAGCGGTACTGGCCGGATGCCAATAGCACGCTTCGTGTTGCCTATGGCAAGGTAGAACCTTATGCACCCCGGGATGGAATGACCTACAAGATTCAAACCTACCTCGATGGGGTCATGGAGAAATACAAACCGGGCGATTACGAATTTGATGTGCCCGCCAGGCTGATTGACTTGTTTGAAAAAAAGGATTATGGACCCTATGGAGAAAACGGGAAAATGCCGGTGGCTTTTATCGCCAGCAATCACACGACCGGCGGTAACAGCGGAAGCCCTGCCATTGACGCCCGGGGCAACCTGATCGGAATCAATTTTGACCGCGTGTGGGAGGGGACAATGAGTGATCTGTATTATGATCCCTCCATCTGCCGCAATATCATGGTGGATATCCGGTACGTCCTGTTTATCATGGATAAGTATGCCGGGGCTTCCAACCTGATCGCCGAACTGAAATTGGTCCACCCAAAAGGGGGTAAAAAGAGAAAAAAGTAAAATATGTACCTTTGCCCTCCCAAAGGGGTGATTAGCTCAGTTGGTTCAGAGCGCTGCTTTGACAGAGCAGAGGTCAGCAGTTCGAGCCTGCTATCACCCACCACGGCCAGGAGTGAGTGTGCCACACTCACTCTTGTGCTTGTAACGGGACGTAGCTCAGCTCGGTAGAGTACACGTCTGGGGGGCGTGTGGTCGCTGGTTCAAATCCAGTCGTCCCGACTTCGTCCGCCGTAGCTTTAGCGAAGGCGGACCCTGTAAGGTTCTTTGAGTTCCCGCCGTAGCTTCAGCGAAGGCGGACCCTGTAAGGTTCTTTGAGTTCCCGCCCTAGCTTTAGCGAAGGCGGACCCTTTAAGGTTCTTTGAGTTACCGCCGTAGCTTTA
>CAZTXO010000092.1:0-7847 GCA_964617515.1 uncultured Saprospiraceae bacterium | reverse complement strand
CTTTTTGCGGTTTTGATACTGGCTATCAGCATATGTATTATTTCATCGATTTGAATCTTCAAAGACTGATATTGATGGATGGAAATAAATTCTGACTTAGACAAGAGTTCCAACCAGTAATCACACTCATTAGCTTCCTTTAAGGCAATACCATATTTATGGACAAAATCTGCCTTACTTTCGGCACGGGCTCCCTCCCGGATATTTGCGCCAATGGAGGTGCCGGATCGCAATAATTGTTTCGACAACAAATACTCCTTTTGGCGGAACATGATGTCCTTGTAAATTCCAATAATGCATAGGGCAAAATCGAAACTCCTGGTTCCGAGAATAGAGGATTTCATTTTCAACTGGGTTTAAGGTGAATAGTAATAAACGCTACCCAATATACTTAATTATACACCTCACACCCAACACCCAACACCCAACATCCAACACCCATCACCCATCACTCAGCACTTTGCACTTTGCACTCTGCACTTTGCACTTAGCACTCTACACCACCCTTTTCATCACATCATAACACGCCTCCAGCCTGACCGGGCTCCATCCCATCCATTCGCCATCGGCTTCGAGGGGAATCGGTTTGTCCCCATGCTGAATATCGATGAATTGAAAATGATGGGTCACCGCTTTTTTGTCTTTCACGATTTTACCGTTGTAGATCCTCGGGGTGGACCAGAGAATGCTCCAAAGACTTTTGGGTTTCATCAATAGCAATCCCGGGGCGTCTTCACGCGCGTGGGGTAACACATACATGCCGCCCCCGCAATATTTTCCAAAGCCGGCCTGCATCGTCAGCCAGTCGCCGGCATGGATATGCCCATCGATGTTGAACGTGCCTTGCCAGCGATGCGGCCGGAGCAGGGCCTTCAATAACCCATAGGGATAGATGATAAACGAAGGGATCTTGACAGGGGCCCGTTTAAGCAAAGACACCACGGAAGCATCCAGCGCCCCTCCGACCATGTTGATCCCGTAATGGATCCGGCCATCGGGCCAGGTGGCTTTGATCACATTCATGGGGGCCGTGTATTCGTTTTTGATTCCTTCCGCCAGTTTTCGCCTGTCCACGCCAAAGGTGCGCACCCAATCATTGCCGGTGCCGCAGGGCAGTACCCCCATGGTGATTTCATGGGAATGGATCCCCGAGAGCTGGAGCAGGATATTGGCGCCATGATGGACCGTCCCGTCACCACCCACAAAGAGGTATCGCCGGTGCCCGGTCCCATAAAGGCCCGTCAGCACCTGCGTGACTTCGGAAAGGGAATGCGTATGGTGCAGGAAATAGGTGATCCCGTGTTCGTCCAGAAACGAAGCCCAGGACTTCCAGCCGGTGGAGCAGGTGATCCGGTTGACAATGACAGACCAGGTGGCAGTAGGCATATCCCACAAAATACGAATGGATGGGAATGGGCCGGGTCCGATGGCTCCTGACCCGGCACGTTAAATTAACTTTAACGCACCTTTGCCAGCCGTCATGAAATAAACCCAAGTCTATCCCTTGTTTGTTATGTACAAGCGATCTGATCACCAATTGCACCGGGTATGAAACGTACAGTCCTTATTGTCCTTACACTGACCGGGCTGATGGCCCTGGCAGGCGATGCTTCTGCACAACTGTTTGGCCAGAATAAACCCCGCTACCGCGCCTTTGAATTCAATGTGCTGGAGACCCCTCATTTCGCCATCCATTATTACACAAAGAACCGCGAAGTCCTCCAGCACATGGCGGATTGGTCGGAGGAATGGTACGGCATGCACCGGGCCGTGTTTAAGGATTCCTTTGCCACGAAAAACCCCGTCATTTTTTACAATAACCACGCGGAATTTCAGCAGACCAACGCCATCTTCGGTGAGATCGGCGTCGGCACCGGCGGGGTCACGGAAGGCTTTAAAAACAGGGTCGTGCTCCCCTTTACCATGATCAACCAGCAAACCCAGCAGGTACTGGGGCACGAGCTCGTCCATGCTTTTCAATACAATACGATCCTCCATGGCGACAGCACCAGTCTCGAATCGCTGGGTAATATCCCGCTGTGGATGGTCGAAGGGATGGCCGAATATGTTTCCCTGGGTCGCTATGACACCTACACCGCGATGTGGATGCGGGACGCGGTGCTCAACGAAGATGTACCCAATATCAAAAAACTGTCTTCGAGTTATAAGTATTTCCCGTACCGCTATGGGCAGGCTTTCTGGGCGGTTTTCAGCGGCACCTACGGAGATGACCTGATCGCCCCGCTGTTACTCAACACAGCCAAGTACGGTTTGGATGGGGCTTTACAACTGACGGTCAATTCCAACCAGGACGATATCGGTTCGCAGTTTACCGAAACGCTCAAGACCTATTACGGTCCCTTCCTGGGGGAATTGAAAAAGGACAATACGGTCGGAAAAAAGATCATCTCGGATGAAAATGCGGGGCGACTCAATGTGTCCCCGGTCATCAGTCCCGACGGGAAATACGTGATCTTCCTGTCGGATAAAAACCTTTTCAGCACCGATCTCTATCTCGCCGATGCCCGCGATGGTAAGATCATCCGCAAGATCAACAGCATCATTCGCGACGGGCATGTGGATGATTACAGCTATTACGAATCCGCGGGCACCTGGTCCCCGGACAGCAAGCGATTCGCTTTTGTGGCCTACGTCAAAGGAAGAAATGTCCTGCTGATCAAGGACCCCCAGAGCGGCGCCACCAAAGAAGAAATCAAGATCCCCGATGTCAGCGCGATCGCCCATCCGGCCTGGTCACCCGACGGAAAGGAGATAGCGTTTTCGGGCATGAATGACGGGCAGACGGATCTCTACGTCTATAACCTCAAAAGCAAGAAAGTACGTCAGCTCACCGATGATCTCTTCAGTGAGGTATATCCGGACTACAGCCCGGATGGTCAATATCTCATCTTCAGTTCAGACCGCAAGACATTTGAACAAAAGAAAGTACATGGCAGATGGAACCTGCACCTGAGCCGGTTACGCCTGGCAGATAACACTGTCGATGACTATGATCAGCTCTTTCCCGGGGCGGACTGTATCAATCCATGCTATGATCCGCAAGGACGCGTATACTTCGTCTCTGACCGGGATGGGTTCAGAAACATGTACCGCTATGATCTGAAGGACGAACTGCTCCAGATGACGGAACTCAAGACCGGGATCAGTGGTATCGGACGTTATTCACCGGCCATATCGGTATCGAAGGATGGAGACCGGATCAGCTATACGCACTATTTCCACAGCGGGTATGATATCTACCAGGCAAAAGCGGAAAAGTTTTTAGCAAAACCGGTCGATCCGAAGGATGTCCATATGGAAGCGGGCACCTTGCCGGTCATCCTGGATCAGCATCACCAGATCATCGTCGACAACATCGAATCCATGCCTGTCAAAGCGGTATCGCTGATGGATGAATATAAAAACCGTCCGTATAAAGGAAAATTCAAGCTCGACTACATCGACAGCGGCGGCTTTGGGGTGAGTACCGGGGGCATCGGGGCGCGTACGGGTCTGGCGGGAGGCGTCAATATGATTTTCTCTGACATCCTGGGCAACAACCAACTGTTTACCACGCTGGCCATCAACGGGGAAATCTATGATATCGGCGCTGCGGTACAATACATCAATCAAAAATCCCCGCTGGCCTGGGGATTTGCCGTGTCCCATATTCCTAACCGGGCCGGATTTTACAACGGCTATTTTCCCGATACCTTATCCAATGATTATCCCGTCTTAAGGCTGGATGAGTACACGCTGCATGTGTTTGAGGACCAGGTTGCCGGATTGCTGCAATATCCTTTCTCCAAGTACCTGCGGGTGGAAGGCAACTTCGGCTTTAACTACCGGTTTTTCCGTCTCGATCAGCGGAAATACTATTACGATTACAATGGTTTCTTTATCGGGCAGGATAAACGGGAACGGATTCCGCTCAATGACCAGGATACCGTGTTTGGCCTCATCATCCGTAAAGCTGTTTTCTACAGTCAGAACATTGCGCTCGTCGGGGACAACAGCCAGTTTGGGCTCGCCTCACCCGTCAACGGCTACCGGTACAGGCTGGATTTTACCAATTACTTTGGCGGCTACCAGTTTCAGACGGCGACGGCCGATCTTCGATTGTACCAGTATACCAAGCCGGTCACCTTTGCTTTCCGGGCTTTGCATTATACCACGCTGGGCCGCGATTCCAAATCCTTTTATCCCATCCTCATCGGCGATATGGGACTGGTGCATGGCTATAATTACGGGCGATTGCGGGAGTTCCAGGAAAAAGACAGCATCTTTCCCGAACAGCTGAGTGGTTCGAAGATCCTGCTTTCGAGTTTTGAAATCCGTCTCCCTTTTACGGGTCCTGAGCGCCTCGCGGTCATCAAGAGTGATGCCTTCTTTTCAGAGCTGGCGGTCTTCTTTGATGCGGGCGTGGCCTTCAATAATTATGAAGACCTGGGGAAACATCCCATTTTGACCCTTAAGCCCAAGCCGGTGTTCAGTACAGGCGTTTCCCTCCGCGTCAACCTTTTTGGGGCCCTGGTCGTGGAGCCGTATTACGCGATTCCTTTCCTCAAAAATACAGGCGGAAAACTGGGGGTATTCCTGGTGCCGGGATGGTGATGTGAATCGTTTTTTTCCCACGCTCCTTGCCCTGAGCGTAGTCGACCGCGTGCCGCCATAGCTTCAGCGGTGGCGCAAGGGTCGCTCTCTCACATCTTGGACGGCAGTATCAGATCCAGCGACGTGTACTTATGCCCAAACCGTTTAGACAGGTACTCATTGGTCAGGTGACCGCGATAGGTATAGACGCCATGGCGGAAGCCTGCATGATTGTTGAGTAAAGCTTCGATGCCGCCATAGTGCCCGGCTTTGATCAGCAGCGGCGTGATGATGTTGCTGATGGCGGCAGAGGCGGTGCGGCTCACCTTGGAGGCGATATTGGGCACGCAATAGTGAATGACGCCGTGTTTGATAAAGGTCGGTTTGTCCAGGGATGTCACTTCAGAGGTTTCGAAGATGCCGCCCTGGTCAATGCTGACGTCGATGATGACGCTCCCTTCCTTCATCTTCGTGATCATCTCTTCCGGTACCAGGATGCTCGACCTGCCAGTGGAAGAGTGTACCGCGCCGATCACCACATCCGCGCTCAAAAGCTGGTACTGTAACTGTGCGGGATTGATCGTGGAAGTGTACAATCGCCGGCCGATGATCTGCTGGATGCGCATGAGTTTGTAGACGTTATCGTCAAACACGCGAACCGTGGCGCCAAGACTCAGCGCGGTGCGAATAGCAAATTCACCGACGACCCCGGCGCCCAGGATCACCACTTTTGCCGGAGGCACCCCCGAGACTCCGCCCAGCAGAACCCCACGTCCTGTTTCCGAGCGGCACAACAATTCTGCCGCAGTCTGGATCGCCGTGATACCGGCGATTTCACTCATGGTACGTACGAGGGGATAAGACCCGTCCGCCGCCTGCAGGTATTCCATCGCCACAGCGGTCACCCGGTGACGCAGCAATCGATCCACGTAGGATTCGGACAGGATCGGAAGTTGCAGCGGTGAGATCAGGCATTGATCGGGATGAAGCAGTTCGATCTCATCGATCGTGGGCGGTGCGACTTTGAGGAGGATATCGCTTTTAAATACTTCCTGGCGGCTCATCGCGATATGCGCCCCTGCTTCACTGTATTCATGGTCCAGGTAACTGGAGCGCAGCCCGGCGCCGCTCTGGACGATGACCTGGTGGCCCTGCATGACCAGGGGCTGCACGCTGTGGGGAACGATCGCTACGCGGTTTTCGGTAGCCGAAATCTCGCAAGGAATACCGATGGCCATGCGGCCTCCGCCTGCCACTACTTCTGCTTTCTCCGGAAGGGTCTCCAGGCTGAAGCCGTATTTATGCATCCACTGTGTCATGTGTCGTGATCTTGAAAATACGAAGATTGTCGCTTTCTACGCTAATGCTGATTTCCACCAGGGGCGGGTGTATGTAAGCGGATGCGATACCGGGCCATTCGATCAGGCAGATGTGCCCGGAGTCGAGGTATTCCTCCAGGCCAAGTTGCACAAGATCCTGCTCCTTTTCGATACGGTAGAGGTCCATGTGATAGATCATCCCAAAGGCTGGTGAGAGATAGCCATTGATCAGGGAAAAGGTTGGACTGCTCACCGGTTCGGTTACCTGTACGTGCCCGCAGAAGTCCTGTACAAGGGTGGTTTTGCCGGCACCCAGGTCCCCTTTCAACAGGAATATCCGGTAGCCCAGCCGGACCAACCGGACCAGTTCGTCAGATACATGGTGTAATTCCTCCGGGGTGTGCACCTGGATATTCACAAGGCAATGATAAAATAAAAGGGCTCAACACCGTGAGCCCTTTTTTAGCTATCCGGATGACGATCAGCTCCGGTTCATCTTGACGATGTTGCGCTGGATGGCTTTTCCTCCGTATTCGAGGTAGAGGTTGTACGTGCCGGCAGGAAGATCGCCACCGATCTGGATCGTTTTATCCTGTCCCTGCATCAGGGAGGCGGTTTGATTCAGCACCATTTTTCCAAGGCCATCATAGAGGATGTAACGCAGTTCCCCGCTGCAGCCCGGATTAAGAGACAAGGTAACCTGGTCGGTAAAGGGATTGGGGTAAAGATTGGCGGTCACGCACGCCAGATCGACCGGATCATCCACATCCGAGATGATGACTTCTTCCGCGCTGATCCTGATCTCACTCAATCCATAACAGTCACCGCCGTAATTGTTGATGCCGGTGATGAGGAGGTACCGGGCTTCAATGTCGTTGAGAAAAGGACCGTCTTCTCCTTCATAGGTGTTCAGTCCGGAAGCTTGCGGGAACGTAAAGACGCCGGCTTCTGTCCAGTTTTCCCCATCCAGGCTGTAATCGATGTAGACATCGCGCATCCCGTAGTCGAGGTGGGCCGGGTCGTTGGAGTTCCAGATTTTCGCCTGTCCCAGTTTATAGATTTTGCCATAATCAAACAGGATGAAATGGCTCTTGCCGCGAAGCGGATTCGGATTGTCGGCGACCGCGCACGAAATCCACCCGTCAAAAAAATTGGTACTGTGGCGATCCGGGTAACATTGGGATTGGGCAGCCGAAACCGACAGCAAGATGTAAGCAATAAGCAGTATGCGGTTTTTCATGATCATCAGCATTAGGCGTTAAGAAATCCGATCGGCATGCCGGTGCCGGGTTGATAAAAATTAGTCAGGGTCGGAAAGATGGTCGGAAGATCCGAGGGACTGACACCAAACCAAAGGGCGAGTTCAGCGAAATACTCATCGGCACTCCGGGTAGGCAGGAGCACTCCGTTACCCAGTTCAAGGGAGGATTCCAGTGCCAGGGAAGGATATTCCCCGTAGATGTTTTTCCCCCTGACATCGCCTCCCAACACCATGACATTGCCGCCCCACGCGTGGTCGGTTCCGTTACCATTGGAAGTCAGGGTGCGGCCAAACTCGGACAGGGTGAACGTCGTGACCTGCTTGGCAAGTCCAAGTTCTTCAAGTGCTGCCTGGAATTCAGCCAGGGCAGTATCGAGGTCAGCCAACATATCACTCTGTGCATTGAGCACTTCGTCGTGATGGTCCCAGCCTCCGTAATCGATAAAGAAAATCTGGCGCTTCATCTGCAATTCTTCGTGCGCGGCAATCGAATAAGCGGCCATGCGGAAGCTTCTCGAGAGGTAATTGTCGGTAAACTGGGTTTGGAATTCCGGTACGTTACCGATCGCTTCCTGGAACTGCACATGCCCGTCCCGGGAGCGGCGGATCACATCGATGTAGGTTTTCTTAAACATGTCCTGGTACTCATAATCCACCATCGAATTGATCGCCTG
>CAZTXO010000091.1:0-8562 GCA_964617515.1 uncultured Saprospiraceae bacterium | reverse complement strand
TTTTATGCAGGATTCAACATTACCTCATTCTTGAACTGGAAGTACCTGGCATTTATCGTGTTGCTGGCCGGTTGGATCTGGTTTTGCTACCGGCTTTACGCGGACCGGGTATTTCACAGGCTGCACCAGGCTGAGGAACCCGCCGCGCTGAAGCGGATGGACCAACTGGACATGCCCCTGGCCTACACCTGGGGGTCAGCTCTTCCATTGGCCGGCAGGGGTTTTGATACCTGGGCCGCCGGGGTCCGTCGACTGGATTCCCTGGGTGAGGTGACGGTGTGGCGAGGATATTATTTCCGGGATGAAGCGCAGGATGTCAACGGGCAACTGGCGCTGGGACGAAGCAGGATCATGCGTATCCTGGATTATTTGAAGCTGGATAAAGGGAATGTGCTGATGGAAATCCTCCCGCAGGAAATCAACGCGGATGTGCGATCCAATCCTTTTTCCGCCGTGACGTATGAGGTTTTTCCCGGCCGGGAGGTGATGCGCGTTCGTGGCGACACGATGCAGTTGTGTTTTCCTCTTCCGGATTCCATGATACTTCCCGCCAGGCATTTGTCAGCGTTTGACCGTTGGTGCCGGGAGCAGCGCGATCCATTAGTGGATAGCGTGTATGTGATCGGAACGGCGGATGGCACCGGGATCGCGGAATCATCCGAGACGGCCATCGACCGGGCAGATGTCCTTCGAAAACGATTATTGGCTTCGGGCTGGAAGGAGGAGATGATCCATCTTTCGGCCGGGCAGCGAAACGACCCCCATACCCTCCTGAACCGGTGCGTGCTGGTTTATATAGAGCGCGCAGTAAAATGAAAAGGTATGATCTGGTTGACCATATTCACCAACGAAGCATTGCTGGTACTGGCGGAGACGCTGGTCATCATCGTCGGGTCCATGCTATTGGGGATCCTGCTCAGTTATTTCTTCTGGGGCGGGCATAAACGAGAAGTGGAAGAGTTGCAGGGCATCCTGACGGAAGAGCGGAAGAAGGAAGAGGATCTGCGTGACCAGGTATCAGAGTTGCTTCATGCCCGTGAACATCTCAAGACGGAAATCGCGGATCTGAGGCTTAAGGCGGACAGCCAGGCGAAGACCATTTTTGATCTCAACCAGCATATCTACGCCAGGGAGACTGAACTGCGCCAGCAGAAGGAATCGCTTGACCAGGTCAATGCTGCGGTGGATTCCTACCAGCATCGGCTCCGGATCATCGAGGAAGAGATGTCCAAAGAAAAGCCGGAGGTACCTCCCCCTTCCCGCAAAACACCACCGGCGAAGGCCAGGGCCAATTATGAGCATGTCAGCCAATTACTCGGCAGGCAGGTGACGCACAATGATCTGACCTTGATAGTAGGTATTGGCCCCAAGACCTCATCGCTGCTCCAGGCAAACGGGATCAAGACGTGGGACAAACTGGCCGGTACTGCTGTCAAAAAACTAAAAGAACTCCTCGAAGCAGAAGGGGGCATCTATAAATCCATCGATCCTACAACCTGGCCCCGCCAGGCGCTGATGGCGGCTAAAAGCGAGTGGAGGAAGTTGCGTGTGTACCAGGAGAAGCTGAAGCAGGAGGAATAGGGTTGGCCGGTTAGAGTACTGACGTTAGGACGCGATTCATCGCATCCTAAGTGTCGTCACCCAGGGTCTATCGCATCCAATATGTTGTCACCCATGGCTCATCGCGTCCAATAGGTCTTCACCTTTGGCGCGACAGCAGCTATCGGATCTACCTCATGGCAAATGAACCGGACATGATAAAACGGAGAGGATAATCCGGACAGGATGAACAAGACAGGATCAACCAGACGCGATAAATCGCGTCCTTTCATGATGAAAGGGCTTTTAAAGCCACTTCTGCCAGTCTTTGGGATTGGTCCTTATATAATGACGACAGGGGATTAATTCTGATTTTCGGAGAATTCGGTCATGGAAGCGAGGGTGCCACTTGAAGTCTTTCCGGATTTTACGGATTTCGAAGGTGGTACGTCCTTTGAACCACCGGACAATCCTGGAAAGGTTGTCGTGCAACATAGGGTTGTGAAAGCCGGTAGCGCCTCCTCGTGCCGGATAGGAAATCACTTCCGGGGGAAAAAGGAGCTTTTCTTTGATGATCAGTATGCCATGTATATGGTCCGGCATGACAACAAATTTGTCCAACTGGACGAAAGGGAACTGATTCGGTATCTCATTCCATATCTGGCGGACCAGGTGGCCGCATGCCGACAAGTTCAATTGTTGACCCTCATATTGTCCGAAAAAACGCCACCGGGATGCAGTCACTACGGTGATAAAATAGGCTCTTCGTTGACCGTAGTGCCCGTATGACATTCGGCAAATTTTTCGCCTGGGCAAAATAAGTTTCCGAACCATGGTGAAGTGGTTGTATGGGTATTCATATAACAAATTCCTTTGGAATGAAAGCATGGAGGAATTTAAGAATGATACCGGACCATTCGCTCAAATCCGGGTCAATTCACGAGCCCTCCCCGAAATCCTTATTTTTATCCCTTCATGCATCACTTACGCGTTCTCAATCAATATTTTCTCAAGTACAAATGGCACCTGGTCCTGGGCATCCTGTTTGTGGCCGCCGGTAATTATTTCCGTGCGTGGCAGCCACAGGTCATCCGGGAGGCACTGGATTATGTCCTGGAACAACTGCACGCCTACCGGGCTGCCGACCCGGCCGGCCAGGAGGTCATCCTGGGACGATTGGGAGGCGCTTTGCTCAGGTTTGGCGGACTCGTGGTCCTCCTCGCCCTGATCATGGGCATCTTCATGTACTTCATGCGTCAGACGATCATCGTCATGTCCAGGCTGATCGAATACGACATGCGCAAGGAAATCTATGATCAGTATCAACGCCTGGATAAGGGATTTTACCGGCGCACCAGCACGGGCGATATGATGGCCCGTATCACCGAAGATGTCAATAAAGTGCGGATGTACCTGGGTCCTGCCTTACTCTACGGGATCAATCTCGTCACGTTATTTATCATGGTCATCTATGCCATGCTACGGGTGGATGTGCGGCTCACGCTTTACTCGCTTCTCCCGCTGCCGCTGCTGTCCCTGTCCATCTTCTATGTCAGCCATTATATTCAAAAGCGAAGCCAGTCCATCCAGGGTAAGCTCAGCCACCTCACGGGCATCACCCAGGAAGTGTTTTCGGGCATCCGGGTCGTAAAGTCTTACAACCAGGAGAAAGCCTTTGGCCGTCACTTTGCCGAACAAAGCGAGGATTATAAACGTAAAAACATGGCCCTCTCCCTGGTCGAAGCCCTGTTTATCCCCCTCATGATGGTCCTCATCGGCATGAGCACGATCCTCGTCATCTATGTCGGCGGGCTGCAGGTGTTTGACGGAAGCGTCACCACGGGCAACATCGCCGAGTTTGTCATCTATATCAACATGCTCACCTGGCCTGTCACCTCCATCGGCTGGATTGCTTCCATTATCCAGCAGGCCAATGTGTCGCAGGGACGCATCAATGAATTTATGCACGCGGAGCCCGCGATAAAAAATTCCGGAAACCACCAGGGTCCGGTCAAGGGGCAGCTCACTTTTGACCACGTATCCTTTACCTACCCAGACACCGGTATAGAAGCCATCCACAACCTGTCTTTTACCATTGAGCCCGGACAGAAGGTCGCCATCATCGGTCGCACTGCTTCCGGTAAGTCCACAATAGCCGACCTGGTCCTGCGGATGTATGATCCGACCGAAGGAAGAATCCTGCTCGACGGCACCGACCTGCGCGCCTTTGACCTGGTGTCCCTGCGGGATCAGATCGCGTATGTGCCCCAGGATGTGTTCCTCTTTTCTGATACCATTGAAGCCAATATCCGTTTTGGAGCCAAGGACGCGACGGATGAAGAGATGAAACAATATGCCCGCTATGCCGCCGTGCAGGATGACATCGAATCCCTCCCGGATGCCTACCAGACGCGTATCGGCGAGCGGGGCATCACCCTTTCGGGCGGGCAGAAGCAACGCATCTCCATCGCCCGCGCGCTGATCCGGCAGCCCCAACTGGTCATTCTCGATGATTGTCTTTCTGCCGTAGACACACATACCGAGCACCACATCGTGGAATCACTCAACCAGGAGCTCGACCGTAAAACCGCCATCATCATCACCCACCGGATCGTGGGCATGCTCGATTATGACCTCATCCTGGCCCTTGACCAGGGCCGGCTGGTGGAGCAGGGCACGCACGAGGAGCTCATGGCCCGGCAGGGATTCTACTATGATCTGTGGCAGCAGCAGCTGGTGTCCACCCTGGAGGAAGAGGACCTGGCCTCCTGACCCGCAATCCCCTGAGATATAGAATATTCCAATTATCTGTTAGATTTGTATACCAAATCACAGAGGCATGCAGCACAGTAACGATTCCAGATTTGAAAATGTCTACTCCAAAAAGGTGAAGGCAGGCAGCAGGCGTACCTATTTCTTTGATGTGCGCAAGACCCGTGGCGAAGATTTCTATATCACATTGACGGAAAGCACCAAAAAACACAACTCCGACAATTATGAGCGCCACAAGATCTTCCTGTACAAGGAGGATTTCAACCGGTTTTTGACCTCCCTCCAGGAAGTCATCGATCATGTCAAGGTGGACCTGATGCCCAACTACGATTACGAGGAGTTTGACCGGAAACAAGCCGAATGGGAGGCCAACCATCCCAACCAGCCCCATGAGGGCGGTGACCATGAAGACATGGCGTGGTAATCCCTCACCCGCCTTCTTTTCTTCAGCTCAGATTTTCTGAACCAGCGCGTTCATCTCTCCTCCAGTCCAGCGGATGGTGAGGAGGTAGGTGGCCGGCGGCAAATCGCCGACCGGGAAAGCCATGACCGGAGCCGACTCGCTTCGGGAGACAGCCCATACCCGTTTGCCATGGATATCATACAGCCGGATATCGAGACTGGTCAATGGTTCGGGCACCTTCAATACCAGCGTCTCGCTCAGCGGATTGACCATCGTGATCTGCCCCGGCTTGTCCATAGCGCGAACGGAACGCAGCGGAGAAGAAATCCTCTTTCCGTCCTGTTCGATAAAATCCACCCGGTACAGGTAAGGTTTGTTTTCATAGACATTCCGGTCAATGAAATCGTAGTGACCGGTTGATTCCTGGAGCGCAAGCTGATCCACGGAGTAAAAAGTCAGACCACCGTCCGCTGAGCGCAGGATGTCAAATTGATTGCCATCTGCCGCATCCGCGACAGTCCATTCGAGCAGGATGCCTTCAGTCGCTCTCGATGCCTCGAATGACAGGAAACGGATGTCGAGCGGGAAACTCGTGACCTGGAGGACATAGAGACCATGGTTCTGATCCGATGCGATGATGTGGCCGGAGGGCAAAAATGGATAGACACCCCAGCAACCATTATACCCGTTGTAGTCCACATTGTCCGGATAGGTATCGTAATAGGCGATGCACACGATGTTGCCCGGATTGGAGATGTCGAAAACCTGCACACCGTCGTGGTAATAAGCCACATATACATAGTTTCCCAGGATGAAAGGATTGTGTGCAATACTGGAACCCGGTGCGCCCGGACCCAGCAGTTCGGAATAAAAGGTATGATAGTCATCCAGTGAGATATTGGCCGGATCGGAGACATTGACGACTTTGACATCGCTGCCGTGCGTTTCATCGCACATGGCGAGCATATTGGTGGCGGGGTTGAGCCAGCTACTGTGGTTATAGCCGGGTTCCGGGTAGTTGTCCAGGGTGCCGACCACGGTGACATTGGAGAGGTTGCTGAGGTTGTAGATCTGCAGCTTGGACAGATTGCCGTGACTGCAATAGGCGATATGGTTGCGGACATGAACGTCATGCACGTATCCGCCGCCATAGGAGGTCAGCGGGAGATTAGCCAGCAGGGTTGGGCTGGCCGGATTGGAAGCCAGGTCAAGGATGACGAGACCATTACTCACCGTATTAGAACCTGCCGCATACAGTCTTCCGTTTGGTTCGTCGATATAGATATTATGCGTTCGGTTCCAGAAAGTGGTCGATTGATACACCATGGTGACGGATGCCGGCACCTGGCTGAGATCAAACACCAGGAGTCCGGAGGTGCCTTCATCGGCGGCGGCATAGGCGTAGTTGCCATATGTTTTAAAATCGCGCCAGAGGGATTGATTGGCCGTGCCGGTGGGCAGGTTGGTCACATGATATTGGAGGATGATCACCGGGTTTGCCGGATTGGTGATATTGACGAAAAAAATATCCTCGATGCCTCCGAGGATGGCGATCTCGGTGCCATTGCTATGACGAAATCCCCAGCAATCATTGTACTCCGATCCAAACCGTGTCGGCAGGTTGGGAAGATCAAGGTTGCTCAGCAAGGTCATGTTGAACGAAGGCTGCGCCACCGCGCCGGCTGAGCAAAGACAGAAGACAAATAGGATACCTCTCATGGCAGGGGAGTTGATGGACAATCCGATGGGAGTGAAAACCTGACTCAATATACGATTTCGGAAAACAGGATCAAAGCAGTTGATCCGGCAACTGCAGGATATGTTCTATCATGTCGGGTGTAATGTCAAGATGGAACACCCAGCGAACCAGTTGTTCATTGACCGGACTGCAAAGGACGCCATGGGATGCCAGCGCGGCTGTAACCTGTGATGCGGTCAGGGTTGAAGGGACGCGGAAAATGACAATGTTGGTTGGCACAGGAAAAACTTCAGTTGCCCAGGAGACTTGCCTGAGTTTTTCCGCGCATCTCCTGGCATGTGTATGATCCTCCCGGAGCCTGTCCACGTGGTGATCGAGTGCGTAGATCCCTGCCGCCGCGAGATAGCCGGACTGGCGCATACCGCCGCCAAAAACTTTACGTACCCGCCGCGCCATGTCGATCGTCTCCCGGTCGCTGATGAGGACGGAGCCCACCGGTGCGCCCAGGCCTTTGGACAGGCAAATGGAAATACTGTCGAAGCACTTTCCATACGCTGGTGGGGTATCACCGGTTTCGACCAACACATTAAAAAGCCGGGCGCCGTCGAGATGGGTGCGCAACCCATACTCCCGCCCGACATCCGTCAATGCCCTCACCTGGTCCATGGTGTAATAGTTGCCGCCGCCCATGTTGATGCTGTTTTCCAGGCAGAGCATTTTCGTGGTGGGGTTCCAGTCCGCCTTCGGTTTTACCGCCTGGCGGATGTGTTCTTCACGCACAATGCCGCGGTCGCCACGCATGACATGAATCGCGACCCCGCTGTGAAATCCATATCCGCCGAGCTCGTACCGGTAGATATGGGCAAGCTCGTCCACGAGGATTTCATCCAGCGGTTGGGTCTGTGCCTTGATGGCAACCTGGTTACTCATAGTGCCGGAGGGGCAAAACAAGGCTGCTTCATGCCCAAACATGGCTGCCATTTTTTCTTCCAGGTTCCGCGTAGTGGGATCCTGGCGGAACACATCATCCCCGACTTCCGCCTGCATCATGGCCTCCAGCATGCCTGGAGTCGGCCGTGTCACAGTGTCGCTGATCAGGTTTATCGGTTTCACGATGTTGGGAACAGATAGGAAAGTAAAAGTAGAAAGGCTTTTTTCATTTTCCTCCTGGCTGACCCCGGAAAAGGGATGATCAGCGCTAAAAAGAAAGAATATAAATATTATATTTTTATTTAATATTATATTCACAACCGGTAATCCCGGAAAAAGAAGAGGGGCCAGGCAGCAAATAGGGCCTGATCACGTTAACCCATTACAGATGAACATGATGAGAGCCGGTTGGACTTGCTTTGGTTTGCTGCTTCTCCTGGTGGCATGCCATACGGACGAGGGTGACGCAGATAAGATCCTGATTGGTGTACAGGATGACCTGTTGCTCGATATGGTCCAGTATCCGGGACCGAAGGGACTTGATTTCCAGCTATCCTTCCGGAGCCAGACCAATTATGCCTGTGACGGTGCCGGGTTTACCTATACGCTCCGCACCTCTCCCGATGATATCGGTATTCACCTGACAAGTATTTCCGTTCCGCAGCCATGCGCAGGTGGCAACTCGCCGGCGGTTGAGCTGATCGGGATGCCGGTCGCCCCCGGCACGTATACGCTTGACATCCATATCGGAGATCTCATCCACAATACCGGTATCCTGGAAAGTGATTCGCTGGGCTATCATTTGTTTATGAATGAGCTTCACGGGATATCGCTTACGCATCAGGAGATGTTCCGGATTCCGGAACGCACCATATGGGGCTATGTGTATCACCCTTCGCAGCAGGCCCTGGCGGACAGTATAGCCCAAAGCCTGTTACAATCTTACGCTCATGTGCCGGGCCTCGCCCCGGGATACTATGGCTGTTTCCAGATCCAGGAGGAGAATAAGGTCACCATGTTCCAACCGCTCGCCCATATAGGAGGTCATGGATTTGTGTATCAATGGCACCTTGAATCACGCGATATCCCTGCGATAGCCGTGGAAATAGTGTCTGCCTGTCCACCGGGAACAACGATACGGGTGCTGGCGTGGGATGGGACGGAGTTTTAAGCAGTCCATTGACCATGACGGCCTATGCGCCAGAGGAACTTGATGTCG
>CAZTXO010000090.1:2847-8637 GCA_964617515.1 uncultured Saprospiraceae bacterium | reverse complement strand
TGAAACAATTCCAAATGCAATCGCTGCAGCCGCAGCTACAGGAGATATTGTAAATATAGAAACAGGAACCTATGCTAGTGGTGCTGACGCTACCACCAAGGATCTTACATTCGCACCTGGATCTAGTCCGGGTTGTGTAACATTGAATGGAAACATGATTCTTACAGCAGGTGATGCACTTGCGATGGAAATCAATGGAACTACTCCATGCACTGATCACGATAAATTTATAGTTAACGGAACTGTAACTTTAGGAGGCGCTAATCTGGTTCTGACCTTAGGCTATACACCTGCAAATGGTGATCAAATAACAATCATTCAGAATGATCTGGCTGATGCAGTATCCGGTCAGTTTGCGCAAGGAGCTGCTATTACTGTAAGCGGACATACTTTTAGTATTAATTACACCGGTGGAGATGGAAATGATGTGGTCCTAACAAAATGTTCAGGGGGTGTTGTAAATGTCAATACCGCTGAAATATTCTGTACGATACAGTCAGCAATTGATGATCCTCAAACATTAGATGGTCATACGATTACAGTTGCTGCTGGAACCTATGCTGAAAATGTTATACTAAGTAAAAAACTTACACTAAAAGGTGCTCAATTTGGAATCGATGCTCGTGGACGCGTTGTAGGTTCACCCAATCCTGTTATTGAATCAGTAATAGCACCGGCAGCAGGAGCACCTTTGGAATTTACTTCTGGTGATGCAACTGTTGATGGTTTTTCAATGCTGTCAAATCAATCAGGGGCTGTTGGTGCAATACAAACTCAATTAGCTGCTTATAGTAATATTAATATTAAAAACAATTATGTAGCTATATCATCTGGAAATACTGCATCTGTTATGTACTTAAATAAAGGCATTACAGATGCAACAATTGATAAAAATGAATTTGTTGGGGCTTCATCAGGAGGTGGTGCAATTCATTTCGATGGACCAGACTTATTTCATGGTTTGTATTTCACCAACAACAATGTTAAAAGATCAACCACATCTGGTGGAACTGGAATTTTTGTTGATGGTAATCGAAATATTGGCACCAGTACTAGAGACCCAATTTTTCAAGGAAATTTAATTACTGGATTTTCTACCGGGATGAACTGTGGTTCACGTTCACTTAAAAATGCTCATATTTTAGAAAACACCTTTACTGGTAATGGATTTGATGGATTTCAGGGAGGACCGGAAACTTCTGAAATAAGAAGAAATACATTTTCAAGCAATGGTAGAAGTGGATTGGCATTAACTTCATTTGGTAATAGTTCTGCTGGAAGAGGGGCTTCGGGAACTCCTGTAGAAAATAATTTTTTCTCAGCCAATTCACAAGAAGATATCTTTTTGAGTGCATCTCAACCGGCAGGCTCTATTTCTACAAATCCAATTCATGAAAATAGTCTTTTGAGTACAAAAGCAATTACATATAATGGAACAGAAGCAGTCAATGCAAGCTGTAATTGGTTTGGATCTACTTCACACGCAGCAATACTAGCTAAAATTACAAATCCTTCTGCAAGCCTCATTTATATTCCTTGGCTTGTTAATGGAACGGACAATGATTTAGGTACTCCGGGATTTCAAGCGGTACCTGGTTCATGTACCGGAACACCAGTACTGATCGCATCTGCTGTCTCAACAGGAGAAACTTGTGCCGGCAATAATGGATCTATTCTAGTTACATTTAGTGGAGGTTCCAGTCCTTATGATATTTCATGGACAGGAGGTTCAGCGATGAACGTTACCAGCCCTTATAATATTACAGGTTTGGCAGCTGGCAATTATACCATTACGGTTACAGATGCGAATGGTTCATCAGCTACTGCAAATGCAACTGTACAATTTTTACCAGTTACAAATGTTACCCAATCAACATTCCATGCTACAATTCAAATGGCAATTAATTCAGCTGCAAATGGAGATGAACTTTCTCTATGTAAAGGAACTTATGTTGAAAATGTAATAGTAAATAAATCATTGATTATTAAAGGTCCAAATGCTGCAATTGATCCTTGTACAGGCGTTCGGAATCAGGAAGCCATTCTTGTTCCAGCTACTGCAAATATTTCCGGTGGTGAAATTATCCATATTGCAGCTTCTGATGTTACAATTAGTGGTTTAACCATTGATGGAGATAATACAGCAATAACTTCAGGATATAGCAGTACCAATGGTGCTGACATAGATGCAGCTGAAGGGATAACTGTTTATGAAACAGGAATAAATAATTTAAAGGTTACAAATAACATCTTTAAAAATCTTTCCTATTTTGGAGTTACACTTTACGATTATCCGGCTGCAGTTCCTTCCAGTGGACATCTTATAGCTAACAATAAATTTCAGGATTTTGGTACTTATGATGCAGCATCCGGTATTGCTTACTGGGGTGGAGGAGTATTATTATATAATAACCAATATGCAAGAGTCGTAGATAATTGCATGGCCAATCTACGCATTGGCGTTCAAACTGGAAATTTCCATTTGGCAAATCCGGAAGCATCAACGTATCAGTTTATTGGCAACAACACCATGAGTGTAAGAAGACGGGGAATATTCCACAACTTATTTTATGGCGCTGCATCACCACTTACATTATCCGATAATATCATTACAGGTGTTGCAAATGCGAATGAATCTGTTTGGGATGGAATCTTAATTGCATCACAAAGTGTTGCTTCGTATGCAATCGATAATTCGATAAACGGGATTGCCATTACAGGTAAACCTACTGAAGGTTATGAAGTTTGGAATGTAAAAAATACCAGTCCGGCTGAAATTACAGGAGGAAATGTTAGTAATACAAGCATTGGACTTTTTGTAAACAATTATGAAGGGTATGTTTCCGATGCGGGCGATGGTGCACATGCTATTGTAAGTGGATTGGTTATTTCTGATTGCCCTACCGGAGCTAAAATTTCAGACAGTCCTTTGAGTACACACGCAGCAGTATCAGCAACAATTACTGATGATACAGAAATTAGTTATACCGGAACTGGTACTGGAATACAAATTGTGGGAGCAAATGCTTCTGCAAATGTTGTTGATAACGATGCTTCCATTCAAGGATTTGCCATTGGTATCGATGTAGATGCAGGATCTGCAACCATAGATCACAATCATATCTACAATAATGGAATTGGAGTTCGTTTTACCAATAATGGAACAGGAACTGTTAAAACAAATAAATTCTACGATGCTTTAGCAAATGGAAAAGACATTCAGGCTACTGCAAGTGCAGGACTTGTTACAGCTACACCTAATAACTGGTTGTCAGGAACAACATTTGGTGTAGAAAATTTACACGCTACAAATGTTATAGATGCAACTGCAAATTATTGGAATCATCCTTCTGGTCCAGCTGCTATTGCTGGTGGTTCTGGTGCAAATATTACCACTCGTGTTGATTATTGTCAATGGTTAGATGATGAACCAACTATATATGGAGGCACACCAAATTTAGTTTCTCCAACGGTTACAATTGTCACAACAGATAATAGTGGCAATACAAGCGACGCTACAATTTGCAACGGTGGGACTGCAACACTGGATGCAACAACAGCGGGTGCTTTATCTTATGCCTGGTCAACAACAGAATCTACAGCAAGTATTTCTGTAATGCCCGGAACCACTACGACCTATACAGTTACAGTTAGTTTTGCAGACTGTCAGGTAATCCAAACACAAACAATCACAGTTAACCCATTGCCTTCTTGTACAATTACCGGAGCATCAGGCCCAGTTTGTCCAAATACTTCAAATGATTATTTAGCACCTGCTGGATTAACTTATTCATGGTCAGTCTCAGGAGCAGGAATGATTTCAGGTTCTTCATCTGCACAAACGGTAACCATTGTAGCAGGATCGGCTTGTAACTCAAGTTATACAGTAAGTTTAATTACTACTGATGTAAATTTGTGTAGTTCAAGCTGCAGTAAAGTTGTTTCAGTTTTAGATGATCAAGCTCCCATTGTAACCGCAGGCACAATCAACAGTTGTTATCCTACTCAGACAGCAGCTGAAAATGCAGCACTTGCAGCTACAACTGCAAGTGATAATTGCCCGGGAACGATAAACTATTCAGTAAGTACTTCTGGCACATGTTCAGCTGTAATTACTGTAACAGTTACAGATGCATGTACCAATTCGGCAAGTGTAACATATAATACACGTATAGATAATACACCGCCAATATTTTCCTCTTGCCCGGATAATATAACAATTGATGCAGGTGCGGGTGTTTGTGGAAGAAATGTTCATTACACGGATCCAACTGCAACAGACAATTGCCCGGGAGCAGTTACTATTACTCAAACTGATATGAGTGGTTATGTGAATCATGATTTTTTCCCGGTCGGTACTACGACTCAGTCATTTTTAGCTACAGATGCTTGTGGATATACTGCAGTTTGCAGTTTCACGGTACTGGTTGTTGATAATCAAGATCCAATCATTACAGGATGTCCGGGAAATATTGGTCCATTAAATAATGATCCGGGTCAATGTGGTAAAATCGTCACCTGGACAGCACCTACTGCATCTGATAATTGTCCAGGTGTCAGTTTGATGTCAACACACAATCCTGGTTCATTTTTCCCTGTCGGAATAACTACAGTAACTTACACTGCAACGGATGCGGGTGGCAGAACAAAAATCTGTCAGTTTACAGTTAAGGTAGTAGACAACGAAGGACCTGTGATGAATTGTGAATCAAATCAAACAGTTAATTTAAATGCAAGTTGCAAATTAGTAGTTCAAAATTTAATTGATGGGTCTACCGCAATGGATAATTGTTGTGCTTCCGGCACTTTTTCCTGGAGTCAAAGTCCAACTTCTGGAACTGAACTTACTTCAGGAGAAGGTTCAACTCATACGGTTACAATTACAGTTACTGAATGCAATGGAAATTCTTCTACCTGCACGGTAATATTGACAGGTGACGATGCAACACCGCCTGTTCCAACCTGTGAAGGACCACAAACAATAGCATTAAATTCTTCATGTATTTTAGTGGTTCCGGATTTAACAAATTCTGCAACTGCAACAGACAATTGCAGTTCAACATTTACCTGGAGTCAAAATCCAGTTATTGGTACCGGTTTGGCATCAGGGGAAGGTGTTACACATACAGTGACCGTTACAGTCAGTGATGGTAATGGAAATTCTGCAACATGCACAGTTGTATTGACTGGCGATGATGTTATATTACCTGTTGCAATCTGCGAACCTCCACAAACTATTTCATTAAATGCAAGTTGTCAATTGCTTGTTCCTGATCTTACAAACGATGCAGCGGCAACCGATAATTGCAGTACTACATTTAATTGGAGTCAAAATCCTACAATGGGAAGTTTATTGGCATCCGGAGAAGGAACAACACATACAGTAACAGTTACAACAAATGATGGAAACGGAAACAGTGCGACATGTACAGTGGTCTTGACAGGAGATGATAACTCTTCACCAAGCATCACCTGTCCTTCAAATGCGACAGTGAATGCAAATGCAAGTTGTCAGGGACAAATCGGAAGTTATTCAGCGGCCACATTAAGTGATAATTGCAATCCATCGCCAACAGTAACACAAAGTCCGGCATCAAGCACGCTTCTTACGGGTCACAACAGTAGTCAGGTAGTGACACTTACAGCAAATGATGGAAACGGAAACACATCCACGTGTACCTTAACAGTTACACTTAAAGATGTTACACCACCAAGCATTACCTGTCCATCAAATACGACAGTGAATGCAAATGCAAGTTGTCAGGGACAAATCGGAAGTTATTCAGCGGC
>CAZTXO010000090.1:0-2747 GCA_964617515.1 uncultured Saprospiraceae bacterium | reverse complement strand
ACGGAAACACATCCACGTGTACCTTAACAGTTACACTTAAAGATGTTACACCACCTACACCATCATGTGAAGGACCGCAAACTATTGCATTGGATGCTAATTGTAAATTAGCAGTGCCTGATTTAACAGATGGCTCAAGTGCAACTGATAATTGTTCATCAACATTTACATGGAGCCAAAATCCCGCAGCAGCAACATTGCTGTCATCGGGGGAAGCAACAACACATACAATTACAGTTACAGTCAATGATGGAAACGGAAATAGCAATACCTGTACCGTATTATTAACTGGGGACGATACCACACCACCTGTTCCTACCTGTGAAGGACCACAAACCATTTCATTAAATGCAAGTTGTCAATTGCGGGTTCCAAATTTGATTGATGGAGCAAGCGCAACGGATAATTGTTCTGCATCATTTACCTGGAGTCAAAATCCTTCAAGTGCAACTATGTTAGCTTCTGGAGAAGGGATGACGCATACAATTACAATAACAGTCAGTGATGGAAACGGAAATAGTTCAACTTGCACCGTTGTATTAACGGGTGATGATGCAATGCCACCGACACCAACATGCGAAGGTCCACAAACCATCGTGTTAGATGCAAATTGTAAATTAATCGTGCCTGACCTTACAAATGGATCGAGTGCTACTGATAATTGTTCAGCATCATTTACATGGAGTCAAAATCCGGGAATAGGCACTATGCTTGCTTCAGGAGATGGAGTAACACATACAGTCACCGTTACTGTAAGTGATGGTAATGGAAACACAAATACCTGCACAGTAGTCTTAACTGGCGATGATACATCTGCACCAGTTCCAACCTGCGAAGGTCCGCAAACTATCGTGTTAGATGCAAATTGTAAATTGGTCGTACCAAACTTAATTGATGGAGCATCAGGCAGTGACAATTGTTCGGGCTCATTTACCTGGAGTCAGAATCCAACGCTAGGCAGTTTGCTTTCTTCTGGAGAAGGAACGACCCATACAGTTACAGTAACAGTCAGCGATGGAAATGGAAATAGCAATACGTGCACCGTTGTATTAACCGGGAATGATGCAACCCCTCCGGTTCCAACCTGTGAAGGACCACAAACAATTGTGTTGGACGCAAATTGCAAACTGATGGTACCCGATTTAACAAATGGGGCAAGTGCTACTGATAATTGTTCAGCATCATTTACCTGGAGTCAATCAACCTCTGCCGGAACATTATTATCATCAGGAGAAGGTGTGACACATACCATTACAGTTACAGTCAATGATGGCAATGGCAATAGTTCTACCTGCACAGTTGTATTGACAGGGGATGATACGACACCACCCGTACCAACGTGCGAAGGTTCACAAACCATTGTTTTAAATTCAAGCTGTAAATTGATGGTTCCCAATTTGGTTGACGGAGCTACAGTGACCGATAATTGTTCTTCATCATTTACCTGGACTCAATCAAGCCCAACAGGAACCTTATTGTCTTCAGGGGAAGGAGTAATGCATACAATTACAATAACAGTAAGTGATGGAAATGGAAATAGCAATACCTGTACAGTTAAATTAACAGGAGATGATACCACACCACCAACACCAACCTGCGAAGGCCCACAAACAATTGCATTAGATGCAAATTGCAAATTGATGGTTCCGGACTTAACAAATGGAGCAAGTGCTACAGATAATTGTGCGTCAACATTTACCTGGAGTCAATCAACTGCTGCAGGAACACTGTTAAATTCAGGAGAAGGGGTAACACATACCATAACTGTAACAGTTAGTGATGGCAATGGAAACAGTTCAACGTGTACCGTTGTATTAACGGGAGATGATACAACACCACCATCGGCAAGTTGTAAGAACATCACTGTTCAATTGGATGGCACAGGAAATGTAAACATCCTTCCTGCAGATGTGAATAATAATTCTACAGATAATTGTTCAGGATTGGTATTGACAAGTGTATCTCCCAACAGCTTTACCTGTTCAAATAAAGGTGCAAATACAGTAACACTATTTGTTACTGATGCAGCCGGCAATGTATCATCATGTACATCTACTGTAACAGTTGAGGATAATATCCTGCCACAGATTAGTTGTCCTGGAAATAATACAGTCAACAATACACCTGGTATTTGTGGAGCTACTTATAATTATACGGCACCAGTTGGTACTGATAATTGTCCGGGAGCTACTACAGTTAGAACAAGTGGATTAGCAAGTGGAGCAACATTCCCAATAGGACCAACTACCGTAACATACAAAGTAACAGATGGAGTTGGATTGACGGCAACATGCAGTTTTACAATAACTGTAGTGGATAATGAAAAACCAATGATCACCTGTCCTGCAAATATTGTAGATAGTACAGGTGTTGATTCATGTATAAAGAAAGTAACATTTGCAGTTTCAGCAACAGATAATTGTGAATTGGCTCCTTTGAATTATTCGCATACTAGTGGCAGTACGTTTCCAATAGGAACAACTACCGTGACTGTAACTGCAACAGATCTAAGCGGAAATTCTAAAACATGTTCATTTACAATAACTATTAACCGACGCACTGAAATATGCAATGGAAAAGATGATGATTGTGATGGATTAATTGACGAAGGATTTGACATGGATAATGATGGAGTTGCAGATTGTTATGATAACTGTCCAACTGTTTCAAATCCAAATCAGGCAGATTCGGATTGCGATGGAGTCGGAGATGCTTGTGATGTATGTCCGGGTGGAATTGATAAAATT
>CAZTXO010000089.1:6568-8708 GCA_964617515.1 uncultured Saprospiraceae bacterium | reverse complement strand
ACGCTGACCCGGACGGTAGACAGGGATTTCTTTTTGACAATGCCGGTTTGGAATGCTTTTATGGCTTCTTTGACCTCGTTGAGGAGTTTTCCGTCACGTTCGATTTTGATATAAACCATGTGGATATAGAAATTCCGGATTCGGCCAATGGCGGGTACGGAAGGACCCAGGACCCGTTTGCCAAAAGCAGGTTGTAAGGCGATCACGAGCAGCTGCGCTGCCTCACGGGAGAGATCAGCGTTTTTATGTCGGATGGTGATCGCGATCTGCCGGACAAACGGAGGATAGCGAAAGACTTCGCGCTCCCGGATCTCGCGGTGGTAAAAGGATGTGTAATCCCCCGTCAGGACATCGTGCAGCACGGGATGCCCGGGCTGGTAGGTCTGAATCATCACCGTGCCCTGATGGTATTTTCGTCCGGCGCGTCCGCTGACCTGGACAAGGGTCTGAAAGGTCCGCTCGGCTGCCCTGAAATCCGGAAAATGCAATGCCTGGTCGGCATAGATCACACCAACCAGCCCTACATGATCAAAGTCCAGACCCTTGGTCACCATCTGCGTACCCACCAGGATATCAATCTTCCCCTGCTCGAATTCGTAAATCAGTTGCTCGAGATTATGCTTGCCACGCGTCGTGTCGAGATCCATGCGTTTGATGCGCGCTTCCGGAAAGATCACGGAGAGTTCGTCTTCGATTTTTTCGGTGCCGTATCCTTCCAGTAATAAACGGGGAGATCCGCAGGCAGGGCAAAGGGCCACCAGCGCTTTGGAGGTGCCGCAGATATGGCACGACAGGATATTCCTCGCCTTATGGTAGGTCAGGGCCACGTCACATTGATCACATTCCGCCACCCATTGACATACGCCGCATTTCAATACAGGCGCGTACCCGCGACGATTTTTATAGATGATGACTTGTTTCTTTTGTTCGAGCGTATGCCGGATGGATTCGATCAGTGTATGGCTATACATGGCGCCGGCGGCGGATTTGTCTTTTCGCTTGTCAATCAATACGACTTTCGGCAACTCCATGCCCTGGTATCGCTCCTTCAGTTCGACGCGCCCGTACTTTCCGGTTTCACTGTGATAATACGATTCGAGGGACGGCGTCGCTGATCCGAGCAGGACTTTCGCTTTCAGTTCCCGGCCAAGCACGATGGCCATGTCCCGCGCCTGGTAACGCGGGTTAGGGTCCTGCTGCTTGTAACTGGCATCATGTTCTTCATCCACGACGATAAGTTTCAGGTGCTGAAAGGGCAGGAAGATACTGGACCGCACCCCGGCCACGATCGGGATGCCTTTCATCACCTGTTGCCAGAGATCAACGCGCTCATTGTCCGACAGCCGTGAATGGGAAATGGTTATGTTTTTTCCAAACAGTAGTTTTAGCCGTTTCAGGATCTGTACGCTGAGTCCGATTTCCGGCACGAGGTAGAGGACCTGTCCGCCGTTGGCTATCACCTCCTCAATCAGTTTTGTGTAGATCAGTGTTTTTCCGCTTCCCGTGACCCCATGCAGGAGAACGACTTCCTGTTCCTGCCAGTGATGGTGGATGTCCGTTTCCGCCTTTTGCTGCGTGGGGGTGAGTTGGGTCTCTGATTCGAGGGCCTCACCGGCATAGCGGTCCATCCGGTTGACTTCTTTATAGACCACCCTGAAAATCTCTTTCTTCACCAGCGCGTCTATCGTGCTTGCAGGTACTTCCGCTTTTTCTGCCAGGATCCCGGGCTCCAGCGGAGTGACCGTCATGTTGGTCAGGGAGAGGTAGCTCAGGACCGTGCGGGTTTGCTTTTCCGATCTGGCCACAGCCTCGAGCGCCAATTTCATTCCTTCCTCTTCCGCATAGGCATCATGCAGCTGAACCAATTTTATTTTTTTCGGGGCATATTTTTCTGCGAGTTCTTCCACGACGATGATCATGCCCAATTGATACAACGAAACGATGTGTGGATAGAGGACGCGCAGGCCGCTTGCTTTTTCCAGTTCATCCAGGGTGATGGATTCGCGGGGCTCGATGATCCTGAAAAGTGTGTACAGGGGTTCGCCGAGTTGTAATACCTGGTCTTCCCCGATCCCTTTCATCGCTTTGATGATCGTTTCGCTGGACAGCAGGAAGCCCCCGGGCAGGGCAGCCCGCATGA
>CAZTXO010000089.1:0-6468 GCA_964617515.1 uncultured Saprospiraceae bacterium | reverse complement strand
TCAGGCAAGTACAATTATTTTTACGCCCGATTGTTCAACAGACATTTCGTATGACACAACTTTCGGAGCAGGAACTCGTGCGGAGGCAAAACCTGAAAAAACTCATGGAACTGGGTATCGATCCCTATCCGCCGGATTTGTTTCCGGTCAATGCCTATGCTGCCACGATCAGGAAGGATTTTGATCCGGACAAGGGTAATTTCCGGGATGTGGTGCTGGCCGGGCGGTTGATGTCCAGCCGCGTCATGGGCAAAGCATCCTTCGCCGAGATCCAGGACAGCTCCGGCCGGATCCAGATCTATGTCAACCGGGACCAGATCTGCCCCGGTGAAGACAAGACCCTTTACGATGTCGTGTTTAAGCACTTGCTGGACCTCGGTGATTTCATCGGCGTGAAGGGGTATGTGTTCATCACCAAAACCGGCGAGATTTCTGTTCACGCGCATGAACTCGTGCTCCTGAGCAAGTCCCTTCGCCCGCTGCCGGTGGTGAAGGTGGATGCGGATGGCGTGGCGCATGACGCCTTTACGGATCCGGAGTTGCGGTACCGCCAGCGGTACGTCGATCTCGTCGTGAATCCGGCCATCAAAAAAGTATTTGAAGACCGCACCAGGATGTACAATACGATGCGGAACCATCTCAACAGCCTGGGGTACCTGGAGGTGGAGACCCCCGTGCTGCAGCCTTTGTACGGAGGTGCAGCCGCGCGGCCCTTTAAAACGCACCACAATACGCTCGACATGACCCTTTATCTCCGGATCGCCAATGAGCTTTATCTCAAGCGGCTGATCGTCGGGGGATTTGACGGCGTGTACGAGTTCAGCAAGGACTTTCGCAACGAAGGGATGAGCCGTTTTCATAATCCCGAGTTTACCCAAATCGAACTGTACGTGGCCTATAAGGATTATGAATGGATGATGAACCTGGTAGAGGAGATGATCGAAAAAGTGGCCATCGACCTGCATGGGGATACCAAAGTCGTCGTCGGGGAGCACCTGATTGACTTCAAGCGTCCCTGGCAACGCTTTACCATGTTTGGGGCCATCAAATATTTCACCGATATCGATATCAGCGACATGGATGAAGAAGCACTTCGTGCCACGGCCCGAAAGCTGCATATCCATATCGAACCGGAATACGGGAAAGGCAAGATCATCGATGAGATCTTTGGCGAGAAATGTGAGCCGTTCCTGATCCAGCCCACCTTTATCACCGACTACCCGGTGGAAATGTCTCCGCTGGCCAAAAAGCACCGCTCCAAACCAGGCCTTGTCGAACGGTTCGAAGCCATCTGCAACGGAAAGGAAATCTGTAATGCCTTCTCGGAGCTCAATGATCCCATTGATCAGCGGGAACGGTTTGAAGAGCAACTGGAACTTGGGCGTCGCGGGGACGAAGAAGCCATGGTGCTGGATGAAGACTTCCTCCGTGCCCTTGAATACGGCATGCCGCCTACCTCGGGTTTAGGCATTGGCATGGATCGGTTGTGCATGATCATGACCAATTCGAATTCGATCCAGGATGTGATCTTCTTTCCGCAGATGAAGCCGGAGAAAACCCCGTGAAGCCTGTCGCATCCCTCTTCCCTGGAGGGAACTAGCTGAATGGGAATTGGGCTATGTCCGTGATTCCACCTTTGACTGTGTCCCCGATCTTAACCAGGACCGTCGATTCCGGGGGGAGAAACACATCGACCCGGCTGCCGAATTTGATGAAACCGAATTCTTCGCCGCGCGTCAGTTGGGCTCCCGCGCGGGTATACGAGACAATCTTTCTGGCCACTTTTCCCGCGATCTGGCGAACCAGGATGAACTGGTGTTTGCGCCGGATCACCAGGGTATTCCTTTCATTCAGTTCCGAGGACTTGGGGTGCCAGGCGACGAGGTATTGCCCGGGATGGTACTGCTGGTAGACGACTTCGCCCGTGACCGGGCTCCTGTTGGAATGCACATTGAGCGGTGACATGAAGATGGAGACCTGGATGGCCTCTGTCTGCAAATATTCTTTTTCAAATGTTTTTTCGATGACCACCACCTTCCCGTCGGCCGGAGCGAGGATGAGGTCGGTATCGCGTACGACATGAATCCGTTTTGGATTCCGGAAGAAAATGAGAAAGAGTCCCAACAGGGCGAGCACCAGGATCAGGAGAGCCAGCGTGAAATAAGACGGGAAGACTACGAGGAAAAGGATAAAAAGCAGCGCCGTAATAATCGTCACGGCAACATACACTTTTCCTTCCTTGTGCAGCCTGTACATCATGGGGCAAAGATAAAATAACCTAAAACGGCTACAGGCAGGACAAAGAGGAAGGAATCATACCGGTCGAGGAGTCCCCCGTGACCGGGCAATAAGGTCCCGCTGTCTTTTACGCCTGCTTTGCGTTTCAGGGCAGACTCCATCAAATCTCCTGCCAAAGCGAATGGCGGCGTGAGGAATCCGAGGAATAATACATAGCCTTTTGGTACCTGGGGCCACACAGCTGCCAATAAGAGCGCACCCGCCACAGCAAATAATGCCCCGCCCAGGGTGCCTTCTGCACTCTTGCCCGGGGAAACCGCCGGAGCGATTTTGTGTCTGCCCCACCGGGAACCACACAGGTAGGCCCCGATATCATTGACCCAGATCAGGAGTATCGGGATCAGGATCCATTGAAACACATAGGGCGTCTGGATGAAAAAGCAGCCGCTCCACAGGGAGATGGAGATATACCCTGCAGCGGCCCAAATCATCTTAGCCTGGTGATGCAAGGCATCGATTTCTCTGTGGCGCAACAGCTGAAACATCAGCAGGACAGCCAGGACAACGGGCAGGATGGCGAGCGACATCCATATAGGTTTTTCCTCCAAAACAAGGTATCCGGTGCCACCAAGCCAGAGGGTCAGGGATCCCGGGACCAACCACATGCGCTGCGGATGCGCATCCGTTCTTTCCAGCCGGAAAAATTCAAAAATGCACATGAAGTGAATAAAACAGAGCCATACGAGGTAAGTCCAGGCGGCATAGATCACCGGTACCAGGGTGAAGGCGCCGATAAATAGGGCGGTAACGGTTCGACGGAGAAATTCAGACCTGATCACGATGCGTCCTGTTTTTAAGGATGGATTCTGAAAGCCAGTACATGATAGCGATAGCAATGGGGAATACCCACCAGTGCAGTTGATCGGTGCCCTGCCTGTCTATCGCTGAAACATCCATGCCGGTAAAATAAATGAGTGCCACCTGCATGCCGTTATTAAACGCATGCGTGATGACAGGCACCCAAAGGTTGTTTGTCCAGTAATACAGGTAGCCCAGGGCGACACCCAGGACCATGCGTGGCAGAAATCCGGCAAATTGCATATGAATGGCACTGAATATCAGCGCGGCCAGCCAGATCCCCAGGATCGGGGAACGGAAAGCTCCCCCGAGTTCCTTTTGCAGGATGCCTCTGAAGATAAGTTCTTCACCGATTCCGGGCAACACACCAATGATCAACAGATTGAGGAGGAAGATCCACGGGGTGTTCATTTGGAGGATGGATCGAAGCGTTCTTTCCGCCTGGGCTTCGTAGGCCAGTGCCCACGAGGGCAGGGGTAGCAGTTCATTGACCCGGAAGCTGAGATTGACCAACGGATAAGCCGCCACCAGGAAGAATACCGCGAAGACCAGGATCCGGGATTTGGGTTTTTGGTCAAGATCCATGCCCCTGATCCAAGCGGGCCGGAAAAAGACATATCCGAAAAGGAGTCCCGGCAGCATGAAGGTGCACAGATGTTGGAGAAGCAGTAAGATCCGGGTTGTTTCAATTGAAAAATCCGTGACACCCTGTTTGCTCATTTCCATGAGCGCTTCAAGGCTGTATCCCTGTACCAGCAAAAATACGCCGGACAACAGGGTGGTCAGCAATAGGCCCATGACAATGAGGCTTATCAGCACCAGCAAACGCATGAAATGACCATACCTTGTCATGTCCTACCTTTGGTTGTCGCCGGTACCTTTGCGGCAGCGGCGGTGCAAAATAGGGATTCCCATACTGGCAGCATTTCCTGAATCTATTAAGAAGCCCAACCATGACGGAAAAAGTCAGACTGAGTGTCAATATCAACAAGATCGCGCTGATCCGAAACAGCCGGGGCGGCCATCTGCCTGATCTGATCCAGGTAGCCCGGGATATAGAAGCCTATGGCGCGGAGGGGATCACCGTGCATCCCAGGCCGGATGAGCGGCATATCCGGTTGGACGACATCCCCCGGTTAAAATCCATTGTTACCACGGAATTGAATGTGGAGGGAAATCCTACGGACTCGTTTATGCGCCTGGTCACCCGGCATTGTCCGCATCAGTGCACACTGGTGCCTGATAAGCCGGATGCCCTCACCTCAGACAGCGGGTGGGATACCATCCGGCAGCGGGACTTCCTTACTGACGTAGTCCGGGGACTTAAAGCAGAAGGCATCCGGGTTTCCATATTTGTCAATCCGGACAGTCATATGGTGGAAGGAGCGAAGGCGGTAGGGGCGGACCGGGTGGAATTTTATACCGGACCTTATGCCGCGGCTTTCGGCACCAGCCGGGAAAGGGCTATAGCACCGCATATCGAGGCGGCCAGGACGGCTGCTGCGGTCGGTATCGGCGTCAATGCCGGTCATGATCTCAATCTCCTTAATCTGCGCTACTATGCCCTGCACATCCCCAACCTGCTGGAGGTATCGATCGGGCATGCCCTGGTCTGTGACGCTTTGTATTATGGCCTCGCCAACGTGATCGGCATGTACCAGTTTCAGTTGCGGCTTCCGCCGGATGAAAAACAGGAGTAGATAACGGTTTTTAAGAAAATTTTAAGATATTTGAAGTCTTAGCTTTCTTTAACAAAACCAGAATAAGTCAATTGGCCCCTCATTGCTTTGGTAATGAGGGGCTAATGTTTTTAAGGGGATTGCCTGAGAACCCCACCTGCACCCGCCTTTGGGGAAAAATGCTGGCCGGAATGACTGCCGGTGTCCATTTCAGGGGGATCGGCTCTTGACTTGCACCGTAAAAGTTGGTATATTTCTGGATAGATATAGATCTGAACAGAAAGACCTTCATCGTTTTGAATCAGGAAGATTTGTTGGCAGGATTCGGCGATTACCTTCAATACGAAAAACGGTATTCACACCACACGCTCGAGGGCTACCTCCGGGATTTGGCTCAGTTTGGCGTATTCCTGCAACTCCAGTACGGATTGAATGATTTTGCCTCCGTCACCCATCAGCATGTCCGCAGTTGGGTGGTCTCCCTGTTAAAACAAAAGACCGGCCCGGTTTCCGTCAGACGAAAATTGTCTTCTTTATCGCACTTCTTTAAATGGCTGCGGAAAAAGGAGCATATCAGCCACAATCCAATGGTCAAGGTGCATCTGCCTAAAGTTCCGGAAAGGTTGCCCAAGGCATTGCCCGAATCGGCCCTGAAAAGCCTTTGGGGCATGATGGAGGATCCTGGGCAGGAGGGAGATGTGCTGCACCTGCGGGACCGGGTGATGATCGCGCTGCTGTATGGATGTGGATTGCGGCGAAGCGAAGTCATCGGACTGGAATGGGTCCATGTCGATCCGGCCAGGCAGCTCTTGCGGGTCTTCGGTAAGGGCAGGAAATACCGGCAGGTTCCTGTAAACGGGCTCCTGCTCAAATTGCTGGAAATATGGCGGGAGCGGGCCCGGGAGACCTGGGGAAAGGAAAACGACCAGGTACTTCTGACGGATGCCGGCAAACCCTGTTATCCCAAATTCGTTTACAACCGGGTTGTAGCCTTGCTATCGGGAGTGACCACCGCTGATAAAAAGAGTCCGCATGTCCTCAGGCACTCCATGGCCACTCATTTGATGGACCATGGGGCTGAATTGAACGCGGTCAAGGAGTTATTGGGCCATTCCAGTCTCGCGGCGACGCAGGTCTATACCCACAACTCGATCGCCCGGATCAAGGAGGTATACCGTCAGGCCCATCCGGGGGCGGGGAAACCGTAACCCAATCAGGCAACCATGGAAAACAAAGGAATCAACATCATCAACCGTATAAAGAGAACAGGTATGAAGATCAACATGACGGCAGTGCATTTCGATGCAGACCACAAACTGACCGAGTACATCGAGAAAAAGATGTCGAAACTGGATCAGTTTTTTGACCGAATCATAGATGCCCAGGTTTTCCTGAAATTGGAGAACAGCGGGCAGGTCCGGGACAAGATCGTGGAGCTTAAACTCCAGGTCCCCGGGGAGACCTTTATTGCCACAGAAGTAAGTAAGACTTTTGAGGCTTCTACGGACGCAGCTTTCGACAATATGAAGCGGCAATTGAGCCGGCATAAAGAGCGGATCCAGGCAAAAATCAACCCTTTCAAGCCCTAGGCACCTTATAAAATTATTGCAAGTATATCCGCCCAAACATCCAGATTGTTTGTATCTTTGCATTCGCTTTCGGGGAAAGCCCTGGAAAAGTATATGTAATTCAT
>CAZTXO010000088.1:3592-8771 GCA_964617515.1 uncultured Saprospiraceae bacterium | reverse complement strand
CCCATACGATTGATGTAGACCGGCTTGGGAGCAAACGCCGACCCCACCTCCATCCGCGCGAGGCCGTTCAGGAAACGATTGATCCCGGTGTATTGGGGGTTGATCACTTCTTCTCCTTTGAGGTTGATGAAGCCCCATTCCATTTTTTCATTCTGCACCGGGATCAGGCCATCGGTCAGCGCTCCTACATTCCGATAGGTCAGCTTATCCAGCACTTTGTTCCCGGCGGAGTCGATAACCGACCATAACTTTTGCTGACGGTCATCGCTCAGTTTCCAGACCGTCGCATAGCCTTCATAGAAGTCCCAGCCAAACGAATACTCCGGCGGGATCACATAATCTCCCTGGCGATCGATATACCCGCCGAGGATGCTATAGCCATAAGGTTCCGAACCATCCTCCTCTTTTATCATCGCCCAGGCTTTGTCTTCCCGGAATACGCCCGCGCTGTGAAAACGCGGTTCTATCACCCATTCCCCTTTCGAATTGATATAGCCCGTCATCTCATCCGCGCCGAATACGGGCGCCATACCGCGATCAAACAACGGGTGATCCACACTGCAGGTATATTTTGGTTCGATGATGACGGTACCGGTTGTATCAATAAAACCCGTCCATCCGTTGACCTTCACGGCAGCGATCCCTTCGGAAAACCGTCCCGCCGCTTCAAACCGGCAGGGGATGACTTCTTTTCCATTTGAATCGATATACCCATACGTCTCCTCACATTGAACGGTTGCCCGGTTTTCATAAAAAGGATCCGCCCGCTTGTATTTGGGCTCAATGATCCATTGCCCTTTGACGTCAAGGTATCCATACCGGATCGATCCATTCACTTCCATGGCGGCAACGGCACGGCCCTCGATAAAATCACCGGCCTCCGTATAAGCAGGGGCGATGATCACCTCTCCTTTACGGTTCATATAGCCCCATTTGTCTTTGATCCGGACCGGATACAGCGCATCCGGATATTGCTGATAGGCGGCCATCCGATCCGCATCCGACTCCGCCGATGAACCCTCACCGCCAGGTTGGCAACCAATAAATGAAAGTACAGACATCAATACCATACATGTACCGAATTGACTATATCGTTGGGGAAAATGCATCGTTAAAAATAAACGCTATACTTCACTGGTTTACAAGATGGATTCAGAAAATAATTTTCGCACAAAGCCGCAATCTACTTCAACGACTTTGTCATTAGTTCATCACCTCCATAACCTTTATAACCTTTATAAGCCCCATAAGCCTCATCACCCCCATAAGCTTCATCCCCTCCATCAACTTCTTTCGCCCGGGTACGACCAGCTGCCCAGCCTGACCCTCCCGTCTCATGTCCAATATCTTCCGTATCTTCCTCTCTACCAAAGGAGGTTCCTGCACCGCCTCCTGCGGCACGAAGTCCGCTCACACCTTTTATGAGACACCTGCACCTCTTACCGGCTGCCTTATGGCTGTGCTTCGCCCAGGCACAAGCCCAATCCATTGTGCTCACCTGCGACAAACCCATCGAGTTGTTCAACGACCATGTCGGTCATGACTGGCGCTTTGGCTTCGGTGTCAACCGGACTTTCTACCCCATCCTCGAACCCGTCGAGGCTTCCGCTGCATCAGCCGCTACGCTCGAATTTATCATCCAGGAAATGGACGACTACACGGACCAGACCGTCACCCCGCTCCAAATCGATCCCGGCAAACTGGAATACAACAAACAATACTCCCGCACCCTGGAAATCATCGTCACCGAAAACGCCGGCCGGTACAAAGGCCATACCGCCAAATTTAAAGTGACCGTCTATTACCGGAAGACCGCCACCAAAGTTTAGTATAGCTGGCCGTCTTCCACCTTCCATCTCCCGTCCTCCCTTCCCTACTCCAGCCGCCTCATCCCCAGCCGTTCGTGAAGCATTCTTTCGATGCGCCCCACCAGGGAGTCCATCGGTTCGTCCGGCACATGCTCCAGGCTCTCCAGCGCCGCACCCACCATGTCCATCAGCAGGCCGTATTTTTCAAAAAGCTGGCGGCAGATCGCCTCGTCCCCGGTCTCCCAGTACTGGCTTTCATCATGAAGCACAAAGCGCTCAAAATACTTTTGGCTGAGATATTTCAGCAGGCGGATCAGGGCCATGTGCGTCTCCACGCCCGCATATTGCGTTTTCGTGAAAAGCCACTCCCGCGCGGAGGCGGGGATGCCTGATCCCGGATGCGCCTGCAGGTAAGCATACATCACCGGGTTGCACATCGTCCCGTCTTCCAGGAAGGTCAGCCATACGGGCTCGCTACCCTCCGGTACCAGGATCAGACCTTCGACCGGTACGTCATCGCGGCGCGCCAGGACTTCGCAGGGCCATGCGAGTGTTTGGCAGATATCAATGGTTTCTTCGAGGAGTGCGGGCAGGCACTCCCGGCTCCGGAGCCGGCCGGAGTAATGGATGGTAAGTCCCATATCAACTGGTGGTTTGTAAAAAAAGTGAACAACTGGTTTTTCTCATCCTCCGGCGCGGCGCTTAGCCATACCGGAAAAAGGAGATATCGAAATGAATATACCCCCTTTTCCGGATACGGCCAACTGAAAACTGCAGGTACCAAAAGATGCCCGGAGCCGCCAGTAAATATTCTTTTACATTTACCCTTACTTCGTTTATTCACGCACTACAAGTACCTTGTTCGTCCAATTTCGCTATTATTTCGAAGGATACTATAATACATCCGCCTTCTCCGCCTGAGGCGGATTCGGCGGATACCATAATTCGTAATTCGTAATTATTTAAATGATCCCGGTCGCCTATATCACCCCCAATTTTACCGCCAACGCCGTGCGCTTTATCGAAGGGCTCACCTCGCTGTACAATGTCCGGCTCATCATCATCAGCCAGGAGCCCACGAGCCTGCTCCCTTCGTGGCAGCAAAGCCGCATCGCCGTCTCCCGCCAGGTACAGGACGTGTTTGACAAATGGACGATCATCAAGACGCTCACCGATCTCCAAAAGATCACCGGCCCGGTTCAAAAAATACTCGGCGCCACCGAACAACTCCAGGTGCCCATCGCCGAGGCCCGCCTGGCCCTGGGGGTCTCCGGCATGAACGTGGAAACCGCGCAAAATTTCCGGGACAAATCCAGGATGAAAACCCTCTTTGATGAAAACGGGATCCCCTGCGCCCGGCATGAACTCGTCAATACGTATGAGGGCGCGCTCTCGTTTATCCACCGTTGCCCGTATCCGGTCGTGGTGAAACCCGTGGCCGGTGCCGGATCACAGACCACGTTTAAAGTGACCAACGACGGGGAGATGATGGCGGCATTCACCTCGCTCGGGCACAAAGCTGCCGAAGGGGTGATCATCGAAGAGTTTATCGTCGGTGAAGAATTTTCACTCGATACGTTTTCGCTCAACGGAAAAATCCTGGGGCAGACAATCAATCAGTATATCCCTACCCCGCTGGAAGTGATGTCCAATGCGTGGATCCAATGGCGTGTCATCCTGCGCAAGGATTCGCTGGGAAAAAACTTCGAGGATATCCGCAAAGCCGGAAAGAAAGCACTCGACGTCCTCGGGATGAAAACGGGCATGAGCCATATGGAATGGTTCAGACGAAAAGACGGCAGCATCGCCATATCCGAAGTCGCGGCGCGGCCACCCGGTGCCCAGTTTACCACCCTGATCTCGCGCGCCTGCGATTTCGACGTGATCCGCGCGTGGACTGAACTCATGATTTTCGATAAAGAGATCGAACCCGCCATCAAATACTGCAGCGGTGCGGCCTATCTCCGCGGCCAGGGCGAAGGACGTGTCAGCCACATCGAAGGGCTGGACAGCATCCGTTCACGGTACCGGGACATCATTTCTGATATCCGCGTGCCGAAACCGGGACAGGAGAAGTCCCAGAGCTATGAAGGGGAAGGCTACATCATCCTTCGCCATCCGGATCAAACTGTCGTCGAAAACGGGTTGAAAGACATCGTCGAAACGGTGCGGGTTCACCTCAGTTGACAGACGACAACGTATCATCCTCCTGTATCCAACGTATGCCCCCATCATCTGCCATTCAATCACGCCGGTTCGGTGCGCTCCCCGGAGGCCAGGAGGTGACCCAATATAGCCTGGTCAATCAAACCGGTGTGGAATTGCGGGTGCTGGACTATGGCTGCACCATCACATCGGTTATGTTGCCCGACCGCCAGGGGCAAATGGCGGATGTGGTGCTTGGCTATGATACGCTGGAGGAATACCTCGCCTCGCCGCACTATATGGGCGCTGTCATCGGGCGTTGCGCAGGCAGGATCCGTGAGGGACGATTTACCCTGGAGGATAAGGAATACCAACTCAGCCGCAATGCTTTTCCGCATCACCTGCATGGCGGTACACAGGGACTGGACAAGATCCTTTGGATCGCTGAACCCTTTGAAAATGAAAAAGGGATCGGCGTTGATTTCCGCTACCTCTCCGCCGATGGTCATGAGGGTTATCCGGCCGCCGTCTATCTCACCGTCCGGTATTATCTCACCCACCAGGATGCGCTCATCATCAATTATATCGCGGAGGTGAAGACGCCGACGATCCTCAACCTGACGCAGCATACGTATTGGAATCTGGCCGGTACGGCGTCGCCGGTACTCAATATGGCCATGCAGGTCAATGCGGACCGTTTTCTGCCTGTTGATGCGGACAAATTGCCCACCGGTGAATTGCGTTCTGTCGACCACACGCCTTTTGATTTCCGCAATCCCCGGCAGATCGCAGAGGCATTTGACGTCCATTTCGACCAGTTGCGGCTGGGCATGGGACTCGATCATTGCTGGGCACTCAACAAGGCCGGCGATGAACTCGGCCCGGCAGCCATGCTCTATGATCCGCCAAGCGGACGATTCCTGTCCCTCCATACGACAGCACCAGGCTTGCAGATTTATACCGGGAATGCTTTGGCTGGTATGGGAAAAAATAACACACCCTACGGACCTTTCGCGGGCATCAGTCTCGAGACGCAACACTTTCCGGACAGTCCGAATCATCCGCACTTTCCATCGATAGTGGTCCGGCCTGACGCGTTTTATACGTCGACCACGGTCTTCCAGTTTTCAACACTGACCTGACCCAGGAATTCACCGATGATTGACGGACATCGGCAAAAGAGAAAAATCATCAAGCCCACATAAGCCCTATAACCTTCATAAGCT
>CAZTXO010000088.1:0-3492 GCA_964617515.1 uncultured Saprospiraceae bacterium | reverse complement strand
CTTCATAAGCTCCATAAACTTTTCTCCCCAGAGAAACAGATGATCCCCGGACAAAAAGGTCACATAGAGATGATCTTAATCTCCACCCGCTGATTCTTCCTTCGGCCTTCTACGGTTTGGTTGCTGGCGATGGGCTGACGCTTACCATAGCCCTTGTAGGAAATCCTCGTTTCCGGTATTCCTTTGCTGTAGAGATATTCCGCTACGTTTTTAGCGCGCGACGTGGAAAGCCGGTCGCAATAGGAATCCTCGGGCAGGCTGTTGGTATGTCCCCCGATCTCTATGATGACCTTATCGTTGGCAGATAAAAATTCAAAGATCTCCTCCAATACGCCATAAGAAGCGGATTCAATGGTAGCGCTGTCGGCTTCGAAAAACAATTTATCCACCCGGATGGTCTGGCCCAGTGTCAGCGTGTTGATGTCGAGTGATTTGAGCACCTTATCGGCTTCGATGGTGACGTTGCCTGTGGCGATACAGCCATTGGCATCGACAACCCGCAACGTATGCAAACCTTCAGGGAGGGCTGAGGCCTGCGGGGTGGTTTCCCCATTGCTCCAGAGATATTGATACGGACTCTCCCCTCCGATCACATTGGCGGAAGCTTTACCATCTGTCGCCAACTTATCCGATGATTTGGTTTCCATGCGGGTGGTCACCTTGATGGTCGGCGAACTGGTCACGATGGCGCTGGCCACCGTGTTGACTCCATTTTGATCATTAACGGTTACCTGGTAAAGCCCGGGTGTCAATTGTGTTGCTTCATCGCTATTGAGTTTTGCGTGGCTCCATTGATACGTATAAGGAGGCGTACCGCCCTGTGCTTTCACGACCAGGTGCCCGGTGGCCATGCCTTCACAGACGGGAGTCGATTTGACTTCGATCGCGGCTACCACCTGGTTGGGTTTGGCGGTGGGCAACACAACTGCCGTGGTGTCTTCCATGATGCGGGACATGCCGTTGTGCCCGGCCATCCAGACATTGCGTCCGGGACCCTGGTCCAGGATGATGAGCTGTTCGTTGATATTGCCCTCGTTCATCGTCAGGATTTTCTCCTGGTACGGATCATACTTGACCAGCATGTTGGAGGCGATATACAGGATGCCCTTGCCATCCGCGGCGAGGGCTTTCACATTGCCGGCGACAAGGTTTTTCCAGGCATCGATAGGGAACCAGCGGTTGTAGGAATCGACCAGCCACATCATATTGTCAGATGCCATCCAGGCGCCTTCGGAGGTCGATGTGATGGCGGTAAATGCCCGGTCTTTTTCATAGAGCTTCCATTTTTTTCCATCGATACGCACGACACCGGCATTGGTTCCGAGCCAACGGACACCAAAGGGGTCCGTATGAATGAAATTGATTTTATTGCTGAGCAACACCCCGTCGTTGGTGGTGTAATGTTTAACCACTTCCTCTTTGGGAATGGAAATATTGAATACGCCGTTGTCCGTACCGACCCAGATCATGGTCTTGGTGAGATCCATGCAGTTGGCGCCGGCCCCGGCTTCCAGCAGCAGTTCTTTTCCGGTCGAAATAAACCGGACATGGCCATCCCGGGTCAGCATGATCAGGCCATAATCCCTGGACCAGTCCACATCGACGATCTGATCGCCCGCATTCATGGGTTGGGCGCGGTTGCTGTTGGCCGCGATCATGAAGACATCCACGCTGGTGGCGACGTAGATATTGCCACCCGGATCATGGGTGATCGCCCGGTATTCCACTTTGGGCGGGATGCCTTCGATTTGCTGGACCGCTTTGAGCTTTTGAGCAGACAGCGGATGTACGGCCATCAGCCCAAATGTGCATAGGGATAGTAGGATCAGGTGTTTCATCATGAGCAGAAAGGGTAAAAATACGGCCCCGGAAAGGTATAACGTTCAAAAGTAGGGAAGAAGTCTCGGATGGTTCCGGTCAACCATTTTTAGAATAAATTACGCCTCCGTAACCGGAATCCACCAAACTTCCTCTTCATGAAACGAAAAATCCGGATGGGCATGATCGGCGGAGGGCAGGGCGCCTTTATCGGCTCGGTGCATCGCATGGCGGCGGCCCTGGACGGGCAGATCGACCTGGTGTGCGGGGCCTTCAGCAGTGACCCGCAGCGAAGCCGTGAGAGCGGGGCGTCGCTGTTTCTTCCCGGTGAACGATGCTATGGCGACTTTGCCACGATGATTCGGGCAGAGGCCGCACTGCCCGCGGATGACCGCATGGATGTGGTCTCCATCGTGACACCCAATCATATGCATTTCGGCCCCGCCATGATGGCCCTGGATTATGGATTCCATGTCATCTGTGACAAGCCCATGTGCCTGACGGTCGATGAGGCCAGGTTGCTTCGCAAAAAAGTGGATGAAACCGGGTTGATCTTCGCCCTGACGCACACCTATACCGGATACCCGATGGTCAAGCAGGCGCGCCAGATGATCCAGCACGGAGAACTGGGCCCTATCCGCCGTGTGGTAGTCGAATATCCCCAGGGATGGCTAAGCACCGCCCTGGAAAATGCCAATCAAAAACAGGCTTCGTGGCGGACAGATCCGGCCAGATCCGGTGCCGCCGGCGCGATGGGAGATATCGGGACGCATGCGGAAAACCTCGCGGAATATGTGTCCGGTTTGCGCATCCGTTCGCTTTGCGCGGATCTCCATACCCATATACCCGGCCGCAGGCTGGATGATGACGGCAGTGTACTGCTGCGGTTTGATGGCGGCGCCCGCGGACTACTCTATGCGAGCCAGATCTCGGCCGGTGAAGAAAACAATCTCCGTATCCGCGTCTATGGAGAAAAGGGCGGACTCGATTGGTCGCAAATGGAACCCAACAGCCTTATCGTGCGCTGGCTTGACAGGCCCATGCAAATCTACCGGACCGGTGTCGGCACATTGTACCCGGAAGCAACCGCACATACGCGTATTCCTGCCGGGCACCCGGAAGGCTATCTGGAAGCATTTGCCAATATCTATCGGAATGTAGCCTGTTGTATCCAGGCGCGTCTTGAACAGCGTGCCGTGGATCCCCTCTATACGGATTTTCCCGGCGTGGAAGACGGCGTGAGAGGAATGGAATTTATAGAGGCCGTAGTTAAATCCGGTAAGGACGATACAGTGAAATGGATTAATCTATAATTACGAATTATAGCATCCGCCGAATCCGCCTAAGGCGGAGGAGGAGGAGGAGGAATTATAGCATCCGCCGGAGCTTTAGCGAAGGCGGACGAATTATGGTATCCGCCGAATCCGTCTTAGGCGGAGAAGGTGGACTAATTGCTAATGAAATGTTGTTAAATCCATAATTTAGGTCTACTCATTCACCATGTAGGAAAATTAACAATGTCATCCAGGACAAAAGCTATGCTTTTGCATTAAAAATCATTCGATTACACTCCCAATTAAAGAAGGATCGGGAATATGAGCTCGGAGCTCAGGTACTCAAAAGTGGCACTTCGATCGGGGCCAATATTGAGGAAGCCATTGGTGCCATCTCAAC
>CAZTXO010000087.1:0-8803 GCA_964617515.1 uncultured Saprospiraceae bacterium | reverse complement strand
TGTTTAAATGTTTAAATGTTTAAGTGTTTAAATGTTTAAAGGCGTTATTACGACACTTTCCTTGCCCTGAGCGTAGCCGACCGCGTGCCGCCATAGCTTCAGCGGTGGCGCAAGGGTCGTTTTTTGCTCTCTCCTGACCCTGAGCGTACTTCGTGTGTGCTCCGTCGCTGAAGCTTTGGCGCAAGCGACCGAAGGAGGCGCAACCTTGTCCTCCGAAGGCGTAGCGGAAGGGTCACTTCTTCACCACCAGGATTTTATCAATGGTCGGGCCGTCCATGTCGATCACTTCAAATTCGAAATTGGCCCAGCGGATTTTTTCCGATTGTTTGGGGATGCGGCCCAGTTCATGCATGATCAACCCGCCGACGGTATTGACCTCATAATCCTTGATGTAGTCTTCCAGCCCGAAGCGGGTCAGGAAATCGGGTAAAGGATATTGGCCATCGATGAGCCAGGAGTTTTCATCGCGTTGCTGGAACATAAATTCCTCGCCATAGAATTCGGAGATGTCGCCCACGAGTGCTTCGAGGATGTCACTGAGCGTAATAATGCCCTGTGTTGACCCGTATTCGTCGATGACGAGGGCGTAATGGATGTTCGTTTGTTTAAATTGTTCCAGTGCCTGGTAGGCGGAAGCGGTCTCGGCGATGTAGGAGGGTTCGCCGAGAATGGCCTGGAGGTTGAATTCATCTTTTTCGATTTCCGAAAAAAGCTTTTTGAGACTCACGATGCCGACGATATCCTGCTCGTCGCTGTCATAGACGGGGTAAAAATTGTGCAGATCTTCAGAAACCAGTTTTTTCACTTCCTCTTTGGTGTCCGTGATGTCGAGGGTGGTCATCTTCTTGCGTGCCGTCATGAGCGAACTGACGGTCCGGTCTCCCACGCTGAATACGCGGTTGACAATGGTCTGTTCGATCGCTTGGATCTCTCCGTCCTCCATGCCTTCGCGCACGATGGCTTTGATTTCTTCTTCGGTGACTTTATTCGATTCGGTACGGCGGATTTGTAACAGGCGGAGGATGAGGTCCGTCGTGAAGGTGAGCAGCCAGATAAAGGGAGCCGTTACCATGGCGATGATCTTCATGGGCATGGCCAGGGCCCTGGCGATGGTCTCGGGATAGGTGAGACCGATCCGTTTGGGGACGAGTTCACCCAGCACCAGGGAGAAAAAGGTGATAATGACCAGGACAACGACAACCGACAGCGTGTTGGCGTAAGGGGCCAGGATGGGAAAGCGGAGTAGAAAGGTTTCCACATCCGTGGTGATCTTTTCTCCGCTGTACAGACCTGTCAGCAGGCCGATCAGGGTGATGCCGATCTGGACCGTGGACAACAATTTGCTGGGGGACTCCTGCAGCTTCAGAGCCGTTTTGGCGCCGCGATGGCCTAGCTGGGCAGCAAAGTTGAGCCTGTTTTTCCGAGCCGATACCAGGGCAATCTCCGACATGGAGAAGAGGCCGTTGATGAGGATCAGGATCAGGATGATCAGGATTTCCATATATCCCTGCAAAGATTGTAAATCCCTGCCGTTGATGGGCAGGAGCGTGAGGGTGGCAAACAGATGCGTTGGTAAAGGTAGGGTGAATCGTGCTGCCGTTCCCCTGTGCCGCAGGAGTGGCAGGTAAAGATGTTTCCGACGTCAGATTTTGCACAATAATTCGTTAAAACCGGGCTCCGGCGGGCAGAAAAGGAACATCCGGTCGTTAATAGGAGTTTCCTGTATTGAACCGGTTTTAGGCAAGTGAACTGTTCTGTAAAGCATGCTTGCCACAAACGGATTTTGCCGATAATTTTGACCCTGAAATGAACTGGATTGCCTTTTTGTTTGCCGGTTTTCTGTTTTGGCCTGCCCCGGTCCGTGAGGTGCCGGCTACCAGGCTATTTGACAATTGCCAGATGGCTAACGGCAGCTGGCAGGGCGGTGAAGAAGTGACCTACAAACTTTATTACCAGCTCGACTTCATCTGGATCCCCGCTGGGGAAGCCACCTTCAAGGTCAAGGATCTGGGTGACCGGTATTTCATCTCCATCGACGGCAAGACGATCAGCGCATTTGAATGGTTTTACAAAGTCAACGACCGTTATGAAAGCGTGATAGATAAGAAAACGCTGCTGCCGCTCTCGTTCTCCCGGGACATCCAGGAAGGCAAGTATGTCTGGTGGGATAAATTCATGTTTGACCAGAAAAACAATAAAGTGCAGGCCTCAAAAGGATGGCCCGATAAGCCCACCAAATATTATACCGCCGACCTTTCCGGGTGCATGCATGACATGATCTCCATCATCTACAGCGTTCGCAACGTCGATTTTAGCGCGTATGAACCCGGGGACCAGTTTGACGTCAAGGTGTTCGTGGAGGAGGAATACCCGCTGCAGGTGGAGGTCCGGGGAAAAAATGTGGAAGCCAAGGTCAAGGGTATGGGCAAGCAGCGGACCAACCTGATCCGCCCCCAGGTGGTGTCCGGTCATTTCTTCAAGGAGGACACCCGGATGGACATCTACATCAGTGCCGACCAAAACCAGATTCCCCTGATGATCGAAAGCCCCGTGTCGGTGGGCAAAGTCAAGGCCATCCTGACGGATTATAAGGGACTGAAATATCCCTGCTCGTTTTAAGCGATAATTTGGCCTTTCCCATTTTCAGCGGGAGATATACCTGGATAGCGGGGCAATTCGCAATACCATATTTTCTTTATTTTGCCTCCCATTGCCTGTGAAGGGCATTCATCTCACGTTTTAAAAAATACTATATGAAGAGCTTTTTTGGCCATCCTCCTGGCTTGTCCACGCTGTTTTTTACCGAAATGTGGGAACGTTTCTCCTATTATGGAGGAAGGGCCATGCTGATACTATACATGACCTCCGCGGTCATCGGGGAAAATCCCGGACTTGGTCTCTCCGTCGTCGAAGCGGGGGCGCTCTATGGACTCTATACGGCAGTGGTGTACATGACCAATCTCCCCGGAGGCTGGATCGCGGATAAGTTTATCGGTGCCCGTAACGCAGTATTTTATGGCGGGATCATCATCGCTCTAGGTAACCTGATGCTGGCGGCCCCTTTTGGCGCCCCTTCCTTTTATGCGGGGCTCGGGTTGATCGCCATCGGCACAGGTCTGCTGAAACCTAACGTCAGCACCATGGTGGGATCCCTGTACCAGCAAGGCGATGCACGACGGGACTCGGCCTTCTCCATCTTTTACATGGGCATCAACCTGGGCGCTTTCCTGGCCCCTCTGGTGGCAGGCTGGTTTGGTCAGAATGTCAACTGGCACACCGGGTTCTTTGTCGTGGCCATCGGCATGACACTGGGTCTGATTCAATACAAACTCGGCGCAAAACACCTGGGGGACGCGGGTCTTCACGTTCGTACTTCCTCAGACGAAGAACATGCCAAACAACGAAAGGCCCTGGTCAATGGGTTGCTTGGATTTGTCGTGGTCGCGGCTGTTCTCGTTGGATTGCATGTTGCCAATATTTTCGCTTTGACCGTGGTCAATCTGTCCAACCTGGTAGGTGTTCTGTTGCTGATCATACCGGTCGTCTATTTTGGTTTCCTCTTCACCCGGGGCGGATTTGATCACGCCGAGAAAAACAGGATCGTCGCCATTATCATTTTCTACCTCGCCGCTGCGCTCTTTTGGTCTGCTTTCGAACAGGCAGGATCTACGCTGACCCTTTTCGCGGACCGGCATACGCATAACTCCTTCCTCGGCATGGAGTTTCCGTCCACCTGGTGGCAGAGCATCAATGCCTTGTTTATTATCGTGTTGTCCGGGGTCTTTGCCTGGCTTTGGCTCAAACTGAATAACATGAAGAAAGAACCCTCCACACCGATGAAATTCGCGATCGGATTATTGTTGGTAGGCGTTGGTTTTCTTCTGCTGGTCCCCGCCGCGTCCATCATCGAATCCACCGGAGCTCGTGTCGGTATCATTTGGCTTCTGATGACCTATTTTATCCACACGGTGGGTGAACTGTTCCTTTCTCCGGTTGGATTGAGTGCCATGACCAAACTGGCCCCTTCCCGGATTGTCGGGCAGATGATGGGGATCTGGTTTCTCGGTGCCGCCACCGGTAATTTTATCGGGGGACGCGTCGGCGGTATGTTTGAAACCTTCCCGCTGAAATATATTTTCCTGGCGGTTTTTGGCACGAGCCTGCTCGCCGCCGTAGTCATGTTCTTCCTGGTGCCCTGGATGAAGCGGCTGATGGGAGAAGTTAAATAAATAAACAAAGCCCCGGCATTGCCGGGGCTTTGTTTCCCCGATAGGTATGATTGATTTTCCGTTATTAAAGCGAATCTCCGAGACCCCCGGTGCTCCGGGCTTCGAGACCCAGATACGTAACCTCATCAAAAAGGAAATCGAAGGCTATGTCGATGACTGGTTTATCGACAGCATGGGCTCCCTCATCGGGGTGCGCAAAGGCCGCGAACGTAAAAAAGTCATGGTCGCCGCGCATATGGATGAGATCAGTTTTATCGTCACCCACATCGATGACGACGGGTTTATCCGGTTTCATCCGCTTGGCGGATTTGATCCCAAGACATTGACCGCGCAGCGCGTCATCATCCATGGCCGCGAAGATCTGCCGGGCGTCATGGGCAGCAAGCCCGTGCATCTCATGAGCCCGGAAGAAAAAAACAAGATGCCCCAGATCCGCGATTATTTCATTGACACGGGACATGGCGCGGAACGCGTCAAACAGTTGGTGGATATCGGGGATCCCATCACCCGGGAGCGTGAACTGGTCCGCATGGGCGATTGTATCAACGGAAAATCGCTCGACAACCGGCTCTCGGTGTACATTCTCATCGAGGTACTGAAAGCCCTGAAGGGCAGGGAACTACCGTATGATTTTTACGCGGCCTTTACGGTGCAGGAGGAAGTCGGCCTGCGCGGCGCATTCAATGCAGCCGGTCATATTGATCCGGACTTCGGCATCGGACTCGATGTCACCATTGCTTTTGATACACCGGGCGCTATGCCTTTTGAAATGGTGACCAGGCTTGGCAAGGGTACAGCCATCAAGATCCTGGATGGATCGATCATCTGCGATTCCCGCATGATCGGCTTTATGAAACGAACAGCTACCGCGCATGCGATACCGTACCAAATGGAAATTCTTCCCGCCGGCGGCACCGATACCGGGGCCTTGCAACGCCAGGGTGCGAAGGGATCCATAGCGGGTGCGATTTCTATCCCCTTACGACACGTACATCAGAGTATTGAAATGGCTCATGAAGGCGATATCACGTCATCCGTTGATCTCCTCACCGCGACCATTGCCGAACTGGATCAATGGAACTGGGATTTATAAAACTAAAACCCCTTCCGCCCTCATCCCTTCATTTGTTATACTCACCACTCATCACTCACCACTGACCATTCACCACATGCACTGGACCGAAGAAAACAACCGGCTCACCGCTGAATTTGTCTTTGAGGATTTCTCGCAGGCCTGGGCATTCATGTCGGAAGTGGCCATGCTCGCGGAGCGAAAGAATCATCATCCGGAATGGAAGAATGTCTGGAACCGCGTCACGATCTCGTTGTCCACCCATGATGCCGGGGATATCGTGACAGAAAAGGACCGCAAACTGGCGGACGGGATCAGCAAGATCTTCGAGCGGTATCAATACCTCAAATGATGGCATTTCAAAGCAAACTGCCGGACGTCGGGACGACGATTTTCACCATCATGTCCCGCCTTGCGGCTGCCCATGGCGCGATCAATTTATCACAGGGATTTCCGGATTTTGATACCGATCCACGGTTGCTGGCGCTGGTAAATGAAGCCATGCATTCGGGTCAAAACCAGTATGCTCCTATGCCCGGGATGCCTGAGCTGGTCCAGGTGATTGCGGATAAATTGGCGCGTGATTATGGCTGGAGGCCGGACCCGGATACCGAGATCACGATCACGGCCGGCGGCACCCAGGCCCTGTTTTCCGTGATCGGCACCCTGGTCCGTCCCGGGGATGAAGTCATCATCCTCGAGCCCAGTTACGATAGTTACATTCCCTCGGTGGCCGCCTTCGGCGGTATTGTCAAAACGGTTCCTTTGCAGCCACCGTATTACAGTGTAGACTGGGATGAAGTGGCATCGCTCATCAGCCAGCGGACCCGGATGATCATGATCAATACGCCGCATAACCCCTGTGGCGTCGTGCTTGGGAAGGAGGATCTGCTCCGGCTGGAGCAATTGGTGCTCCGGCACGATCTGTATGTACTGAGCGATGAAGTCTATGAGCACATCATTTTTGATGGCTATCAGCATCAGTCGGTTTTACGGTACCCCGAGTTATACAACCGGTCCTTCGCCGTATTCTCTTTTGGCAAAAGTTTGCATGTGACCGGGTGGAAAACCGGCTATGTGGTGGCGCCTCCTGCTCTGACGACCGAGTTGCGGAAGATCCATCAGTTCAATGTGTTTTCAGCCAACCGGCCGATGCAGCATGCCATTGCGCATTATATCCGTTCATTCGATGATTTTGACGCGTTATCCGGCTTTTACCAAACCAAGCGGGATATGTTTGTGGATCTCATGCGTGGGCTGCCATTGGTATTCCTGCCTTGTCATGGCAGTTATTTCATCCTGGCCGATTATAGTGAAGTCAGTGATCTGCCGGACAGAGCCTTCGCCGAGCGGCTGACCATTGAAGGTGGCGTGGCCACGATCCCGCTGAGCCCGTTTTATCAAAATGGAAGCGATAAAAAAATTGTCCGGTTCTGTTTTGCCAAAAAAGAAGAAACCCTGCTTGAAGCTTCACGACGGCTGCGCGCCTATTTTTCCGGCGGCTCCTTGTAGGTGGTAAGCATTAGCCTCTATCAGCGCATAATAGATATTCTCCAGTTCGGATACGATGGACGAAAGTCTATAGGCATTCCCTTCATTCGCATAAGCTGCGCGATAGGATCTAAGGAGTTCCGTTCTTTCTATCCAGTAATCCAGTTTCGAGGCCAGGTCCCGTGCATCGTCATGCCGGAACAGGAAATCCGGATTGAGCGCAAACTGACCAGACGCGCTTTTGGGTGAATCCGAGACCAGGAGCGGGACTCCACATGCCGCAGCTTCCAGCGGGGCCATCCCTTCCGTTTCAATCGAGGATGCATGCACATAGAGATCCGCCATGTTATAGTATTGTACCAGTTCTTCCTGGGATACAAGCGCTATTTGGACCGGGTTGGGCAAGCCGGAAGCCTGCTGTTCTAAACGATCCCGTAAAGGCCCTTCGCCGAAGAGCATGAACTGGATCCGGGAGGCATACCGGGAAAGGGCAATGGCTTCCAGGATTGTATGATGCGATTTTTCCGGTGTCAGTCTGCCGACAGACAGGATGATAAACTTTCCTTCAAGCGATGCGGGCCGCGGCACGATTTGTGGGACAAAAATATCAGCCACGCCGTTGGAAAGAATCCGGGACGGCGTTTTCAATCCATAGCGCAACAATTCTTCCCGGGCAAAGGCGCTCGGGCACAGGATGAGGTCAGCCCGGTTGTACATGGTATGGATCAATATCCGGTAGGCAGCGCGTATCAGCCATTTCCAGGATATGCCTGCATTGTTGAACAAGTGGTCCATCTGCACATGAAAGGTGCAAAGGACCGGTATGTGATATTCCCTGGCGAGCCGGATGGAGGCATAACCGAGCGAGAAAGGAAACATCGAATGGACAATGTCCACGTTTTGGAATACGGGCCGCATCCGCTCCCTGTCCGGCAGCGCCAAGGGGGTTTTCAGCTTCTGCATAACCTTCCGCACGAAGGGGAGGTAAACAGGCTTTAACGGGATGAAGTGGGGATCCGCTTTCTCGCCGTGAATAGAAAAAATAAATACTTCGTGTCCCCTTTCCCTGAGCAGCCGGCAGATCCTGCGGGTGGAAATAACGCCTCCATTGACCGCATCGAATACATCAATGCAGATGCCGATTTTCAGTTTCTGCCGGTTCGGCTTCATGGCCTGTTGAAGATGGAAAGCAAGCGGGGATCTTACCAATGAAAACTTAAGCCTTCCGGAGAAAGTTCGCCTTTGAGGCAATAAAGCGCGGGAAGGGACGGATTACCGTTTTCGGAGCACCAGGCTGTCCTGCGGGTATTGCCGGGCGAGCATGGCCATTTGGGTTTTGGCCCAGTCGATGAGCATCTGGCGCTGATCCTGGTTGAGCCTGGCGGTGGGGTGGAGCCCCAGCCAGGTATAGGAGGGCAGGGGCATTTTCTTTTCTTCCACCATCTCCGCGATTTCCTCCAGTTTGTGATTTTGGTAGGCGATGCGCCGGTTGGTGAATTCCGAAAAATTCAGATGCTGCTTCCCTTCCTTAACATGACTGGCCAGCCACCAGCCCACGGGCTGGATGTTGGTGTACCAGGGATAGCGGGTCTTATTGGTATGACAATCATCGCAGGCATTTTCCATCAGGATGGCTACCTCGTAAGGGACTTCGTACTTGGTGGCGATTCCATACGTTTCGTTGCCGGAGTCGTTTTTGGCCGGGCGGATCAACTGGATAAGGATCAGGAGGATGCCGAGGGCGATGAAAATTTTCTTTACCATGCTCGAAAAATAAAAAAAGGTCACCGGGAAGTGACCTTTTCGTGGTGGGAGCACACGGGTTCTCCCGATCGCTATCGGGAGAGGACCCTTCCACGGTACCGCAGGAGGACTGCCCACCTGTGCAAATTGCATTATTGGAAATAAAAAAGGTCACCGGGAAGTGACCTTTTCGTGGTGGGAGCACACGGGTTGTCCCGATCGCTATCGGGAGAGGACCCTTCCACGGTACCGCAGGAGGACTGCCCCA
>CAZTXO010000086.1:0-9082 GCA_964617515.1 uncultured Saprospiraceae bacterium | reverse complement strand
ATAATCTGACAATTAGTCACTTATACAGCTACTTCAATTTTTCTCGCATTCTCGCCCGCTCCCTTTCTCAAATTCTCCTATATTCGGAGTTCTTCCCCTGCTCTCTTCCCCTTCATCGTATCCACCTCTTTCGAAGGATTATTCTCGTTACATTGGAGTCCACATGCGCAGCCTCCAGCGTCAGCGGGAAATCTACCTGAATGGATTAGCCGGCATACGACCGGTCACCCCTGTTTCGTACCAGGAACTGGAAGACACAGCCAAACATCGCTTGTCGCCGGCAGCTTTTGCTTACCTGGCTGGCGGAGCAGGCCAGGAGTCCACGATACGGGCAAACCGGCTGGCCCTGGACCAAGTCCAAATCCACCCACATGTTCTGGGTGGTGTGCAGGAGGCGCGTATGTTCCTACAGTGGAGGGCCCATACCCTTCCTGCACCTTTTATGCTGGCCCCGATCGGCGTGCTCGAACTGGCGCATCCCGATGGGGACCTCGCCGTAGCGCGGGCTGCCGCGACACTCGGTATACCTATGATCATCAGCAGCCAGGCTTCCTTTCCGATGGAGGCTATAGCCACGGAGTTAAAAAACACCCCCAGGCTGTTTCAACTCTATCACAGCAAATCACAGGACCTGGCCAAAAGCTTTGTCCGCCGGGCGGAAAAAATACATTGCAGCGCGATTATCGTCACACTCGACACTACCCTGCTTGGATGGCGTAACCGGGACTTATCCATGGGCTATAATCCATTTCTTCTGGGAAAAGGAATCGCCCAGTATACCTCCGACCCGGTTTTCAACAGTCTGCCGGATCCATCCACAGATGGTACCACCAAACCACCTGTCACACTTCCGTTATTCCTTAACCGGCTGCAAATCGGGAAATCGATGCGCGCCATACGGAAGTTCATCCACGTGTTTAACAATCCAGGGCTTACCTGGGAGGACATAGCACGCCTGCGGGACTGGACCACCCTTCCGATATACCTGAAGGGTGTCCTGAGAAAGGATGATGCCAACAGGGCCGCTGATACCGGCCTGGACGGCATCATCGTATCCAATCATGGTGGTCGGCAGGTCGATGGAGCGGTAGCCTCTGCGGAAGCGCTGTTTCATATCCTGGCTGCGGTCAAAGGGCGATTGGATGTCTGGATGGATAGCGGCATCCGGTCCGGCAGCGACGCGTTCAAATGCCTGGCAATGGGCGCCACCGGTGTCCTGATCGGCAGACCCTATGCCATGGCGCTCGCCTGCCAGGGCGAACAGGGTGTCCGGGACTGCCTGCAAAATATCATGGCCGAATTGGAATTAAACATGGCGCTGTCCGGGTGCCGTGATCTCACGGCAATCACTCCTGATCTCATCTCACATCCATGGAAGACCACCTGAGTTTTATCCTGAACGAACTGGGCGAAAACCGCGAACTCTATTTCAACGCGATGTCGCCCCCTGTCATTCAAACCAGCAATTTCGCATTCCCGGATGTTGAAAGTTTTCGGCATTCGGTATTGGATGAATTGAACAGTCACGTCTATACGCGCGGCAACAATCCCACCGTGGAGATCCTCCGCCGAAAATTAGCGGCCCTGGAGGGTACGGACGATGCGTTGATTTTCGCCAGCGGCAGCGCGGCCATTTCCATGGCCATCATGAGTTGCGTGGGGCAAGGGGACCATGTCCTCTGCGTCCGGCATCCTTACAGTTGGACCTCCTCGCTGCTCAACCGCTATTTGGTACGGTTTGGCGTCACGCATGATTTCATCGATGGTGCCAACCTGGAAGAGATCGAACAAAAGATCCGGCCCAACACAAAGCTGCTCATGCTGGAAAGCCCCAATACGTTTACATACGAGTTGCAGGATATCCCGGCCTGTGTGGCCCTGGCTAAAAAGCATGGCCTGCTCACGGCGATTGACAACAGTTACTGCAGCCCCTTGTTTCAGCAACCCGCCAAAATGGGGGTCGACATCGTCTGCCACACACTGACGAAATACATCAACGGGCACAGCGATGTGGTCGGCGGCGTTGTGTGCAGCAGTCACGAGATTATCCAGCGGCTTTTTATCAACGAGTATATGACACTGGGCGGGATCATGTCGCCCCATGACGCCGCACTTGTCATCCGCGGCCTGCGCACGCTGCCTTTGCGCCTGAAGCAAATCGAATCGTCCACTTCCCGGATAATAGAAGCGGTGAAAAAGCATCCAAAGGTTCGACGCCTTTTCTATCCGTTCGATCCGGATTTCCCCCAATACACGCTGGCCAAAAAACAAATGGACGGTTGCGGTGGCCTCTTCACCATCGAAGCAGATATGCCGGATATCGAGACCCTTTTGTCGGTCGTGCAAAAGATAAAGCGTTGGAAAATAGCGGTCTCCTGGGGCGGACATGAATCCCTGATGTTGCCGATGGCGGCTTTATACTATTTACCGGGCAGGGACAACCCCCATATCCCCTGGAACTATATCCGATTTTATGTTGGCCTCGAGGAGCCGGATTATTTGCTGGAGGATTTTATGCAGGCTTTCGCGTAGTGTTCCAGGTGCAAGTCCCGTTAACGCAGGGAAAAATCACTTTAGTCTTTTACGGTCACCACCCCGTTGATGGATAACTGGCCCTTGTTTTCCACCAGGTTACCTGAACCGCTTGTGTTGTCGAAGAGCGTCACCTGTTGCAACGAAAGAGTTCCTGCGTTCTTGATCGCTCTCGCGGTTGTACCCGTGCCGCTGTATAATTCCAGGTATTTCAAGGATGCTGTTTTTCCCGCGTTGATGGTAAACACGGGACCGGTGCCCAGTGCGCGGACTTTCATGACGGTCGACGCGCCCTGGTGGATCTTGATATTCCGGTTGATCAGGATGGGCCCCGTAGTCAAATCAATATACTGCCCCAGGATAGCCGTCGCGAATGAAATCGAGTCCCCGGTGGTGGTACATCCGATGGCCGACCGCAAAGATCCCAATCCATCATCGAGTGTATTGACCACGTAGGAGGAACAGGGTGGCACGATAAGGTTGTTTTCCCAAACCCCTCTGCCATACGTGGCGGCTCGGATTTTTCCTGAACCCTGGTGGATCTCCAGTTCATTGAGCGCGACCAGGGGCAGAATGTCATTGTAAGCGCTCCAGGATGGGTTGAAATCATTGCGGTAATAGACGCCGATGTTGAGCGCGACATACACGGTATTGACCGCCGATTCATCCACCACCACGGACCTGGCGGCCAGGGCCGGGAGCCCGGAGGATATGGATTGCATCGTCGTGCCCATATCCGTCGAGTACAAAACGTGATTGGTGGTAGCATTGATTGTCACCCAGATCTTTTGCGGATTGGTCGCACTGACATAGATGGAAGTCACATTATTGGCTAAAGCAATGGAATCCCAGGAGGTACCGCCATTTTGCGTCCGGAAGATTTTATTGGTAGCCGCGGCGTAGATGAAGTTGGTATTGGAAGGCGCCAGCACCAGGACATCAAGTTTACGATTGATGTATTGGTTTGAAATATTGGTCCATGAGGAGCCGCTGTTAGCAGACTTATACACATCGGTCCATCCGGCATAGATGATACTGTGGTTGACGGGATCCATCGTCACCGGTGTGATCCAGTTTCCTTCGGCGGGTTCGGTGATACCTGAATAACTGGCGCCACCATTGGTGGTTTTATACAACTGTCCATTTTGGCTGGTGCCATAAGCGATGTTTGGGTTGGTCGGACTGATCATATTGTCCATCCCATCGGCGCCCAGCCAGTCGGTCCACGTAGCGGTGGCTGTCCGGTAAGAGGATCCATTGTCCTGGGCACCCGTCACGATAATGGTGCCGTCGGTCTTCGCGCAGGAGATCCGGTATAGTTGCCGGACTCCCAGACCGGCCGAAAGATCTGTCCAATCGCCACCGTAATTGGTGCTCTTGTAGACGCCACCGTCGCTTCCGCTGTAGATGACTGTTCCCACCCATTCGAGCGCATGCACATCCGCATGGTTGTACCCAGTACTGTTGGGATAGGACCATACCGTCTCGGCGACAAAGGTGTAACCGCCATCCGTGCTTTTCCAGCAGATGATGCCCGCGATATGGACCTCGCCTGCATTTACCGGGTTGACACAGATGGCCATGTCATACCCGGCCTGGCCCGTGGTGCCGGTGCCATTGGATTCGTAGCCAAAATAGTTGGTCCCATTGGTTGGATTACCAATCACGGTAGTGATAAAATTCTGACCCGAATCGGTTGATTTATACATGCGGCCGAATATGCTTCCATTGGCCTGGACGGCATACACCACAGCGGGATCCGCAGCGGATACACCAAGCAGTGTCCTGCCCGAATTGGTTATCCCCTGGGCGGAGCCGATCGTGGCCCAGGTAAGTCCGCCGTCAGCAGATCGCTTGAGCACATTATTGTTGCCGGCGACGTAAATCACGGATGGATCACCGGGTTTAAACTCGAGGTCTTCACTGTTGAACGCATCGACTTGCGTCCAGGACGTGCCGCTGTTGACAGATCGATAGATTCCGTTAGAGGCGGTGGCGAATACGATGGTTGAATTGGTTGGATGCACCATCACTTTGCGGGTCGTCGAGGGCCCGGAACCTGTCGCGGACCAGGTGGCTCCACTATTGGTGCTCTTGATCACACCTCCCCCGATGACAGCAGCATACAGGATGCTTGTGTTGGACGGATCGATCGTCAGGTGAAAAATCTTTAGCCAGGAGGAGTTGACCAGGTCTGTCAGGGGAAGCCAGGCATTACCTCCGCTGGTCGATTTCCAGATACCGCCTCCGGCGGTAGCCACATAGATGGTATTGGCATTTGACGGATCGACCGCCACACTGGTCACCCGGCCGATACCGGGATTCCATCCGCTGGTATAGGACCAGGTCGTCGGTCCCAGTTCCGTCCAGGGAGCAGGCATGCGCCCGGAAGTCCGGGCGCCTTTGATAAAAGCCTCGTATCGCTCCTGTTCCAACTGCGGATCGATCAGGTAGCCATGTTCATCCAGGTGAAAGCGGCGCTCATAGAGCCATCGCTGGTATTGTTTGTATCCGGAGCCTCTTTCCTTTCCATGGGCGGTGAAATATTGGTCGCCATACGCCAGGATCTCCTCGAGGGGAAGGCGGGTCTCCTCCATAAATTGCCAGATATTATCCGCATAGCGGTCCGGAACCTGTCCCTTTAACCAATGAGTGGGGGCGATCATGGACAAAAGGAGAAGAGCCGTCAGGAGAATTGGCCCGGGGCCATGGCAGCGCGGCGAAAATGCAAGGAGGGAGTGAGGGCGGCTGGTCATACGAAGGGCTAAACCTGCCCTAAAAGTATTGATAATGTCCCGGTTTAAAAGCCTCCAGGAGTAACCCTCTTTACCGTTCGTTCGGTAAAGTATACCATTCCCTATTTTTTACCGTGTCCATCGCTTGCAGCGTCTGACCTTTCCCGCATGAAAGAAACCTCCAGGCATAATCGATACCTTATGAAAAACATCCGCTTTCTGATCCCCCTTTGTCTTCTCTTCCTGTGCATCATGGCGTATTCACAGGCCGGCAGTCCTGATCCGGAATTTGGCGGAGGAGATGGTTTTCTTCTGCAGACCTTTTTTGCCGAGCAACATGCCGGCGGATACAGCATCAAAGTGCAACCGGATGGCAAAATACTGGCCGCTGGTGATACCTATGAACCTTTCTCTGATTTGGGTTATGCAACTCTTGTTCGTTACCTCCCGGACGGTTCCTTAGACCACACCTTCAACGGTAACGGGAAAATATTCCTGACAGGACCAGGTCAGCCCTATGCTTCCGTGGCTGTTTCCGTGCAACCGGATGGCAAAATCGTCTTGTTGGTCAATATCCAGGGCGTTATGATGGATTCGATGGCGATATTTCGTTTCAACCCGGACGGAAGCCCCGACATAAGTTTTGATCAGGACGGCGTCAGGTTTACCCACCTTGGATTTGACACCCAAGTCGCCAGGGCCATGACCCTGCATACCAATGGAAAGATCATCGTGGCGGGATATGTCACAAACAATGCGGACACGCTGGACCGGTTTTTCGTAGCCCGGTATATGCCCGATGGCAAGCCGGACCTGACCTTAGACGGAAAAGGTTATGTGATCACCACGATGAATAACAGTTATGGTAATGTAAACTCCGTGCTGACGCAAACCGATCATAAAATCCTTGTAGCGGGTTATATCCGGGAAGGTAACTATGATAACTCCTTTATAGCCCGTTACAGGCCGGATGGTTCACTGGATCCGACTTTTGGAAATGCAGGTAAAGCCACATTCGCGCTTTCCAGTAAACAGGACTATTTCACCTCCGCGATCCTGCAACCCAATGGCAAAATTGTTCTTTCCAGCCTGGCCGTCAATGATGCCACAGGCAAATCCATCATCACGGCCATGCGACTCAATCCGGATGGAAGTCCGGATCCCGAATTTCATGGTGACGGCATTGTCACCGTGCCCATCAACAACGAGAATGATGGTATCCGTTCGATTACCTTGCAACCGGATGGCAAGATTCTCATGGGAGGATACGTACATTCCGGCATACCCGGGGGCAGCGATCTCGCGGTAGTCCGCCTGAATACCAATGGTATCCCCGATAATACATTTGACAATGATGGCGTAGCCATCATGCCCATTTTTTCTGAAAACAGTGAATATATCTACAGCATCGATTTGCAACCGGATGGCAAACTCATTGCCACAGGATATGGAAGAAATACATCGACCTCGCTGAACGAAATGTTTGTCGCACGTTTTATTACGGGTCTCACGACCAGCGATGAAACACTTCCTGCACCTGTCGTGTCTATGGAACAATTTCCCAACCCGTTCACGTCCGAAATCCACCTTCGGTATTCGCTGGATAAACCGGTGCCTTTCAGGATTTCGCTGATAGATGCCCAGGGCCGCTTAGTGACACGCCTGATGGACTCGGAGCTGTTATTACCCGGCACGTATGCGCAAGCATTTTCGCTGTCGCCTGACCTGCCGGAAGGCATGTATTTTATTTCCCTGTCATCCGGCCATTGGCAGCACTCGATTCCGCTGCTCAGGCAATAAGCCGGCGGGAACGTCCGCTGCTTTAAACCATATACCTGGCCATCGCCATGGCGAGGATGGTGATCACGAGGAAGACCAGGGCGATCTTGCTGTTTTTCATCAGGCGGGCTACATAAGCCTGCATGCGGGCCGCCTGTTCGGGTCGTGGTGGGGCGCCCTGTGCCTGGATCTCCTGTGTCGTGGCTTTCATACCCTGGAAGATGTTCCGCACAGGAAACAGAACAATGAGCCACGCGAGAATGCCTGTGATTCCGCCGAGCAGCAAGACGTGTCCCTTGCCCGAAAGGATGGCTTCTTTGCGGAAGCCCACGGACAACCAGAAGAGGAATATCCCGGAAAGCACGGTCAGCGTGGAGGCCAGGTAAGCGATCGCCAGGAAACGGGTTTTCTGTGTCAGATGACGCATCACCTGTTGCCCTTCCATACCGGTGGCGCGAATGGTGGGTGCCAGGAACCCGAGATTGAACATGGCGTATCCGGCCCAGAAAATGCCGCAAAAAAGGTGAATGATGCGGAGGAGAATTACGAGCAGTGTCATGACAAGCGGATTTAGAACGTGATTTCTACCAAAGATAAATCACCTCCTGCGCAACCCCTCAAAAAAGATCACCGCCCGGGGCCGCTGCTGCTCAGCGTCCTTTAAATTGTTGCATCATCCGCTGCATATTGTCCCCTTTACTCAGCATATGCATCATCTTGCGCATCTGGTCAAACTGTTTGATAAACATATTGACCTCATTGAGATCCCTGCCGCAGCCCTTGGCGATCCGGATCTTGCGGTTCATGTTGAGCAGTTCGGGATTTTCCCGCTCGTCCGGCGTCATCGACTGGATGATGGATTCGATTTTGGAAAAGGCCTTATCATCTATATCGATATCCTTGAGCGCTTTGCCGACCCCGGGGATCATGCCCATGAGTGATTTGAGGTCGCCCATCTTCTTGATCTGGGCCATCTGCCCGAGAAAGTCATTGAAATCAAAGGTGTTCTTTTTGATTTTCTTTTCAATGCGCTTGGCTTCCTTCTCGTCAAATTGCTCCTGTGCTTTTTCCACCAGGGTGACGATGTCCCCCATCCCAAGAATGCGCTGGGCCATCCGGTCCGGGTAGAACATGTCGATGGCGTCCATCTTTTCACCCGTGCCGACAAACTTGATCGGCTTACCGACGGTATACTTGATCGACAAGGCCGCCCCACCGCGGGTGTCGCCATCCAGCTTGGTCAGCACGACACCATCGTAATTGATGACATCGTTAAACGCAAGCGCTGTATTGACAGCGTCCTGTCCTGTCATGGAATCCACGACAAAGAGGGTCTCCGTTGGCTGCGTGGCTTCTTTGATCTCGCGGATCTCTTTCATCATGGCCTCGTCAATCGCCAATCGGCCCGCGGTGTCAATGATCACCACATCGAATCCATGGTTCTTCGCATGCTCGATCGCCTTGAGGGCGATAGCAGCCGGATCTTTGGATTCCACATCCTTAAACACCGGCACCCCGATAGACTCACCCAACACGCTCAATTGGTCGATGGCCGCCGGACGATAGACGTCGCAGGCGACGAGCATGGGTTTATTCTTGCGCTTGGTTTTGAGGAAATTGGCCAGTTTGGCGGAGAAGGTGGTTTTACCGCTTCCCTGTAATCCCGCGATCAGGATCACCCCCGGATTGCCTTTGATATTGATGCCGGCCGCTTGCCCGCCCATCAGGTCGATCATCTCATCCTGGACGATCTTGACCATGAGTTCGCCGGGCTTGACGGAGGACAATACGTTTTTGGTCCCCAGGGCCTTATCCTTGATCTTATCCGTAAATTCCTTGGCGATCTTGTAATTCACGTCCGCGGCTACAAGGCTGCGGCGGATTTCCTTGATCGCTTCCGCGATGTTGAGCTCGGTGAGTTTGCCCTCGCCCTTGAGTGTCTTAAACGCGTTTTCGAGACTATCAGTCAGGTTTTGAAACATGTGCTCTGCTTACAATTGGGGGACAAAGATAGGGATTAGGGAAGAGAGTCGAGA
>CAZTXO010000085.1:0-9168 GCA_964617515.1 uncultured Saprospiraceae bacterium | reverse complement strand
CGCACCTGGGAAAGTTTGCTGCGTTCTTCAAAAAAAGAAATGGTTTCCCGGACGGCATCCAGCTGGCTCTTGAGCCGGACGATATCGATATACCGGTTGATGACATCGAAGACCGTCTGGTTGATATCCTGTTTCAGGAATTCATCGGCCAGGGCCTCCTCGAGGTCAAACCGCTTTTTGATGATATGCACCCGTTTCCCTCCGTAGATCCGGTAGCTGAACTGGCCATTGACATTGATCGTGCTGTTCCTGGCCCCGTTGCGTTCGATGATCGTTCCATTGTTCAGTTTCTGGTTGAGATTCGTGATGGAATTGTTGAAGGTGCCGTTGAGCCCAACCGTGGGTATCCTTCCCGCAGCATACCAGTTGTTGTTTACCTGGGCGATCTCTTTTTCGTTGGTCGAGATCAGGATATTTGGATTTTGACTCAATGCAGCTTCTATGGCATCGTCCAGCCGGAGTAAACCCTGAGCCATGGCCACGGAAGTAAATAAAACAAAGAACAAAGTGAGTTTCATATTCATAGGTCAGGATCTGCCGCGAATGGTTTTAAATTTAAGAAAGGAAGCGGGCATGAGCATTGGGTTATTGAAGTTCTGCCCTCAAGGCATGTTTACGGGTACTCCAGTAGGTATAAATGGCCGGTATGACATAGAGGGTCAGGACCAGGGAAAACAAGACCCCGCCCACAATCACGATCCCCAGCGGTATGCGTGAAGTGGAGGCCGCGCCCAGGGAAAGGGCCAGGGGGAGGGCGCCAAGAGCCATGGCAAGACTGGTCATCAGGATCGGCCTCAGCCTGAGCACGGAAGCCGTGATGGCCGAATCTTTTTTATTGATTCCTTCCAGTTGCTGCTTGTTGGCAAAATCCACGATCAGGATTCCGTTTTTCGTCACCAGGCCAATCAACATGATCATACCGATCTGGGAAAATATATTGAGCGTATGTCCAAATAAATATAGGCTGATCAAAGCCCCGGCGATCGCCAGGGGTACGGTGATCATGATGATCATGGGATCTATAAAACTTTCAAACTGGGCAGCCAGCACCAGGAAGATCAGGATCAGGGCCAGGATAAAGGCAAAACCGCTGTTTCCTTTGCTCTCCGCCAGGTCCCGGGCGGTACCGGCCAGGGCCGTGGTAAAACTCGGGTCGAGTACCTGGTCGGCAATCTTTTCCATCTCCTCAATTCCATCGCCTACTGCATAGCCAGGGGCTAAGCCGCAATTGATGGTGGCCGCTTTCATCCGGTTGAAGTGATAGAGCGTTGGCGGAGTGACTTCTTCGGTCATGGTAACCAGGTTGTCCAGGGACAGGGTAGTACCGCGATTGCTTCTCACGTAAAAGTTTTTCAGATCATTGGGATCGTCCCGGTCACTGCGGATCACTTGTCCGATGACCTGGTATTGTTTACCGTCTTTGATAAAATAACCCAATCTGCGGTTGCTGAGGGCAAGCTGGAGGGCCTCGGATAAGTCACCGATGCTCACACCCAGTTCACTGGCTTTGAGGCGGTCAATCTGGATGCGCAGTTCCGGCTTGTTGAATTTGAGATCAATGTCCGCGTTCACGAGCACTTTACTTTTCCGGATTTCTTCCAGGAACCGGGGCAGGGCCTCTTTAAGTTTGTCGAAATTGTTGTTTTGCACGACAAATTGAACCGGTTGCCCTCCAAACCTGCGGCCAACCTGGATGGTTTGATCCTGGGCCGGGAACATCCGGACATCTGTAAATTTATTGAGGCCCTTGCTTACTGCCTGGACAATCTGTGCCTGTGATCTTTCCCGTTCATTTGGGTCAGACAACACCACTCGGACAAATCCGGTATTCACTGAACCGCTGCCGGTAAAACCAGGAGCCGTCATGCTCATGACCGCTGTTTTTTCAGGGACTTGTTCGAGCACATAATCGGTGATCTCGACTATACTGCGGTCCATGGATTCGTAGGAGGTTCCTTCTGGCGCAGTCACCTGGATTCTGAAGACGCTGCGGTCTTCCATCGGTGCCAGTTCAGATTGGATGTTGTTGCCTATATAATAGATTACGCCCCCGCAGGCCAATACAATGATAAAAGCCAGCCAACGGACTTTGAGGAATGCACCCAGGCTGCGACGATATCCGTTTTCCATGCCCTTGAAGAAAGGTTCAGTGACACGATACAACCAGGAGTGGTGGGCAGAGGTCGCCATTTTGACATTGAGCACCGGCGTAAGGGTGAGTGAAACAAGGCAGGAAATCAAAACCGCACCGGCTACGACAATTCCGAACTCCCTGAACAGGCGCCCGACAAAACCCTGGAGGAAAATGATGGGGAGAAATACCACGGCCAGGGTAATGGAAGTGGCGAGCACCGCGAAAAAGATTTCTTTGGAACCTTCACGCGCCGCCTGCCATTTATTCATGCCGGCTTCAATTTTTTTATAAATATTTTCTGTGACCACAATGCCATCATCCACCACCAGTCCGGTGGCCAGCACGATAGCGAGCAGGGTGAGCACGTTGATGGTGAAACCAAAAAGGTACATGATAAAAAAAGCGCCGATCAAAGAAACCGGTATATCCAGGAGGGGCCTGAGGGCAATGCCCCAGCTCCGGAAGAAAAAGAAAATGATCGCGATCACCAGGCTCAGGGAAAGGATCAGGGTTTCTTTCACTTCGTCCAGCGATTTGCGGATAAACTTGGTACTGTCCAGGGCAATCCCGAGTTTAACATCCTCCGGAACATCCCTTTTTAATTGCTCCACCCTCCTGTAGAATTCGTCCGAAATAGATACATAGTTGGTTCCGGGCTGGGGAATGATGGCCATGGAAATCATGGGTATGTTACTTTCCCGGAATACGGATTCTTCGTTCTCCGGTCCCAGTACGGCTTCGGCCACGTCACCCAGCCTTAGAATGCCCGTTTCATTGCTGCGAATGATCACGTTATTGAATTCCTCTTCGGTGTTCAGCCTGCCGAAGGTGCGCACACTCAGCTCCACGGTTTCACCGGATACCTTGCCGCTGGGGATTTCCACACTCTCGCGCTGCAACGCAACCTGGATGTCCTTGGCGGTGACCCCAAATGCATTCATTTTGTTGGGGTCCATCCAGATCCGCATGGCATATCTTTTTTCTCCCCAGATCTGGATGCTGCTGACTCCGGGAATGGTTTGCAGCCTTTCAATAAGAATGTTGTTGGCAAATTCAGTAATCTCAAGCTGATTCCGGTTGGGGCTTTGTACGGTCATGCTGAGAATGGGATCGCTGCTGGCATCCGCTTTGGAGACCACGGGAGGGGAATCCAGATCCTCTGGAAGGCTGCGTGCCGCCTGGGATACCTTGTCGCGGACATCATTGGCCGCTTCTTCGAGATTCACGCCAAGTTCGAATTCCACATTGATATTACAATTGCCCTGGGAACTGCTGGACGTCACATTCCGGATCCCCGGTACACTGTTTATGGCTTTTTCCAGGGGTTCGGTGATCTGGGATTCTATGATATCGGCATTGGCACCTGCATAGGAACACCTCACATTGATGAACGGCGGATCAATGGCCGGATATTCCCGGACCCCAAGAAATTTAAAACCAATGATGCCAAACAACAGGATGATGAGGTTGAGCACGATGGCAAAAACCGGCCTTCTCAGACTGACTTCCGATATATTCATTGGTTAGGTATGAAGGTTAAAAAATAGCACATCTATTAATAGTCGCAACTGGTCTTATTCTGCGATTTTTACATCGATTTTGGCACCGGGCCGGACACTAAGAAGTCCGGTAGTCAGGATGGTATCTCCGGCCTTCAACCCTTCCAGAATCTCGACCCGGGAGGAATCCCGGAAGCCGGTGATCACTTTGGTAAACATCGCCTGACCCCCTTTAAACACGATGACCTGACGGTCCCTTGCCTGCGGAATGATGGATTGAGCCGGCACCATGATGGCGGGTTCGGCAGAACCCACGCTAAAATTGACCGAAATAAAACTTCCGGGAGTGAGGTTCCGGTCCGGCTTAAGCACCTGGGCCCTGATTTTCAACTGGCGGGTATCGCTGGTGAGGGTATTTTCAAAAGCAATGATTTTGGCATCGTAAGTATTCGGAGCCGTTTCGGTTTTAAACCTGACGATCTTTCCGAGACGAAGTTCGGTCGTATATTTTTCGATGACATTAAATTCGATTTTGAGCGAACTCACCTGGGAAATGTTGGACAATATGGTTTGAGGACTGACATAGGCCCCGAGGCTGACATTTCTCAATCCCAGCTTGCCGGCAAAAGGCGCCCGTATTTCCGTTTTAGCCAGGTTAACTGCGTTCAATTCCATATCCGCCTTGATGTTGCTCACCGCCAGTGTGGCCAGATCGTATTCCTGCTGGCTGGTCCCGTTAACGGCCAGCAATTCCTTCTGGCGCAATTCGCTTGCTTCGGCAATCTTGAGTTGCACTTCCATTTTGGAACGCTGCGCCAGGAGATCGGCGTCATTCAGTTTGACCAGCAGTTTATTTTTTGGAACAAAACTTCCTTCGTTAAAATAAATTCCCGTGATCCTGCCGGATATTTCAGGCTGGAGGTCAGTGGTTTCTTCTGCCAGGATGGTGCCCGGCGACTGGACTTCCCTGTTGATTTCAAATCCCCTTGCGATGACGGCATCATAAACAGGGCCCTGGCCTCCGCCAGGACCACCTTGCATTCCAGCCGCTGCTCCACCTGCCGGAGGAGCACCAGGTCCATTGGTGGTTTCTTTTTTATCGCAGCGGACAAAAACGAGAGGAGTTGATATAATCAGGATTAGAGTAGGTAAAAAATTTGATTTCATGAATTTTGCAAAATTAAGGGCTCCGGAGACACTTTTCTGTCCAGCCGGGTCAAAAGAACCTGACATTCCGGATTATTAGACGGACAGGCAGTTTAATTATACCGATCATCCGGGCGGCCAGTTATCGAGCCTGCCCGGAGAGCCTGATGGCAATTTTCCCTTTTCCCTCCGGGATCAAATAGGCAGGCAGTCGCAGTTCCAGTCTTTTCAGGCCAGGGATCTGTCGATCCAATTCAAGTGGAGCGGGATACAAAGAAATGACAGAAAAAGTAAGGTCGGGATGAGACACATTTTCCACCCTGAGCTGTTTGCCCTCCTGGTGGAGTATTGCACCTCCTTTGATTATTTCGACATCGGCCGTAGTCATCATTTGCCAGGTAATCAATTTGGTATCGGCGAGCGTTTCCAACTGATCTTCGATGAGCAGGGATTGTGGGCCATCTTTGACAAAGCTTCTTTTAGCCGATTTCAACTGGCCGGAGAAAGCCGGAGTCAGGTCGATGGTCGCTTCAGGATTGGGTCCCTTCGTCAGGCTGGTGATGGTGGCCAGTCCATCCACTGCATGAAGGCCATTGTTAACAGTGAGTGTGCTGTGGCCAAAATTGTTCTTGGTGAGCAGGGTCCATCGCTGGCAGCTCTGGCATCTCCCCCAGAGATCAAAACCTGTTTTTTCAAGTTCGTGATAATCCTGGTTACCTGGATCGATTACCCACCGTACTCCATTCAATTCAAAAACAAAGGATCCCCCATCCATATTTCCATGATTTACCGTGCCCCTTCCGCCCTTGCCTCCAAAATAAAATTGGTGCGGGTCTTCAGGCCCGCTCTTAAAAATCACGAGGGGATTCGGCCCATCACCCTTCCAGGCTTGAGGAATTTCCGGGGATGGCCTTTCCTTATATTGTGCCAACCACACCAAACCTGCTCCGTCCAAACGGCCGAGTTTGCCCATTTTTTCAGCCGGCCTTAAAAACCGTTCCTTTTCAAAAAATATTTTATTTCCTGTTTTTGCCGCAAACCATGCCAGGATCATATCCCCGTTTTCATTTCTCCGGTCGCCGCAATCAGCAAAATTGTAATACCAGCCGGATGGCGCCGTATTAAGTACCTGGCAGGTGGCACTTTCAATAAAGGCGGGGTATTTTGACAATCCAAAATCCGTCCCAAATGCGCTTTCAAACATCGCTGCGGTGACCACGCTGAAGCTGGTGCCATATCCCCAATAGGTGGCTCCCTCCGGATATACCCCATCCGGTCCATATTCATCGAGCGCGTAGGGCATTCCTTCCAGAGCCCGGCGAAGGGTTTCGGAGGCGAGGTCAGGGTCTTGTTCTGCGATAACGATTGCGGCCGCAATCATGCCCCCATGACAAACCTGGTTCCAGTTGTTGGTACCCTGGATCCATCCGGTATTGCCCGCTTTGTTATAACTCGGTCCGATGCCTTTTTCTTTCAGGGCCTGCACAGCTGCCAGGACCGTCGATTTGGGCAATTGATCACCCGCCCAGTCCACGGCAAAAGCCACGGCCATGGCCATCTCCGCTACGTCCAGGAAATGGGATGGATTCCAGTCGCTGAAATGACAAACCGCCAGGACTTCATCATTGATCCGGTTTAGCAGGATAGGGTCCCTTTCCATCCGATAGGCCATGCCCAGCATATTCATGCGGTACAACATTTCCCGGGAGGTAGCCAATAGCCTGCGTCCGACAACCACTCTTTCAAGCAAAGGTTCGCTGAGGATGGCCCCGGCATTGATACGGATGGCCTGGTATACATTTTTAATGACCGCGTCGGTTTTAATTTTCTGCCGAAGCTCCTGTTCAAGCTCAGGGGTCAAAACCAGCCTGGGGCTTTTCCGGCGCAATTTTTCTTTCAGGTATTGAACCGACATCGGATTGTCCAGAAGATGACCGGGTCGTGCGGTGTCCTGAAAAGGACCGATAGGACCAGCGAAAAGAGATGGAGCAAGGAAAAAGATAAAAGCTATCGCTACCAATGATTTCATGCATTTTAATTTGAATCCTTTAAAATAAAGAATAGAAAAGAAAAGAATTCCACGAAACGGCATCAAAAAACTGGAAGAGGCGATTCCTTAGATTGAATTAGCGGATCACCGCGATCTTCACGACCCGGGTATCCGGCTTTTCAAAACCATCGCCGCCACTGATCAGTACGGTATAGACTCCGCTCGTGATCCGGCGGTCCTGCAGGTCGTGGCCATCCCATACATAACTCCCTCCGTTTGACTTTCCCTGGTGTACCACCTGTCCGTTGAAATCGGTGATCTTGACATTGGAATTGCGGCGCATGCCCTGGATGGTTACGGGGCCGGTATAATCCGGGCGGACCGGATTGGGAAAAGCATAAATATCGCTGAATTCATTGGTCCTGCCTCCCCCAGTGGCATCGGTGCGAATGGATTGTATACCGCTTCCGGTTCCTACAAATAGCTCGCCGCTCACCGGCTCATAACGGAGTACGGTGATCAGGTTATCAAACAATGGGCTGTTGTCTATCGTATAGCGGGCAATCTCCTGGTCACCCGAAGCGGACTGAAGGAAGATGCCGTTGCGGGTGCCGAACCATTTACGGTTGGCTCCATCCACGGTAATGGCCTGGACATCTTCTCCGTTGAGCAGGTTGGCACCCAGGCCCTGTTGAACGACAATGCGTTTGGAACCTTTGCAGTTGGGATCGAATACACCTTCCCCGCATTCAAAGACGTAGACGCCGTTGTTGGTACCCACCCATACACTTCCATCCAGATCGGTGGCCAGGGCATTGATGATATTGCTTTCCATCACGCTGTTGCTGTTGTTAAAAACCCTTACCCGGTCATCCGAGGTAATATCGATATTGGCTCCCGGATGATATACGATGAGCCCCTGGCCGATCACGGAAAACCAAAGGTTGCCTGAAGAGTCCGCAGCACAGGCAAGCAGGTTTGAGGTGGTAGGCATGGAAAAGTTTTTCCAGGTCCCATCGGCTTTTAACACGGAAACCGGCCGTTCTGCGAGATAATTCGTCATCCAAAGATTGCCCCCCCGGTCCCAGGTAAGCCCCCCTACCCTGGTTCGGGCGGGGTCACCCTGGGTGCCCTGAAGGCTGCTGTTGTTTTTATCGTATATCCGGATCACTGGCCTTGAAGCATCCTTCATATCACATTCCATCAGGCCGCCCCAGTAGGTGGCCGCATAAAGGATATCCGAAGCCGGCTTTACGGCCAGTTTATACATGTCCACCAGATCGGCTGCCCGGATCACTTCATTATTGCCCCGGTGATAAGATCGCCAGATCCCATCTACCAGTGAAAAAAAACCATCTCCCCTGAAGAGGTAACTGTATGAGGCATCGATGCCCCCGGCCGCCACGTACACCCTTCCTGGTGACAAAGCAATATCGGTTGAATGAGGAGACAGCGGGGTATTAAAATATTTGAATGAACAGCCTGCAGTAAGGTCCGTATTGGAGCGGAAGGCCTGGAACCGGTCGGCAAACCAGCCTCTGCCCTTTTCATCCACGATGCCATACAACGGCCGGGGAACACAGGATGCATCCAGCCTCCTGGCCTGGCCCTGTTTGTCGATCGAATACAGGCTCCCGTCACAATTATTACAACTGTATCCTGCAAGCTGCTGGGTTTCCCCGGCGCTCAGGTATTGTATTTTCATACCAGGCTGGTCGATGACCACGAGGGGATTGCCGTTTCCCTGCCAGGACAAGACGCGGGTTCCGGTACCTGCAAAGATCAAACCATTAAAAACCGAAAGGGCGGTGTATGCGCTGTTTCCAAAAGAAGGAACCTGGTTCCATTGGCCAAAATCACCGGGATTGAATTTGGTTTTGTCGTTTTCGATCCGGTAAACCCCGCTTTCCGTGGCGGCATAGATATGGTTTTGAAACAGGCAGACCTCATAGACCGGGATGCCGGTAAAAGCAGTGAAACCAAATTCTTTTTTGGTGAGATTCAGCTCCACGACGCCAAAGCCGCAGGCGAGGTAGGCAAAATCAGATTGGGGAGCCATTTGGATTCGGTAAATAAATCGATCCCCGATAATCCGGGTATTGCGCATGATGTCCGGGAAATTGACGACTTCACCGGTTTCCGGGTCATACAAGTCCAGGTTGCTGTTGGTATAGGCGATCAGCAACCGGTGATTGCGGCTGTCCCAGGCCATGGACTGCACCGCAAGGCCGGACAGGCCCTCTACCTTTGTGATAAAACGGACTTCTTCCGTATTTTTATCAATGACCAACAAACCCCCATTGGTCCCGTAATAAATATGGCCTGGGCTTTGAACCACAAAATTGCCTGTGGAATGGGACATATAACTTTTCCATTCGCCAATGCGCTGGTTGATTTGG
>CAZTXO010000084.1:5682-9339 GCA_964617515.1 uncultured Saprospiraceae bacterium | reverse complement strand
ACAATACGTCGAAGAATAGGTTAAGGAATACGTCAGACAATACGTCAAAGAATACGTTAGAATACGTTAAATAGGTGTGGGGCAACCTCATCACCCCGCACCATAGCAGGGAGTATCAGTTATGATTGAAAGGGATGACGCAATCTTCAGAATTTACCAGGAGGTCAACCGGCAAACCATTGCAGAGAACAAAGCATTCGACCTGGTGTTTAATCAGTTATCCCAGGCGCAGCAACACTTGCTTGATGAGCGCCTGGGGCAACTGTTGAACGCAACAATCCGAGCGACAATCAACGCCGTACAGGAGAAAAGAAGACGATGAAACTAACCAAAGAGCAACAACTCAGAATCATCAATACCTATTCCATGATCAAGCGGGGGCGCCTGCCCACTAGTGCGGAGATACGGGAGCGCCCACCCGCCACACAGACGAACAAGGAGAGCGAACGGAAGGAGCCAACGCAGACGGATGAAGGAAAGTAGGTGGTAAAATAGATGCGCCCACCAGACCGGCAAAAGTTGGGTGGGCGCATCTATCAACCATGTGAGCGAATAGGCTTTGATTATGCAATCATCCGAGATAACTGTCAACCTTGACATTGATCAGGCAATTAGGGAGTTGGCAAAACTACATGACGACTTCTCGCAGTACCAACACAAGCAAATGATGGGCGGTGGGGATAGAAATAATATGGCAATCATGTGCCAAGAACTAGATACCCTGTACGGGTTGATCGCTGGCAATAGTATTCATTCAGGGGAACTCATCGGGCGAATCGCGGCGAAAGAGGTACTTGCGTTCTATGCCCCCGGCTTGGCAGTGTGGGACATACGGATAAGTGGAAACACCCGTCTTTTCGTTCGGCCATTTGACACCATGCCCAAATCGGTAGAGGGATTCTATGATAAGTTTATGGAGATGCTCAAGGATTGGGCAGGTTTGAGGTCGGCAGGGGAGACGATGAAGCGGCACCCGCCAGGACGGAAGGCACGACCCGAATATGATAGAGCCTTTAGGGGATTCCAGAGCGGAAGATATACTGATTTGCGAGAAGCCTTTGACGCTGAAGTGTTGCCTTCCCATCCTCCGATGGGAGCGGGGGAAGAGGCCGATCTGTTTGAAGCGTTTAACTCAGCAATGAGACGCCGACGAAATCCGACGAAATAGACAGGCAAAAAAGACCCTATTTCGTCGGCAGCGATTGATATACAATGGCTATCGGTGATTGCCAAGTGCTATAGAGGAGGTCTAGAAATGTACAAAACTATCACGATACCTTTATCAGACAGCGAGTTCCGGCGCCTGAGAGAGAGAGCGAGTCGAAACTTTAGGCGCCCTAGGGATGAAGCTTGTTACCTGCTCTTGTCGGGGTTGGGGTTGGCAACTCCAACAAACAAAGAAGGTGACGCACCAGCCATAGAGGCAACATGCGCCACCTTCGTCGAAACACCCTATCCGCCCTGCCTTGCAAATTAAAACCGCTAGTGCGTCAACACTAGCGGCAAGGCAAAAAACATGAAAGGATTAGTCTTATGATACATGGGAATGTCTCGAATGTCAACCGCCAACGCTGCGCCTGCTGCCTACGTTGGCTTGACCCAAAAAAAGAACAAGTTTTTAATGATGCGGACGATACGCACTCTCTATGCAGGCGCTGCCTGCTGACAGCGGAGCAGAACGCAGAACGCATCAAGGCCAACATTCCACTTTGCCCCAAGCCCAACGTTTCAAAAGCGCCCACCATAGGCGAGATCCGCCAGATGCTACAAGGCGCAAAATTGCCCAGTCATGTAGGTGCGTCTCTTTTTTTGATTGACGCTGTGCGTCTAGGAATTCCGGCCAGCGTTGTAAATGCAGTGTTACGCGGGGGTGCAGCATGACAGTGCAGCGATTCACCCACACTGTAGACCGCCCGGCCACCGGCCAACCTGTAGTAATTCCGGCCACCAACGGCAAGCCACTCATTACACTAGACGAACTCTACGAGGGGTCAATCGTGCATGGCCGGACAGAGGGGGAGACGGTCAACCCACTGCTTAACGCAGCAATCAGCCTCATTCCCCATGACATGGGTATTGTTAAGTCGATCATGGGGAAACTCACAGCCGACCAGCGCAGGGGCAAACTTGAATATGCCTTGCGCGATCACCTCAAGACCGGCAGGGAATTCGATAGTTTCATCAAGAGTTGCCCGCTACCGGCAGACGAAAAGCCTGCGTCAATCTTCGTGCCGCTATCGTTTGAAGATGTTCTCAACATGCCACCCAAAGAGTGGCTGATTGATGGGCTGTTTGGGGCTGGCGACCTGGGCATGATCTTCGGCCCGCCAGGATCGGGCAAGACTTTTATTGTTATCGATTTAATCCTTGCGGCCTGCCTGGGTGAGCCGTTCGCCATGCGCTTTAACGTTGCCCGACCTTTGAGCGTTGCCTATTGCGCTGGGGAAGGTTTGGCCGGACTACCTGACCGCTTCAAGGCGGCAGCCGCACACCACGGTGTAAGCGCCCTGCCTGGGCTTACAATCTTTCGCCAAGTGCCACAACTGTACACCGAAAGCCAGACGGCGGCAAACATTGACCAGTTTGTCCTAGCCTGGAAAGCCACCGGCAAGCCGCTTGACTTGTTGATGATTGACACCCTGCACAGTGCCACCGGGGGAGCCGATGAGAATAGCGCCCAACACATGGGCGTAGTCCTTGAATCCTGCAAGCTGGCAATCAAAGAACTAGGGTGCGCTGTGCTGCTAGTTCACCACAGCAACAAGGCAGGCACCGGCGAACGTGGCTCAAGCGCCATGCGCGGCGCTATGGACTACATGATCGAGGTAAGCCCAACAGGGGAGCAATTGAGCGGCAAGGGTAAGCTTACCTGCTCAAAGCTCAAAGATGGCGAAGCCTGGGAGGGTCAAAGGTTTAGCCTGGTGGCGGTTGACGGTTGCGACTCTGTGCGCGTGTGGTGGGATGAACTGGCGACCAGCGGCCAGGGCGGCAAGAAGGACGAAGTAGAAAGCGGCGTGCTAAAATTCCTGAAGCAATATCGCGGCAAGAGGTTCACTGCCAATGATATTGCCGAGCAGGTCGCAGGCAAAGACAAGAGCGACCGCCACCTACAGAAAGTTCTTAACAGCTTGGATGAGAGCGGAAAGATTCGCAAAGACCTACGCAACCCCGACAAAGATAGCAGTTCGCACAACCCATTCGTCTACTGGTACGACCAGCAAGCGGCGGCGGCGGCTGAAGTGTTGAGCAGTCTTTGATTATGCCGTACAAAGAGAGGGATTACTATACGCAATTTATCAGATACCAGGTATCTGATAAATTGCAAAACCCCTCAGATACTTTGGTAGATACCTATCAGATACCCTCCTTTTGATGTTAGAGGAATACACCTATTTTTATCAGATACCTATCAGATACCTATCAGATACCGACCTTGATCGTTACCCTTTGGTTATCAGATACCTACCTAAAAACCCTAGTATAGGGTTTTAGGTATCTGATAAAAGTAACCGACATCTGACAGGTATCTGAGATTGAGAGTTAAAGCCATGATCAACCAACAACAAATAGACCAAGTAAAGATGATTGATTGCCGCAATCTTGAGGAATACACCTATTTTTATCAGATACCTATCAGATACCTATCAGATACCGACC
>CAZTXO010000084.1:0-5582 GCA_964617515.1 uncultured Saprospiraceae bacterium | reverse complement strand
GAGGAATACACCTATTTTTATCAGATACCTATCAGATACCTATCAGATACCGACCTTGATCGTTACCCTTTGGTTATCAGATACCTACCTAAAAACCCTAGTATAGGGTTTTAGGTATCTGATAAAAGTAACCGACATCTGACAGGTATCTGAGATTGAGAGTTAAAGCCATGATCAACCAACAACAAATAGACCAAGTAAAGATGATTGATTGCCGCAATCTTATCGCGGCATTTTCTCCCCTGTCCAGCAATGGAGCGGAGCGTCACGGCGCTTGCCCCTGGTGTGGCGGCGGCGACCGGTTCCACGTCAAGGCCAACGGCTGGTTTTGTCGTGAGGGTGGCGACCACTGCGGGCGCAGGGGTGACGCTATCAAATTCGTACAGGAGTACAAGCGCCTTACCTTTCCCCAAGCGGTTGATTTTCTCCTGTCGTGGCAAGGTGCCGCGCCCCTTCCCTCTGTACGGCCTGACAGGAAAGAGAGCGCACCGGCTACCGACTGGCGCGGGGATGACTGGCAATGGATGTCCAGCAGGGAGATTGACCAGGCGCGGCAGCGGTTGGCCGAGGGCTTGCCTTATCTTGCCAGCCGTGGGATTACACAGGCCACCGCCGAGGCTTACCACCTGGGCTACACTACCGAAGGCTGGTACAGCAAGGGCGACATACGGCCAGCGATTACAATACCCTGGTATGATGGCGACCTGATCACGGCGGTTCGCTATCGTTTCCTACGGCCAGACCAGGGCGAGAAGAAGTACAACCTGGGTAAGTTCCCCAAGAACGCAAGCGGCAGCGCTGGCAGCATGACACTATTCCGGCCACCAACCAGACGGTCAGGGATTGCGGTGTTCTGTGAAGGCGAGCTTAATGCCATCTCTATCTATCAGGCTACAACCTTTGACCCCTACGGCCTGGGCAGTCAGTCCGTTACGGACGACCAGATCGAAGCAGTCCGCCAGGTTGCAACGGGCTATGACTTTGTGATTGTGTGGATGGATGAAAGGGAGGCAGCGCGCAAGGTGGCGGCGGCTATCCCTGAGGCAATCACTTTGAGGTCAGTCGAAAAGGATGACACTAAGTTTGATGCCAACAAGCTGCTAACCCTGGGTATGCTGGCAGACTTTCTCAATAGGCACGCCGGGCGACTGACACCACAAGGTGAGCCGGAATTCCTTGATAGAGAAGAGATAGACCCGCTGACAACCTACCAGCCACGCGCCGAAGCCCTACTGCTTGAACGTGACACGCCCGGCATATTACGTGGTGCAGCGTGCAGGCTGTTGGATTACCTGGACGGCCACCACAGTAACAGAGAATCGACTGAGTACGCAGCGTCGCTTATCACTGACCACGATACTACCACGGCAGCGGGCGGCAGAGTCACCCGATTAACCAACATCATCGGCGCTTTGACCGCATAATCATCAGCAAACAATCCGTTAATCAACCATCTAAACGAAGGAGTTTTTATGCAGCGCGCAATGCTACATGTCACACCAGAGCAGCGGGATAGAATCAACCTGCTTGCACAGAGGGAAGGTCTGACGCAGAAGTCCCTACTTGACCGTCTCATGGATAACTACGTACAACCCAAAGACCCACAAGCCGCACCATTGGCGACCAGGGCACTAACCCATAAGCCGCTGTTGGTCTATGGCAAGGGCGCAACGTTGCGGATTGACAGCCAGGCCCGGCCATACATTGCCCTGCCAGACGGCCAGCAATGGCAGCGGCTAGAGTTTGGCAAGGTCGTTGCACCGTGGGAATAAGGCTGGAAACTTTATTTAAAAATCTGCGGGGGAAGGTTCATTTCAATACACCCCATACCCCATTGTCCATCCCTCCCCCATCCTTTGCTATCGCAATTGTCAGCCATCCATCAACGGTCAGGGTGGGTATCTAATAAAAGGTAGTAGTAGCAGCCCTCCATCAGTAGTAGTAGTAGTCCCACACTGGAATAGGTATACATATTGTTGACTACTACTACTACCCTTCCTCCATAACACCGAAAGACTTCTCACAGAACCGGCCTAGATTCAACGATACAGCGCAATAAGTATCAAATCACAGGGTCAGCGAAAACAAGCGCTGTAATCGCTTCCTATTGCGAGACAGAAGAAAGAGCCTCAACCCTTCCCCCTGTCTTGCCTGATAACATCGTAACGAAACCCGTGACGAGATTACTATACGCATTGACATTGGCTTGTTTTCTGTTATAATTACTTATGCTAATGGTACTTAGCAAACATTATTTAAGAGGGTACAGAGTATGACAAACGCTATTATTGTGAGCCAGCAGAACACTATAAGCCAGCAGAGCGCAATGCAGCGTATCGCCAGCATGGTATTAGACACAGTGTCAGAACGCAGCCAGCGCGACTATGGCCGAGCGCTGCATGATTTTATGGGCTGGTACATAGCCACCGGCCAAACGCAACTAAACAAAGCTACTATCAATGCTCATGTTGCACACTTGAAAGAGCGAGGGGTAACAGCTAGCAGCATAAACCAACGACTTGCAGCTATCCGCAAACTTGCCTTAGAAGCCGCCGACAATGGGTTAATTGATGAGGGTGCAGCACAGGCAATTAAGCGGGTAGGCAATATCAAGGTACAGGGTAAGAAGCTGGGCAACTGGTTAAGCCGTGACCAGGCCAGCGCTATGGTTAACGCACCAGACACAAGCACAATCAAAGGTTTACGTGATCGGGCAATCCTGGGATTGATGTTGGGCTGTGGTCTGCGGCGCGAGGAACTAACTACCCTGACGGTTGAGCATCTACAGCAGCGGGATGGGCGTTGGGTAATTCTGAACTTGACCGGCAAGCACAACCGAACCCGTACAATTCCTATGGCGGCCTGGGTAAAAGCGCTTATTGACTTGTGGACGCAGGCGGCGGGGATTGCATCGGGTTTTGTATTTCGGGCTATCCGCAAGGGTGGGCATATTCAAGACAACGGCTTGACGCCCCAAGCAATTTGGTATGTGGTCGAGGAATACTCACCCATCGAAGGTCTGGCACCTCACGACCTACGACGCACCTTCGCAAAGCTGGCAGACAAAGCAGGCGCACCGCTGGCACAGATTCAAAAGACTTTGGGTCATGCCAGTATCCAGACAACCGAACGCTATATCGGCAATGACCTGGACTTGCAGAACGCACCAAGTGACCTGATCGGACTGGACATTGCAAAGTAACCTTAAAATTTTGAGCCACCCCCCTTGACAATAGCGGCAAGGATGTTGTAATATTCAAGATGATATTACGAGATAAGCTATGAAAGAACAGGTTATGATTGCAACAACAGACGACTTCAGAACAAAACTTCGTGACTATCTGGACGCCGTACAGATGAGTGACACCCAAGTTGTAGTACAACGTTACAGAAAGCCTGTGGCGGTTCTTGTCAATTACGATGTATGGCAGCGATTACAACAGCAGGCAGCCATACAGGGAAAGAGTAACGAAGCGAAGTAACTGCAATCGAATAGTCAAGCAGCTTGGTAGCGCAGTCCACGATCTGTCATTAATGCCCGATTATCGGGTCATTAATGCAGTCGGGGGCCGCGCTGTCAATGGGGTTGTAGTGGTCGGAGGTTCAAATCCTCTCACCCCGACTCAACAGGCAAAAGCCGCTTGACTATTCGATTATCGAATAGTCAAGCGGCTTTTTTGTTTGCCCTAAAACCACTACGCCATGAAGCTTTCTTACGCTATACAGGGTTACTGGCTGGACAAGCAACTAAGCTTCAGCACAGAGACTATCAAAACTTACACATGGGTGCTTAATCATTTCGTAGAGTTTACAGGTGATGCAGAGATAGAGCAGGTGACGAGTAATGATGTACGTCGATTCCTGAATCATCTACACAGCGACCACGGCATGAGTAAGCGCACGATACACGATCACTGGGCTAGGTTGTCAAGCTTCTGGACGTGGGCGCAAACTGAGCTAGGGGTTGACCACATCATCAGGGGCTACCCTAAGACCTTGATTGAGCCATTTACACAAGACGAAGTAAGGCGCATGGTTAAGGCGGCGGGATACATGAAGCCGTACAGGGGGAAGGGCGGGAAGCTGATCACCACCAAGCAGCCATCGGCCAACCGTGACACAGCAATCATTTTGACCCTGGTCGATTCCGGCCTACGTGCAAGTGAGCTTTGCAATCTGACCATCAAGGACTACGACCAGAAGCGCGGGCGGCTACACGTCAGGCATGGTAAAGGGGATAAGCAGCGGTTTGTAGTCCTGGGCAATCGCACCAAGAAAGCGCTATGGAAGTATCTAGCAGACCGGCAGGGGAAGGAACCGCTGTTCGCAACCAAGACCGGCAGGGCGCTAGACAGATACCATGTACACCGGTTGGTTGAGCGGGTTGGAGAGCAGGCAGGGGTAGAGGGCGCACACCCGCATAGGTTCCGTCACACCTTCGCTATCACGTTCTTACGCAATGGCGGCAATATCCACCTGCTTAAAGAGTTGTTGGGACATGAAACATTAGAGATGACCATGCACTACGCCAGGCTTGCCGAGCAGGACATTGATAAGGCCAGTGGTCATAGTCCGGTGGATAACTGGAAAATCTAGGGGTCAACGTGGTGTGCCTGTGACAAGAACACAGGCACACCACTAACCATAAACCGTTGAACAGACCAACGGGCATACGGCTACACACCAGTGTAACAGATGCCCATCAACGGCGAAAAATTAATCCGTTGGTGGGCGTTTTTATTGCCCGCCCATTCAGCCCATAGGAGGGCGGCAACACATGAACGAACAAGAGTACCATCTTTACCAATCAGAAATCGCAGACACAACCGACCAGGCGCACCACTACGACCAGGATAGCACTTGGGCGGTTGAAACCCACGACGCCAGGCTTACCGCTTTCCTGCGCAGTACCGGGGCAACTGAGCAGCCATGCTTGCACGATGGCAAAATCTTCTTCTGCGATGCCAAGCAATTGATTCTATTCATTGCTGAATCGTCGGGCTTGGCGGTTGAGTTTCGCAACCAGAAGCGACGGCAATTGACCGAGGAACAACGGGAAGCCAAGCGCCAGGCGATGGCCGCAATAAACGCCAAAAAACGGGGCGAGTTATCGACGATAACTCGCGGTTTTGCCTCTCAAATTTCAACGGTAGCGGTCACCCCTGACAGTTGGGAAGGGACACATGCGCTATGAACAGAATCCTCTCTTTCTGTACGGCACTGTTTGTCCGTCCAGTTACTTGCCCATACTGCCATAGTACCAACCTTCGCGTTGGCCGCGGTTGGTGGGAATGTCTTAGCTGTGACAGGGAAGGAAGCTATTAGGATGAACACAGAACTATTAACGGCGAGAGTCAAACTTTCCCTAGCCAGGATGTACCTATCCGATCTACGCAACGGCGTTGACTTCGGACGGATGGTTGACGGACGGGGCGCAGGGTTTAATTGCAATGCCAGCCTATGGCGTGAGCGGATCCAGAGGATTGCCAGCGAGATCGCAGCGCTGTTGCCTGATGAAGCAGCAAGCCTGACAGGGGAAGGGGCGCGGCTATGACTAACCGTGACGCGCAGGGGCGCTTTGT
>CAZTXO010000083.1:0-9507 GCA_964617515.1 uncultured Saprospiraceae bacterium | reverse complement strand
CCCCCCCCCCCCCCCCCCCCCCCCCCCCCCCGCCCCGCCCCCCCCCCCCCCCCCCACCTTTGACCCTCATCGTCCTGAAATGGGTTTACAAGTCGAGCAGCACACGAAACCACCGTACCGGATGCGCCCCAGCCATAAGCTCTCCATCAAGCTGTCCACAGCTTTGATCCTGGCAGGATTCGATGCCAGGCCACAGGCCCTCACCCTCCAACTGGACGCACCCACCCACAACGGATATCACATCAGTTGCACCGGCGGCAAGGACGGGGCCATCGACCTGACCATCACCGGCGGCACGCCACCCTACCAGGTCGAATGGAGCACAGGCGCCTCCACCGAGGATGTGGCCGACCTGGTAGCCGGCTATTACCGAGTGGGCGTCACCGACGGCGCCAGTGGATTCGCCGAGGCGGAGCTCACCCTCAATGAGCCTGAAAAGATCACCGTGGAACTGGCGCCCTACGAATGGCCCAACGGCTACAACGTCAGTTGCTTCAACTGCTTCAACGGCAGCATCGCGGTAACCACCACCGGAGGCGTGGAGCCATACGCCTATCTCTGGAAAGACGGCCACACCACCGAGGATCGCGCCAACCTGGGCTCGGACAACTACGCCTTCGAATTGACCGATGCGAACGGCTGCGAATTCTACTCCGAGATGGTGTACCTGCGCCAGCCAGAGCGTGACGATTGGACCAAGTATGGCAATGCAGGCACCAATCCCGGCACGCACTACATTGGCACGAGCGATAACAAGGATGTGGTGTTCAAGAGCAATGGAGTGGAGCGGCTGAGACTATTGAGCACCGGTGAACTGAAAATAAGCGGCTACGGCCAGGGCCTTTTGCGAGCCGGCGGTGGTGGCTTGATAGAGATCCAGCCTGATGGTCACCAGATCGAGGATGTTGATCCTTTCTGGCGGACGGATGGGAACCTGTTGAACACCTTGAACCCGAACGATGCATTTCTTGGCTCCATTGACCACACCGCGTTAAGGATCCGCACCAACAATGCGCAGCGCATGGTCGTCAATCCAGATGGCAGGGTGACCATCGGTGTCGACAACCAGCCTGGAGGCGCACTGACCGTGCGCAGCGGTGCGACAGCATGGGGCGATTGGATCACACTACGAAGACCTCTTGACCAGGACGATGGGTTCTGGCACATCCACGACCCTCAGGAACATGATCGATTGCTATTCTACTATACCGATGAAAATGGAAATGATTTGGCCGGTGGATTGTCGCTTTGGAACGACGGCAAGGTGAGTATTGGTACGACCGACCGGCCTGGTGATTACCTGCTTTATGTGGGCACCGGGATCTTGACGGAGAAGGTGAAGATCGCGCTTGAGGGCACCGCGCAATGGAGCGACTATGTGTTCAAGCCCGGGTACAAGCTCATGCCGTTGGATGAAGTGCAGCGATTCATTGCGGAAAACGGACACCTGCCCGGTGTGCCCTCGGCGGAGTGCATGGTGGAAGAGGGATTGGACGTAGTGAAGACCAATGCGATGTTGATGGAGAAGGTGGAGGAGTTGACGCTGCACCTCGTCGAAATGCACCGCAGGATCAAAGTTCTTGAGAAGTGATCACCATTGTTTCCAATTTCATGCGGCGCTACACGGTCAAAACATGGAGCATGCAAGTGGTACTTGCCTTTACACCACTCATGAGCATCATGCCCTGTTCAGCTCAAGTCGACAGCCCGGCCTATGTACCAAATCAAGTGTTGATCCAATTGTTCAATGAGGCCGACTCGTCACTTGTGATATCGAACCATCCCGGACTTGGGCTTGAATATGACGATGCGGTATTTCCGCAGCTCTTGATATTTTCCTATCACTTCTCGTCGTTGGTCAGCATGGAGAGCTGCCTATCAGAATTAATACTGGATGCACAAGTCGTAAAGAATGCTCAACCGAATTACTATGTTCAATCACCCCAGAACAATACGGTACCGAACGATCCACAGTTCGGCAGTCAATACGCGCTTGACCGGATTCATGCTCCTGAAGCATGGGATATTAGCACTGGCGGACAAACCGTGCAGGGGCACGAAATCGTAGTAGCTGTATTGGATGACGGCTTCGATCTTGGTCATTCCGATATCATTTTCTGGAAAAACCAAAGCGAGATACCTAGCAACAGCCTTGATGATGATGAGAACGGCTATGTCGACGACTACGATGGCTGGAACGCCCTCGATGAGAGCGCGAACCTGGCTAGCCTACAGCATGGAACACATGTCTCTGGAATAATTGGGGCCACGGGTAACAACAACAATGGCATTTCTGGAGTGAATTGGAACGTAGGCATATTACCGATTCAAGTGCTCGGGACCGAAGCCAATGAGGAGGCGATCATTCGGGGGTATAGCTATGCTCTGACAATGAGACAGATGTATGATGCATCAGGCGGTTCAGAAGGCGCGTTCATTGTAGCGACAAACGCATCACTCGGATCAAGTGGTGCAGCTTGGCATCCCGACGATCATCCGCTGTGGTGCCAAGTATTCGATGTTCTGGGCGCAGCAGGCATTCTTAACGTCACAGCCCCCGACAATTACAATTTGGAGATCGGAGAAACAGTCTTCATCGATCTTGGCTTCTTTACCTTCAACTGCATGCCAGCGATGTGCGGCAGCTCATACCAAATAGTCGTAACGAATACGAACGGTGGTGACGGACTGCATGATCCATCTGGGACGAACGCGCTCGGATCTCCTTACAGCATCAACTATGTAGATATTGCAGCACCAAGGGTTGACATACTTTCAACCATTCCAGGTGGGGGAACGGACTACATGACGGGAACCTCCATGGCGGCGCCTCATGTAGCTGGAGCCATTGCCCTGTTGTACGCGGCAGCGTGTTGGGATCTAATCGACCAATATGCCGCAGATCCGGCTGGAGTCGCCTTGGGTATGCGGGATAAGGTCATCAACCAGGCCGACCTCATTGCGCCGTTATTACCCCTCATCGGTGGCGGACGATTGAACGTGTACCGCAGCCTCTACAGCATTTTGGAGCAGCAACAAACAGATTTTGAATTAACCGGCACGGAAAGCGGTCCTGAGTCTTACGCGGCGATCCACACCATCAACGCACATGAATACAGCAGCGTGCACGATTTGGACGTTATGGCCGGGGAACAGATCGATCTGGATCCGGGTGTCCTGCTGGAACCGGGCAGCGGTGCCGGTCAATTGCTCGTTGTCAACAGCGCCTATTTCGCTTGCTCGGTTCCATTCGCTCCGCTACAGGTGGATCTCTACGCACCAGAAGTAGCCTACTGCGGTTTTCCACTTGGCGTTGCATGCAATGCCATTGTTTTCGGCGGTGCGCCTCCCTATACCTATACATGGTACTCGAAATTGACATCAGAATCTTCGTGGATACAGAGCGGTGCGTCGTATCCGACCATGCTTTTCTTCTGGAACGACAATTTCCACGTCAAAGTGGTTGTAACAGACGATAATGGAACAACGGTCGAGTCTGATGTGGCAACAGTAATGTGTCTGCGGACGTTAGACCAAGATTCCGACGGTCTGATTGAAGCCTTTGATGATGACCTGGAGATCGTGGTCAATCCGAACCCGAACCACGGATCAGATTTTCGGCTAACAATCCTAACTACGAAGGCGCAAACGACACTGTCTGCGCGGATTCTCGATCAGCTCGGACATTTGGTATGGGAAGCCGCACCATGGCCTCTTGATGCAATGGTCCATGAACGTATGATCGATCTTTCCGTCCGGCCAGGTACGTATGTGGTTGTAGTGGAATCGGCAGGTAGTGTTGAATATGAGCGTTTTGTGGTCATCGAGGGGCCGTGATACCTCGTGACCAAATTCGTGCGGTCGCCATCTCCATTGGCTTACTGCTTCTTGATGGAGAGTGTCTTGGACAGTCTTTGGAGTTCGTCCCTTCAATTAGGTCAGTATACGTTTCTGGAAATCCACAACAATGGGGCTGGAGTTTGGAATTGGGGTATAGTGTTTCGGGGTCTAGCCTGTGGCTTAACGCCCGTTGCGCGGTTATGGGCGGCAAGAAGGACTATCCCAAAGAGGGATTCGAATTACACGATTCAAGCATCCGGTTTGGCTTGATCGGTGGTATGAGTCGTAAAGCATGGGGTGAGTGGCGTTTGGATTTGGGCGCTCATGGAGATTATGTCCGGTCCAGCCGGTCGCTAAAAGGCACTATTCTGAATTGGACTGGCTCTTATGAGGTCGTCGCCCTGGCCTTTGGGTTATCGGGTAGGATACGGCACCGTATCGGCGAATTGTCTGGCTTTTGGCTCGGGATCGACCCTGGATATTTTGTTGTGTTGCACCAGAATACAATTGCCCAACCGTTGATCAAGCGCTCAATCGGTAATGATCTATACCTAGGCTTTGCGGTTGGCCTGGTTTTTCGTCTCAAGGCGTAGATCCATCGCTTGGGCGGGCTGTACAGAATCTGCGTGTAAGCTCCCCAGTTTTCGGTGCGCGCGTCGATAGTGATCTTCGTCGTGTGCCGGGCGCTCACACCTTCCAATACCAGGGCTTTTCCCTCGCCTACCGCATCTACGGCCATGGGCCGCGGCCTGCGATCGCCTTCCACGGCTACGGCGGCACGGGCCGCAACTTCGAGAAGCTGGAGGAAGCACTGAAGGACCGCTTCACCACCTACGCCGTCGACATCATCCGCCAGCGGACAATGGCTCTATCCTTGGCTACCATCGTGCCACATGAAAGAGATCATCTTCCTCGTGCAGGAATCGGCCGAAGGCGGTTTTTGAGGCCAGGGCTCTGGATCATTCGATCTTCACTGCGCGCTGCACCAACGGTGCTCCATCCAGCAGCAACATGATCCCATAAGTGCCAGCCGCCAGGGTTGCGGTGTTCCATTGGATCGCGTGTCGCCCATGCTCGAGCCACCCGTCGTGCAGGACTTCCAACTGCCTTCCGTCAACATTGGTAACCACGAGACGGACATGCCCATCTGCGATCAGTTCGTAATCAATGAAAGCCAGTTCTGTAACAGGATTGGGACGCACCGATAGCCGCGCCTGCGATCCAGCGGTCTGTTTTTCTTCCGACTTGCCTACCGCTGACCCTTCCGAGGGTGCGATGATCGAGCGTATGCCCTGGTCATCGATCGCACAGCACGCGGAAATGATCGCGAGCAACTGATCGACCGCTGCCTCCAATTGCTCGATCCGGATGTGCTGTTCCTGCGCTCCGGCGATGAGCAGGGGGATGAAGCCATCGTAGTTCACCGCCTTGAAGGTCACCTCCGGTTCGAGGATAGCGCCGGTACTGTCCAGAACGGCCGCGCGCGTGGCATCCGTGACCAGTTCCGGCAGAACGCTTTCAAGATCCTGGGCCAGAACACCGCGTTGCAGGCCCGTTTCAAGATGCAGGAAGGAGAACGCGGCCGTGTCATGTTCATAGGTCTTGGTCTCGACCTGCATCAGCACGTGCATGGCGCTGTCCAGGGGTTGCACGTTCACCTTGAACGCCGAATCGGAATACACCCATGCAGGCGCTCCAAGAAAGCCACGGCCGTCGATCCAGGCCGCCCAGTTCTGGCTGCCATTGGCGGCCCGGGAATAGAGACCATAGTTTATGATCGCGCCGGACTGAAGGGCTTCGCCCTGCAAGCCGATGTTGGTGCTCATGCCGGCGCCAATACCCTTCACCCCACAGGACACACCCCCGTTCGATGCGCGGAAGTGACCACCGTAATTGTACAGCTGAGCACTACCATACACTTCAGACAGGAACCCATAATTGACGAGGCTGGTCGTGTTCATCCGCAGCCCGACCCCGGTGCTCGAGCTCGGGTTCAGCGTGATGGTCTTGGTGACATCCAGTTTGGCCACGGGGGCCGGGTTACCAATGCCCACGTTCGCTGCGTCCTGAGGCGGGCATGGGTTGCCGCCATAGGCCGTCACCACGTCGTTGTTCAGCCCGGTCACGTTCCAGTCGCACAGCCCGCCGCCCCAAGGGTTCAAAGTCCTCCAATAGAGGCGACCATCCGAGGGATCGACAACAACGACGTTCGTCAATGTGGTGCTCTCGTAACTGGTCAGGCCAACCGGTGTCGGCACCATGAAGATGCGCAAGCGGATGGTCTGGTCGAGCACTTCAAGGCGTTCGACCGGGCCAAGGCCAGCGGTGAAATAGTCGCCGACGCCGAAGTATCCTTCGTTGAGGCTTGCATCGGGCTCGAACCGTCCGAGTTCAAGACCCGTCGCGCTCGATGATACCGTGGCTGTGCCATCCCATCCGGTATAGATGAAGCGGTAGGTGGCCGGTGGCGGGCTTGTACCATTGGAGAATGTGGACCACACAGTTCCGGAGGTCAGCCCATTGAGCAAACCCGAGTAGCAAAGGGATTCGCCACGGGTGGCCAGGAAACCTTCACCGATCATTGGCCGGTATCCGTTTTCCAATGTCGAACTGTTCTCCGCGTGCACCCGCGCTGCTGGGAAGCGGTAGATGGTGGGGGAGGCGGAGAAGTCGCCCACACCAAGGAAGCCGCTCAGATCCAAACCCGTAAAACCGTTCACGGTTTGCCCTGTCAAGGTTTCGCTCAGCCGCATGCGTTGGGCGCTGTTGGTGCTATAGAGCATCGGCTGGTTCACCCGCGTCTCGAAGGAGAGCGGGATGAGGCTGCCCACATCGGCACCCATCCATTCGTTGGTAGTGATCACATCCCCTCCTGGTAGCCGTGCCCAATCTTGCGCAAGCGTTACATGAGCCGCAGCGAATGCCGCAATGGCCAGACATCTTCTGATGGTTTTCATGATTTTTTTGTGTTTGCGAACGACCCGACTTCTGTTACAAAACCACGAACTTGAGCACGACTGTTTGCTCGCCCGTACCCAACTCCAGCAAATACGCCCCTGACGAGGAAGGGCGCGGGACCACAAGTCTATTACCGCTGCTCAGCACTAAGGGCTGCACTTGGCGACCAGTCATGTCCCTAATGCGCGCAACGTAACGTGTGGGGTTCCAGACCACCTCCATCCCTTCATCACTCCAGTGTACCTGCGGCTTCGCAATGACACCCTCTTCGCCCAAGCCAATCGCGTGGCATTCGACATCAATTGGCGTAACAGACACACTATCGATCAAGTAGTAAGTGATGTCCGTCCAGGAACCCGCGTTCGCAAAACCCGTTGTGAGGGAATCGGTGAAGAAATTACCCAGTACCACATACCCGTGGGCACTGTCCGCCGTGAAGATCCCTTCAACCATGGTCCATGCAACCGTGTCGTCGATCACTGCGGCCGAATACACATCAGCATCATTGCGGAAGCCAAACGCCGGGCCAGTTAGCCCGCTCCATGCGTTGGAGGTGGTCGAGAAGAGCAGGCCGATGTTGTTGCATGCGCCGCCTCCGCCCGGCAACCAATAACTGCCGTTGAACGCGGGGTTGGTCCTGAAGCGCACGCGGTAATCGCAACCCACGACCAAAGGCTCCAGCAGTTCAGCACCCACGTATTCGCGGAACTCATCCAAGCTGCCATCGTAGGCGTACAAGCCCACGTATGCGTCTCCATCCCACGCATACTGAAATGTCCAACCATTCTGTGGCACATCCACCAGGGTATCGATGCTCTGCAACGTTCCCGCACAGGCATGGAAGTACTCCGGGCTGTTGTACCAACTGAACCAGTGCAGTGGACGATCACCTTCCTGGAAGCCAACCGTATATGGGCAAGTATCCTGCAATTCGAAGCTGGGGTTAGGCACTAGGTTGAATTGCGCTTCGCAACTCTGGGCGGCAATAAACAGCGAGCAGCAGACGGCAATGAGGGCAAGGCGATAGCGCACAGCGGAAGCGGTGGACATGCCGTGAAGCTATGGTTGAACCCCGTAGAATTGATGCCGCAGTGGAGAACTATTCTTGAACTCCACTTACACCAAGAAGACCGCTTATGTCCAGGCCCCCATAGCCATTCACGGTCTGGCCGGGCAAAGTTTCGCTCAGCTGCATGCGCCGGGCGCTGTTCGTGCTCCAGAGCATCGGCTGGTTCACCCGCGTCTCGAAGGATAGGGGGATGGTGCTCAACGGGTCAGCGCCGAACCAGTCCGTACCGCTGATCGTGTTTCCTGTTGTTAACCATTGCGAAATCACGTGGTGCGCCACTAAGAAAGCGGTCAAGCAGCTTGGAAGTCTCACAACCGTTTCCGCGCCAAAGCGCAGCACGTACTTGTTAGCTCCCCCGCTTCCAGTGCGCGAGTTCGTAAGGAACGGCATTGTGCCGATCGGTCGGCCATCCCGGATCCGTGGACCCATCTCGCTTCCTGATCACCATGCTACAAGACGAGAACGGGGGGTCGGCGATCTTCGCCGCGTGTCCGCCGTCCTCACCTTCCTCCACCAAGGCTTCACCCTCGCCTACCGCATTTACGGCCGCGGCCCGCGGCCGGCGATCGCCTTCCACGGCTACGGCGGTACTGGCCGCAACTTCGAAAAGCTGGAGGAGGCTCTGAAGGATCGTTTTACCACATACGCGGTCGACATCTTTTTTCACGGGGAGAGCAGCTTCCCCACAGGCCGCAGCGCCGATGAGCCGATCACTCCCGAGGAGTTCACGACACTGATGCATGCCTTCATGGACCACCTTGGCGTGAAGGAGGCCTTGATGATAGGCTTCAGCCTCGGCGGCCGTCTGGCGCTCACCTGCATCGAGCGGATGCCCGAACGCTGTTCAGGTCTGTGGCTCTTCGCGCCGGACGGCCTCGTGCGTTTCCCCTGGTACCGCGCTGCGAGCAAATGGGGCTGGGGGCGCTCTATCTATCGCCGTTTCGTAACGGATCCCCGCCGTGTACACTGGCTCTTCGATCGCGCGCGGGATCTGCGCTTCATCAGCGACCGGCGCCACCAGTTCCTCAAGGGACACACGAGCGATACGATCCGCCGGCAGCTGGTCTACGACGTATGGCTGAGCCTGCGGCTGCTGGAGCCGGACCTGCGGGCGGTCGGTGCGAACCTGAAAAAGCACGAACTGCGTGCGGAGGTCTTCCTCGGCCGCTACGACAAGGTCATTCGGCCCGCCTGGGGAAAGAACTTGAAGCGGCACGCGCCAGATCGCGTGCACTTGCACCTGCTGGAGACCGGTCACCAAGTGGTTTCACCTGATCTGGGGTCGCACCTGGCAAGCCTGCGGTGAGCCTTCCTGCAACGCATATGGGACTCAGAAGCTTCAAGTCCCAAGCTCCAAGTCTCAAACTTCAAAATGGGAACAGATCCCCGCCGTGATGATAGGGCATTCAGCTTGAGACTTGGAACTTGAAGCTTGGGTCTTGAAGCTTGTCACTTCCTGCCCTTCTTCTCGTCGCTCACGGTGAGCTTCTTCCTCCCCTGCTTGCGGCGGCTGGCCAGCACGGCGCGGCCTCTGGCGCTCTTCATGCGCTTGCGGAACCCGTGCTTGTTGGCGCGCTTGCGCCGGCTGGGCTGGTAGGTGCGTTTCATGCGTCGAACGCCGAAGCCCGGCGCAGGCGTTG
>CAZTXO010000082.1:2324-9768 GCA_964617515.1 uncultured Saprospiraceae bacterium | reverse complement strand
CAATGGTTCGACACTTCGGCTGCGCTCAGTACACCGCTTCGTTCACCACAAGTTCGTCATGGTTCGACTACGCTCACCACAAGTTCGTCATTGATCAGGCTTCTCCTCCCTCTGCTTTCTCGGCCGCGATCTGGGCCTGGTTGATCGCCTCGATTTCCTTATCGATGAAATACAGGCTTTGCGGACCGGATCCGATCAGGTTGATCTTGTCGAGGATTGTGCGCATGAGGCTCTCTTCCTCACGCTGCTCCGTCACATACCACTGCAGAAACGTGTAGGTCGCATGATCTTTTTCCTTGATCGCCAGTTCGACCAGCGTATTGATCGATTTCGTCACCTTCTGCTCATGGGCATAGGTGTCCTTAAAAACGGTCTGGACATCTTTAAAGGTGGCGGGCGGCTGTTTGATGGCCGGGCTCACCGCGACAGCGTCCATCTCCAGCAGGTAACGGAAGATCTTCATCATGTGCAGGTGCTCCTCCTGGGACTGCCGGTACATAAACGAGGCGCATCCCTGCATGGATTTGTTTTCAAACCAACCGGCCATGGAGAGATAGAGAAAAGACGCATATCCTTCAAAAGCGATCTGCTCATTGAGGGACTGGACCATTTTTTCGCTCAGCATTGGATTCTTTTTTGCCGCGGCAAGGTAGAGAAAAGTAAGGAGTATGAAATAGTCCAAATCCCTGATAACCTGTACATTTGCCGGAAATTTTTTCAATTACATGAGACCTCCCGTTATTCTGCCCGCCATACCGGCCATACTCCTCGTCATGATTGGCCTGGGCTGTTCGAAAGAAGCTGCCACCGGCGGAAAGAGCCCGGACGGATATGAAGGATTTGCCCTGCTGCCCTCCTCCAAAACGAATGTCAAAAACAGCAACGACCTGCCGGAAGACGAGCAGCACAACCACCTGATCTGGGACTCCTATTACAACGGGGGTGGCGTGGCGGCCGGAGATATCAACAACGACGGGCTGGCCGACCTGTATTTTACCAATACCACCAAGGAAAACGAACTCTACCTCAACAAGGGCAACTTTGTCTTTGAAAACGTCACCGCCCAGGCAGGCGTCGGCGCCGGACCCGGAGTCAACTGGGGCGTCACCATGGCGGACATCAACAACGACGGCTGGCTCGACATCTATGTCTGCAAATCCGGTCCGACCGAAGATCCCGAGCCGAAACGCAACAAGTGCTACATCAACAATCAAAACGGAACGTTCAGTGAACGCGCCCAGGCGATGGGCATTGACAACGCCGGCTATTCCGTGCAGGCCGCCTTTTTCGATTATGATCTCGACGGGGACCTTGACCTGTTCGTCATGAACCAGCCGAGCAATGCCCGCGTGCAGCGGATGAAATACATCGATCACGAAAAGGAATTTATCACCCCAAACACCAGCAACCGTCTCTTCCGGAACAATGGCAACATGACGTTTACCGATGTCAGCGAGGCAGCGGGTGTCGCCGATTTCATCTATGGACTCGGATTGCGCATCTGCGACCTTAACCTCGACGGATGGCCCGATGTCTATGTGGCCAGCGACTACGACTGGCCGGACCAGGCCCTGATCAACAATGGCGACGGCACGTTTACGGATAAAGTGCGGGATTACTTCACCCACATCTCCAATTTTTCCATGGGGATGGATATCGGCGACATCAACAATGACGGACTGGATGACCTATTCGTCCTGGACATGGCCGGTGTCAATCACTACCGCTCCAAGACAAACATGCCTTCCATGAGCGCGGAAAAATTCTGGAAAATCGTTAACAAAGGTTTCCATTACCAATACATGCACAACGTGCTCCAGCTCAACCGGGGGCATGAAGTCTTCAGTGACATCTCGTATTACGGGGGCGTGTCCAAAACGGACTGGAGCTGGGGCGCGCTCATGATGGATGCGGACAACGACGGCTTCGAGGATATCTATGCCACCAACGGCATCAAACGGGATATCCGTAACAGCGACTTCCTCGCCAAGTTTAAGGACATGGTGGATAAGCAAACCGTGCCGGCCGAACTGACCAAAATCATCAACATGATCCCCAGCACGCCGATGTCCAATTTTATGTTTCACAATGACGGTCAATTGCATTTCTCGGACAAAGCGAAAGACTGGGGGCTGAGCCAGCTCAGTTTTTCGAACGGCTGCGCATACGCGGATTTTGATCTCGACGGCGACCTCGACATTGTCGTCAATAATGTCGATGCCGAAGCTTATGTCTATGAGAATAAGGCGCAAACCGCCGGCCGGCACTTTCTGCAGTTTGACCTGAAATCCACCAAATCGCACCGGCCGACCGAAGGCACACGCGTCAATCTGTATGCGGGCGGCAAACTCTTACAGACCGAATATTACCATCCTGTCCGGGGCTTCATGTCCTCGAGCGAGACGGTCGTTCATTTCGGGTTGGGGTCGACCGCCGCCATTGATAGCGCCGTATTTATCTGGCCTGACCGTAATGTCAGCGTGATGCCACAACCCACGGTGGACAAGCGTCTCCTCGTGGACCAGGATGAAATGAAAAAAGTGCGAAAATTCACCCCCGCCGATACGCGGGGCGATTGGGTGACAGATCACACGGCATCGATCACCCCCGCCTTTGTGCACAAGGAGAACAACTACGACGATTATATCCATCAGTTATTACTGCCCTTCCGGATCTCCACGCTCGGACCGGGATTGGCCGTGGCTGATGTCAACGGCGACAAGCTGGAAGATTTCTTTGTCGGGGCCGCGACCGGTCAAAACGGCGCGCTGTATCTCCAAAACAAGAACGGAAGTTTTACCCCCGCTTCTTCGCAACCATGGCTGGCCACGACCGATATCCTCGGGGCTTTGTTCCTGGATGTCGATGGCGACCAGGACCAGGATCTTTACCTGGCGACAGGCGGGAGCGAGTATATCAAAGGCGATGCGGGTTATGGCGATATGTTATTTATCAACGACGGCAAAGGCGGGTTTACCAGGTCAACGGGTTTGCCGGCAAAAGCCGTCAGCACGAAAGCAATAGCGGCAGGTGACTGGGACAAGGATGGGGATCTGGACCTGTTTATCGGCAGCCGCAATACACCCCGGAAATATCCTTATGCGGATGAAAGTTATTTCCTGCAAAACAATGGAGGCACCTTCACGGATGTCACCGCGCAGGTCTGGCCGGAGGATGCCAGGTTGGGCATGCTGACCGATGCCGTTTTCGCCGACAAGGACCAGGACGGGGATGTCGACCTGCTCTACTGCGGTGACTGGATCGCGCCGACCTGGCTGATCAATGATGGTGGCAAGTTCACGAAATACAATTCTCCCGGCCTTGCCGAACATTCCGGATGGTGGAACACGGTACAGCTCGCCGATATCAATGGTGACGGCATCCTGGACATCCTCGCGGGCAATGCGGGGACCAATAACAAATTCAAAGCCTCCCAGAAGGAACCGTTTATTGTCCTGGCCAGCGACTTTGATATGAACGGCAACAGCGATATCGTCCTGGCGACACAGTTTGAAGGCAAGGAAGTGCCTGTGCGAGGACGCGAATGCTCTTCCCAACAGTTGCCCTATATCGCGAAGGAGTATCCTACGTATGAGGGCTTTGCCAAGGCATCGCTGCAGGACATCATCGGCAAAGAGCGACTCAAGGGCAGCCTTCGACTGGAAATGACGGAATTTAAAAACGGCATCTTCTGGGGCAAACCGGATGGGGATTACACCTGGGAAGCATTTCCCGCAGAAGCGCAACTATCACCGCTCGTGGGCTTCGTAGTCGCCGATGCAAATGGTGATGGAAAGCCTGAAGTGATCGGTGCGGGCAACCTGTATGATACGGAAGTGGAGACCACACGCTATGACGCCGGACAAGGGGTCATCCTGAGCTGGTCTTCCGGTGGATGGGTCTGCCATCCGCCCCTGGCGTCCGGCATGTATGCGGGCGGCAATATCCGCAACCTGAAACCCATTCACCTCGGGAACCAGACGGGATTACTGCTCGCCAGGGGTAATGACAAACTCTCCCTTTTCATGCTTCATGAGCCCGTCACACAATAAGCAGGCGGGTGTATACATTATTTGGACGACACCTGAAGCATGTTTCTGATCATACGATGATATGATTCCGCTCATCCCCTCAAATGGCCGGCACAGGTACTTTTACCTGTGTTTCGGTCCAAAAAGGATTTGATGGACCAATAAAAACCAGGTACTTAGCAGCCCCGTGGGCACCGGGCGGAAATGCCGGAACCCAAGGAAGCACCAGGCGCCGGGGAATGACAGATAACAGAGCAATGCAATTAAAACGTACAGCGATCAAAGACCATGGCCTCCTGGCCTCTTACCAGGCCAAGAAGGGTGGTCAGATGGAATGGAAGGCAGGCCCGAAGGATATCTTCCTGGTCTGTGCCAAAAAAGGAAATATCCATCTCCAGGTTTCCTTCATCCCCCACCCGATCGAGATGGGCAGCAGTGAAGCCATCTTCCTGGCGAATCCAACATCCGGATGGGAAACCCGCGTGATAGCCGGGCAAGGCAGTGAATTTTATCTTCTGCAACTCGAAGCCGGCATCCTGCACCGGCTGGTGAATCCCTCCTTTGACACGAAACAACTCGACCAGGGTCAACGATTCAACATGCGGGACCTGATGCGCCTCATCCCGGTGAGTCCGGGCCTGATGATGTGTTTTGACCAGCTGCTCTTTCACCGGCTCAATCCGCCTTTTGACCAGGTATACGAGAAAGCGAAGTTCCTCGAGATCTTCAGCCTGATCCTGGATGCCGCCTTTGGCGAGCATGAGGCAGTCTGCCCGGTCATCATCAGCCCCGTCATCGAACAAAAGCTTTACCAGGTGCGCCGGCATATCATGGACAACATCGACGTGCTGCCGGATCCGGATCGCCTTGCGCTTGAATTTGACCTGCCGAGGAACACGCTCAAGGAAGGCTATAAATTTGTCTTCGGAAAATCGATTCACCAGTTTCACGCCGATCACAAACTGGAATACGCCATGCAGATGTTGTCCGGCGGGGAAAGGCTTGTCAAAGAAATCGCCTTTGACATCGGGTACCAGAATCCGAGCCACTTCATTGCGGCTTTCAAGAAGAAGTACGGGTGCACGCCGAAGCAGTATCTCAAGCGGAGGGCATAGGGCAGCGTCCAGGGTGCAAAGTGCAAAGTGCAAAGTGAAGGGTGCAGGGTGCAAAGTGAAGGGTGCAGATCTTTGTGATCGCTTTGCGCTTCTTTATCTGGAGAGCTAAGGCCTGTGCCTTGCTCAATTCCCTCTGCGTCTCTGCGCGAGGATTTATTTGTACAAATAAGTACCGATTCCCCCTCAACTGGACTAAAGCAGTACCTTTTGAAGCGAAAACCAATGATCGCTTCGGATGAACCGCGCAAAGATTCTGTACTGGTCCCTGACCGCCGCGCTGGCGGGATTTCTGTTTGGCTTTGATACGGTCGTCATCTCGGGGGCGGACCTGCCGTTGCAGGCGCTGTGGCCCAGGGGCGAAGTCTTCCACGGATTTGTGATCATGTCATCGGCCCTGTGGGGCACCGTGATCGGGGCCATCTTTGGCAACATACCAGCCGATGTATTGGGCAGAAAGAAAACGCTCGCGCTGATCGGCGTCTTTTATTTTATCTCCGCGCTGGGATCGGCCCTGGCACACGATCCCTGGGTCTTTGCCATATTCCGGTTTGCCGGCGGGCTAGCCATCGGGGCATCGACCATCGCGGCACCCGCATTCATTTCCGAAATAGCTCCCGCCCAACAGCGCGGCCGGCTCGTCGCGCTGTATCAGTTCAATATCGTGCTGGGGATCCTCATCGCCTTTTTATCCAACTATCTCCTGCGCGACCTGGGCACGGATGCCTGGCGCTGGATGTTAGGCGTACAGACCTTACCGGCACTCCTGTACACGATCATGACATTCTTCCTGCCGGAGAGCCCCAGGTGGTTGCTCGTCCGGAAAAAGGACACGGGCCAGGCGGGAAAGATGCTGGCCCTGATCGACCCTGCCTCCGATATGGAAGTGACTATGCAAAAAATTATCGCAGAGCACCGGCAGGCAGATCACCGGGAGACCATCTTCGATCCCAAATACAGGGGTCCGCTCATCCTGGCTTTCCTCATCGCTTTCTTCAACCAGTTTTCCGGCATCAATGCCTTTCTTTATTATGCCCCGCGCATCTTCGAAATCGCGGGACTGGAAAAGAGTTCGGCTTTGCTCAGCAGCGTCGGCATCGGGATCACCAACCTCGCCTTCACGTTTGTCGGCCTGTCGCTCATCGACCGTTTCGGACGCAGGCAATTGATGTACCTCGGGTCGGCAGGATACGTGCTCTCCCTCTCCATGGTGGCATTGGCCTTTTACCTGGATTGGAAAGGCATGGTAGTGCCCGGCTTCTTGTTCCTGTTTATCGCAGCCCACGCCATCGGGCAGGGAACGGTGATCTGGGTGTTTATCGCGGAGATCTTTCCCAATCACCTGCGGGCGAAGGGCCAGTCCTTTGGCAGCTCCGTGCATTGGTTGCTGGCCGCGATCATTCCTTCCCTGATGCCGGTGCTGATCAAATCGATCGGGATCACGGCGGTCTTTGCCTCGTTTGCCTTCATGATGGTGCTGCAATGGATCTTTGTCTGGCGCATGATGCCGGAGACGAAAGGCATCGCGCTGGAGGATCTTGAAAATAAACTAAGGGTACCCTGAAGCCATCGCCCGCATGATTGTGTCCTTCGGAGAAATGTTATGGGATCTCCTGCCTTCCGGCAAGGTGCCCGGCGGCGCGCCGATGAACGTGGCTTTTCATGCGTGTCAACTGGGATTGCCTGCCGTGCTTATCAGCAAGGTGGGAAAGGATCCATTGGGAGAAGCCTTACTGGAATTCCTGGCCACGAAAAATGTTCCCGCATCCCTCGTGCAACGAGATCCGCATTATCCGACCGGGACTGTCCGCGTCGAACTGGATGAAGCGGGATCTCCCCGATATGAAATTGTTCAGCCGGTTGCCTGGGACTTCATCAACCTGGAAGAAGAGGCCATGCTAGTGGTTCGAGATGCGGAAGCGTTTCTGTATGGAAGCCTGGCCAGCCGGCTGGGTCATACTAAAAAAACACTTTTGGCTTTTTTAGATGCAGCCCGAAAGCGAGTATTTGATATCAACCTCCGTGTACCTTTCTACTCCAAAGAGTTAATACTCGAACTGCTCGCGAAAGCGGATGTATTGAAGATGAATGAGGAGGAGATGATTGTGCTGGCACAATGGCTTGGGAAGTCCCTTCGGCTGCGGGTAGGGAACGAAGAAATATCCGAAAGGGAAAATCGGGAGGGTTCCCTTCGGCTCCGCTCAGGGAACAATAGAATGGAGGATGAAAATGAATTCGATGCGTCTCTTCGGCTCCGCTCAGGGAACAATAGAATGGAGGATGAAAATGAATTCGATGCGT
>CAZTXO010000082.1:0-2224 GCA_964617515.1 uncultured Saprospiraceae bacterium | reverse complement strand
AAATACAAGAAGATGAATTAGCCTTTCTAACCTGGTTGAAAGAGAAATACCATCTCGAACTAATCATAGTGACAAAGGGGAAGGATGGTGCCGTCTGCCTGGATGCATCCGGTTATTTCCAACATCCTGGTTATGTCATCAACGTGGTGGATACGGTGGGCAGCGGGGATTCGTTCCTGGCGGCCTTTTGTCAGCGGTACTTTTCCGGTCAACCGGTTACGGAATGTTTGTCCTTTGCTGCTGCGGTCGGAGCGCTGGTGGCGACGAAGCGCGGGGCGACACCCGTGATCACGATGTCAGAGGTGATGGCGTTGAGGGGAGATTAGAAGATTAAAAGATTAGAAGATTAGGAGATTAGGAGATTAGGGGATTAGAAGAGCAGACGATTAATAGTATGGGGAAAGCAAATACTACTGTTTAGAATCCTGATATCCTGATTTGTTTGATGTGTAAGAGCGGAGAGATTGCCTGTGCCCGGTTTGCCCCATAGGGGCTGACGCTTGTTAACAACACAGGATGCAGCATCTTTCTTGCCCTGTAGGGGCAACACACTCCTTTGATGCCTATATAAACTGTAGGCCGCAGTACAACACCCGGGGGAAGGTTTTTTCACCGGGTTTCTTTTTTTTGGCAGACAAGGTCTGTGGTTCTGCATAAAGCAGTGATTACCTGTTGTGTTCGTTTTGGCATCGCGCTCAATGAAAAAACATTATCTATGGACTGCTGCCGAAGATTTACCCGGTGAATAGGATGCTCCATATCGTGGTTACGCCTGGGATGAAGGAATTACGGGCAGGTGTATTAGTTTTACGGAAAGGTGAGAACCAATACATTGACGGATACCATCGTGGCTTTGTCGACGGGACAGGGGGTGGCAGCGATTGCGGTCATCCGGATGTCGGGGACGAAGGCTGTAGAGATAGCGGATATGGTCTTTAAGGGTGTGATCCTGGAGGACCAGCCGTCGCATACGATGCATTATGGCCGGATTGTGGATGAGGAAGGGGATCATGTGGATGATGTGGTCGTGAGCCTGTACCGGCATCCAAAATCCTATACGTCGGAAGACACTGTCGAGATCAGTTGCCATGGATCCCCTTATGTCGTACGTGAGATTATTCAACTGTTGATCCGGCAGGGCGCGAGGCCGGCTGACCCGGGTGAGTTTACGCTGCGGGCTTTCCTGCATGGGCGGATGGACCTGTCGCAGGCGGAAGCGGTAGCGGACCTGATCGAATCGCAGACCAAGGCTTCGCATAGGTTGGCGGTGCAACAGTTGCGCGGTGGTGTCTCTTCCGAAATCCAACTCCTGCGCCAAAAGTTGCTGGACTTTGTCAGCCTGATCGAACTCGAGCTGGATTTCAGTGAAGAAGATGTTGTATTTGCCGACCGGACGAAACTCCGGGCGCTGGTAGAGGAAGTCATTGGGATGATCGTCGGGCTCAAAAACACGTTTGCGCTGGGCAATGCCATCCGCCAGGGGATTCCAACAGTCATCGCCGGCCGGCCCAATGCCGGCAAATCGACCCTGCTCAACAAGTTATTGCAGGAAGAGCGCGCCATCGTATCGGCCATCCCCGGCACCACGCGGGATACGATCGAGGAGGTGCTCGTGATCGACGGTATCCAGTATCGCCTGATCGACACTGCGGGCATCCGGGAGGCGCATGATGAGATCGAGGTGATCGGCATCCGGCGTACCATGGAAAAGATCGGGCAGGCTTCTATCCTCATTTATGTTTTTGACATCAAGACAACATCCCCATCCGATGTCTTGCGTGATCTGGGTGTTATCCAACCTGACACGGCCAAGGTTATTCTCGCTGCAAACAAAATGGATCTCAATCCCTACACGGATCCGGGTACGTACCAGGTAAAAGGTATGACAGTCGTCCCAATGTCCGCCCTTAACGGGATGAACATACCGTATCTCAAGGATGTCCTGAGTCAACTGGTGAAAAAAGATGTCCCGGAGACGGATACGATCATCAGTTCGGCGCGGCATTACCATGCGCTGGAGCGGGCAGAGGTGCGATTAAGGGAAGTCCTGGATAGACTCCAGACGCCAGATGCCAGATTTCAGACGCGAGACACTGAATTTCCTACTGAGTTTTTAGCGCAGGACATCCGGCAGGCGATGTGGCACCTGGGGGAGATCACGGGGGAGATCAGTACGGAGGATGTCTTGGGGAATATATTTGGGAGGTTTTGTATTGGAAAGTAA
>CAZTXO010000081.1:0-9785 GCA_964617515.1 uncultured Saprospiraceae bacterium | reverse complement strand
CCGAGGGCGAAGCCGACCGCGTGCCGCCATAGCTTCAGCGGTGGCGCAAGGGTCACTCTCTCGCTTCTGCCTAGCTCTTGGAAGGCTGGTTTGTAAAGGTCATCGGATGCTCCGGCTTCAGGTGCTCGTTGATAAAGCTGGTCATCTTGACATACAGATGCCGCCGCGCATTATCGCCATAGATGCTGTGGTTTCGGTTGGGATAATAATAGGTATCGTATTGCTTGTTGGCTTTGATGAGGGCAGCGGACATCTCGGCAGAATTCTGGAAGTGCACGTTGTCATCGGATCCGCCATGGACCAGGAGATAATTTCCTTTGAGGCGGTCGACGAAATTGATCGGCGAATTGTCCTCATACCCTTTGGCGTTCTCCTTCTCGTCCCGCATATAGCGCTCCGTATAGATGGTGTCATACCATTTCCAGTTGGTCACCGGGGCGACAGCGATGGCAGCGTTGAAGACATCATTCCCTTTTAGCAGGCAAAGGGAGGACATATAGCCACCGTAGCTCCACCCGAAGATGCCGATCCGCGCCGGATCCGCGTAGGGCTGGCTGCCCAGATATTTCGCGGCTTCAATCTGGTCCAACGTCTCATAATGACCGAGCTGGAGGTACGTCATCTTTTTAAATTCCTCGCCCCGTCCGCCGGTGCCCCGGTTATCGACGCAGGCGATAATGTAGCCTTGCTGGGCCAGGGACTGGAACCACCAGTAATCCGCGCCCATCCATCCGTCCAGCACTTCCTGGCTGCCGGGTCCGCCATAGAGGTACATGAAAACCGGGTATTTCTTGGAAGGATCAAAATTGTATGGTTTGATCTGGAATCCGTTGAGCACGACGCCTTCCGTAGTCGTGAAATTGAAAAATTCGACAGGCTGCACCGCACAGTCTTTCTGCAGGCCTACAGCCTGTGCGTTGTCTTCCAGCTGGCGGACGACCTTGCCGGTACGGTCACAGACGGAAATGACAGGCGGGGTGTTGATGGTCGAGTGGTTCCACACAAAGAGATCAAAGGTCGTGGAAAACTGGGCTGTATTCATTCCTTTCTGGTCCAGGATCTTTTTGGAGTTGGCGGTAGCCAGGTCAGCGACGTAGAGTTCGCGTTCCATCGGGGAGACAGAGGCCGCCTGGTAATAGATTTTCTGATTGGCTTCATCCACCCCGTACATTTCCGTGACCTCCCAGTTGCCTTTAGTGACCTGGCGGATCAGGTGACCATCCATGTCATACAGGTAGATATGATTGAATCCGTCCATTTCACTGGTCCAGACAAACGCATCCTGGTTCTTCAGAAAGGTCAGGTTGTCATGGATGTCGATGTAATATTTATTTTCTTCTTTCAGCAGCAACCGGGTTTTGCCGGTTGTGGCATTGGCGAGCAGCAATTCCAGGTGATTCTGGTGACGGTTCATCCAGAAGACACAGAGTTCACCCGGTTTGGTCGTCCACTTGATACGGGGGATATAGCCATCCGGATCGGAAGTCCGGTCGACCTGGATCGTCTTTTTGGATTTCGTATCATAGAGATGGATGGTCACGGTGCTGTTGGTCGTCCCGACCTTAGGATATTTGAAGGTTACGTTTTCCGGGTATAGTTCGCCTGTGAAATTTGTCATGGTGAATTCCGGTACGGCGCTTTCGTCGAAACGGTAATACGCGATATACCGGCTGTCGGGGGACCAGGCGAAGGCCTGGGTAAAGGAGAATTCCTCCTCGTAGACCCAATCACAGGATCCATTGATGATATGATTGACCTCGCCATCCGTTGTGATGCGGGTGGTTTTGCCGGAAGCAATGTCTTTCAGGTAGAGATCATTGTTCAGCACATAGGCGACCCGTTTTTCGTCGGGCGAAAAGGTAGCGTGCATCTGCTTGCCCGTTTCGTTGAGTGGAGTCACTTTGCCCGAGGCTACCTGGTAGATATAATTCCATTCCTTCGAAGAACGCCGGTAGATGGCTTCCCCGCCCGTGGAAAGGAGTAATTGCGATTCGTTGTCACTGAACGTATAATCCTCTACCTGCCGGTGGTCGACCGGAAGCCCGGCCTGGTTGAAGTCCAGCAGGGTGTCGGTGAGCGTGCCGGTAGTCAGATCATACCGGAGGAGGTAGTTTTGCCTGAGGGTCGTATAGTGGCGACCATCGTTCATAAACCGGAAGCCGGACACCCCTTTCGTCCGGTAGGTGAAGTTTGTCCAAATGTCATCGATGGTGATTTGTTTTTGCGCGGGGAGCAGGTGCCCGATCAACAGGAAGAATACGGTAAGCGCATAGCCTGACCGGCAGATACTTTTCATCATAGGGAAGTCCGGATTGAAACAGGGGTCAAATTACGGCAAATAACGGGTGAAGCATCAGGAAGTCGACCTGCGATGGTCTGTTTACGGCGAACGTTGATATAGTAACTATTTACCGAGCGGTGTCCTGACGCCGGCCTGCAGGGAAACGGACCGGAGGTGCTTGCCATTATTGTTGCTGAATTTGAGATCGGGGATCTGGTACTGAATGGCTGTTTGCAGGAAAAGCGTTTTATCCATGGTCAGCTCGTATTCGGCGCCGATACCGCCATTGACCGAGACAAAGCTCTTGGTGCTGAAGGGCGCACCGTCGCGTATGTGCTCGCTGATGCGGCGCGTTTCGGCAATTGTTTCCGCGAGATCGGGATCGTTGTTGGGATTTTCGCCGAAGGATAAGGAAGCAAAATGATATTTGATGAGGACATCGATGTCCGACTGGGCAATGACATGAAATCCCAGGCCGGCCAATCCATACAGCTTAAAGCGCCCGTGATGGTCAAAGCGGTAGCGGTACTGCACCGGCAGGGAAACCAATTGGAGCCGCATCGCTTCAAATTCCACGCTCCCATTGTCAAAGGCGCCGCCGACAATCAATTGACGGCCGGGTTTGAAATGTTTGGCGCTATAGATCACCCCGGTCTCCAGCGCCCACAGCGGATGGCCAATGGCAATCGTAAAGCCTGCCCCATAGCCCTGGCTCATGATCCCTTGTTGCGGGAATACGATCTGCCTGCCGGCCGTGTACAGTCGATCTTCCGGCATGCGTAAACCGTTGTAGTCCGATTGGGCGAGGATGGCAAATTCCGTATATGTCCGGTGGATGGGCTTGCTATAGGTTGGTGCCGGGATGGCCGTCGCCGACTCATACCGGACGAGGGATGCCATGGCATCGATCGGCTCAGTGATCACCGGCTGGTAAGCCGAATGGGGGAACGGAACTGATCGGTCAGCAACCGGTACAGGAATCTCATGGACGTTCAGTACCGGAAGGTTGGCTGTCCCGGAGATGAAACCAACAGGCGTGTTTTTGCGGGCCGTTGGATAACTACTTTCCGTGTATTGGCGTTCGACGAAAGAAACTTCATCTGATTTTGCTGCGAAATCGGGTTTGGTCTGCGCAAGGTCCCCGCGAGGATGCTTCTTTTCTGCCGTGGCATAGAGGTCTTTAGCGCGCCGGTTGTTTTGGTCTTCCGGTTGTGTCGCGGGTGAGGTGGCGGAGTTTTTGGATGATGGATTTTGCGGCTTTACGGCCGGCCAGGTTTGTTCTGTTCCCGGACTAAAATTAAGATCGCCCAACCGGCCGACATTGACCAGGGTAAGAAGCAGTAACAGGAGGGCAGCGACTTCGATGGATTTGAGGACGATCAGTTTGGCCCGGAGGAAGCGACGGTCCGTCAGTCGTTTGAGCAGGACAGGCCAGGAATGTGGATCATACTGGGGAGAATAGTGGCTGAGCTTGTGTTTGATTGTCTCATCAAAAGCGTGATCGGCTTCGTCGAGAGAGGCTTCTATTCGTTTCCACCCCCTGGACTGGAGTTCCTGGTCATCCTGCCGGGGCGGTTCTGCACCGGATGTGGATTCTTCGTGCAGGTCTGCGGGTTGGTCCATAGAGGAAGCAGGATCTCCCCATGGAGAAGCCGTACCGCCGGGTTTGTACTCGCCGAGCAGGTCACGAAGCTGGTTGTCCCACAGGTTATTTTCCATGCATTCCCATTGTGACGGAGAGCAGTTCCTTGAGCTTGGACCGGGCTTTGACCAGGTTGGACCGGCTGGTGCTTTCGGTGATCTCCAATATCGTGGCAATCTCTTTGTGCGCGTATCCTTCGATCACATAGAGGTTGAATACAGAACGATAGGCCGGGGACAATTGCTGTATGCAGCGGATAATTTCCTGGACGGTCAGTTTGCTCAGGGCGTCCGGATCATGCGTTTGGACATGAAAAGCGGTTTCCAGGTCATCCGTCCGGCGCCGGGTCTGCATCCGGTAGTAGTCGATGGCGGTATTGACCATGATCCGGCGCATCCAGGCGATGAGCGATGTGCCGGGCTGATAGCGGTTGATATTGGTCAGGATCTTGATAAATCCCTCATGGAGGATATCCATGGCATCATCCTGGCTGCTGCTGTAGCGAAGGCAGACACCCATGAGGAGACTATAGTTTTCCTCATAGAGCTGCTTCTGCGCCCAACGTTCTTTGGCAATGCAGGCTTCGACCAGGTCGCGTTCCTGCTTCTCCAGGCTGATTGAAATACTCATAAACCTGAGGAAATATAGGAAATGTTTCCGGCTTCTTTTACCCGGACCAACCCTTCCGTCAGGCAAATGACATCAAAACTAGACTAAAGCCGAAGCGTATTCGATCAACGTATCGAAATGGGTTCGGCATGGAAGGGTTAAAAAAATTCTATCCTGTTTTTTCCGTAAACCGATCCGGACAAGGATGCTATCTTTTCACGATGGAAACAAATCTTGAACAGTTGCAATATCCCGTCGGCCGGTTTCAAATGCCCGGTGAAATGAGTGAGACCGGGCTCCAACAGGTGATTCGTGTCATCGCCACCTTTCCGAATCAAATTGCTGAAGCGGTGGAAGACCTGGGGGATGCCCAGTTGGATACCCCTTACCGGCCGCAGGGCTGGACCGTGCGCCAGCTGCTGCATCATTGCGCGGACAGTCATATGAATGGATATATCCGGTTTAAAAACGCCCTGACCGAGGACAATCCAACCATCAAACCTTATGACCAGGATAGGTGGGCCGATTTACCGGATAGTCTGATGGCTCCCGAAATTTCCCTGGCCATCATCACCGGTGTGCATCAACGATGGATCCGGATCATGCAATCCATGCAAGCCGCGGATTGGCTAAGGACCTATTTTCATCCGGAGCATAACAAACAATTTACGCTGGCACAGGCCGGTGCCAATTACGAATGGCATTGCCGGCATCATCTCGAACATATCCTTAGTCTCCGCAGAAGGATGCACTGGTGATCAGCGGATCATTCGGTCAGCGTCTTCCACAGGAGGATCAGCCCTGAGGTGGCGGCCGACTCAATGTTGCCGATCCGGTCCCGGTTGAATTGAATAAGCCGGCTTCTGAGAACACCGGGTCCGGCGACGGCAAGCCATATCGTTCCAACCGGTTTGGTGGGCGTGGCGCCGCCTGGCCCGGCGATGCCACTGGTGGCGATGGTCCAGGTGACACCGAGTTTTTCTCTAGCCCTGGAGGCCATCAGGCGGATCACTTCTTCGCTGACCGCGCCGTGGCTTTGGAGCGTTTCGTCCGGAATATCCAGTAAGACGGTTTTCAGTTCATAGGAATACGGAATGATCGATCCCATGTAATAATCAGACGATCCCGGGACCGTGGTGATCATGTGGGCCAGGTATCCGCCCGTGCAGCTTTCAGCGGTTCCGATCGTTTCTTTCCGCTGCCGGAGTATTTCACCAATGGCTTTTGCCAGGGTCGTATCGCCTGTACCGTAGACGAGTTTGCCGAGCCGTGCGCTGATCTGTTCAGCCAGGGTATTCATTTGTCCTGAAAGCGAAGGATCGTGCGTAGTCAGTCGCAAGGTGACATACCCATACGAGGGGAGGTAGGCAAGACGGATCGAAGGGGGCAGGGCATCTTCTATATCCCGGATCATTTCCGCGAGGACCGTTTCCCCTTCTCCCGCTGTCCGGATAAAACGATGTTGGACCGGGGCTCCCTGGGGCAGCAGATGAATGATCTTGTCCTGCAACAAATGTTTCATTTCGCTCGGAACGCCCGGCATGGATACGAGGATGATACCGTCCTGGCGGAAGATCATCCCCGGGGCCGAGCCCCTGTCATTGGCGATGAGTTCCGCTGATTCCGGCAGGTAGCATTGCGGGCGATGCATCTCAGAGGGCTCCCGCTTGATACGCTGCAGGATCTGCAGGATACGTTGCCATGTTTCTTCATGCCACACGCGCCGGGTATGAAAGTACTGCGTCAGCGCTTCGACCGTGAGATCGTCTTTGGTCGGGCCGAGGCCGCCCGTCAGGATCAGGAGTTCCGCATGCTGACGGCACAGATCGATGCCGGCGATGATCTGCTCAAGGGTATCGCCGACAGTCGCTTTCAATGTGACTTTCCAGCCGTGCCGGTCCATAAATGCCGCGATCCATGCGCTGTTGGAATCCACGATCTGCCCGATCAGGAGTTCATCGCCGATCGTCAGTATGGCCGCTCGCTTCAGAGGTTCCATTTGATTTCGTGTGTGTAGTATGCTTTGATTTCGTTTTCGCCGGTACTCAGTACAATCCGCCCCTGTTCATCCACACCCAGCACGGTGGCGTTTATCGTTTTGCCCTTTTCCAAGAACGAAAAGAGATGGCCCACACCAAATAAACAGCTATCGTACATTTTTTTCCACCCGGCAGGTGTGGCCTTGAAGATATGCATGATCTCCTCCCGAATGAATCCTGCCCCTTGCAGCAGGTCATAGTGGTTACCGGTCAGTTGGTAAAGTGACACTGCGTCAGGCAACTCCGGGGGAAACTCTGTTTCATTGACATTGAGCCCGATGCCTGCGATCAGGTGCTGGACACGGGATCCGGCAATGGTGTTTTCGATCAGGATGCCGCATAGCTTACGACCATGGACCAAAATATCATTTGGCCATTTGATTTCAGGATGGAGCCCGGGAGCCAGGCGCTTTAGGGCGTGTATGATGGCGAGGCTGATTTTCATGCCCGCTTCGGGCAGGTGACTGGTTTCCAGGTGGTTTGGGGTCAGGATCAGGGTCATCGCGAGGTGGAGGCCGGGCTGGGCATGCCAGGCGCGATTGAGTTGGCCCCGTCCGGCGGTCTGTTCCAGGGCCAGGAGGGCGGTGCCGTCCACCACCGGTCCCGCAGTCAGCAGGCGCCGGGCTTCCAGGTTCGTGCTGTCGAGGGTGTTATAGATCTTCAAATCTTCCATTGATCCGTGAAAAGACCCGTACCTTTGCCGTAAAGCTAACATGCCCGGGCCGACCGGTTGGGAGGCGGGCAAAAAATCGAACATTTGGTAAGGTCAAAGAAAGCCATTCAACCCAAAGCCGCGCCCGGCGGCCTGCAGGATCTGATTGTCGATTGCATCACAGATATCAAGGGGAAGAAAATCGTATTGCTGGATCTCAGGGACATTGACGACGCCCCGACGGATTTTTTTATCATTTGCGAGGGCGATTCGACCACCCAGGTGAGGGCGATTGCGGGCAATATCGAAAGGAGGCTGCGGGCAGAGATTCAGCTCAGGCCCTCCCATGTCGAGGGAACCCAGCATGCCAAATGGATCTGTATGGATTACCTGGACACGGTCGTTCACATCTTTTACCCGGAGACCAGGCGCTTTTACGACCTGGAGCAGCTTTGGAGTGATGCCGAACGCATTGAATACCAGGATGTCTGACACTTTCGCGCGATATTGCCCCGGGTTTGCAACCTTACGGGCAACCTGATCGTTTATAGGAAATTGCCGGACGCCGGCGGATTATAGAACCATGAGTCAGGACAACAACAACCCTAAAGATCGGAAGCCCGGACGCTTTACGTTTAATTCTTACTGGATATACGGAAGCATCATCCTGGGCCTGATCATTTTCAACCTGATGTTCCTGGGCGACATGTCGACCCAGACCATCAATTTTCAGCGATTTGAACAACTCGTCGAGAATGGCGATGTTGCCAAGCTCGAAGTCGTCAATAAAAAGGACGCCAGGGTCTTTCTCAAAAAGGAGAGCCTGACCAAACCGGAGTTTAAGAAGCTCAATGAGTCAACCTGGTCCAAAACCAAGCCACAGTTTGTCTTTAACATCGGCCCTCCGGAATCCTTCGCGGATCAGATCAATGCGTTGAACACCCGCGTGGCACCGGAACTCCGTGTCTTTCCGGATTACGTGGAAAAGGAAAACTGGATGGGTCCCCTGATGGGTTGGCTGATACCCATCTTTATCTTCCTCGGCCTGTGGATCTTCATGATGCGGCGGGTATCCGGCGGTTCGGGCGGACCGGGTGCACAGATCTTCAATATCGGAAAGAGCAAAGCCACGCTGTTTGAAAAAGATTCACGCGTGACGGTCACCTTCGCGGATGTAGCCGGGCTGGATGAAGCCAAGGAGGAAGTGATGGAAGTGGTTGATTTTTTGAAAAATCCAAGGAAGTATACTTCGCTCGGTGGCAAGATTCCAAAGGGAGTATTGCTCGTCGGCCCTCCCGGAACCGGTAAGACCTTGCTGGCCAAAGCGGTCGCAGGAGAAGCGGGCGTTCCGTTTTTCTCCATCTCCGGTTCGGACTTTGTGGAAATGTTTGTGGGTGTCGGCGCCTCCCGGGTGCGCGACCTCTTCAAACAGGCGCGGGAAAAGGCGCCCTGCATCGTATTTATCGATGAGATCGATGCGATCGGTCGTGCCCGCGGAAGGAATGCCTTCCAGGGTGGCAATGACGAGCGTGAGAATACGCTCAATCAGTTGTTGGTTGAGATGGACGGATTCAGCACGGACAAAGGGGTTATCCTGATGGCCGCGACCAACCGTCCGGATATCCTGGACAACGCGTTGATGCGTCCGGGTCGCTTTGACCGGCAGATCGGGCTGGAAAGACCTGACCTCCTCGCGCGGGAAGCGATCTTCAAGGTGCATCTCAAAAATATCAAGATCGGCCCCACCGTGGATCCGAAGCTGTTGAGTGAAATGACCCCCGGTTTTGTCGGTGCGGATATCGCCAATGTCTGTAACGAGGCGGCCCTGGTGGCGGCACGCAGAAATAAGCATGAAGTGGATCTCGATGATTTCCACTATGCGCTGGATCGCGTCATCGGCGGACTGGAGAAGCGTAACAAGCTTATCTCCCCGGAAGAAAAAGAGATCATTGCCTATCATGAAGCCGGTCATGCCATCTGCGGATGGTACCTCGAACATGCCTCCCCACTGGTGAAAGTGACCATTGTGCCCAGAGGAATCGGGACACTGGGATTTGCGCAATACCTGCCGAAGGAGGAATACATCACCCGAACAGAAGCCCTGCTGGACCGGATGTGCATGGCCCTCGGCGGTCGAGCCGCGGAAAATGTGGTCTTTAGCAAAATATCCACCGGCGCGCAGAGCGACCTGGATCATGTCACGAAGATGGCGTACAGCATGATCTCGATCTATGGGCTGGATGAAAAAGTGGGCAATGTATCATTCTATGGGTTATCCCAGGAAGCGTTTCAGAAACCGTATTCGGAAGATACCGCCACGCTGATCGATGATCGTGTGCGTCAAATGATCGACGGTCAGTATGACCGCGCCCAGCAACTGTTGCGGGATCATCGTTCCGACCTGGAGGTACTGGCCAAGACCTTGTTGGAAAAAGAAGTGATTCATAAATCCGATATCGAGCGATTGATCGGTCCCCGCCCGTTTGTGGAGAAAGGCACCAAGGCGCAGGATGAAGAAACGCTGACCAACCCCGTGCATGGGGATATCCTCAACATCCCGCC
>CAZTXO010000080.1:0-10047 GCA_964617515.1 uncultured Saprospiraceae bacterium | reverse complement strand
ACCCGGCGAAGAAAACAGTAAGCCAGGGCGCTTTGCTCTCCACGAACTGATCCGGCAATACGGTGCCGAGCAGTTGCAGACCCAGCCTGCCGCAATAGAGCGCTTGCGCACCGCCCACGCCCACTATTATCTGACCTTGCTGGCCGAACAGCGCCCCATTTTTGTGGCCGATCTAGTGGCGCTGCAGCAGATGCAGCAGGAGATCGACAACCTACGGGCCTCGTGGGAATGGGCATGCACCCAGGGCCAATGGGATCTGCTGGCCGCCAGTGCTTACCCCTTGCGCCAATTTTACAACTTGTTGAGTCTCTTTCACGAAGCGGAGAGCAGCTTTGGCCGCGCCGTGGCGCAAGTCCAGGCGCGGCACGCGCTGGGCGCGGCCGCGCCCACACAACAACGTCTGGTCGCCCACTTGCTGGCCCATCAGGTGCATTTTTGTGTGCATCTGGATCAATTTGCCCAAGCCGAGGAATTCGGCCAAGCAGCGCTGGCGCTTGGCCGCCAGCTTGACGATCCGGTTGTGCAAAGCGACGTTTTACTCAGTCTCAGCACGCTTTATGGCCACCGGGCCGATTACACCAGCGCCCAGCACGCAGCCGAACAAGCATTGGCGCTGGCCCAGGCAGCTACCTTGCCGCGGCTGGAAGCGTTCAGTCTACAAAACATTGGGTGTAGCTATCTGTACCGCGGCGAGCTACGCCCGGCGTTAGACTACCTGCATCAGGCATTGGCGCTCTACCATGCCTGCGCAACGTGCCCAGGTGGTGCCGATCCGCAGGTGGAAGGTATGCTTTATCTGGATTTGGCGATTGCGTACCAGTCGGCGGGGGATCTGATGCAAGCCCATACTTATTATCAACAGGTAGTCGCCATCTACCAGCGCATGAGTATTCCCAGTCTGGGCGTCTATGGGTTGGCCTGTTTGAGCGAATTACATTTACAGCTTGGCTGCTTTGCCCAGGCTCGTGACGATGCTGAACGGGCCTGGGCGATCTGTCGTTCCCTAAGTAGTCGCTTCGCCGAAGGTACGGTGCTGGGTAATTGGATCTATGCCCATTATCAATTGGGGGATTGGAGTCAGGCGGAACAGGCTTGCCAGTTGCTCTTTGAGCGCATTAAGCCCCTGGGTCTGACCTTGCTGCGGCCGTTTGGCTATTTTATGCAGGGCGAACTGCGGTGTAAGCAAGGGCAGTGGCAAGCGGCGCTGGCGGCTTATGCCCTGGCCGAGCAAGAATATACAGCCATCAAACAGCCAGCGCGCGCCGTGAGCAGCCAGGCCAGAATGGCCCAGGTTTGGCTTCAGGTGGGCGATCTGCCCAAGGCACTGGCGCAGGTTGAGGAAATCCTCCCGCACCTCGGCCAAACCGACCAGCCCGGTTGGCTGGAAACTACAGCCGATTACCTGATCGGCTATCAGGTGCTGGCGGCCGCATCTGATGACCGCGCCATGGCCATCTTGCAACAGGGCTATCAATATATTCAGGCCCAAGCCGCCACCATCACGGATGAAGCGTTGTGCCAATCCTTTCTGACCAATGTGCCGGCCAATCGGGCATTGATGGAATTGGCCGCGCAAGTGGGGCTGCATGAATCCGTAGCCCTGTTGCTGTTCAGCAGCAACAGTCATTAATCATTGTCCACATCAACAGTAAACCCGATGGCGAAACTTGAACTCTTTTTGTTCGGCAGCCCCCAAATCTATGTCGATGGTCAAGCGGTAGCAGCCTTCAACACGCGCAAAGATCAGGCCTTGCTAGTCTATCTGACCGTGACCGGCACGGCGCACAGCCGCGAAACCCTGGCCGGGCTGCTCTGGCCCGAACTGCCCGAAGAGAAGGCGCGGCGCAACCTGCGCCATGCGCTCACACACCTGCAAAAGGTGATCGGCCCGCAATGGCTGGAAGTGGAGCGCGGGGTCGCCTTGACCCAGGAATATCCGTGGTCGGTGGATGCCGATACCTTACGGTCGGCGGTGAAAAGTCTGACCGCCCCGCGCAGCAGGACATTACCTCGCCCAAGAGTGTAGCAACGTTCCAGCAGGTGTTGTACTTGTATCAAGGGGAGTTTCTACAAGGCTTTTACCTGCGGGAAGCCGTGCATTTTGAGGAGTGGGTGTTGGCGCAGCGCGAGGAATTACGGTTGCTGACCTTACGCTGGCTGGAAGTCTGGGTCGCCGGTTGTCTGGCGCAAGGGGCGTATGAGCAAGGGCTGACGGCCAACCGCCGACTGCTGCAACTGGAGCCGTGGTCGGAGCCAGCCCATTGTCTGCAAATGCAACTGTTGGCGCAGAGTGGGCGGCGGGCAGAAGCGCTGGCCCAATATGAGACCTGCCGTAAGGTGCTTGCTGCCGAACTGGATGTGGAGCCGTTACCGACCACCACGACGCTCTACCAGCAGATTAAAGCCGGGCAATACCCGGGGACAAGCACCCCGCAACAAGCTGTTGGGTCTGACGCCTTGCTCCAAGCGCCACCCCCAGTCAAGGCCACTGTGATCGTCAAGCCCGCGGTGCCGCATAACCTCGTTACGCCGCTGGCCGGCTTTATCGGGCGGCAACGCGAACTGGATCTGCTGAGTCAGCGGCTGTGTGCGCCGGATTGTCGCCTCTTGACCGTGGTTGGCTCCGGTGGCATGGGCAAGACCAGCCTGGCCCACGCCGTTGCCCAACACTTGCTGCACACCGCGCCACACGCCTTCCCCGATGGTCTCTACTTTGTGGGGTTGGCAGGTCTGGAAACTCAGCCCCATGCGCCGCCAGCGGGCAAACAAATCGAAACGTTGCTGGTGACTGCCATTGCCGAGCGCATTGGCTGCAATTTGCAGCCCGGTCTGCCACCGCAAGCGCAACTACAAAGTTATCTGCGCGAGTGCCAGCTTTTGCTGATCCTGAACAACTTTGAGCATCTGCTGGCCGCCACGGATATGGTGCTGGCCTTGCTCAGCGCAGCGCCCAAGCTGACGCTGTTCATTACCTCGCGGGCGCGGCTGAATGTGCGCGGGGAAACGGTGCTGGCCCTCGACAAGTTATCGTTGCCGTCCGTCACGACGCACCCCACGCCCACAGTCGATGGCTGGCAGGCGAGTGAAGCGGTCGGCATATTTGTGCAGCGCGCCTGTTGTCTCGACCCGCACTTTACGGTCAACGCCGCCAATCTCGGCCCGATTGCGCAATCTGCCAACTGGTCGATGGGCTGCCGCTGGGGATCGAGTTGGCCACTAGCCTGTTGCCGGTGTTGAGCTGTGCCGAACTGGCCGAGGAGCTAACCCAAAGCCTCGCCATTTTGCAGGCCGAAATCTATGATCTCCCCGTGGAGCAGCGTTCGTTGCGCGCTGTTTTTGATCGCTCCTGGCGACTGCTGACACCCCCAGAGCAGACGCTGCTGGCCCAGTTGTCGATTTGGGCCGGTACGTTCCACCGGAAGGCAGCGCAGACGATTGCCGCTGCCTCCCGACCGCTGCTGCTGCGCCTGATCCATCAATCGCTGGTCAACAGCACGCCGGAGGGGCGCTACGCCCTCCACCCCATTGTACGTGCCTTTGCCCTGGAGAAGTTGGCACAAACGCCAGCGCAAGCGGATGCCGTGCGCATCCGCTACGCCCACTTTTACCTGGACTGGTTGGCGCAAAAAGAGCCAGCGCTCAAAGGATCGGCCCTGGCGACGGTCACGGCCCAGATCTACACGGAACTGGACAACCTCCGCCTGGCTTGGCGCTGGGCAACCACCTATCGGCTCGCCAGCCCTTTGCTGGCCGCCATGCATGCCCTTTTTCTCTTTTATGACTTCCAGGAACTCTATAGCGAGGCGATTGACCAGGCAGAGAGCGCCTTGCAGCCATTGTTAGCCGATGAGCCAACCCATAGCCAACCGGCTGAGACGTTGCTGGCTTTGCTGATTGGCCGGCTGCAATGCTATTGGGGCTGCTTTACCATCCGCTTAGGGTGCCGGGCAGAGGCCGAGCAATCCTTTGCCGCCAGTTTGACCCGTTTGCGCCCCATAGAGGATTCGTTTGCCACCGCTTTTTGCCTGAGCGCGTGGGGTACGGTGAGCCGCGGACGGGATATCCAGCACGCCAAAGCGTTATTGAGCGAGGCCGAACGCCAGTTGGCAACGATCACGAATGGCTGGCTCAATGCCTGGGTCTATCTTTGCTGCGGCGAAGTCAACTATCTCCTGGGTGACTATCCTGCGGCGCTGACCCAATACACCAAAGCATACCAGATAGCCGAGCAGATCGATTGCGCCTGGGGTTTGGTCACGAGTCGACGCCTGCTTAGTCAACTGTACACCGCCATTGGCGATTACCCAGGCGCCGAGGCGCACGCCCGTGCCTGTATCGTTTATGCGCACGGTCAGAACATGAAAATCGTCTGGGTGCAAACGGGCATCTACCTGGCGGAGGCACTGCGTCGGCAAGGGCGGTTCGTAGAAGCGCGCCGTTGGTATGATGAGAGTCGGCAGGAGGCCGAAGCGTTGCACCATCAGTTTCTGATCGCCCAGGCGATTTGGGGGCAGGGGTCGCTGGCCGAACAGTGTGGGGAGTATGCCACTGCCCAAGCCCTGTTCACCGAAAGCAGGCGCACGGGACATCCAAACCTCTGGGCGCAACTGTTGCCGACGCTAGGCTGGGCACTGATTGGCCTGGGGGCATGGGCAGACGCCCAGCGTTATTTTGAGCAGATACTCAGCGAGACGCAAACCTGTCAATTTCCACCGGTCATGCTGGATGCACAGGTGGGATTGGCCTATCTGCAGATCCTACGGGCGATCCAGGCGGGGCAGGCTTGGCCCGCAGCGTACTCTCAAGTGGTGCACGCTGTCTGCCGACACCCCGCTACCCACGCCGAAACCCGCCATCGGATTCGCAAGGTCTCGGACGAGTTGGGGCGGCGACAAAAAGAATCCTTGCCAGCATAGTGTATCTATCCAGTTGGATAGAAGAGGATAGCCCAGTAGGCCAGTAAGTCAGTGACTGTCTCACTGACTTACTGGCCTACTGTCTTACTGGGCGGCGTCCAGCGACACAGGCGGGGTATCGACCCCATAGCCGGTGGCGCGCAGCAGCAACCGGGCTGGTGAGGTCTGTTCCACGGCGACCATAGCCTGGCCGGTCAGGCCGTTTTGGAGGGTGGCGGCGTTGGGATCATCGAGATCGACGTAAATGGTCACCAGGACTTGATCACTTGTGGGTTGTTCGGCAATGTCGGCAATGGTAGCTGCAAGCGCATCTCCCGGCGGGGCGCCCGCCAATTGCAATTGCACCGCTTGCCCACGTTGGAGCCGGGCTTGGGCCGTGCGGGGAAAGTGGGCCAGCACCACCCCATCGCTGCTGGTCTGGACAATCTGGCCTGTCTCGTACAGGGTGACGGGGGCAAAAAAGAACCAGGCCAGCCAGCCCAGCAACAGCAGCCCTGCCACCACCAATACCACCAGCGAGAAGCGGTTGCGGTCGGTCTGCAAGGATCGCAACGAATGCGCAAAAGCGTTGGACATCATCTTTTCCCTATGATTCAGATTTCTGCGTTTTATTGTACTCGAATTGAGCAGGGACCAGCAATGTCCATGAATCGTTTATTAAAAACCGCGTAATCCCAGTGGCATTTTGAGGCTGAGATAGGTCTACTTACCATTGGACAATCTGTCAACCTATGCACACCCCTCATGTATATGTCAATAACCCTGCCGTAGCGGATGCACCACAAACCATCGAGATGAATACCTTTCTTTGGGCTTGGTCACGCCGAGATTATGAATATGCCGTGATCCGCTTGACACAAGCGTGACACATTTCGACGACGTCGGTCATGACATCGATTGCTCCAACAGCCCGCTGGTGAAGGCTAGCGGGTTTTTCTTTTTCTGAGAGGCTGCCGTTGTGGAGAGGAACTTCCCTCCCGCCAGGCGTCAGGTTTATGAACATGCTCTGACGCCTGGCCGATTTCCCTGGCTGGCAAGATGAATCAATAATAGGTGAAGCCGCCAGGCACCAGAAGGCCATTGCTACCGGATGGGTTGAGCACAATGACGCTCACGGGGTTGCCGACTGTGCCAAAGCCCAAACCCGGCGTGTAGCCATCCAGGTAAACACAGTGATTGCCCAGGCTGTCACAGTTGGAAGCGGTGACAGTACGTGCTTGCAATCCACCAATGACCACGGAAGATCCCCGTTTGAAATCGCCGATGATGGTAAAGTGGGTGCCGCCGCTTTTCGGGCCAAAGTTTGGCACCATGGTAAGCACCGAAGCCGCCTTGGCGCCGCTGGGCACCCATAACAACGCGGCGAGCAAAAGAGCCAACAAGATTTTCTTCATAAAAATACCCCTTTCTGTGTAAATGTGAACCGATCTGCAAGTTGAACTTGATGGCTTGATTGTCGCATGAGTGGCTGGCCATTGAGGAGATCATTCCTCCCTCAAAAGTTGACCACTTTCTGCTCATCGGGCTGATTGCCTCGGATTGACATGTGCTATTCGCCCCCGGAACGCCGCCGCCACTTTTCGCGGGGAAGTTCATCGCTTCAAAATTGGTGTGTTCATTTTGATTTCAGTTTAGCCGATCAAATCGAACAAATAGTGGATAGGTTTTGAACTGAACTCTCCAGGATGACGTACAATAAACTGAATGGAGTCTACTTAATATAGCGGGTTGTGTTTATGAGCTTTGGTGAAAAGGAGCAACAGCCATGTCAACCGATCAAACCAAGCAGATCATGCGCCGCGCCTTGGATGCACTGCGCAGCCAAACGGGGAAGATCAGAGCATTACATGCTTTAGTGAGTCTGTTGATGTTGACCGCCTGCCAGCCGGTTATGCCGATAAGTGCGGTGCCTATGGAAGATTCCTCGCAAATTGCAATCACCACCACAATGACCACGACTACTATGAGCCAGGGCAGTGGACAACCGGGGCCGGTGCATTGTCTGATTGATTTTGAGGCAACTGTACGCCAAGGGCCATCGAGCGGTCTGGCACTCAAAGGCTCATTCGATTTCAAGGTGAGGGAAAGCGGATTTCTCTATGGTACGTTGCTGCAGGGCGATCAACCTGAGATTCAAGTGGGTGGACAGGTCAATGGCCGGGCCATCAACCTGATCTTTGTGGTCGGCGAGAACAAATATATCTTTGGCGTTGGCACTACCTTAAGCCCGATCAAGAATGAGGAATGTGGGATGGTGCTGGGAGGACCATTCGTCGGCCCTGAACCGGGGGATGCTGGCGATTGGCTGGCTTTCGGCAAAGTAGATGCGCCGTCCAGCGCGCCGCCAGGGTGTGATGTTATTCGTTGTGGGCCGTAGATGATAAAACGATTCCAACGCGCGGCAAAACGACTGGGGCTGCTTGATCCCCAGTACAACTTTTTGCGGCGTGCGTACTGGTTTGGTCGGGTTGACAGCCGACCAGTGAGTCTCTTTCGCATCTGCTTTGCCGCACTTTTGCTCAAGAATGCGCTCTATCTGATGCCGGTGGCACGCCTGCTCTACAGTGACGCCGGCATTGTCCCTCGTGCGCAGTTTTGGGATGACCCGGCCGAGACTATGCGCTTTTCGCTGATGAACTATTTCAGCGAAAGCTGGATGGCGCTGCTCTTTTTTGCCCTCTGGGCATTGGTTGCGTTCGCCCTGTTGGTAGGCTATCGGACGCAGTTGATGGCCGTGCTTAACTATCTGATCTTGCTATCGATTACACAGCGCAATACATTCGTGATGACGGGGGCCGATCAGGTCATTGCTGCGCTCAGCTTCTGGATGATTTTTTTACCGCTCAGCCAGTATTATTCGCTAGATCGTTGGTTGGCGCAGCGCCCTCAGTACCTGGCGCCACCCACAAACGTAGACGGAGTGTTGCCGGTCAGTGTGCAGAGCACCTACGCCTTTCCCCTGCGTGCCATCCAGCTCCAGGTGGCTCTGATCTATATCTTCACCAGCTACTATAAGTGGCGCGGGGTCTTCTGGGTCGAGGGAACAGCGCTCTTTTATGCCCTACAACAGATCGGCTATTTGTTGCCGCTCGGTATCTGGTTGGGGCAGGTTGCGCCGCTGTGGTTGTTGCGGCTGCTGACTTGGCTGGCATTGCTGAGCGAGACGGCTTTTGCCCCTTTGGTTTTCTCACCGGTGCTGCAGCCGTGGGCGAGAATCGTTGGTTTACTTCTGGTCGCGCTCATGCATTTGGGGATCGCTATCACCATGGATATTCCCGATTTTTCCATCGTGATGTGGATTAGCTTTATTCTCTTTTTTGCACCAGAGTGGGTGCTCTGGCTCGAACAACAGGTGCGCCGGCTCTTGAACCTACCCGCTGCTGTGGCTGGCGCAGTCAAGGTGACCTCAGATTCGGCGGCACAAGGCGGGCTGGTGAGCCTGCGGCGGTGGGCGCTGACCGGTGTACTGGCAACGATCCTCCTGGCTGTGATTTGGAGCGGCGTCGGGCTTGAGCCAGGGGTCTGGAACCGCTTCACGCGGATGCGGCCGTTCTTTGTCTACGCACTGAATCGTCAACTACACCTGGGTTCTGGCTGGCAAATGTTTGTCTATGGCGTGATTCCGCGCACGGGTTGGTTGATGATTAATGGGCAATTTGAACAGGGTGGCAGAATCTTGTTACACAGCAGCGCTGACCCACAAACGGGCCAAATGTATCACCAATGGGGACCATCCGCCCGCCTGCGGCTGTTGGAACAGCGGCTAGCGGCCTCATTCCCCACCACGATTTTGCGCGCCTGGGCCAGCTATTATTGTACGCTCTATAACATTGAACAGGGACGGTCGCCTGGGCAACGCTTGACCACTGTGGAGATCCATCTGCGCTATCGTCGGACGCATCGACCCGGTGCGTTGCCCAATCCCTATGAAGATGACCTGCTCTGGCGTCATCAATGTCTTGCTCAATGATGGCCACAACTACAAACTTTTTACAGCGGGATTATTGGTTTGGGCAAGTCGATAGCCGTCCACTTGGCCTCTTTCGTATTGCTTTTGCCGCGCTCCTTGTCAAGAATGCGCTGTACTTGATTCCGCTGACGCATCTCTTCTTTAGCGACGCGGGCATCGTCCCCCGTGCGCAGTTTTGGGACGATCCGACACAAGTTGGACTGGGCCAGTTCTCGATCCTCAATTACGTAGCAACAAGCTGGTTGGCGAGCCTTATATTTCTTGTATGGGCTGCCATTGCCCTGGCACTGCTGGTAGGTTATCGCACGCGTCTGATGACGGTGCTCAACTACCTGCTCTGGCTGGCGCTGATTCAGCGTAATTTTTTTGTCCTCCATGCGCCAGACCATGTGATGACGGTGCTCAGCTTTTGGATTATCTTCCTACCACTGAATCAGCACTACTCGTTGGACGGCTGGCTGGCGCGCCGTCGTTACCCACTACATGCGCAGGGAGATTGTCTACCGCTTCCCCGCACAACTTATGCGTTCCCCGTGCGCGCCATTCAGATCCAGATTGCCCTGATCTACCTCTTAACCAGCTATTACAAGTGGCAGAGTCCGTTCTGGCGCACGGGGGATGCGATTTTTTATACCCTCCAACAAGAGGGCTTCTTATTGCCCAGTGGGTTGTGGCTAGGGGCCACAGCCCCGCTCTGGCTTATCCACTTGCTGACCTGGTTCACACTGTTGACTGAAACAAGCTTTGCTCCCTTCGTCTTTGCGCCTGTTTTGCAGCCTTGGGCCAAAGCGACAGGTTTGATTCTGGCCGGTCTCTTACATCTGGGCATTGCGTTCACGATGGCGATTCCCGATTTTTCGATCGTGATGTGGATCAGTTATCTGTTGTTCTTCGAGCCAAACTGGGTTACGTGGTTGGAAGACCAGGTAGGCCAGTTGCTGAGACTATCGCCTGCCCTCAGGTTACCCCCTACTCCGCTCACCCAACGACCGGCAAAACACTCTTTGCTCCGAATGATTGGACATCGATCGTTGACCTTCCTAATGGCGATTCTCCTGCTCGTTGCGATTGGGGAGGGCTTTGGCCCTAGAAAAGGGCTTTGGGATAGGTTGGCGGCGATCCAACCGCGTTTTGTCGGGATGCTCAACGATCAGTTGCACC